>NZ_CP024307.1:2482500-3200000 GCF_002944405.1 Sinorhizobium fredii | reverse complement strand
GGAGACCACTCTCCAAGCCTAAGTACTCGTGCATGACCGATAGCGAACAAGTACCGTGAGGGAAAGGTGAAAAGCACCCCGACAAGGGGAGTGAAATAGAACCTGAAACCGGATGCCTACAAACAGTCGGAGCCCGCAAGGGTGACGGCGTACCTTTTGTATAATGGGTCAACGACTTAGTGTGACATGCAAGCTTAAGCCGGTAGGTGTAGGCGTAGCGAAAGCGAGTCTGAATAGGGCGCCTTAGTATGTCGCATTAGACCCGAAACCGAGTGATCTAGCCATGAGCAGGTTGAAGGTTGGGTAACACCAACTGGAGGACCGAACCCGCATCTGTTGCAATAGATTGGGATGACTTGTGGCTAGGGGTGAAAGGCCAATCAAACTCGGAAATAGCTGGTTCTCCGCGAAATCTATTTAGGTAGAGCGTCGACCGAATACCCCCGGGGGTAGAGCACTGGATGGGCTATGGGGACTCACCGTCTTACTGATCCTAACCAAACTCCGAATACCGGGGAGTACTAGTCGGCAGACACACGGCGGGTGCTAACGTCCGTCGTGAAAAGGGCAACAACCCTGACCTCCAGCTAAGGTCCCCAAGTCATGGCTAAGTGGGAAAGGATGTGAGGATCCCAAAACAACCAGGATGTTGGCTTAGAAGCAGCCATCATTTAAAGAAAGCGTAACAGCTCACTGGTCTAAATAAGGGTCTTTGCGCCGAAAATGTAACGGGGCTGAAGCCATGCACCGAAGCTGAGGATGTGCCGCAAGGCACGTGGTAGCGGAGCGTTCCGTAAGCCTGTGAAGGGATACCCGTGAGGGGTCCTGGAGGTATCGGAAGTGCGAATGTTGACATGAGTAACGATAAAGAGGGTGAGAGACCCTCTCGCCGAAAGACCAAGGGTTCCTGCTTAAAGTTAATCTGAGCAGGGTTAGCCGGCCCCTAAGACGAGGCGGACACGCGTAGTCGATGGGAACCACGTTAATATTCGTGGGCCTGGTGGTAGTGACGGATCGCTTAACTTGTCTGGACTTATTGGATTGTCCAGGCTTGGACGCGGTCCCGGGAAATAGCTCCACCGTATAGACCGTACCCGAAACCGACACAGGTGGTCAGGTAGAGTATACCAAGGCGCTTGAGAGAACTGCGTTGAAGGAACTCGGCAAATTGCACGCGTAACTTCGGAAGAAGCGTGACCCCATTATGGGCAACCATGATGGGGTGGCACAGACCAGGGGGTAGCGACTGTTTATCAAAAACACAGGGCTCTGCGAAGTCGCAAGACGACGTATAGGGTCTGACGCCTGCCCGGTGCTGGAAGGTTAAGAGGAGGGGTGCAAGCTCTGAATCGAAGCCCCAGTAAACGGCGGCCGTAACTATAACGGTCCTAAGGTAGCGAAATTCCTTGTCGGGTAAGTTCCGACCTGCACGAATGGCGTAACGACTTCCCCGCTGTCTCCAACGCAGACTCAGTGAAATTGAATTCCCCGTGAAGATGCGGGGTTCCTGCGGTCAGACGGAAAGACCCCGTGCACCTTTACTATAGCTTTACACTGGCATTCGTGTCGGCATGTGTAGGATAGGTGGTAGGCTTTGAAGCAGGGACGCCAGTTCCTGTGGAGCCATCCTTGAAATACCACCCTTATCGTCATGGATGTCTAACCGCGGTCCGTCATCCGGATCCGGGACAGTGTATGGTGGGTAGTTTGACTGGGGCGGTCGCCTCCGAAAGAGTAACGGAGGCGCGCGATGGTGGGCTCAGAGCGGTCGGAAATCGCTCGTCGAGTGCAATGGCATAAGCCCGCCTGACTGCGAGACTGACAAGTCGAGCAGAGACGAAAGTCGGTCATAGTGATCCGGTGGTCCCGCGTGGAAGGGCCATCGCTCAACGGATAAAAGGTACGCCGGGGATAACAGGCTGATGACCCCCAAGAGTCCATATCGACGGGGTTGTTTGGCACCTCGATGTCGGCTCATCGCATCCTGGGGCTGGAGCAGGTCCCAAGGGTTTGGCTGTTCGCCAATTAAAGCGGTACGTGAGCTGGGTTCAGAACGTCGTGAGACAGTTCGGTCCCTATCTGCCGTGGGTGTAGGAATATTGACAGGATCTGTCCCTAGTACGAGAGGACCGGGATGGACATATCTCTGGTGGACCTGTTGTCCTGCCAAGGGCATAGCAGGGTAGCTATATATGGAAGGGATAACCGCTGAAGGCATCTAAGCGGGAAACCCACCTGAAAACGAGTATTCCCTCGAGAACCGTGGAAGACGACCACGTTGATAGGCCGGGTGTGGAAGTGCGGCAACGCATGAAGCTTACCGGTACTAATCGTTCGATCGGCTTGATCGTTCTTGTTGCCTATGCTCATCAAACGAAGTTTGATGATGCTATCTCTGTCCTCACGCTGTCGCGATCGGAAGATCGCTTCGCTGCGGACGGCGCGCGCCACAAGGCGCGACGCGCTCTGCGCTTGCGGCATTCGGCCGGGGCGGCAGACAAAAGACGTGTTCAAAAAAAGAGGCGAAAGCCTCACCAGCTTCTCACAATTGCTCCCTCCGGGAGCAAAACTTGCGCTTTGCCGACCTGGTGGTTCTGGCGGGGTGGCTGCACCCGTTCCCATTCCGAACACGGCCGTGAAACGCCCCAGCGCCGATGGTACTTCGTCTTAAGACGCGGGAGAGTAGGTCGCTGCCAGGTCTGCAAAGCGCAAGTCAAAAACATCTTCTCGCACACACGCGGCCCCTCCCAAGACCGGGCCAACACAACTCGGAATTCGACGACTTGACGCGGGGTGGAGCAGCCCGGTAGCTCGTCAGGCTCATAACCTGAAGGCCGCAGGTTCAAATCCTGCCCCCGCAACCACTGAGACTTGTAATAGCAGCCGTTCCTTCTCCCGCTCGGCCAGCAAGGCCTCGCAGCGGCGAAGGAATTTTGTTTTGTCGGCCAGCGACTTGAACGCGCCCGACGAACGCATGCGGACGTACTCCGCAGATTGCTGATCCCGCAGTTCCCGTGAGACATCACGCCAGGCGTCCTGGGCGGCCAGGATGGCTGCGAGGCGGCCATGGATGGTAAGCTCCGCCGATTTGCCGTCCGCCGATGGTGCGATCACCACTTTCTGGATAAGTTGGCGGGCCAGAGATATCCAGCTCTCGTCGAATGCATCCTCTCGCGTCGACAGCATGGTTCTGACCGCCGTGATCGCGCTTCTGAGCAGGCCGCCATTGAGCGGCGGCGTCGCGACAGGCCCTGAAGTCGCCGGAAGGATATCCAATTGCCTGGCCAGCGTCAGGCGCTGCTGTTCCAGTTCATCGAGCATGTGGTCCAGGGCCGGGATGGCAGCGTGCCCGGTCATCAGACGTTCGGCGATCTTCTCGCCGATTGCTTTCTGCTTCGTCTCAATCGTGCTGATCTCGGTTCGCAGCCGTTCTGATTCCGCCGTCGCTCGTTGCTGACCGCGTGCAACCGCGGCCTTGTGTCGCGGTTGATCCGGTCGAGATTGTCAGCTCCGCGGAGATTGTCGGGCACGGCCGACACGACCCGTTCCTCGAGTTCGAAGCGGCTGATGGTCTTGCTATTCGTACAGACATTCCCGCCGAGGTGGTCGATCGGCAGCTTCTTCTGTCGATCGGTACAACCATATCGGTCCCTGGCCAGCTCAGCAGGTATTGCGGCCAGGGGCACGCTAAATCGGGCAGGTTATTAAGGCAAGTACGCTGGGGACCAGATCGCCCTGGCCCATCGCTATTGCTTTGTGTCCATGCTGACGAAGTCAATCCGGTTCATGCCCCTAAGGCGCGGGCCATGCTCCCACGCAGGCCGCTGTCGCCGCACTGCGCGTGCCGGCAGGCCCGCCCGTTTCGCTATCAAGGACCGACCAGCTACTGTTTTCGTTCTATTGGATTGTGCAACGCGGCGTTTCCGATCACTCTAGGCCGTCGCTTTCCGGCCTGCCTTTCGCTCGTCTGCGTTCGTCCAGCAGATTAAGCAAGTCAGTTAGATCGTCCGCATCGAAATAGTCGAGACCGGTCTGCGATATGCCTCGCCATCGAGCAGGCCAGCCGGTGAAGCGATCAATCACGCTCCACAAGCCGTTGCTGTCATCATGCAATTCGTATCGCTGGGTCATGCTGGCATTTTAGCGCGCCCTTAGACGCCGCGCTATCGCGCCACTAGAGTATCTGTGTGGCGGTTCGTTTAGCCGAATGTGACAACGCGAGGAATATCGGCTTCGTGGTCTTGCGGGCATGCCTCGGCCCGCTGCGCGGACCGGCTTGATCGCCTGGTGGCACGTGAGCTGTGGTGACAGTTGTTCCGACGTACCCGGCAATGTCACGCCGAGTATGTCGGTGCGGCGCAAAGGCGTGTTGATATTCTTGACCCGCGCGGTGTGCCCTGCGAGGGCAGCCCGGCTGGTGCTGTTCGACAGGTGCACGATCACGGCCAGCTTGGGGTATTGAGAATACGCAGCGCTCGCGCTGCATTTTTAGGGTTGAGCCCTTCCATCTTCCATGAGCCGATCTCTGCAGTCTCTCCGGTGAAGAGGTGATAGATCGTATACGTTCCGTCGCCATCGAAACGGCGGCCATACTCATCGCGCTGTCCGGATCGGTTCGGCGCGCGCCCTTCGGATTCCCATGTGCTGAGGGCGAGCGCGTGTTCTTCGTGTTTGCTTTTCATCTGCAGCTCTCCTCCCCGCAGTCGCCTGCGCGACGACTGAACGCTGATCAGTTATCCGATGTTCAGCCCGTCAATCGGCTCCAGACTATCTTCGTTGCTCACGCGCTCTTGGCCGAGTTCATTATTGCGCATGCGATACTGAGGCGAATTGTCTCTCAGAGGGAGTTTGGCGGTGATCTGATAGGTTTCCGCCGCACGAGGGGAAATATTTGCGCGATCCTTAAGCCGCACTGACAGACCGATCGGGAATAGATGATGGCGCATGGGTGTTGCCTATGGTGAAAGTGACGGGAAGATCGCGGCTTCGTTGCGATCGACTGCCGTCAGGCGTTCAAGCTCCTCAGGATCGATCGCTATCAGCCGCATTCGGTATTTGTTCTCGGCCGTGGCTGGTAGCTTGATAAAGGTCGCCACACGGCGATAGGCGAGCCAGGAGATGCCTTCGATCAATTCCTCGTCCTCATCGACCTCGTAGTCGCCAGCCGGGACCATTTCACCGAGGTCTGGCAACCAGAACGGTTGGTCAAAATGGACCGTTCGATGCGTCGTCCGGGCAAACATGCTGCCCTCCTGTTCCGTGGCTTCGTCGTCGTGAGATTAAACCGGCCCGTTTGGCGCACTTGAGCGCGCACCGCTCCGCTCTGTACTGCCGCATTGGAGCAAGGCCGCAATTGGCGGCCCGGACTGTGGATATGCGGAGCGGTGACCTTGGTTTCGTGCCTCTGATGAAGCAAAAAGGCAAGTAAGAAGCTCTATCCATTAATTGTGGCATTACCGTGTATTTTTGAGATGAAAGCAGTTTCCGAAGAAAATAAAATTCGAATTCTCTAAATATAGGCGTGCCAGACGCGGCGCTATTTTGCGTATGGATGCCGAAATTTTCTACGAACACCGGCTGAAACGTATTTGTTAATGAGGAGCTAAATTAGTTGTTTACTTTACCTATTTTATGGCGCACCGTAAAAAATCTGGATTGCCATTGGCTCCTGGTCCGAGCACGGGCCTGCAACGATCCCGATAATCAACCTGATTAAAGGGAATGAAATCATGACATTCGATCAAATCCTCGAGCGGACAAAGCCCTACGTGATCGGTCTGTTCGTCGGACTTTTCGCGGCGCCGATCATCGGCTTCAATGCTGGATGGATTACCACCACCACTGCCAGCACCCAAGCGGTCGAGGAGGCCAGAGTGGCTGCCCTTGCGGGCATCTGTTCAAGTGCGGCAGGGCGAATGGCATCTGCCAGCAGCACCGACCTCGCAACACTGAAGGGCTACGACAATCGTGCGAAGCGCGACGAACTCGTAGCAACCATTATGACCGATATCCAAGTTCCCGCGGACATCCTCGGCAGGGTCAGCACGAGTTGCAGTCGCACTTTATCTTGAAGCGCAGCGGACGCGGCGCTTTGGGTATTCCGACAAACGAAACTTAGGAAATGGCAATGAAAAATCTCATTCCCGCCCGCTTCTATACCTACGATTTCACGCGCCTGTTCGTATCGCTTGCCTTTACTCTGGCGATTGCCGTGATTGTCTATTCCGTCCTGTTCGGAGGCATCCTGTAGTCTTCTGATCATGCGCGCATCCGCACTACGAAGCTCCAAAAGTCTGGACGGACTTTGGGAGTGCCGCGCTGTCGAATGAACCTGGTAAGTTACCCCGACATTAGCTCCTTCAGGCGAGTAAAATGGACCTGACATTGGGAAGAGTTGGTCGGCATTTTATCCATGACACAGGCTCAGGGTTTCGCCTTCGCCATTCTGATCGGCCTAATGGTCGCTTTCATATGGGGACGGCTCCGTTACGACCTCATTGCGGTTCTCGCGTTGCTTGCCGCAGTTTTCACCGGCATCGTGCCGCATAAGGCAGCGTTCTCCGGCTTCGGGGATGACATTGTCATCATTGTTGCCAGCGCGCTCGTCGTCAGTGCCGCCATCGAGCGCAGTGGTGTCATAGAGGCGTTTCTCCATCGGGTGGCCCCGAGCGTCACCTCTGTACAGGGCCAGGTTGTTATTCTCGTGACGACCGTCTCGGTTCTGTCCGTCTTCATCAAGAACATCGGCGCGCTGGCGATGATGATCCCAGTCGCGTTCCAGATGGCGCGCCGGTCGAAAGCTTCCCCTTCGTCTTTTCTCATGCCGATGGCGTTCGGTTCCCTGCTTGGCGGGCTCACGACCCTCGTTGGGACATCACCGAATGTCGTCGTGTCCCGAATGCGCGAGGAGCTGACGGGCCGCCCCTTCAACATGTTCGATTTCACCCCTGTCGGCATAGGTCTCGCCGCGGCCGGAGTAGTCTTTCTGGCGTTTGGCTATCGGCTGCTCCCCGGGGAGCGTGAGGCGGTCCCGTCAATGGAGAAGGCGCTGAACATCAAGGACTACATGACCGAGGCTCGCATCACTGCCTCTTCCTCCGTCGTCGGCAAGTCGATCAGTCACCTGTCAGCCTTGTTGGACGACGAGGTCCTGGTCACAGGCCTTATTCGCAATCAGGTCGAACGTATGATTCCACTGCCGGATATTGTCCTTCGTCAGGACGATATCGTTCTGTTGGAAGGAGACCCTCAGGCGCTGGAGCGAGCCATCAGGCGCACGCGTCTGGAACTGGAGGGGCACGACCGTCCGACGGAAGCGAAGGGAGTAGATGAGGAGATTGCGGGAATTGAGGTGGTTATCGGCCCGAAATCGGCCTTGATCGGGCAAACCGCCAAGCGCTTGGCGCTGCATGATCGCTTCAACATCAATCTGCTCGCAGTGAGCCGAAGCAGCCAGCGCTTCACCGAGCGATTGCGCGACATCGCATTAAGACCAGGCGACGTTCTCGTTTTGAAGGGCGATCTCGTACTTCTCCCCACAAAACTGGTGGAACTCGGTCTTCTTCCCTTGGCCGAGCGTGAAATTCGCTTGGGAAATCCGCGAAAGGGCCTGGTTCCGGTGCTGGTGCTGGCTGGTGCCATGGTGCTAACCGCTCTGGGTCTGTTGCCTGTCGCAACGGCTTTCTTTACGGCTGCGGTCCTGACGGTACTTCTCGGGTCACTTTCGCTCCGGGAAGCTTACGAAGCCATCGACTGGCCGATCCTGATCATGCTCGGCGCTCTCGTTCCGGTCAGCGAGTCAATCCGGACGACCGGTGGTGCCGACCTAATCGCCGGCGGCCTCGCTCAACTTGCTAGCACTTTGTCCCTCTACGGCGCGCTTGCAATGATCATGGTGGTCGCAATGGCCGCAACGCCGTTTTTGAACAATGCAGCCACCGTTCTCGTCGTTGCCCCGATTGCTGTTACCCTTGCTCAGCGCCTTGGCTACAATCCGGACGCCTTTCTGATGGCAGTCGCGGTGGGTGCGGCCTGCGATTTTCTCACGCCTGTCGGACACCAGTGCAACACCTTGGTGCTGGGTCCGGGCGGTTATCGCTTCGGCGACTATTGGAGGTTGGGGCTGCCGCTCTCGTTCATTGTGCTCGTGCTGGGTGTGCCTTTGATCCTGTGGTTTTGGCCGCCAGTTTAGGGCAAAGCACCGCTGCACCGCGCCTGTTGCGCGATTGAGGGCTGGCCGGTGCCGATCCAGACTAGCGATGTGGATCGGCATTTTACTGCGGCCCTGCTGGTCCTGATCATGACACCCTGCGACCGGTTGGAACGCAGGGTGGGGAGGCTCTACGCTATGGCGGCCGACGGAGCGATCTGGACTATCGCCTGCCAGGAGACGTCAGCCAGGTCAACGCCAGAAGACCGAGGGTTGCCGAGATGACGGAAGCGCCGAGAACACCAAGTTTGACGGAGTTCAGAAGCTGGGGCTCGAAAGCAAGTTCGGCAATGAACAGAGCCATGGTGAAGCCGATCCCGGTCAGCAGGCTACCGGCTGCCAATAGGCTCCAGGGTAGCTCGTCTGGACGAGTCGCGAGGCGCAGTTTCACGGCGAGGAAACTCAAGAGCACAATGCCAGCGGGCTTGCCGACCACGAAGGCGGCGAAAATTGCGATCGTGAGGGGAATGTCGAAGTTTGCGTCTCCTATCGGAACGCCCGCGTTAGAGAGGGCAAAAAACGGCATGATCACGAAGGCGACCCAGGGATGGAGAGCCATCTCGAGACGCTCGATCGGCGACAGTGCTTCGCGCGTCGCGACGCCTGCCCGATGAAGGTCGCTGCGTGCCGCCGTGTCGCGGCTCGAATGATCGCCGGGCGGATGGGCGCTCACCCGGTCGAGTATCGCATGGAGGCGGGCGTCGCTCACCCAACTCCGCGCCGGCGTCATCAATCCAAGAACAACTCCGGTGAGCGTCGCGTGAACGCCCGATGCGTCGAATGCCAGCCAGATGCCACCACCTATTGCGAAATAGACCGGAATGCTGCGGATGCCCAGACGCGCGATAGCTGCGACGACGGCAAGTCCGAGGCCGGCGGTACCAAGTGCGGCCCAATTCAAGGCCTCGCCATAGCCGATCGCCACGACCAGGATGGCGCCGACATCGTCGAAGATCGCGAGAGAGAGCAGGAAGAGCCGCAAGCTCCCTGGTATGCGCGAACCGAGCACGGCAAGGCACCCGATGACGAAGGCCGTATCGGTGGACATCACGGTGGTCCAGCCGCTCGCACCCGGCCCGCCGCCGACAAGCAGAGAGAACAGACCGGCCGGCACCGCCATCCCGCCGAAAGCAGCGGCGACTGGGAGAGCGGCCATACGCGGGTTGCGTAACTCCCCCAGCACCAGCTCGCGCTTTAGCTCAAGGGCGATGACGAAGAAAAAGAGCGTCATCAGACCGTCGTTGATCCAGTGCTTCAGCGAACGGGAGATCTGAATGTCGCCAACTCTGATGCCCGCAGGCATCTCCCACAAGGCGAGAAATGACGTCGACCACGCGGTGTTCGCAAGGCTGAGCGCCAAGAGCGTGCTGAGCAAGAGGACAATGCCCGCCGTAGCCTCGATGCGGAGGAATTGCATGAACGGCTTGGTAAGCCGATCTGCCGGTTCCTGGGGAAGCCGTGCGAGGCTGTCGTTCATGCCGGGAATGGCTCCTGCGTTTCGATCGTGGCTGGCCCATGTTCCATGCCGCTATTGCAAGGCCGACACCTCATAAGTCCACACCCGGAACGACTTCAAGACGTGCGGCCCGAACGAGTTGATGAGGGGACATCGGCCGCGTCACGGCCGCGCGCAACCACGATCCTGCCGACACGCGGCGTATTGTTGCGCGGATCAAACGTGTGCCATCCATCGTCCAGGAAGACCTCGATCCAGGCACTGAAATCCATCGGGTCGACGACCTGGACGCCGATATCGCCGAGATGACCGTTGATATAGCGTGCGGGAATGTTGAGGCAGCGGCAAAGTGTGACCGCAAGATGTGCGAAGTCGCGGCAGACACCAACGCGCTCATGAAAGACTTCGAAGGCCGTCCGCGTCGACCGGGCCTGCGTGTAGTCGAAGCGAATATGGTCATGCACGAAATCGCAGATAGCTTGCACACGCCCCCAACCGGGCGCGACCGCGCCGAACCTGTCCCAAGCGCTCTGGCTGAGACGGTCGGTCTCGCAATAGCGGCTGCCCATGAGATAGGCGAGGCAATCGTCCGGCAACTCCGGCACCGGGAGTTCCTGGGCGGCTGGCAGCACTTTGTCCGGTTTGCCGTCGTCCGAGATCGTGGCATCGCCCCATATCGTCAGGTCACCCGCCGGTGCGACAAGCCGCCGGCAGCGGTTGCCGAAGAGATCGCGATAGGTCGACGTCGGCACATCGGGAGCAGCGAATGTTGTTTCAGGAACCCGGATATCGGCCGCGCGATCCTTGTGGACCGACAGCAGGCATACCAACGCGGTCGGTTGCTGGAAGTTCAACGTGATCTCATAACCATAGCGGATCAGCATCTCGATCCATCCTTGCGGAAATCGGCGGCGGTCAGCGTGTAGGAATCAGGGCGGCCACTGAAATAGGCCGTGCGTGCGACATCGTAGATGGACAGCCGCAACGCATCAAAAGCAGAAAGGAGCTTCGATTCCGAGATTTCCGACCTGCCCAATTCAGCATCCGATATCACGAGCGCATCGGCCTCGACGAAAAACCGCACCTCGAACATACCGTCATGGCCGATGAATCGAACGGCGTTTCGCTTTTCATAAAGGCTGCGACTCGGATTCGGAAACAGAAGCGTCATCCTCAGCGTGCCTCTGTTCCACGCAAAGCTGCCGCGCGGGGGCGCGATAGGCTGAGCCGCTTTATCCGGCGCTCTATATTGCGAAGGTTGCCGTTGACAGGCGCCGGTGCGCCTGCGGACACGTGATAGATCGCCAAGGGGCGATGGGCTTCGATGCGGCGGCCGTATTGGTCATCCATTAGCTCGGGTGCTGAAGTCCCACCTTCATTTTCCCAGATGCTGATCGCAAGTGCATGCCCGGTTTCAATTTCAGTGCGGTGGGCGTTCATGGTGTTGGCCTTTCATCAAGACTTTCGATCGTGTCGAGCCTGCTTGAATGGATCGTGCTCCCATCACCGTCGGTGATGGTCATGGCGTCCGGACGCTGCGGCATGTCGAGCGTCCTCAAAAGCTCCAGCGCAATCTCTATCGCCTCGTCGAGATCGGCAGCTTCCGCGGATTCGCGGCCGACGATCGCGTGCGCGTCGTCCACGTCCCGGATACGGTAGAACGCAATCACGATATTCATCGCCATCCTCTTGGTTCTACAGAAGCGTCATAACAGTCATTTTTTTGCCCGTGTCCTGCGACGGACTGCCGTTCGCAGCGGGCTTGATCTGTTTGCCGAATGTCTTTTCGATGAGAGTAGGGCCTTCGTCGGCAGACGATATGCGCACCGGCTCGAGTCTGTCCTGCTTCGTCACTCGTTCATAATGTTCGTCGTCATTTCGAATGCGATATTGCGGCGACCGCCGCTCGGCGGGAGCGTACCGGTGATGTGATAGACCGGCACAGCCGATCTCCGATACCCGCCCTTCACCCGAACGGCTTGACCGACGTTCAAAGGATGTGTTTCTGCGTCGCGGAGGATCGGACGGCCATTGCGTTCCAGAATGTTTGTAGCGGTCACGATTGTTTGTAGTCCTTTTGGAGTGCGGCTTCGAGATCAGCCGGATGATCTACATCATGTATGCAATGCGGGCACGCCCCGCAGGCATATGCATGAATGCGCATAGACGTTGCCAGACACCGGGGAGGCGTCTGCTTGGTGCGGCTGGTCCTGGCGGCGCTCTGCGGGAACAGAGGCGGTCCCGAAGCCGACACGACCGTGGTCGGTGCTCGAATTCCGGTGCCAGAGTCGAACGAAGCGACACTACGGGTCCGTCGGCGTAGGCGTTCGTATTAAGTTTCGTGGTGAATGGCGGGGCCTTTGACGCCGCGCCGTTTTGGCTGGTCCAGCCAAATTAACGACTTATATGTGGGCCTCAAATCGGATTTAAACAAGGTGCTCGGCTTCGTTGTTTTCGGCTGATATAAGGGGAGGTCTCAATTATAAATTCGCCCTCAATTCGCGGTTTTGACTGCGGAGAAGGCCTCCCGTTCGCCGCCCAACTGATCCAACCTATGTCTGAAGGTCGGCAAGATCACAGATCGCGGCCAGTTCGCGAGCAACCAGGAACATCGAGACGCAGGCAGCGTTTAGATTGAGAGCCTTGATGGACTGGGAGGTGATGATGAGAAAGCACTCCCGCGAGATATCGCCTGAGGTGCGCGCGGCCATAAGCGCGTTTCTGAGCGTGTGTCAGAAGGAAGCCCGGCCGCTTGCGACTTCTGAGGCCCTCGGCGCACTGCGGCGTATTTTTCCTGATCTGGATATTTCAGATCCGGACCTGATGGATGCCATCATCAGCGAAGCATGCGCTGCGGGTTTCGACGTAGACAGCCCGGATACTGCTTCGGTGGCGCGAATGAGGGATTCGCTGGAAGAATGGGATAATGAAGGCGGCGCAGTCGGCAAACCGGCGCGCAGCGAAACTCGCGGCGGGAGTGGCAATGACTCGGGGGGCACAAGGCAAAAAGCGACCAAGGACCGGAATGAGTTGCTCTAACACGCCCGGGAGCGGCTCAGCAGGCTAACAATCGGCCCTTCCCCGAATTTTATTCAGGTGTTTTACGCAAGTGGACGCTGTGCTGTTGCCGCTGCCTATACGGATCCAAACGTTCCCTTCATTTCAAGTGCCGGCCGGACTGCGGCCCAGAGGAGGAGCAGCAGCCCAGAGCATTTCAGAAGACGTCCAGATAGCTGAGCAACGAAACTACGCCGACGACTACAACGACGACCTGAGCCATCTGCTTCATTGTTGAATCAATCGGAAGTTTTTGCACGAGGTACAGCACCAGGAAGGCAAGGCCTGTGATCAGGATGCTTATGATGATGCTGCTTATTATGGTCATACCCAGGCCCTTTGAGCGGAGTGCCTTTCGGCAGTGACGGGTAAGTGCGTCTGAGTTCTACAACGGGAGGCATGTCACGCCGAAAAGCATCCTACCGCTCGGCGATTGAGCTCGCGGCCATTGGCCCACTTCCATCGGGCGAACGGGCGTATTTAAGCTTGACGAACTGTTTGCGGTCCCCGGCAATCAGCATGTAGAGCCTCGAAGTCCAGGTTCCTTCCGGTTCTTCGGATAGTTTCTCCGCATTGGTACTGTCTGAAAATTCGTTCAGAAATGGCTCAATAGGCACCTTCATGAAGGCGACGGTGCAGGTCTCGACGGGCCTTCCGTCCCGTCGAGCCTTGGTGACGCCGATTACAACCGGTTCCGGAAGGGCCCGATCAGTGGCTATCCATCCACTTGAGGAATCAAGGTGCTCGAGAGGCGCGAGACGCTCGAAGTCGCCTTCTGGCAAAGGTTTCCATCCCTCTGCCGCGGCGGCGGTTGCGATCGCGTCGAAGCTTGAACTTTGTGCAAGGCACGTCCGCTGGAATACTTCGACTGCCTCTGAAACGTCACCGGCAGGGAGCGCGATCGAACTCGGAGAAACAGCGGCCAGAAACGCTATGAGGTACCGCCAGCGCATCATAAGCTCCATTCGGTGTGGATCGAACTGCTGAGCTAAGAGGTTTGTTCCAACGGATGCCGTAGGCTGACCTGAAGAATAGATGAATCCGCTCCCCCGACAATCACGAGAAGCGTTCGCCGAGCTTCAGGGCACATAAATTGGTCGCCAGTAGGCAACAGAATACGAGGCCATGAAACCTCCCGCGGTTTTCAGGCAATTCTCCTATCGCTCTCGCCGACCGTGAAGCGAAGAATCTTGTAAGCGAACTCGGCGCCTGTCCAATCAGCGGACGCATTTGATTTTATGATCTTCAGGAACATGACGCCTCAGGGCCGGTTAGATCATGTCCCAGGGAGTGGTGTAGGTGGCGGCTTTGGTCGCCGCGTTCTCCGGCATGGGCCGGGATGATCAGCGCGCCACGGCTGGCAGGCTGATGAGCGGATCATCGCTCATCTGGCTGATGGTTTCTAGCGTCATGTATCTGGCGCGTTGGACAGCCCATTCGTCGTTCTGCTCGAGCAGGATCGCGCCGACGAGGCGGACGATGGCGTCATCATTGGGGAAGATGCCGACGACCTCGGTCCTGCGCTTGATTTCGCCGTTGAGGCGCTCGATCGGGTTGGTGCTGTGCAGCTTGGCGCGGTGCTCCTTCGGGAAGGTCATGTAGGCGAGAACGTCTTCTTCGGCATCATCCATGATGGCGGCGAGCTTGGGCACCTTCGGCCGGATCTGGTCGGCGACGGCGCGCCATTGGGCGCTTGCGGCTTCCGGCGTCTCCTGGGCGAAGGCGGTGGCGATGAAGGCGGAGACGACACGCCGACCGCTCTTGCCGGCGTGGGCAAGAACGTTGCGCATGAAGTGGACCCGGCAGCGCTGCCAGGTTGCGTTGAGCACCTTAGTGACGGCGACCTTCAGGCCTTCGTGGGCGTCGGAGACAACCAGCTTGACGCCTCTGAGGCCACGGCGGGTCAGCTTGCGTAGGAACTCCGTCCAGATCGGCTCGGCTTCGGAGGTGCCGACCTCCATGCCCAGCACCTCGCGGCGACCGTCGCTGTTGACACCAACGGCGATGATCACGGCAACGGAGACGATGCGGCCGCCGCGGCGGACCTTCAGGTAGGTGGCATCGATCCACAGATATGGCCAGTCGCCCTCGATCGGCCGCTCGAGGAAGGCCTTGACCTTGCCGTCGATCTCCTCGCACAGCCGGCTGACCTGGCTCTTGGAGATGCCGCTCATACCCATGGCCTTGACCAGATCGTCGACCGAGCGGGTCGAGATTCCCTGCACATAGGCCTCTTGAATGACCGCCGTCAGCGCCTTCTCGGCCATGCGCCGCGGCTCCAGGAAGCCCGGAAAGTAAGAGCCCTTCCTGAGCTTCGGAATGCGCAGCTCGACGGTTCCGGCGCGCGTCTCCCAATCCCGCTCGCGGTAGCCGTTGCGCTGGGCCGTCCGCAGCGGGTTCTTCTCGCCATAGCCGGCACCGGTGGCAGCGCCCACCTCCAGCTCCATCAGCCGCTCGGCGGCAAAGCCGATCATCTCGCGCAAAAGATCGGCGTCGGGGGACTTCTCCACGAGCGCACGCAGGTTCATCATGTTGTCGGTCATCGGTGGTTCCTTCGAATCAGGTTGGTGTCAGCAACCCGACCCTACCGAAGAACATCGATGACCACCGCTTCGCCGCCCGCTCACTACGGCGCTGTTGAGGGCGCGCTCGCGAGCGGCTTCGCTACCGCCGAGCTACACCACCTGTAGGGACACGACCGCCGGTTACGCGATTGGGAACCAGGAAGGGCCTTACCGCGTGCCAAGCGATCAAATCTCCGTCCTGGTTGTCGATGACGAGTTTCTCCTCCGATACGATCTTGCGATGTTTCTGCGCGAGCAAGACTTTGAAGTTTATGAGGCTTCAACCGCGGATGAAGCCATCGACTTGCTCACCGGGCACCCAGTCCTCCGTGCGGTGTTGACCGATGTTTGTATGCCCGGATCGATGGACGGACTGGAACTGGCGGCGCGTGTTCATGACCGCTGGCCACCGATCAAGATTTTCGTCGTCTCGGGTCGCCGTAAGGTGACGCCGGAGGAACTGCCCGAAGGAAGTCGGTTCATCATGAAACCTCTCCTCATTGCCCGCGTTGCGGCCCAGATCCGGACAGCCGTTCAGCCGAGGTGAAGGACTCCATCACACAACAAAAAAGCCGGGCTCACCCGATCTTGCTGCAGCCATTGCCAGCCTTCCCTAACGTCCAGCCGAGCACCAGCAGATGGCCATCGGTCGCCTGTCGGGAAACTTTCACGAGCAGCGCTGTCCGCTTCGGGGCCAACACCGGTAATTCCAAGGGCCGTGAATGAATGACCTCAAAGGGTCTATCTGTCCTGTTCAGATTACGTCGCCTTGGGGACAGCCGAAGCTCGGCTGCCCCGGCCCCGCTTGCGATCATTCTCTTTTCTGCCTAAGCAGCTTGCCTGGACCGCCATTGCAGCTCCATGGGACATTCGAGCTGAATTGTCTCAGCCGGCCCGGTGGTCGAATGAGCGGCTTTATATGGTCCTATTGTTCTCGATATCTAATATTCGCGTCGATATGTTTTCGGCGATGTCGCGGTCGTGGGTGACCAAAAGGACAGCGAGGCCGGTTTCCCTGACGATGTCCTGCAGGCACGTGATCACCTCTTTCTGGCTGACGGGATCGAGCCGTGACGTCGCCTCGTCCGCGAACAGAAATGCCGGGTCCAGCAGCAGGGCGCGCAGCAACGCAAAGCGCTGTAGCTCCCCGCCCGAGACCTCTTTGGGCAGACGATCGAGCAAATTCTTAGGCAGGCGCACGCGGTCCAGCAACCCCTCGACGGCTGTCCATTCCTTGGCATGGAGGCGCGCCAGATCGGTGAGCCCCTTGCGAATCGTCTGATGGGGCGCGAACGCGGCCGGTGGATCCTGATAGAGCTTCTGAAAGCGGAGCCGCGACACCCCCGACTTGCGCTCGACCACTCCGGCCTCAGGCCGGATTAGGCCAAGAAGGATATTGCCGACTGTCGTTTTGCCGCAGCCGCTCGGCCCGAAGATCGAGACGATCTCGCCGGCGGCGGACGTAATGTCCAGATCGGAAAACAGGGTCCTGCTACCATAACGCTTTGCCAGTCCGCGTCCGGCAAGGACGACCTCACCGGAAGCCGTTGACGCCTTCCGTTCCCACCCTGCCGGCTCGGCGGCGAGAAGCGCTCTCGTATAGGCGTGCTCGGGCGCTTGGAGCAGCTTTTCCGTGGGAGCGTATTCGACCAGCCGGCCATCGAGCATGACTCCGATCATGCCGCCGATTGCCCTCGCGACGGCGACGTCATGGGTGATGGTCAGCAGCAAGCGTCCCGCTTCGACCTCTCGTTTCAGGCGTGCCGTCACCGAGTCCCGCAGCGCCGTGTCGAGGCCCTTCGTCGGCTCGTCCGCGATCAGAAGCTCGCTGTCGGCGGCGTGCGCCATCGCGATCGCTGCCCGCTGTCCCATGCCGCCCGACATCTGGAAGGGGTAAAGCGCTTCCGCATTGGCGAGGGAAACCCCGGCGAGGTTCTCCCTTGCAAGCGCATCGCTTTGGGTGGCATCCTTATCTTTGACGAAGCGGTGTATTTCTGCCACCTGCGGCAGGACGCGCATGCTCGGATCCAGCGCCAGCCACGGCTCCTGCGGCAGCAGGCAAATGTTCCGGCCCCAGCGGCGGCGTCGTTGGGCGGGCGTCTCCGCAAGAAGGTCCGTCCCGTTGAAGACCGCGCGCCCCGTCGCACGCAGCCCTGGCGGCAAATTGCCCATGATCGCCTGCGCCACGAGCGACTTGCCCGATCCGCTCTCGCCAAGGAGCGTTAGCGCTCGCCCCCGTCCGAGCGCAAGGGAGACATCGTATACGATCCGGCCAGCCGGGGAATCGATCGACAGGGCGGCGATCGAAAGATCCGGGGTTGCTTGAATGTTCATCGATGATCTCCCTGCGCGAGAGATTGAAGGCCAAGCACCAGCAGGAAGATCAGCGCTGCCGGCAGCAGCACATGCACAGGCGCCTCGGCGTAATACGGCAAGAGCTCCACGATCATGCTGCCGAGTTCAGGCGTGGGAGGCTGCAGGCCAACGCTGATGGCGCTTAATGTCGACACCGCGATGATGGCCGTCGCCATGGCAAAGGCCGAAAGCGTACCGATCATCGGTGCGATCACCGGCAGAACGAGATTGACGAGGATGTAGCGCGAGCCGAAGCCGAGCATGCGCGCCGCCTCAATATGCGGCTGCGCGAGGACGGTCTTCGTCGTCGCCTTTGTCACACGGTAGAACTCGACCCAAAGGGTGAGCGACATGCCCAGGAACAGCGGACCATAATTGCCGGGCGCGAAGGCTAGCAGCAGCAGCACCAGCATCAGACCGGGTAGTGCCAGCACAATTGTGGCCGTCAGTTCCAGAAACCGCTCCGTCCAGCCGCCTTTCCACGCGGCGGCAAGACCGAACAGAACGCCAGGGACCGCGGCCGCGAGCATGGTCAGGAAAGCGAGGCCGAAGGAAAGACGGGCGCCGTGGGCGAGGCGCGCGAGGAGGCTGCGGCCGTAATGATCGGCTCCAAGCAAGAAGTCGCCGCCTATCGGGGCGAGGCTGGCGCTAAAATCCTGCGCTGCAGGATCGGCAGGAATGAGGGCCGGTCCGATGATCGCAAAGCCACCGACTAAGCTTAGAATGCCGGCGCCGAACATGCGCCCCGTGGTCAGTCGCCCTTTCGGCCGAGCAAAGGACAGATCGCCGATCGTACTCATGCCGTTCTCCTCACGCGCGGATCGAGCCAATGCGTCAGAAGGTCGACAATGGCGGCGATGACGACGAACATCAGTCCCATCACCAGCGCCGTCCCCTGGACCATGGGAATGTCCCGTTCGACGACCGCGTGGACCAAGGCGTGGCCGATGCCCGGATAGGCAAAGAGCGATTCCACGACGACAACCCCTTCGACCAGGTAGACGGCCTGCAGTCCGATATAGGAGACGATGGGGATCGCGGCGTTCCGAAGTCCATGCCGGCGGACGACAACCGATTCCTGCAGTCCCTTGTATCGGGCGAAGGCGAAGTATGGTGCTTTTACGACCGCAGCGACCGAATTGCGCGTGATCCGGCTCGACATGGCGGCGAGCCCAAGAGCGAGCGTCAGTGCCGGCAGCAGGATCTCACGTGGCGAGCCAAAACCGGCTGGCGGCAACCAGCCGAGCTGCTTCGAAAAGATCAGCATCAGAACGAGGCCGAGCACAAACGGCGGAATGGCGCGGAAGATCACCGCACCTGCGAGGCCCAGACGGTCAATGGCGCTCCCCGGCTTCAACCCCGCGAAAACCCCGACGACGGGTCCGATGAGAACCGACAGCGCCAGCGCCGATGCGGCAAGCCACACGGAAGCGCCGAGCTGCACCTGCAGCTCATGGACGACCGGCGAACCCGTAACGAGCGAATGTCCGAGGTCAAGGCGCAGAAGGTCGCCTAACCACTCGAGGAACTGGGCCGCCATCGGGCGGTCGAGGCCCAGCTCCAGCCTGACTTTTTCTGCCGCTTCGGCAATCCGCGCATCCGGCCCGTAGCGGCCGGCAGCAATGCGCATGGCGGCATCGCCCGGCAGCACCCGCATGAGGACGAAGCACAGAGCCCCAACCACGACGGCCACCAGCACCGCCTGGACGAGGCGCGGAAGAAGGAAGTTTCGCATCGCGCTCTCCCCGTTACTCCGCCCAACGGATGGCGGACAGGCCATAGTTCACTTCAAGCGGATCAACCGTGACGCCGGTGATCCTCTTGTTCGAGACAATGGCGAGCTCCGACCAGGTGATGGGGATGCTTGGCAGCTCTTGCTGCAGAATCTCCAGGGCCCGGCTCTGAAGCGGAGCGCGGGCCGCCGCATCGCTCGTCGCCGCTAGTTGTTCGACGACGCTCTGGATTTCCTTGTTGTCCCATCCCATCGAACCCCAGTCGCTGCCACCGGCACCATAATCCTGGAGCAGTGTGCCAACGGGGTCCGGCACGATGGAGTAGAGCCGGGAGATCAGTCCCATCTCCAATGTTCCATCCTGATGGCGCGCGGGAATTTCCGAGCTGTTACCCACGGATACCTTCACCTCTATTCCTACTTGTCGAAGCTGGGCCTGGAGTGCCGTGGCGATGGGCGGCAGTTCGGGCCAACTGGAATAGGTCAGCAGCGTCACGCTGAACCGCTTGCCATCCTTTTGCAGAACACCGTCGCTTCCGGCTTTCCAGCCCGCCGCGGCCAAGAGTTCCTTCGCCCGGTCGACGTCCCGCACGAGCGGCGGGATGTCGCGGGAATTCCAGCCCTTCATCGCAGGCGGGAAAAGCTGGGTTGCAGCAAGGTCGGCGTTGCGTAGGATCACCTTGGTGATTCCAACGCGGTCGATCGCTGCGCTGATCGCCTGCCGCTCCTCGACCTGGTCGAAGAAAGGCGATGCCGCGTTGACCTTGAGAACGCGCGTGCGGGGAATGGTGGCAATCTGCACATCGAGTTTCAGATTGGCTTTCAATCGATCCACCGAAACCGGCAGCATGGAAAACACCAGATCGGCTTCACCGCTTTCCGCCATCAGCGCTCGGGTCTCGCCTTGCCCCACTGCGAGATAGCTGACTTCCTCGATCGCGGGCTTGCCGCCCCACCACCCGCCGGAGGCCTGCAATTCCAGGCGTGCCGGAGCGGTAAGGCTCTTCACCTTGTAGGGTCCGGACCCGACGATCTGCGTGACTTTGCCGGCCGCATCGTATGAAGAGGGTGCCAGCACGATGGTGCTGAAATGCACGAGATAGGCGGGCAGGGCAGAGAATGGTTTCGTCAGCCGGATCACCACGTCACGCCCCTCACTGGTGATCTCGGCGAGCGGCGCTTGTGAGAGCACGCCGACACCCGCAAGAGCTCGCGTCAGGCTAGCGGCGGCCGTTTCCGCCGTCACGGGCGTGCCGTCATGAAAACGCGCGTTCTCGCGGAGCGTAAAGCGCCATGTCAGACCGTCGCCGCTGACGCTCCACCGATCCGCAAGCGCGGGCACGATCTTGCCATTGTGGTTGGCGGTCACAAGAGTTTCGGCGACTTGCAATCGGCTGAAGACATAGCCGGTCTGGGCCGGATCAATGCCGGTAATCTCCCATGGGCCGGCAACCTTGAGCACCTCGGCATGGGCCGGGTTGAGCGTCGCGGCGACGCCGAGTGCAACCGTAGTGAGCAGCACGAACAGTGTGCGCATTCAGACCTCCAAACATTTTTTCCGTGACGAAGATGGATGCAGAGTGCATGTGTCTCGCCCTCGATAGGTTACGTTATTACATTCGTCAAATGGAAAGTTACGTAATAACATTATAGATGCGTCACGAACGCGACACGCATAAGCCGGGAGGCAGCGGTGACTTCTCGCCGCGCTCCACGGCTCGGCAAAGAAGTCTGCGTGCCAGTACAGGACCTTCCATGTGTGATCGGCGGGCGACCGCTCTGGGTGTGCGCCGTGCCAAGGCGGCGCTTTCCAGTGGGTGCAAGTGAACCCGGCAACCGCTCCAGCCGGGAATCAATCGGAGCAGGCATGGAGGAGACGACATGTCTGAAGCCTTCGATTAGCGGGTCACGAAATTGGTGACCGCGCGAGTGTGCAGGCCGCAACGCGAGTGAACGCCGAGCAACCCTCGAAAAAGTCGATGTGCAGGCCGACCCGTCAACCCTTGCGGGGAAGGCTGATATGGATGGGTGAGTTTGAGCGACGTTTGAGCCCATCTGCTGCACCGGGGTAGTTGCGGCAGCATGTACACAAGGAAAGCGCACGCAACACGGGAAGCCCCAGGACGTGGTCAGGGATGACCAACCGGACGCCCGCGAGGGACAGGCCGGGCGGCCTGGGGTGGCGGAGAGGCTCGTAGTACCGGAGAAGCCGGGTAATGCCGGTGGAGGGAAGGGGCCTCAGTTCAAGACGAGCGCAACAAGTGGAGAGGGACCGGAGATTGGGAAACCTATCAACTCCGACAAGTGTTCAGAAACTGCAGACGGCGTTACACGCGAAAGCGAAGGCAGAAGCCGGCTACCGCTTCTACGCCCTGTACGACAAGATCAGCCGCGAGGATGTTCTGGCCCATGCCTATGCTCAGTGCCGCTCGAACAAGGGCGCACCGGGGGTAGACGGTCGCGACTTTGCGGACGTCGAAGCGTAAGGGCTAGAGCGGTGGCTTGGTGAACTGGCGCTTGCGCTCAGAAAGGAGACCTACCGACCGGAACCAATCAGACGCGTGTTCATACCGAAGGCCAACGGCAAACTCAGGCCGCTGGGCATCTCGACCGTGCGAGATCGGGTCTGCATGACGGCAGCGATGCTGGTGCTGGAACCGATCTTTGAGGCCGACCTTCCACCGGAACTCTATGCCTACCGTGTCGGGCGCAACGCCCAGCAGGCGGTGACCAAGGTGGAGGAGACGCTGTTCCGTGGTCATCCTGAAGTCGTCGACGCCGACCTCGCGGACTACTTCGGGAGCGTTCCGCATTCAGAACTGATGAAGTCGCTGGCGCGCCGGATCGTTGATCGGCGGGTGCTGCACTTGATCAAGATGTGTCTGGAATGTCCCGTCGAAGAAACCGATGATCGAGGCCGGAAGACGCGAACGACGGAGGCGCGGGATAAGCGGCGCGGCATTCCGCAGGGCTCACCCGTCTCACCCTTGCTGGCGAACCTCTAAATGCGCCGGTTCGTGCTGGGATGGAAGAAGCTCGGGCTTGAGCAAAGCTTAGGCACGCGGCTCGTCACCTACGCCGACGACCTCGTGATCCTGTGCAGGAGGGGCAATGCGGAAGCGGCGCTCCAGTGCCTGCGCATGACCATGGACAAGCTGAAGCTGACGGTGAACGAGGACAAGACACGCATCTGCAAGGCGCCGGAGGGCGACTTCGACTTTCTGGGCTACACGTTCGGACGGATGTACTCTCCGATAACCGGCCACGCCCGCCTGGGCTACCGGCCATCGAAGAAAAGCATCAGGCGCGCGGTCGAGACTGTCCACGCGCTGACCGACCGAAAGGTTACATGGCAAGAGACCACACTGCTGATAGCAAAGTTGAACCGCACGCTGCGCGGCTGGCGAACTACTTCTCGGTAGGGACCACCAGCAAGGCGTATCGGCTGCTCGACAGCTATACCGCAGTGCGGTTGCTCCGGTGGCTGCGCTCCAAGCATAAGACCAGACGGAAGAGAGGTGGGTCCTATCCAGACTCGCACCTTTACCAGCACTATGGGCTGGTACGTCTGACCCGACTTGGACGGGCGTGCCGTGGGTGAAGGCGTGAGATCTTGTCCGAGAGCCGGATGCGGGAGACCTGCATGTCCGGTTCGATGAGCGGGGTGTGGAAACGGCAGTCACGGTCGAGCCACCAAGGCACCGCCAGACGAAAGGGGCGGAAACAGATAGGCTCGACCTACAGCCACCCGCGCAACACCTCGACTCTACCGATCTTTTGCCTTCAACAGGGCTCACGGGTTGGCACTTCGACGAGAAATGCGGCCCTTGAGTACTAGAGTTCCACTTGCTCAGAAATTGCTAAGGCGTCGTCCACCTCTATTCCGAGGTATTGCACGGTGCTCTCCAGCTTCTTATGGCCGAGCAAGAGCTGGACGGCGCGCAAGTTGCCTGTCTTCTTGTAAATGTGCGCCGCCTTCGTCCGTCTTATCGAATGCGTGCCGTAACGTTCGGGATCAAGCCCGGTGCTCGACACCCAGCGCTCGACGATCCTGCCATATTGCCGCGTCGACAGGTGCGGCTTTGCGTGCACGCGGCTGGAAACAGATAATCCCGTTCACCGAGCCTGCGACTTCCAATCCATGCAGCGATAGCCTCCCGCGTTTGATCGGTCAGTTCGAACTGCACTGGTCGGCCTGTTTTCCGTTGGATGATGATCGCGCGGTCGCGAACCCTTCCGGAAATCGCAACATCGGCAACTGAAATTGCGACGAGATCACAAGCTCGCAATTTGCTGTCGATCGCGAGATTGAACAGCGCAGGTCGCGTACCGCACCGGACATTTGGAGGCGGGTTCGGATGGCCCAGACCTCCTTCGGCTTCAACGGAGGCTTCTGACCAATAATGCGGCCCGAGTTCCAGCTAGACATAGCTTTTCTCCCCTCCACTGCCGCAGCGCTTACCCGTCAAGCCGCCCAATGATAATCCTCGTGGAAGTGACCTTTCGGGTGGTGAGCGGAAGTTCACTCGGGGGCGATGAACGTCTGCAGTCGCCCCAGAAGCGACCGCCAACGCATCGTGAACTTCATGCTTTTGCAGAGATGGCACTCAACTCTTCCAGGTCGAGATCCCGTTCAAGTTCCTGAAGCGTTTCATCGTCTATCTCGCCAGCGCGATGAAGGCGAATCAGTTCCCTCCGGCCGGTCGCGACAGCTTCCAGTACGACGTCGAAGTGGGCATGCAACGCGGGTCGGTAATGCTCAGTCCGCACGGCGTAGTCGACGATCGTCGTCGCGCGACGCTGGTATCGTTCCAGCAGTTGAGGGTGGATGAGGTTTCCTTCGGCGTCATATGCCAAGCTCTGGATGGTGGCAAGCTGGACTTGGGCCATCGCTGCTTCTGCCTGGCTCATTGTCAGAGGCGCCTTTTCGGAGTCCGGCTCAGCGAGTTGCGCCCAGGCGATCACGCGTCCGAGCGTCGTGCCCTGCACGAGCACCGTTCCAAATATCACGGCGAATGCCGTCACAAGGATGAAGTCGCGGCCGGGAAAATCTTCCGGCAAGCTGAGCGCGAGAGCGAGCGTGACCACGCCCCGTACGCCCGCCCAGCTCAGCACGGTTGCGCCGCCGGCGCCGAGAGGTTGCGTTCGAGCGAGACCAAGGGCATTGAGCAGCTTGATCACAAGCTCGGATCCGAAAACCCACGCGAAGCGCGCGATGACAAGCGTGGTGAGCACAGCGATGACCGGCAGTCCCATCGTCGCGACCACCGTGCCGAATCCACCGCTTCGCTCGACGACGTCCCGCAGCGATAGACCGATCAATACGAAGACCGCAGCTTCCATCAGGAATACGAAGACAGTCCAGAACGACGTCCCCCGCATGCGCGTAGCGGCCGACAGAACCGTGTGCTGATGCCAAGTCGCGATCAGACCCGTGGTGACGGTGGCGATGACGCCGGAGACATGCAGCATCTCTCCCAGGAGGTAGGAGATCCAGGCGAGCAATGTCGTTGCGGCGATGATAAGGTATTCGTCGCCCAGTCGCCTGACGAGCTTCACCCATGCCGTTCCGACGACGGCGCCCACCGTGGCGCCGCCGACCGCCAGAAGAAGGAAGTTGCCCAACGCCGCTGGGGGGCTGAAGATCCCCGTTGCGGCGGCGGCGACGGCAAAACGGAAGAGCACGAGGCCGCTCGCGTCGTTCAGGAGACTCTCTCCTTCGAGCAGGATCTGGAGCCGCCGGGGCAGCTTCACACCCTCCAGGACGGCTCGTGCGGAAACTGCGTCGGGGGGTGACACGATCGCGCCGAGCGCCGCGCAGGCGGCCCAAGGAAGCGAGGGGAAGAGTAGATGAGTGACCACGGCCACGACGGCGCATGTGAAGAAGACGGCGCCGACGGCAAGCGACGCGATACCCATCATATGGTGTCGGATGCGGCCAACCGCGATTGACCAGGCGCCGTCGAGGAGGAGCGGCGGCAGGAAGATGACGAGCACGAGTTCAGGATCGATGGTGATCGCCGGCAGCCCCGGCAGGAACGCCAGGATCGCCCCACCCGCGAGCAATGCGACCGACGGTGGAAGGCCAAGCCTGTGGGCCGCATAATGGAGCGCTATGATCGCGAGGAACATCGCGATCCCGAGTTCGAAGAGGTGTGTTCCGTCCATGCGTCTCCCCGACATGGCGCAAGTTGTGAAGCGCATCAAAGGACGGGTTCCGCCGAAACGCAACTATCGAAGCTCAAGGCGAGGATCGAAAAATTTCGATCTGGACCTTCGCGTTCTGGAGGTCGCGGGTCTGAAAGCCTTCAGAAAAATGCCGGAGAGTCGCCTCCAAGTTCTCAAGCGCATCGGCAACGACGATCGAGGGCATTGAGACAGGGGATCAATTGGCGGTGGTGAATGCTGAAGGATTTCATGAGGGGGCAGGGATACATCTTCTCACGGCCGCTACCTGCGTCGGAAGGCTCCAAATTGATTGACGGACCGCTCGAAAGGGGCGGCGCACCACGCGTTTACGAACGTTTTGTGAACAGCCCGGAGAAATAGCAGCAGCATTTAGCCCTACACGTCTCAAGGCGTGTGTGGCACAATTTTGGTACTACCGCGCATTGATTGGCAACGGCGGGAACGCGTTCGCTGAGACGATCGTTAGTTGCAGGCCTAGGAGCGGGCCGAACTGAAGACCCGCAAGCATCAGACAACCGGCGAGGGAAGCGTAATGAATACCTCACGCGTCGCACTTATAGCCGATGACGATGAATTCTTCCGCATCGCGTTGGCGTTCATCTTGAAGAGCAAATTGCATTTCACGGGAATCATCGAAACCGGGTCGCTTGATGAAGCGATTGAAAGGCTCGCCGAGCACGAAGACATATCGCTCGCCTTGTTCGACTTGGCGATGCCGGGCATGCAAAGTGCGGCGAGCCTTGCGGCCGTCCGTGACATCCATCCCGATCTGAAGGTCGCCGTCGTATCGGCGTCGTCGCGACGGTCGGACATCCTGTCTGCCCTGACTGCCGGCATAAACGGCTATGTGCCAAAGGGCCTCGGGGCGAGCGAACTGGCCGAAGCAATCGGCTCGATCCTCAACGGCGCTGTTTACGTCCCGCCCTCCATAGCGGGCCGTCCCGCCCCTCCCGAGGAAATAGAGTTGCCTCAGGTCACCCGCGGAAACCAGGACGAACGAAGTCATCGTACAATCGAGTTCCTGACGCCGAGGCAGCGCGAGGTCCTCCTGCTTCTCGTCGAGGGATTTTCGAACAAGGAGATCGCTCGCAAGCTGAAACTCGGCGAGGGTACGGTGAAGATCCACATGGCGGCACTCTTCCGCAGTTTGCGGGTGAGGAACCGTCAGGAGGCCGCTGCCGCAGGGGCGCGCCTCTTACCCATGACCGGGAGCCCGCATTAGGACGGCCGGATAGGCCGCCTTCTAGGCCATCCGGCCGAATAGCCCAAAAGCACGCGAGGACGTACTGACGACGGCAGAGCCACGAAGCTAGGGACGAAAATGCGCCAGCCGGTTTCCACAGCCAGCTCATCAAATAGCCCTCTTTGCGCCGCCGCGATTGAGGCAGGAGGCGTTCGGTGACCCGACACGCGCTTCCTGCCAATCTCGCCGGGGAGGTCGCCTGCAGGGTCGGCCTCAGCGTTCCCGCATCGCGGCAAGGCACCGTAGCCTCGGCGATCGCCCGGATCATGGCGCGGCGCGGCATCGACGACAGCAGCCTGCTTCTTCGCCGGCTTGGGCTGGATCAGGACTTGACCGACGACGTCATCGCAGCGGTCACCGTCGGTGAAACGCACTTCTTTCGCGGCCCCGAGCAGTTTCAGCTGATACGGCAGGAAATTCTTCCGGAACTAACGCGGCGGCCCGACGGCGCGCCTGCCCGGATCTGGAGTGTCGGCTGTGCAACGGGGGAGGAGCCTTACTCCCTTGCCATTCTCTGCGACGAGGAAGGTCTCTTGGAAGAAGTTCGCATATGTGCAGTCGACATTTCGCGACGGGCGCTCGGAACGGCCAGGGCCGCCGAGTATGGCGAATGGTCGTTGAGGAACACGGATCGCAGGCTGAAGGAGCGATACTTCACCGCATGTGACGATCGCTTTCGACTGAGCGAACGACTGCGCCCGCAGGTCGATTTCGCTGTCCTCAATCTTGGCGAAGCCGATCTTCCGGCGCCGGAAAAAGGATTGGCGGACTTTCGCTTGATCCTTTGCCGCAACGTTCTCGTCTACCTCGACGCGAGTAAAGTGCCTCGGATTGCACGGCAGCTATTCGCCTGCCTTGCGGATCGAGGCTGGCTGTTGACCGCCCCGACCGATCCGCCCTTGTGGAAGTACGCCCCGTTCGAGACGTGCATCACGCCGGCAGGCGTTGTTTACCGGCGCATGATGGCTCGTGGGGACGCTCGCAAGAGCCCGATCTCAGGCGTCGTTTCCGCTCGAGGCAAGCCCAAGAATCCCGTCACCCGCATGGCGGCGGCTCAAGCATGCGACACGGCTGCGCCAAAAGCACCTGGCGACAAGCTCTCCAGGGCCATCGCCCAAATCCGAGCGCGTTACGACGTGGGTGAAACCCGCGAAGCCGCGTGCCTCGCTGCGCAGGCGGTTGAAAGTCATCCGTTGTCACCGGAACTGCATTTCCTGCAGGGGCTCTCGCAGATGGCCGACGGTGAGATCGATGCGGCTGCGGCAGCCCTGCGACGAGTCGTCTACCTGGACAGCACTCTGGCCGCCGCGCAGTTCTTCCTCGGGGTCTGTCTCCGGCAGAGCGACCCTGAAGCGTCGTTGCGTGCCCTCGAAAACGTGCTGCAGTTTTGCCTCTCCCGTCCGCCACAGGAGCGCATCTCTCTGATGGCAGACGCGACGGCTGGAGATCTGGTGGAGCGTGCAAGGCGGGAGATGGGCAAGATCCGCCAAGCGCGGGGGAGCGAAAGCCGATGACAATGCTTTCCCGGCCCGCCGCTCGTCCGGTCGACTGGATCGCCGTCAGAAGACGGATCGAGGCAGCGATAGAACAGACCGAAGCGCTTTTGGAATTGGCACAGAAAGCGGCTCAATACGAGGAATCACGACAAGCGGCCCACGATGCATTCGCGGGCAGCAGAGATGAGCAGACAGTCGGACTTGTGACCTTCATGCTATCGGATCGGCGGTTTGCCTTGGAGATCCGCTATGTTTGCGAGATCGTTTCGAAGGCACGCGTCAGTCCGCTTCCCGGGATGCCCCCGCACGCCTGTGGCGTCTATGATTTGCGCGGCGAACTGCTGCCCGTCTTTGACCTTAGCAGATTGTTCGATCTCCCGCGATCGGCCGGCAGCGCCGGCGAATGGGCAATTGTATGCGGGCGAACGCATTCCGAATTCCTGATCCTGTCCGATTCTGTTCCGGAGATAGTGGCGCTCCCACCGGAGGAATTCGCTGCGGCGAAGCCCGGTAAAAGTGGCGGATCCTTCGATTGCGCAAGAACGGAAGGCGTCATTGTCTTTCTGGACGGCCACCTTCTGTTGAACGATCGCCGTCTCTTTCTCGAGGACGAGCAGATCATCGCCACCGATGAGACGGAAAGGACCGAATTCCATGAGCCTGCGATTGACGAATAGTCTCTATGGCACCTTGGGCCTGGCCATGCTGCTGTTCGTGGCCGCTTCGGCGCTGCTCGTCGGGTCGAGCTCAGTTGCCCTGCAACAGGTGCGAGCCGATCTTGCCGCGACATCATCGCTGGGCAAGCAGCGCCTTGCCTATCAGTTGATGTACGCAACCACGCGCCTGGAAAGAGCGGAAGGCGCCGTGCGGATCGCCGCTGCCGATGAGCTGCGCGGCCTGATGGATCGCAATGAGCGACTGCTTGCCAGTCTGGCCGATGGCGACGAAAGACTCGGGCTTGAAGCAACGACGGATCCTGCCGCTCTCGCGCAGCTCGAGCAAGCCCGCCAACAATGGCGGGAGCAGGTGAGGCCCGCGCTCGAAAGCGCGATGGTCAACGCGCGGCTCGGTCCCGCTGCGCTGGATGAACTTGATCCAGGGATTAGAGACTTCGCTGCTCGCATGGACGAATTGATCAATCGGATCGAGCAGGCAGGAGTGGTCCGGCTCCAGCGCTCTCAATTGCTGCAACTGGGCTTTGCGGTCCTCGCCGTTCTTATGCTTCTCCACGTGCTGCGGGTCGCGCGTCGCCTCGTCCGCCGCACGCGCGCGCTCGTAGGCCAGGCGGAAAGGGTCAGCGCCGGTGACCTGACGCAGAAGGCGGCCGTAGAAGGCAGCGACGAACTCGCGGCCCTCGGCTTCTCCTTCAATGCAATGACCGCGAGGCTTGCCGGGATGATTGACAGTGAACGGAGCAGCAGGGAGCGGCTCGAAGAGCTGCTCGCCACGATCTCGGACACGGCGCAACATCTTTCGTCGTCTGCCGCCGAAATCCTTGCCGGGACTACGCAACAGGTCGAAGGCATGCGTGAACAATCATCGGCGGTAGCTCAGACGGTGACGAGCGTCGACGAGGTGCTGCAGACGTCGGAACAGGCGGCGCAGCGCGCTCAGCAGGTTGCCGGCTCCTATGACCAGGCCGTCAAGATCAGCAATGACGGCCGCAGGGCGCTCGATGATACCGTGCATGTGATGAACGCAGTGAGTGCCCGCACCGAAGCGATTGCCGGGGACATTCTATCGCTGGCGGAAAATAGCCTGGAAATTGGTGAGATCGTCACGGTTGTCGCCGAGATCGCCGACCAGACGAACCTGTTGGCGCTGAACGCGGCGATCGAGGCATCGCGTGCCGGCGAGCACGGCAGGGGCTTCAGTGTCGTTGCCAGTGAGATCAGGACACTTGCCGACCAGTCGAAGTCAGCGACTACCCGTGTGCGGCGGATTCTGATGGAGATCCAGAAAGCGACGAACGCGGCGGTCATTGGCGCTGAAGATGGCACAAAGAGTGTCAGCCGCGCCCTAGAGACGGTGAACGAAGCGGGCGAGACGATCCGGCAGCTTGAGGCGATCGTTGCCGATTCGGCGCGATCGGTCGCCCAGATCGCGGCTTCGGCGGGCCAGCAAAAAGCAGGCATGAAGCAGATTCACGACGCGATGCATTACATCGAGCAAGCGAGCAGCCAAAATTTCTCGGCGATCCGGCAAGCGGAAGAGGCCGCGAAAGATCTGAACGAGCTTGGCTCCAGGCTGAAGGAAATGCTTGCTGACCATGGCAACTGACATGACAAAACGCGACCAATTCGATCGAGAATTGCTGCAGATGTTCACCCAGGAAGTGCGCGAGCGTGCATCCGACATGGAGCAGACATTGCTCGCCATCGAGGACCCCGGCGGGGCCGACGAGAAACTCCGCCTGCAGGAGCAGCTACTAAGGACCGTGCATAGCCTCAAGGGCGCCGCCGGTTTGCTTCAAGTGCGAGGTGTGGAAGCGATTTGTCACTGGATGGAAGAGATAATCTCCATCACGGTAAATGAGCAGCTCGTGCTCGAGAAATCCAGGCTGGAACTGCTTCTGTCTGCCGCAGACGCAATCCAGGACGCGGCCCACCTCTTGGAAAGCGGGGAGACGCCTTCGCCCGCGCATGGGGAGAGCGTGGTCGATGCCCTGAAGTCTGCCGTGGCGACAGGGGAGGATGACCCCAGCGGCAAATCGAATCCACGGCCTCCGCAGATGGGGCAGGTGGCCGTTCGCAACAGCGATACCGACGGCTCCATGCGCGTCTCCGCCGATCGACTGGATGCTCTTCTATACAGGAGTGGCGAACTGCTCAGCTTTGGCGCGGTCATTCGGCGCCACGCCGAGGAGGCATCCCTGCTGCGGGAGCAGGCAATGAAACTGAGGGGCACGGTCCCCGAGTCTGCCGCGCTGGCGGCAGGTATCGAAAACGGGTTGCGTCAGCTTGCGACATCGCTGCGCCGGGAAATGAGACTGATGCACACTGTCGCGACAGCACTCGAAAACGAGGTACGGCACGCACGCACGCAACCGTTCGCGGAAGCCTGCAAGGGGCTCGATCGGGTCGTACGTGACATGGCGGCCGCGTCGGGGAAATCGGCGGAACTGAAAATCGGGGGTGGAGAGATCGAGATCGACCGTTCCATTCTTTCCGGTCTGCAGGACTCGCTTCGCCATCTCGTGCGCAATGCAGTCGCACATGGCATCGAGTCGCCCGAGGAACGCCGAGAGGCGGGAAAGCCGGAAAGGGGAAGAGTCGTCATTGCCGCCGCGATATCAGGAGATCGGATGCAGGTGCGCGTGGAGGATGACGGCCGTGGTGTGGATGTAGCCCGGCTCAGCAAGGCAGCCGGCGAACATCTGGAGGAGGTGAAAGACGAAGCGGAGCTCCTGAGGCGTGTCTTCGAGCCGGGCCTCTCGACATCCGCGACGGTTACCAGCCTGTCGGGGCGCGGCATAGGACTCGACATCGTCAAACGCAATGTCGAAACGCTGCGAGGTACAGCGGAGGTCTCGCAAGTGCCGACGGGAGGTGCGGCCTTTACCCTCACGCTCCCTCTGACTCTTGCGATGGTGCGTGTAGTGATGGTCATGGCAGGGGAGCATATGTTCACGATCGACACGGCATCGGTCCAGCGGGTGATGCGCGTTCATGCGCAAGACTTTGCAACGTCTGAGGGGACGGACATCCTCAGCACCCCGACCGGCCCGATGCCTTTCGTGGATCTCGCCGATTGGCTCGGGATGCGGTCGGCTAGCTCCGATACCCGGCATGCCGTGCCGGCGGTCGTGCTCGACGCTCCGGGCGGGCCGGTGGCGGTGCTTGTCGATTCTATTGCCGGGGAGCAGGACCTTCTCGCACGCCCGGTCGGCCCACGGCTTACGAAAGTTCGTCGCTATAGTGCTGGCATGGTCCTACCCGACGGGCGCATCGCCCTCCTCCTCAACGTTGCAGCACTCGCCGAGGCCGCCGCCCGGACACGGTCGACGGACGGCGCACGCATGCCCCGGCCACTTCAGGCCGCGCGGCGCAAGGTGCTCGTCGTCGATGATTCAAAATACGTCCGAACGCTGGTCAAGCTCATCCTCGAAGGCGCCGGGTACGATGTGAAAATGGCAAGCAATGGCCGGGAGGCTTGGCAGCAGCTTCTTGACGACGGCGCCGATATGGTCGTCGCGGACGTCGACATGCCGTCGATGAACGGCTTCGAACTCACCGAGGCTATTCGTCGATCGGACCGTTTCACCAACACTCCCGTCGTCCTCGTCACCGGTCGGGAGGCGCTTGAAGACAAGGTGCGGGGGCTGCGTGCCGGCGCAAATGCCTATCTGAGGAAGGACCAGTTCGATGCGCAGCACTTCCTGGAGACGATGCGTCGGGTCGTGTGAGGACGAGGATGACACGTATTCTTCTGGCGACATCGACGCCCGATCTCGAGAATCTCATCAAAAGGACGACTCTGGGCGACGCCTCCGTCGAGCTCATAGGCGTCGCAAAAAACGGCAAGGACGCGGTCAAGATGACCGGTAAGCTTTTGCCAGATATTGTTGCAGTGGAGCTGCGGGACGACGGCACCGCCGAAACCGTCAAGGAGATCATGATCACCGCACCGACGCCAGTCGTCATGGTAGCCTATCGAGACGGTTCGCACCTAGGGGCCATGGCCTCGCGTGCGCTCGATTCGGGCGCGCTCGCGGTCATCCCGGCGCCGACTGCATCCGGCACGTCGCTCGAGAAAGCAGCCATGGAGAGGTTCCTATCGACGATCAAGGCCATGGCGCAGGTGAAAGTCGTTCGTCAATGGCGCAAGAAAGGGCGCGGCGATCACCAGCGCAAGGAGACGCCCCAGCCTGCGGCCAACACCCAGCTCGCGATAGTGGGCATCGCTGCTTCCACGGGAGGACCGGCCGCGATCCGTTCGATATTGAAGGACCTGTCCGCCGATTTCCCCGCACCCATCCTCATCGTGCAGCATATGTCGAACGGCTTCATCGAAGGCGTTGCTGCATCCCTCGACGCCACGATTGCGCTCAGGGTAAAAGTTGGCGCGAATGGCGAACGCCTGCGGCCCGGCACTGTTTACCTCGCCCCTGACGGCCACCAGCTCGGCGTCTCCGGCAGATCACGCCTTCGCGTCGTGGACGAGGATCCCATCCAAGGCTTCAAGCCGTCCGGATCCTATCTATTCGGTTCAATCGCTCGCGCTTTCGGGGACGAGTCGCTTGCCGTCATCCTGACGGGGATGGGCGAAGACGGCACCGAGGGCCTTCGGGCACTGCATGTTGCGGGCGGGAAGGTGATTGCGCAGGATGAAGAAAGCTCCGTCGTCTTCGGAATGCCGAAATCGGCGATCTCGGCCGGTCTCGTCGATTTCGTGCTGCCCCTCGACGATATAGCCGGGAAGATCACCGCTCTTACGAGCGGAACACGAGAACGTTGAAAGAGAGTTGCGGCGCTAGGCGGCGATCTCGACACACAGCGCCGCGCTCGCCCACCCCAACTCAACTGCATGTGTCCTTAAATCGACTTACACACTCATGATCTGAATGGCCGCTGGTGTGACGATCACCGCGAACAGAACAGGGAGGAAGAACAGGATCATCGGCACGGTCAGCTTCGGGGGAAGTGCGGCGGCTCTCTTCTCCGCGTCGCTCATGCGCATGTCGCGGTTCTCCTGCGCCATCACCCGCAGCGCCTGACCCAGCGGCGTTCCATATTTCTCCGCCTGGATCAGGCTGGTCACCACGGCGCGCACCCCGTCGACGCCCGTCCGTTGCCCCAGGTTCTCGAAGGCCTGCCGCCGGTCCTGGAGATAGGAAAGTTCCGCCGTAGTGAGCAGGATCTCCTCCGCGACTTCGGGCGATTGCGCGCCAATCTCGTCGCCCACCTTGCGAAGGGCGCTTTCGATGCCCATGCCGGATTCGACGGTGATCAACAGCAGGTCAAGCGCCTCTGGCCACGAGCGGCGGATCGCTTGCTGGCGCTTGGTGATCCTGTTCCGGATGAAAATCGCCGGAGCGAAATAGCCCAGCGAACCCATCGCGCCGGCCACCGCGATGACGACAAGCAACGGCGCCTCGGGCCGAAGCGTGAGCAAGATATAGATGAGGCAAGCGGCGAAGAGCACGAATGGCGCTATCAGCCTGAAGGCAAGGAAGGTCGTCACCGGCGCGTAGCCGCGGTAGCCTGCCATGCTCAGCAGGCGAAGGATATTGCCATCCTCCGCCTGCTTGGCAAGGTTGAAGCGATCGACGATCGCCTGAAAGAAGCGCCTGGGCTCTGCGCGAAGGGAAACTTTGCTCTTCTCGGCATTCAGCCGAGTGCGCTCGCGCTGCCTGATGCGCTCGCGCTCGCCCTCCACCTTGCGCATCCGCTCTGCGAGCGTATCGCGGAAAATATAGGGCCAGGAAACCGCCACGACGGCGGAAAAGGCAGCAAGGCCAGCCAACATCGCGGACAGCTGGTCGGAATCGGGAATGTGGGCGCCAAGGTTCATGTCTTTTCTCAGAAATCGAAGTTGATCATCTTGCGCATGATGAACGTGCCTATGCTCATCCACAGGGCTGAGCCGACAAGCACCATCTTTCCGGCGACCGTGGTGAACAAGAGCGACATGTAGTCGGGGCTTGTCAGGTACACGGCGCCAGCCACGAAGAACGGCAAGGCGCCGATGATGCCGGCCGAGGATTTCGCCTCCGCGCTCATGGCCTTGATCTTCGCCTTCATCTTCTTGCGCTCGCGCAGCACCTTGGAAAGGTTGCCAAGTGCCTCCGAGAGGCTGCCACCCGTGCGGCTCTGAATTGCTATGACGATCGCGAAGAACCTGGCCTCGGGCAGGGGTATGCGATCGCACAGGCGCTCGACGGCTTCGTCGACCGGCAGCCCGAGCGTCTGGTCCTGCGCGATGGTGAGGAATTCGCCCTTGACCGGCTCCTGCGCTTCGGCCGCAATCACTCTCAGGCAATCGGTCATCGGCAGACCTGCCTTCAGCCCGCGGACGATCACGTCGACAGCATTCGGAAACTCGGCAGCGAAACGCTTCAGCCGCATATTGCGCTTCATGTTCACATAGAGGTGCGGCAGGAAAAGTCCGCCAGCTATGGCGAAGCCCAATGCCGCGAAGGCGCCGAGGCCCTGAAGCGTCACCAGAAAATAGGTGACAAGGCCCGACCCGGCGCAAGCGGACCAATAGGTGCGGATCGACCAGTGGAGACCGGCCTGGCGAAGCCTGACGTCGAGCTTCGGCTTGCCGCCCTTGCGCGCCTGTGCCTTCTGCTGCTCCTCTATTTCCCGCAGTGTCTTTTCCACGGAGCGGCGGCGGTCGCGGCGTTCCTCGTCTGTCGTCTCTGTTGCCTTGATTTCCGTGCGTCCGGCGACGTGCTCAAATCTCTGCCGATAGGCGCTGGCCTTGGCTGCGCGCGGATAAAACGCGGTGAGCATCAGGCCGCCGACCGAGGTCGACGCCAGGAAGAAGATGAGCACGGGAAACAGCGAAGCACTCAGCATGTCCGTATTAGCCTTTGTCAGATGCTCGGGGAATTCGACGAAGCGACCGTCAGGCGGCCGCCTTTATCTCGGCCGCGTCAAGGGCGGCGGCCAGGCGCGCTTCTTCACCATAATAGCGGGCGCGGTCCCAGAAGGCCGGTCGGCCGATGCCGGTGGAGCGGTGCCGTCCGATGATGTTGCCCTTCGCATCCTCTCCGAAGATGTCGTAGACGAAGAGATCCTGCGTCGTCACGACGTCGCCCTCCATGCCGAGGACTTCGGTGATGTGTGTGATGCGGCGGGAGCCGTCGCGCAGCCGCGCCGCCTGGACGATCACGTCCACCGATGAAACCAGCATTTCCCGGATCGCCTTGCCCGGCAGCGAATGGCCACCCATGGTGATCATCGCCTCGACGCGCGAGATCGCTTCGCGGGGAGAGTTGGCGTGGAGCGTCCCCATCGAACCGTCGTGGCCGGTGTTCATCGCCTGCAGCAGGTCGAAGGCTTCGGGTCCGCGCACTTCGCCGACGATGATCCGCTCCGGCCGCATGCGCAGGCAGTTCTTGACGAGGCTGCGCATGGTGATCTCACCCAGGCCTTCGATGTTCGGCGGGCGGGTCTCGAGCCGCACCACATGGGGCTGCTGCAGTTGCAGCTCGGCCGCATCCTCGCAGGTGATGATGCGTTCGCCATCGTCGATATAACCGGTAAGGCAATTCAGGAGCGTCGTCTTCCCGGAGCCCGTGCCACCGGAAATCAGCACATTGCAGCGGACGCGGCCGATGATCTTCAGGATCTCGGCGCCCTCGGGCGAGATCGAGCCGAACCGGACCAACTGGTCAAGGTTCAGCTTCTCCTTCTTGAACTTGCGGATCGTCAGGCTCGGCCCGTCGATCGCGAGCGGCGGCGCGATGACGTTGACGCGCGAGCCGTCGGCCAGACGCGCGTCGCAGATCGGGCTTGCTTCGTCGACGCGACGGCCGACCTGGCTGACGATGCGTTGGCAGATGTTGAGGAGCTGTTCGTTGTCGCGGAAACGGATGCCCGTCTGCTGCACCCGACCACCGACCTCGATGAAGACCTGGTCGGCGCCATTCACCATGATGTCGGCGATATCGTCGCGTGCGAGCAGCGGTTCGAGAGGGCCGTAGCCCAGAATGTCGTTGCAGATGTCGCGGAGCAGCTCGTTCTGCTCGGCCATGGATATTCCAGCCTTCTTGGCCGCGACGATGTCGTTGACGATCGCGCCGATTTCCTCGCGCGCCTGTTCGCCGTCCATGCTCGACAGCGCCGCCACGTCGATGGTGGCGATCAGCGCGCTGAAGATTTCTTTTTTAAGGCTGTAGTATTGGTCGGCCTTTTCCGCCTTGGCGGCGGCCGGGACTTCGGCAAGCCGCGGCATTTCTCGCGGCGCGGCGGAATGCGCCTCGCGCGCCGCCTCATGCGCTTCCGTTTCGGTAATCTTTTGATCCGGAGTGGATTTTCTGCCGAACATCGTTGTCGCTTCACTCGTCGTTGAGATGTCTGTGCTCTTCAGATGCGACAGCGGAAGGCGATTGTGCCTTCCGCTTCGCTTGGCGACCGACGCAGTGACTCGGGTCGCCTTAGAGGGCCGTTGCGATGGCGTTGAATGCGGTGTTGACGTCGGTGCCGACGGTCCGTACGGCAGTGATGATGACGACGGCGATAAGGCCTGCGATCAGGCCGTATTCGATGGCCGTGGCGCCGGATTCGTTGCGGACGAAGCGGACGAGAAGATTTTTCATGAGACGATCCTTCGAGTGGGTTGGGGTTGCGCCGACGCCAAGTTCGGCATCACAGGCCGGGGCGGCTTCTGCTCGTTTCCCGCTTGCTGTGTGGCCTTGATATAGACTTTATTAACCCTTTTGATCCATTCAGCCTGATGGCCGATACCACTTCCGCAGTAAGGTCGGCTTGTTGGCCTAGTCCAATCGTTCGGCCGCACTATCCTCTTGCTTTTGCCAGCCTTCTTCGAACGGAAGGTGTGTCCGTTCACAGAGATCGGGAGCGAACGATGCGAGTGGTTCCAAGGCAGGGCGGGGCCGGGTGGCTTATTCTCGCCCTGATGACCTGTACCGTCCTTGGCGCGGCGCAGGCGGCGGAAGAGAGCCCCCCGTCCACGGCCCTGGAGCCTAGCCGCCAGACCGAGGGCGTCGTCAGGGTCATTGTCGATTTTGCGAGGCCACTGATCCTCGCCCGACCGGCGAGCACGCTCATCATCGGCAATCCCGCCATCGCCCACGCGACGCTCAGCGACGACAAGACGGTCATCCTGACCGGCAAGACGCCCGGCTCGACGAACCTCATCGTCATGGACGCTGAAGGCGGCGAGGTTGCCAACATCGTTCTCGATGTAGTCGCAGCGGGCGGCCGTCTGGTCACCGTGCACGGCGGCGGCGGGCGATCGACCTATAGCTGCACGGAACATTGCGACCCGGTTCCGCCCAGCGATGAAACGACGGCACCTCCTCCGCCTAACGCTCCGCCGCTCGACGAAGGGGGCGAACAATGACCGGCCTGACCAAAACGCTCAGCCGATCGGAATTCGCCGCGAAAGTGCGAGGCTGAACGGAGTTTCGGCCAGCCCGGGGACGAAGAAACGGAATGGATAGCGGATCGACAAGACGCGAAAATCGATGCCATCGACCGTTTGCTTGCTGACGGCAATTTGCAGCAGATCGGGATCGCCGCTGCCGAACTTGTCGCGGACGGCGCTCGCCAGCTTCGACTGCGCCTCGCTGTCGGGCGCATCGCGGGCGATCTGGCCTATGAGCACCTGCCGGGCGGCAAAGTCGGCGGCATAGGACAGGTCGTTGCGCACGTAAAAGGCGCGGCCGAACTCGATCACGCCAAGGACCAGCAGAAGCAGGGGAAAACAGACAAGTGCGAACTCGACCGCCGTCGCGCCGGACTGGCTGCGCCAGGCGCGACGAAGGGTATGGAACGATCGGGTCATCGGACCTGCACCTGCATCGAGGAGTTGAGCTGGAAGGGCGGGAGCGCCTCCGGCAGGGACATGGGCTGGTAATTCTTCGCCGCTTGGAGACGATAGAATACCAGCTGCTGTGCCGAATTTGCGCAGGATGTCGTCCCGCATTGCGGCGCGGCCTCCGGCTGGACGTCGGCGTTTTCCGGGCAGGCGCAGTAACGCTGTACCGGCGCCAGGGCGACATTAGCTGGCGTCGCGCTTTGCGCCAGCGTCGACTGCAGCACCTTGTCGACCTGCGTCGCCCCCGGATCGGCCATGGCGGCTTGCGCTCCGGCCCGAAGCACATGGTCGATCGTCATCCGCTCGTGGAGCGCCAGTGCCACATCGGCCATAGCGACGAGGCCGAGTGCCAGCACCGGTGCAAACAGCGCAAATTCCACAGCCGAAGCGCCGGCCTCCGACTTCTTCAGCTCCTGGGCGTTCTTACGAAGCCCCGCCGCTGCCTTCTGCTTTCGCCGTTGGGTGAACCTCTGCACCAGCCCTGCGATACCCTTCTTCCGCACCCGTCTCTCCCTGGTGCCGCCGACCCGCCAGGCAAGCGATACTATGGCCTGCCCCGCCTTCGACTCGGGCGCCGATTCGATGACCAATTGGCCGTTATTGGCCGCCTTGCCGAACAGTTGGGGATCGAAGGGAACGGATACGCTTTCCTCAAGACCGACAGCGGCGGCGAAGTCCTTCGGCTTGATCTCGGCGAGCTTCGGCGTGTCCGTCCTGTTCAGCACGAGTCTCGGCGGCGGATCGTTGGGGCGCGCCTTCTTCAGGAGGTCGAGCAGGTTCTTCACGTTGCGCATCGACGCCAGGTCGGGCGTTGCGGTGATCACGATCTCGTCCGCCTCAAGCAGGATCTTTCGAGTCCACTGCATCCAAATGTGCGGCAGATCGACGACGATTTGCCAGGAGCTGGACCGGGCGACATCGAGCAGATGATCGACATGCTCCTCCTTGAGATAGAAGAACCTGTTGAGATCGGTAGTCGTCGGAAGCAGGTGCAGGTGCTCCGTATAGGGCACCGCCAGGCGCCGCAGGAGGACGTCGTCCAGTCGGTCGGGGCTGCTGAGGACGTCGGTCATGCCCTGGACCGCCTCCACATCGAAATCCAGCCCGAGCGTGCCGAACTGGAGGTCGAGGTCGGCCACCAGCACATCGGCATCGACGCGCTTCGACATCGCATAAGCGACGTTATGGGCGAGCGTCGACGATCCGGTTCCGCCCTTGGCGCCGATAAAGGCGACGATGCGCCCGAGCTTCTCTTCGCCAGAGTCGCGAAAGCAGCGATGCACCGCCGCCACGAAGTCGATCGGGTCAAGCGGCATGACCAGATAGTCGCTGACGCCCGCATCCACGAGTCTCTTGTAGAGTCCCACGTCGTTGGACGAGCCAACGACGATGACCTTGGTTCCGGTGACGCACTCAACCGCCAGGGCTTCGAGTGCACTCATGAGGCGCTCCTCGTCGTCGGTGTTTTCCACGACGACGAGGTTTGGCGAAGTGACACCCGCGTAAAGTGCCGTCGCTTCCTCGAGACCGCCTTCCTTGACCGTCACGGTGGCGCGAGCCATCCGGCGGTCCATGGCCGCCGCGTGGACCGTCTCCTTCAACGCCTCCGAGCGGCAGAAGACGGCGATGTCCACCTTCGGGATTGACAGGAGCGGCGCGACCGGTTCCCGCGGGGTGTCCTGGGCTTTTGCGTCGAGCTGTTTCATCTGTCCGAAATCCCGTGAAAAACAATCAACTGCCACCGGAGCGGGACGGAACCTCGACCATCGACAGCCGCCCACCACTAACAATGCGCACGACCCCTGGTCGGTTTCCTTCCGTCTCGACAACCGGTGCTTCCAGGTTGTCAGAAACCGCCCGCAGCGCCAGCGACACGGTGCCGGAGGCTTCTGCCGCGGCGATGACTGCGATCTGCTTGGGGTCCGCCTCGAGTGTGGCGGTTTTGCCGACCACCGAGGTGCCGTCCGCACCTTCCGAGATGGTCTGATCGACGGCGAGCACCCGTATGTTGGAAAGGATCGCCCGGCTGACCACCTTGCCGTCCTTTCCAGATGAATCCGGACGAGCGACGGTGTGGATGACGTCGACATGGTCGTTCGGCAGGATGAAGCCGCCGGCCGTGCTCTCCGCCGTGACGCGGACGGCTATCGCCCGCTTTCCCGAAGGCAGCATGCTGGAGAGGAAACCGCTGCCGCGCTGGGCAAGCTTATCCTCGCGGATCGGCTCTCCGGCGACGAAACCGCTCTGGGCGAGCAGCCCCTTGAGCGTCGCCATCGCGTCCGGTCGTGCGCTGCGGCTGATGAACACCGGCGGGATCTCTCCCTCCCACGCCTGCCAGCGCAGGTGCGACTCCTCGAGCGTCGTGCCGCGGGCCAGCTCTTGCGCGGCGACGAGCACCTCCTGCGAGGGAGACTGTTGAACTTCGGCTGCCTCGACTGTCGGCTGATCGGTGAAGCCGAGCGCCAACCAGGATGCGGCACCGCCGGAGGCGAGTGCGAAAAGGAGAATGACCAAGCGGATCATGGTAGGACCTGTGCGTTACGGACTAAGGGAGTCCTCAGAGAAGGGCGGAGAACCAGTGGCTTTCCGGGAGCAGGAGAAGTGCCGCAGGCGCCATCGCTGCACCGTAGGGAATGCCCGATTGCGGCTGGTGCAACCGGCTCGACCAGGCGCGCTTCTTCAGGACGACCGGCAGCGGCACCCTGCGAAACTGCAGCAGCGTCAGCGTGAGAACCGCGCCGAGCACCGAGGCGTAGATAACGAAACTGAGGGCAAGCCCCGGGCCGAGCCAGAGCACCGCGACGGGCAGCAACTTTGCGTCGCCGCCGCCGATCCAGCCGAGGGCAAAGAAGGCGAAGGTGCAGGCGAGCACCGCCGAGGCGACCAGGATGCTCGACCAGATCGTGGAAAGATCGAGGCCGGCGAGCGGCGCAAGCACCGCGAAGGCGACCAGCAGAAAACCGACGAGACGGTTCGAAATCGTCATCGTCGCCACGTCCTTTAGGCCGGCATAAGTCATCGTTCCGGCAAAGACTAAGAATGCGAGCCAAGCTGCGGAAGTGGAGAGCATCACAAGGGCGCCTTTCACGAGGGCCGGGAAGGCCGTTTGAGGTGCTGCGGAATATGCCGTCTCCATCCCGCGGTCGCCATTCGGCCTGATGGTCTAAGCGCAGGCGGCAAGGCGAATGGAGAGGACTAGTCCAACCGGCCGAATCGCAACCGCTTCAGGTGAGGGATATATCCTCGGCCGGATCAACAGCACTCCAGGACATTCGGATGCGCAAAGGAAACAACGTTAGCGAACCCAGGAAAACGTCGCCGCGCCCGCGGCGCCTTTCGTGCGCACTCCTGGAGGACGAGGTCGGCGCCGTCGCCGTCATCGCGGCGATCGTGTTTCCGGTGCTGGTTGGCGCCATGGGGCTGGGGGCGGAAAGCGGCTACTGGTATATGGAGAGCCGCAAACTGCAGCATGCGGCGGACGTCTCGGCTCATGCCGCAGCCATCCGCCATCGAGCGGGCGACCAGCAATCGGGCCTCGAGAGCACGGCGCTGAGGATCGCACGCGCCTCCGGCTACTCGCCCGGTACCCTGACCGTCGGCACGAAGCCGGGGCTGAGCGCCGGATCCAGCAAGATCACGGTCGAGCTGACGGAGACGCATGCGCGCCTGTTCTCGTCCGTCTTCATCGGCGCGCCCGTGACGATCTCGGCCCGTGCCGTCGCCGAGGTCAAGGGCGGCTCGAACGCGTGCGTGCTTGCGCTGTCGAATTCGGCGTCCGGCGCGGTAACCGTTACCGGCTCGACCCATGTGCAATTGTCGGGCTGCAGCGTGGTCTCCAATTCGAGCGCCGCCGATGCCTTTCTGATGAAGAACGGCAGCGCGGTGATGTCGACGGATTGTGTCTACACTGTTGGCGAAGCGGTAACGACGACGGGCCTGACGATGACCGGTTGCAGCGCGCCCGTCGAACGCGTCCCGCCGACGGCGGATCCTTTTGCCCCCGTCGCCGAACCCGACAAGCTGCATGTCGAGCAGCTTCCCTGTCGAACGCTCGCTTATATCTCGGATTCCGCCTACGCGTTCGACAAGCTTGCGAACGGGACACAGGCAATCCGGTTCTGCGGCGGACTGGAGATCAAGGGCACCATTACGCTGAAGCCTGGCCTCTATATCATAGACGGCGGCGACTTTACGGTTACTGCGGGGGCAAAGCTTTCCGGCGACGGTGTCACCCTGTACTTCACCAACGGAGCCGCCGCGAAACTGCTCGGTAACGGCGATATCGATCTCTCCGCTCCGACCACCGGGCCATTCGCCGGGCTGCTCTTCTTCGGCAGCCGGCGCGACACTGGTGTGGCCCATCAGGTGACGGGCAATTCCGAATCGAGCCTGGAAGGAAACCTCTACATTCCTACCGGCAGTATCGATTTCACCGGCAATTCAACCGTGTCCGGGGGATGCACACAGATCGTCGCGGACCAGATCACGTTCACGGGGAATTCGACGATGGAGACCTGCGCCTCGCCAACCGACGAGATCGTCGTGGGCCGAACGGTGTCGCTCGTTGAGTAGTCGGGGAACTGCCCATGGGAGGGACGGCAAGCCGCTGCCGTTCTCGTCTTCCGTCTCGCCGGTTTCTTCCCGGATGCTGACTTGGTAGACACCGTCAACGCGGGTTGGGTCTATATCCTGGTCCGCTTAGGCAGGCTTCAGTACGGGCGATGAATGATCCAGTGACCAAGATGCGAGATAACCGGAGACCTTCCAGAACAGGAGAGCTAGGGCGACACCGACAATGCCGTCACATGCATAATGCCATCCGAGTTGGACTGACCCAATCCCTATTATGACCGCAAAACCGGTTCCGGCCCAGCGTCGAAGACGTCCCATGCCCCATGTTACGCAGGCGATTGTCACGGCAAAGACGACGTGCAGGCTCGGCATGGCAGAGATTCCGGAAATCGCCCCGATTTCACTCGTATAGGCGACCCAGAGGCCTTTCTGAGCAGTCAGCGCCCAGACCATTTGAGTCTCCAAATTCACGTGCTCAAGCAGCTGCATCAGCGGGGCATAAGTGTTATCGCCTGTTAACGGCTCTACGAAGCACGGCCCGACCGATGAAAAGGTGATCGCAAGAATATTGCCTGCAACAAGCCATCCTAGCAGGGCCGAGAACATGAAGCGCAAGCGCAAGAAATGATTGGAGGTCCACGCGGCCCACACCAGGGCGCACGCAACGAGAATGAGCCACAGGTTATAGAAGAAGTTTATGACGATAATCGCATAGGCGTTGCCGAAGAGCGCACTTGTGAGGATATATGGATCGACTCCGCCAAAAATTGCACGGTCGATTTCGATGAAGACAGGATCCCAGGAGAATGGATTGATGGCAGGTATCGTTGACTTGATCGTCGCAAAGACCGTGATCATCCCAATGAATATTGCCATCGAGTGAAGCGCATGGGCATAGCGGTCGTCCCGGACCAGAACATCACGCATGTGCTTGATCAATGCCGCGGTCGGCTGCTCTCTCCGCTCGATCAAAAACCGAACGACAGTCCACAGCATATAACACATCACGTAAACCAGCATCGCCATGAACGACAGCTGAAGGTAGAACTTGCCGGTCCGGTAGTATGGCTCAACTCCCAAATACCAGACCAGCCCACACATGGAAGAAATGTGCAATAGCAGTATCAAATGGGCAAGGCGGTAATCGGCCTTTGTTCGCCCCATAGCAGAAAGGAACGCTCTCATCGTTGTAAAACCAATAGATTATTTCCCCAATCGGCAGTTGATCTGAATTCTTTTAAGCGGTCAACTCGCCCGTATTTATTAGTCACTGCTCCGTTAATGTTGCTATTTTGCGATTCTTGCTTTCGTCTGGATGGTTTTAGGAGTTAGGCAAGACCCGGCCGCAGGGCCATCATGGTGAGCGCGGCTGCGGCCATGATGACGCCGTAGGGAATCTTTCGCGTCGTACGAATCTCTTCCACGCGCATCACCACGGACAAGTGGGCCAATTGCAGCGGCATCGGCAACTTGAGGATGAGGAGCGTCACCACGCCCCCGATCAGCAGGAAGACCGCAAAGGGCAGCATGCCGTGCCAGCCTATGAAGAGGCCGATCGGCAGAAACAGCTTGGCGTCACCCGCGCCGAAGAGCTTGAACGACCATAGGCCAAATCCAATGGCGAAGAGCAGCAGCCCGGCTCCGACATCGCCGGCAATGCCCGACGAGGAGAAGAGGGCCGCGCCGACATCTTCAGCCGTCAGCAACTGCAGGGCAGTATAAAACCCATAAACGGCGACAAGAGCCAGCACGATTAGGTTCGGTATTTTCCAGAGCCGGAAATCGCTCCAGGCGGCATAAAATAAAAGTAATACTTTTGTCACAATTAAGATGTTGATTGCGGAAATCATCTTTATCGTACTCCATACGCAGTCAAACTGATTATTTTTAAGAAATTACCGAAGGGATTCTAATCCGTATGGGCTATTTAAAACCGACTATATAATTCAGAGGATGCCAATTCTATACCGCTTTTCACGCCGCAAAGCCAGAGATATTCGTTTATTATCTTAACCATAAGCAACCTCCTCCGAAAATTGCTAAATATAATGATTGACGATTCAGAAATTAACAGTTTATTAATCAAGTCAGTCGGAGAGATGGTCTCAACGGCGGCGCGGCCCGGGGAATTTTGCGGCACGCGAAGTATATTTGAAAGGAATTTCTCGATGAAAGCTTTTGTAGCTAAGGTATCCGCTTTCGCGCGGGAAGAAGACGGTGTTGCACTGACTGAATATCTTATTCTCTTGGCCTTGCTCGTCGGTGGTGTGATCGGGACCGTCACGGCCGCAGGCGGGAACCTGAGCGATGCTTGGGGCTCATGGGGATCGTGGTGGATGAACTCAGTATCGACCGATGCTATCGTTACTCAGTGAAGTTTGGTAGAATCTAAGGAGGGGTTTGTTAATCCCTCCTTAGCAATTTGATTATTGTAGAAAATGTATTTTAGCATGTATGGAGTTGTCGGCGATGCGTACTTCGACGGTCACCAGTCTTGCTGTCGCCATTTTACTTGCTTCTGCGGCGGTCTTCGGGACACGCACTTATCTCGCGGAACAACAGGCTCGACTTGCAGCAGCTAATTCCGTAAAGGCTCCGGAAAAGACCCTCGTGGTTGCCGCCAAGCCCATGCGCTTCGGCGATCGGGTTTATCCGGAGAGCCTGAAAACCATCCCTTGGCCGACCGGCGAACAGCCGGAAGGTTCGTTTCAGACAATCGAGTCGGTGATCGGTGACAAGGACGAGCCTCGCTACGCCATGGAGGCGATCGATCCCGGCGAGCCGGTGCTTTCTTCCAAGATTACCGGGACCGGCGAGCGCGCCACTCTGTCGGCGGCGCTCGACCAGGGCATGAAGGCCGTTTCCATTCGCGTCAACGACGTTCTGGGCGTCGCTGGTTTCGTGAGGCCGGCGGATCGCGTCGATGTTCTGCTGACCCGGGTCGTCCGGCGACAGAACAACAGTGAACAGACTTATGTCGACGTGCTGCTGCAGGGTGTTAAGGTGCTGGCGGTCGACCAGACTGCGGACGAGCGCAAGGACGAGCCCTCCGTCGTCAAGACCGTCACCTTCGAGGTAACGACCGACGAAGCGCAGCGTCTGACGCTCGGGGCGAGCATCGGCACGCTTTCATTGGCTTTGCGCAATATCGCCTCATCGAATGTCGAGCAGACGCGGCCGATTACGGTTGCCGATCTCGGCGGCGGGCTGATCTCGGCCGACCTCAGTGCAGATCTCGCGAAGGATGACGACGGGCGATTCGAGACGATCGAAAACCTGGTGCGCAAGGTCGGCGACGAGCTTGGAAGCCGGATCGACTCCGTCGAAGACAAAATGAAACAACCTGTTAAAGAAAAACAGGTACAGATTGCAGAGCGAAAAGCAGAACCACTCTTGCCCGTAGAGCCAAAATGGGCCACGGTCGGCGTCTGGAACTCGACGAAGCGCGAAGAGCACCGAGTCGGCATGGTCCAGTGAAGCGAGGGGAGCGGCTTTGTTGCCCGCAGGCGCTGTGGCTGAACGAGGAGCGGAGGCTGAAGCGGGAATGTCCAGGGGACTCATGAAGGGGGCGGCAAGAGCCGGAACCCTCGCGGCGGTAGCCGCGGCAATAATTGCCTATAGTGGGGGACCCGGTGTTGTGGGTCCCGCCAAGGCCCAAGAAAAATTCGTCAGCCTCACCGGCTCGGTCCAGCAGGTGACGCTGGCGCCAAACGACACGATTACAGTCAGGACCGGCAAGCCCTTCGGCGATCTGGTCATTGGCAGCGCCGAGATGATCGACGTGGTGCCCCTTTCCGACCAGTCGCTGTTCATTCGCGGCAAGCAGACGGGTGCTACTAATATCTCCGTCTATGACGACAATAAGGCGCTTGTCGGTGTTATCGACGTGCGGGTCGCCGCCGACTTCACTGAAGTTGCATCGGCGATCCGCTCCACCGCCCCCTCGGCGCAAGTGCGGGTGTTCAACTCCAATGATCGCATTCGTCTGACGGGGACGGTTCGCGATGCGGTCGAACTGCAGCGGGTGGTTGAAATTGCTCAATCCTATTCGGCGGAACCGGTCCTGAACCAGCTGCGTGTTGCCGAATCGCAGCAGGTGATGCTGGAAGTTCGCGTCATCGAAGCTTCGCGCCAGACCGGCCGCGATCTCGGCATCGGTTGGTCCGGTCAGGGCAGGAACGGCATCGGCAAGGCGACGACCAGTCAAGGTATTACCGTCGATGATGATGGTAATCTTGCTCGAACGCTCGGGGACGCCGCGGGTGCGGCGACCGGCATGCAGCCCTTCGGCCAGCTGATTGCCAAGGTGCTTGAAATTTCCGGCGGCCAGATCGACATCGTCATCAACGCGCTCGAGCAAAAAGGCTTGGTGCGCCGGCTGGCGCAGCCGAACCTGATTGCCATGAGCGGCGAAACCGCAAGCTTCCATGCCGGCGGCGAAGTGCCGATCCAATCAACGGTCGCGAACGGTGCAACGCTTGCGACCGAGACCGACTACCGGCCTTTCGGCGTGCGGCTCACCTTCTCACCGGTGGTGCTCGATGGCGGGCTGATCAGTCTCAAGATCGAGCCCGAAGTCTCCGAAATCGACCCTTCGATCAGCGTCAACGGCAATCCGGGCTTCATCTCGCGCGCTGCAAGTACGACTGTCGCGCTACGTGACGGCCAGAGCTTTGCGATGGCCGGCCTGCTGCAATCGGTCAATGCCAAGGACGTTCAGCAATTGCCGTGGCTCGGGCAGGTTCCGGTGATCGGCGCACTATTCCGCTCGACGAGCTTCCTGAAAAGGGAGTCGGACCTGGTCATCGTCGTCACCCCGCATATCGTGCGGCCGTCGAAGCCCGGCGAAGACCTCTATAGCCCGCTCGAACAGACGCGCTCGTCCAACGACGTCGAGCTTTTCGCCCTCGGCATTCTCGAGGTGGACAAGGACATGCTGCGTCGCTTCCGCAATGGCGAAGGCGTCAAGGGGCCCTATGGCCACCGTCTCGATCTCGACGTGGGAGGCGCAGTTGTTCTTTCCAAGAAGTAAGCGCGCATTCCTCGCTATCGCCGCCGTCGGCCTTCTCTCCGGCTGCGCCGACTATTTGAACCACCGCGATTCGATCACCTTCGGGCTCGGCAATGCGGTGGAGGCCAACAAGGGCATCCACACACAGGATCCGTTCCCGCGGGCGGCGTACAACACGCAGATCAACAGCGACGGCAAGGTGATTTACCGCGCGATCGGCGGCTATCAGGGCGGCAGACAGTCGAGCGCGCCGCCGCCATCAGCGGTGATCCTGCCGGTGGCCACGCCGCCGAACGGAACAGCCAGGTAGACTGCGTAGTATTGAAGGAACGGCACTGAGCCGGATGGGAATAAGAAATAGAAATACCAGATTGACGTAATACTGGGTCAAGATCATAAAGACGACACGGAATTTAACGGATTTTATTAGCTGAGACACGGGATGCGAGCGAATTGCCGCTCATGATTTTCAAAGTCCCGTTCTCGTTTTTTAAGCATGTCGTTGCCCCGAAAACTTTGATGCCTCGGCAACGAATCAGAATCTCGGCGGAAACCGCCGTGATCCGAGGAGCATGCCAATGTTGTTGCGTAAGGCTATCAAACGCTTCCTGGATGACAATCGTGGCTACGTCATCGCCTTGACGCTGATTTCCATGCCACTCCTGCTCGGTTTTTCGCTGCTCGTCATTGACGTCGGCCGCACCGGCAATCTTCACACCGACCTGCAGAATGCGGTGGATGCCATGGCCCTTGCCGGCGCCCGCGAGCTCGACGGACGCGACGATGCGATTACTCGCGCCGATGCGGCAATCGAGGCGCTCGCCAACAGTGCCGCGTTCGGCGGCGGCGGCACCGGCATGCAACTCGGCTCGCACATCACCGTCACCTATGATGCAGGCAATGATGCCGGAAGCACTGTAACGGTCATCTACCTCAAGGAGATCCCGGCCGACGACGACAATCCGATCGAGGCCTCGATGATGGCGGCGGATGCGAACGAAGCGTCTTATGCTTGGGTTATTGCGAAACCGCAGGCGATGACGACGATCTTCCCGGTCCCAGTCGGGCTCAACCGCGATACCATCAATGTCTCCGCCGATGCCGTTGCTGTCTATCGCTCCAGCGCCTGCGATGTCACGCCGATCTACATCTGCAATCCGTTTGAGCCGGCCGGCAACACAAGCGCGACCGCCAACGAGGCGGCGGCCGAGGCGCTGCATACCAACTTTGCAGCCGGTAATCTGTATGGCCGCCAGATCGAGCTTCACAGCACCTCCTCGTCGGCGCCGGGACCGGGCAACTTCGGCTTCCTGGCGACCTATGGCAACGGTGCGAACGTGCTCGCCGAGGCGCTCGCCACCGGTTCGCCCGGTGTCTGCTACAAGCAGGACGCCTTGGAGACGAAGACCGGCGCGATGGCGGGACCGGTAGAGGCGGGACTGAATACGCGCTTTGGCTTGTATTCCGGCTCATTCGGCAATGCACGCAGCGACGGACGTTACCGACCCGCTCGCAACGTGCGCTCTGCCCAGAACCAGACGGGCGGCGCCAACAAGATCTGCGGCGAATACAACCCGCTCATGAGCGGCGCCACCGTCGGCGACGTAACCAAGGCCGTGCCGCTCGGTTACGGCGCGTCGATGACCTCGCTGGCCGGCGGAAAGATCAGCGGCGGCAATGACTGGCAGTACAACAGCTACTGGAACGTTGCCCAAGGGAGCGGCGCTCCTTCCGTCAGCACGATCCTCAGCAATCATTCAAGCTATCCGTCGCCGACCGGCTCTCCGTCGCAGCCCTCCGCCTATGATGTCTACCGCTACGAGCTCAATAATTCCGCGATGATCAACCATGCCTCGGCCAGCGGCGAGACGGGCGCACCTCTAACCGGCGGTCAGTGCTACACCGGCCCCGATCTTTCAAACTATACGAGCGGCGACTATGGCGACCGGCGCGAGATCTTCGCCGCCATCGTGAACTGCGGCTACGAAAATGCCGTCGGCCATCTGAACGGCCACAAGGAGACGGAGGCCGTCGCCTTCGCCCGCCTGTTCCTGACCAAGCCGGCGATCAAGGCCGGCAGTGAGCGCTACCTTTCGCTCGAAATGATCGACATTACCGGCAAGGGCGGCCGCGGCACGCTCGACGAGTTCCTTCGCGAAGAAGCGGAGTTGGTCCGATGAACGCATTTAGAAAAATCTTTCGCCGCCGGTTGCAGTTCTATTTCTGGTTGAACGAAGATGCGGCTGTTCTTACTGAGACGATAATCGTGGTGCCATTCGTCACCGTGTTTGCAGCGGGCATCCTAGAGTTCGGCAACCTTTTCTGGGAGCGGATGCAGATCGATGCCGGATTGCGCGACGCCGGACGCTATCTGGCCCGGTGCCGACCAACGTCGCCGACCTACACGTCGACCTGCTCGGAGGGGACGGCGAAACTGATCGCCTTTTATGGAACGCAGAGCCCGGCAGACGGCGCTGTCCTGCGCGTCCCCGGCTGGGGGCCCACCCTTGCCGACATCACGGTCAACGCAGTCGGTGCCGACGGAACGTTCACGATCGAAACCGCACACCCCTACGAAGCCTCTCCGCTGTTCGCCTGGCTCGGGATTGACGAAATCACCATCAGCGCCTCGCATGAAGAGAGGTATATGGGATGGTAATCTCTCGATTCCTCAAGCCTTTTCGGCAGGACGAAAGCGGCGTTGCCCTTACCGAGGCTTTGATCACTCTCCCGATCGTGATGCTGATGTTCGCAACCTTCATCGAATTCGGCTATGCGATGTCGCAATGGAACCAGACCGTCAAGGCGCTGCAATATGGTGCGCGGCTCGCAGCAGTCTCCGATCCGCTCACCAGTGACTTTGACGAAGTATTTCCGACAGAGGCCGCCAACCCGCTCGATAATGGCGATGCAACGCCGAACAACGCGATGATATCTTCGACCTGCGGTCCGGACCTTGCCAATTGCAGCGATGGGCTGAGCCGGATCGTGCTCGGCAGCGACGGCGCCTGCGGGACGGCGGGCGATCCGCGCCCGGGAATCTGCGACATTAACTGGCGTATCCAGCCGGAGAACCTGGTGGTCACCTATCAGCGCTCCGGGCTCGGCTACTGGGGCCGCCCCGAAGGCCCGGTGCTGACCATGCGCCTCGAAGTTCGTGATGTAACCCTCGAAATGCTCTTTCTTGGACCCTTGCTCGGGCTCGATGAAATCGCGGTTCCGGCCCATCCGGTGACCATCACAACCGAAGACCTGCAAACATGCTCGACGTGCTAACCATTGATATAGCGTGGGGATTGCGAAATGACAGCGCATATGAACTTCGTAGCGACCACAAAGATCCTCGTCCTTTCCGACGACGCGGCGGCGGCAAGTTTCATGCTCGACACCTTCGGCTCGCTTTCGCGCTACGACGTACGGCACATGGCGTTGAAGGCCCTCGGCGAACAGGGCCGGGTCGACCCGACGCAGTTCGACATGATCGTTCTCGACGTCGACAACGGCGACGTCCTGCAACGGCCGGAGCTTATCGCTTTCCGAACCAACAACCGCAACATCCCGCTCGTGGTCGTCTCCGAAGAGCTGCGGGACGACAGGCTGCGGCTTCTCTTCCGCCTTAACGGCAACGACTGGCTGAAAAAGCCGTTGGAACGCCGTGCGCTGATCGACATGATCTCCCTGCATGCGCCGACAGCCGGCGCGAGCGACAGCCGCGTCCATGCCGTCGTCTCGGCGGTCGGCGGGGCAGGGGCCAGCGTGATCGCTTCGTCGATCGCCCATGTGCTGGCGCAGCCGACAAAGAATTCCGCACCGCGGGTCAATCTGTTTGATCTCGACTTTTCGTCCGGGTCGCTCGGGCAGTACCTCAATCTCGTCAATGACTACGATCTGGTGCCGGTCATTGCCAATCCATCGCGGGTCGACGTCGAATTCGTCGATCTGGTGCGCAAGCGCCATTCGGGCGGCTTTTCGCTGCTGTCCTTCAAGCAGCCGTCCGTTCTCCTCTCGCCCAAGGGGGCGGAACTGGTGCTGCGCATGCTCGATGTCGTTGCCTTCGAGAGCGACCAGACCGTCCTGGACGTGCCCTACTACCAAACGCCTTGGAAGGATGACGTGCTCGCATCGGTCAACAGCGTGACGATCGTTACGGAAATGACGATTCCGGCGCTTCACCAGGCAAAGGATCTGTTCCTCAATCTCACGCGCTTGCGTGGCAGTTCCGATTTCATTTTCGTCGTCATCAACAAGCACCGCAGCAGCCTGTTCAGCCTGGGGCTCCGCCGGCAACAGGTCGACAAGGTGTTCACGGACACCCAGGCACATCTCATCGACTATGACTGGGAAACGCTGAGCGAGGCACTCAACCGCGGCGTGCTGCCCTTCGAGGTCAATGCCCGTTCCCACTTCTGCCGCGGTGTCGGCAAGCTCGGAGCGCTTGTACGATGAAGCCGCGCGTGATGGAGAACAGGATGCCGGGGCGACAGGGGAGATGGTGGAGCTGGATGATGTGCGCAGCCCTGGTCCTTGGCTTGGTTGACCTTGCCGACGAAGCGGGGGCCAACCAGCAGGTGCCGCGAAGCCTCGGGCCGAGCACGGCAACCATTGTGACCGCAGAGCAGAGCCATCCGCCAGGCACCATTGTCGTTCTCAGCGACAAGCGGACGCTCGATCTCGTTCTCTCCCGCGATCGTGCTCTGCGCTACCGGATCGGAGTCGGCCGCGACGGCTTTCGTTGGAGCGGCGTGGTGAAAGTCGGAAGAAAGGCCGAATGGCCCGAATGGCGACCGCCCGCCGAGATGAAAGCGCGAGTGCCGGGGCTTCCTGAACTCGTGCCGGCAGGGCCGTTCAACCCCATGGGCGCGCGCGGGATCTATCTCTACCGAGGCCATGCGGACACGCTTTACCGCATCCACGGCACGAACGAGCAGTCGACGGTCGGTGAATTTGCCTCCTCCGGCTGTTTCCGCATGAGCAACGCCGACGTCATCGATCTCTACAAGCGCGTGAAGGTCGGAGCCACGGTGGTCGTCAAGTAGGTGTAAGGAGTAGGGCTGATGGCGAACGGGTTTATAGGACGCTTTTACAAGCAGCCGCCGCAGGAGAGTGCGGAGCTCAGGCAGATTGCCGAGATTGCCGCCAATGGTGCAGCCGCGGTCGCTGCCGTGCCGAAGGAAGCGGTTACCGAAGCGACCGCGGAAGAGCAGGGGCCGCTCGGCCTCGATATGGTATCGGAGAGGGTCAACCTGCACCGCCACCTCTTGGACCAGATCAATCTAGGCATCCTTGACACACTCGACGAGGAAGAGATTGCCGCCGAGATCCGGCCGCTGGTCAAGGAATACATCCGTCGCAACAACTCACCGTTGAATGCCAAGGAAATCAACGACCTCGTCCGCGACATCACTGACGAAATGCTCGGGCTTGGGCCGATCGAACCGCTGCTGGCCGATGAAACCGTCGCCGATATCCTGATCAACGGCCACAAAAGCGTCTATGTGGAGCGCCGCGGACAGCTCGAGAGCACCGCGGTCCGCTTCAAGGACGAGGATCACCTTCTTCGGGTGATCAACAAGATCGTCTCTGCCGTCGGGCGACGGGTCGATGAATCGACACCGATGGTCGACGCCCGCCTCAAGGACGGCTCGCGCGTCAACGTCGCGATCCGGCCAATCTCCGTCGACGGGCCGCTCGTTTCCATCCGCAAATTCACCCGCAAGCCGTTGACGCTCGAGCGCCTCGTCGAATACGGCGCCATGGCGGATCAGATGCGCATTCTGCTCAGCGCAGCGGTCAAGGGCAGGGTGTCGATGATCATCTCGGGCGGTACCGGCTCGGGCAAGACCACTCTGCTCAATGCGCTTTCCTCGCAGATTTCTGAGAAGGAACGGCTGATCACCATCGAGGATGCCGCGGAACTGCAACTCCAGCAACCGCATGTCGGCCGCATGGAAACCAGACCGCCGACCCTCGACGGCCGCAACGAGATCCGCCAGCGCGAACTACTGAAGAACGCGCTGCGCATGCGGCCCGACCGCATCATCGTCGGCGAAGTGCGTGGCGAGGAGGCGTTCGACATGCTGCAGGCGATGAATACCGGCCACGAAGGATCGATGACGACCATTCACGCCAATACACCGCGCGATGCGGTGAGCCGCCTCGAGCAGATGGTCGGCATGGCCGGCATGCCGATGTCGCAGCTGAGCGTCCGCTCGCAGATCGCCTCGGCGATCACGATTATCGTCCAGGTGCAGCGACTGAGCGACGGCAGCCGCAAGGTCGTTTCGGTCTCCGAGATCACCGGCATGGAAGGCGAGGTCGTGCAGATGCAGGAGATCATGCGCTTCAAGAAGACCGGCACCGACGAAAATGGCCGCATTCAGGGTGAGTTCCGCGCCACCGGCCTACGACCGCGTTTCATCGAGGAATTCGCCGAAGTGGGAGTCATCATTTCCCCGACGATCTTCGAACCCGGTAAACCACTCCACACGGGACCCGGCAAGCCATGACCCTCATCCTCCTCTATGCCGCCGTATTCGTCGCCGCGCTGGTCGCTGCAGAAGCGCTGCTGCGCAGCTATTTCCGAAGCTCGGAGCGCCACAAGGCGGTTAACCATCGCCTGAGCCTCATCGAGGGGAGCGAGGACCATCGCGAGACCTACCACGAGATGCTGAAGGCACGCGGCGTCGACGGGGACTCTCGGTGGCAGCCCCTGTTGCACCGGCTACGGCGGTACTATGTGCAATCCGGCATCAAGTTCGATGCCAAGCGATTTGCCCTCTACGGCGCCGCCGCCGCCATGGGCATCTGGCTGGCACTTCAGTTTCTCCTGCCAAGCAACCTCGTCCGGATACCGCTCTTCCTTGCTATCTGCCTGCTAGTGCCGGCGGTTGTCGTCTGGCGGGTGCGCGCCAGGCGCATGCACAAATTCGCAGAAAAGCTGCCGGAGGCGCTCGACGTCGCCAACCGGAGTCTGGCGGCGGGACACCCGCTTCCAGCGGCGATCGCGCTCGTGGCACGTGAAATGCCGGACCCGGTCGGCACCGAATTCGGCCTTCTGTCGGACGAACTAACCTATGGAGTCACGCTCGACGACGCGCTCATGAACCTTAACGACCGCGTCGGCGTCGAAGACCTCAATCTCCTGGCCATATCGCTCAGCGTCCAGGCTGGGACCGGCGGCAACCTCGTCGAGATCCTGCAAAATCTCTCGAAAACGCTCCGCGATAGGTTCATGCTGAAAGCGAAGGTCAAGGCGATCTCCGCGGAGGGGCGCATCACCGCGATCTTCATGTCGATCTATCCGTTCCTGCTCTACGGCATGATCAAGGCGCTGTCGCCGACCTATTTCGATCCACTCTGGAACAGCGGCTACGGCACCACGATCGTTTCGGGGCTGCTCGTCGTAATGGCGATCGGCAACGTCATTCTCTATAAAATGGTCCACTTCGAGTATTGAGGCGCCGCCATGTGGAACGAGTACGGTATATACCTCATCGTCTTCTTCTCGGTCATGATCTTTTCCGCCGCCGCCTCGGAAGTCGTTTTCCGGCGGCGCGAGGTGGGTGTCCGGCTTTCGGAGGCCAAATCGCGGGTGACGGGCAATGATATCGTGGATGGCGCGATGGCGGATCTCGGCGAGGCCGAGAACCGCCTGATCCGCCGCTATTTCGAGATCACCCGACACGACACCAACGTGAATTCCACGCAGAACCGGCTCATTCGCGCCGGTTATTTCAGCGCCAATTCAGTCACCACCTTCCAGGCGATCCGCGCGATCGTCTGCATCGGTATGATGGTCATGACGGTCTGGGCGTTCAACCGCTTCTTCCCCGAGACGACGCGGATGATGACCTTGCTTGTCGGCATGTTCGCCGCCGGCACGACCTTTATTCTGGTGAATATCTACATCGATCGGCGCGGTGACGCGAAGGAGCGCGAGTATCGCCGTCTCTTCCCGGATTTCATGGACATGCTGATCGTCTGCCTGGATGCGGGCATGAGCCTTGAAGCCGCGGCAAATCGCGTCGCGCGGGAATTCGTCAGCAAGAGGAAGGACTTCGGTCTGCATCTTTCGATCATGATGCTCGAAGTGCGTGGCGGCCGCAGGCTGCGCGAAGCGCTTGCCAATCTCGCGGCGCGGCTCAGAATCGACGAGGCGCGGGCACTTGCGGTGCTTTTCCGCCAGTCGGAAGAACTCGGAACCAGCGTCACGCAGACGCTCAGGGTTTATAGCAAGGAAATGCGCGACATGCGCGTCGTCCGGGCGGAGGAAAAGGCCAATGCATTGCCGATCAAGATGCTGCTGCCGCTCGGCGCCTTCCTGTTTCCGGTAAGTCTTGTCATCGTTTTGGTGCCGGTCGTCATTCGCGTCATCAGTCTCATCGTCGGCCTGACGCCCGGCGGTTAAGGAAAAGCGGGGTTCCCATGCATTCGCTCAATCAGGTTCATGAAGATAGCGCTCCGGAACTTGACGCCCGTATGCCGCTGGCGTCGATGAGCGTGGAAGAAACGGGGCTCGAGTTCTCCTTTCTGCTGCGGCTCGCCGCAAAGTGCGCGACCGAGCAGGACACGGTAACGCCATCGCATCTGGCGGAACGGATGAAACTGCCCAAGGCGGTGATCAATCTTCTGGTCAAGGAATTGGTGAAGCTCGCCTATATGGAGGCAAGGGGTCTGGCCGGGGAGGACGTGAGGTCCGACATCCGATACGCGCTTTCGACCAAGGGCATGGAATATGCCCATGCAGCCATTCGCCAGTCCTCCTATGTGGGGCCGGCGCCGGTCTCGCTCGACGCCTTTTGCCGCCAGCTCGGCCTGCAGTCCATTCACCATGAGCGCGTGACCCAGGAAGGACTGCTCGCCAGCCTCGAGGGGCTGGTGCTGTCACCGTCGCTGGTCGAGAAGCTGGGTCCCGCTATGAATTCGGGGCAATCCATCCTGCTTTACGGCCCGCCCGGTAACGGCAAGACCAGCATCGCCGAGCGCACCTCGCGCCTGTTCCGACAGACGATCTGGGTGCCCTATGCCATCGAGGTCGGCGGTTACGTCATCAGCTTCTACGACGAAGCGGTTCACCAGCCGGTGAACGGGATGCCCTATCCGAAGGCCGATCAGCGTTGGGTCGAATGCCGGCGTCCGGTGATCAAGACCGGCGGCGAACTGACGCTCGACCTGCTCGACCTCGCCTACAGCGAAGGCTCGACGGTGTATGAGGCGCCGCTGCATCTCAAGGCCTCCGGCGGTGTCTTCATCATCGACGACTTCGGCCGCCAGCAGGTGATGCCGCAGGCGCTCATCAACCGCTGGATCGTGCCACTCGAGCGCGGCTACGACTTCCTGACCCTGCATACGGGCAAGAAATTCAAGGTTCCTTTCGATGAGCTCGTTGTCTTCTCGACCAACATTGCCCCGAAGGAACTTTCCGACGAGGCTGGGCTGCGGCGGCTGAAATACAAGATATTCGTCAACAATCCTTCTCGAGAAGAATATATCCAAATATTCAAGGCCTATGCGCGAAGCGTGGCAGTAGAGATGTCTGTGTCGGACTTGGAGCTGTTCTACAATCGGAAATACGGTGGCGAATCACTGGGCTCCTGCTACCATCCGAAGTATCTTCTCGACTTTATCGGGTCCTATTGCGCGTTCAACGGATTGCGAAAGGTCGCATCGCTGGAGATGCTGGAACGGGCGTGGGAAGGGGTCTTCACGGCGGACTAGCCGTCGGGCGGCGGAAAGATTCATGGGTATCGAGGCGGAGCACTTGCCTCGGCAACATCTGCCCCGACGTCCCGGGGATTTGGTAGTTCGGGGGCCACGGCCCGGTTTGCGGCGGAGTAAGGTGATGGTTGGCATGGCGAATATCGAGGTCGAACCCGACGCGCGACGCGAAAAAGCGGATGAGCCTGTACGAAAACGGGCTGCGCCATTCATTGCTCTGGCACTGGTGTTTCTGCCGCTGAACGCCGGTATACTGCTCTACACGGCCAAGAACGCAGCAGACGTCCGAGAAAGCCGCGAAACACTCGCAGGCGTGAAGCGCTCCATTGACGGACTGAAGCTTCAACTCGAAAAACAGAGCCGCAACATCGCCAGGGTCGCAGGAGCCGATGAACTGGCGATCGTTCGCCAGCGGGTTGAGAACCTGCAGAAGGCGGTCTCGGAGCTGGACGACGGAATGCGCTCGGGCCTTCCGAGTTCCGGCGGCTCGGTTATCCTGAGCGCCCCGGGCAAGGGGGCGACGCAGCGCCTCGAGCCCTCGCTGACTACGGCTGCCACGGAGTTGCAGCCCCAGGACGGCAGCCTGCCCGCTATCGGGAGCGAGGGCGCCCCATCCAACTTGCCGCGTTACGAAAGATCGATTTCGCCGGAAGGCAAGTTGATCCTGCGGAAGGTGCGATAGCCGAAGCAATGTGGCAATCAAAGCGGCGAGAACGCGCAGGCTACAGCGGCGGCGTGTGACCGGAAAACATGCGATAGAACTGAAGCAGTTCTTAACTTGTAGCCGGTCCAAGAATTGATCGACAGACATGCGGCAATTAAAAAAACTACAGCGCCGCGCGTCTGATAAGACGCGCGGCGCTGTAGGGTTTTTACGAAACATGCGGTCGGCAGTCCGCCGGCTATTACCGCTGCGCGTATTTGACGCTGTTCTTCATCAGCTCGAGATTGCGCGCCGTCGTCTCATTCGCAGGGTCGAGCTCATACGCCTTGAGAAAGTACTGGCGTGCGCGCGGCAAGTCGCCGCGCAGAAGATGGGAATAGCCGACATTGTTGTAATAAACCGGACTCTTGCCGATCATCTTGGAGAGTTGCTGATAGGCCCGATCCGATGTGTCGAACCGTCCGATCATGTCAGCAGAGGCAGCGAAGCCGAGCCAAGCAGCGGGGTCCTGCGGAAAAACGGCAACCGCACGTTTATAGATGGCGTAGGATTTGCCGTAGTTCTTTTCCTTGAACTGCAACTTGCCGGTCGGGATCAGTTCGTCGTTCTTGTAGAAGGCGACGGCCGAGTCGTCCTCAAGGGTTTTGGCACTATCGCCAAATGCCGCAACGTCGTCGAAAGCAGCCGATTGGCATCCGCAAACGAAGAGCGCGACCAACAGCAATGGCGAAAGACGACCAAGTCGTGACTGAGTTTGATAGGTCAATATTCATCCCCTAAACACTGGGCCAACCTAGACTCACGCTCGCTCGCGCTCACGTAAAATCTTATGCGATAGAAGCTAACAAATAAAGAATTCGCGCCATGAGTCGCCATAAAGAGACACATGCCTCCGGCCGCGATGGCGCTGCCTGAGGGAAGCTTGCGTCCAGCCAGTTGCTTGCCGCCGGCCAAGCCGAGCGGGAACCCCGGAGAGGGAGCGAGTTGAAGATGCCGGTCGTGCTTTGCTCTCGCTCGTCTGCTTGCGACGTTGGTGGTGCCAGCAATCGTAAGCGCGCGAGCTCCGCATTCCCGGCATGAAGGAAGCTTCACAACTGCATTCCGCCTACAGCAACAACTGTAGTCGCAAAGTTTGAATACCCTCATCCTGCGCGGCAATCCCGGCAGGATCGAAGGGTATTTTGGGGCGCGACGTCTCTCCTTGTGAAAAAACTGCTTTGCTCCGGGCGCGTCACAACAGGCGGCAAAAGGCAATCGTTCCGCAGCCCGGGAATTCCCGCGCATCCGGCCACTCTTCTCGGGTGCGACGGCAGACGCGGCGCGCGGCTGCCCGATTGAACCTTCGGGGATTTCTGAACCGCAATTACCGTGAGGCGAGCGTTGACGCAGCATTCTGACCGAATGAGCGCGCTCATTAGGCACCATACTCTGGTTGACGGCGATCTGAGCTAGTCCATCGTGAGTAGAAATGAACGGTGCGATAACTATCGGAACTTAGCGATAATGACAATGGCGCTCGTTAATAGTATCGATAAAACACATTAGACCAAGTATTGATTGTTAAAGAGCGTGCCAGTTCAATAATTAAATTTCTTTTTCATGAAGTCTAATAGTATCGACACGTAATCAGCAAGATCTTGAGAGTGCTAAGGAGGGCAAAATGGAACGCAAGAGCTCGACCCTGAGCAATGCTGAAGAGCGCAATAAGGCGTTGCCGAAGAAAAACAAGGTCGTCATTCTCGCCAAGGCCGATCTGTTGTCCGAGTGTCTGACGCAGGCGATCAGCATGCGTTTTCAAGGTCAAGACGTCGTAAGCCTTCCCGATACCGAGGGTCTTTTGACCAGCAATCTTATCGGCGTAAGCCTGATCATGCTCTATCGTCTGCCGGCGGCAGTATTTCCATCAATCATGAGGACGATTCACGAGCTCCATCCAAATGCTGCGATCGGCCTGATGGTGCAGAATGCGGACGAACTCGACTCGTCGATTGCGGAACTTGTCGACGAAGGGTTGCTTCAAGGCGTCCTGCCCCTGAATCTCAATCTCGACGTATGCCTCAGCGCCATCGATCTCTTGATGAAGGGCGGCGAGCATTTTCCCGCTGCATTGCTTCGGTGTCTGGTGCCGAGAGCGCTCGCAGGGGGCGGCGTTGTCGCGCAAAAACAGGCGATTTCGGAAAATATCAATATGGAACGCGAGGCCGACATTGCCCCAAGCCTCCTGAGCGCGCGAGAGATCCAGGTTCTCGATCTCGTATGCAAGGGCACACGGAACAAGATCATCGCAGATCGTCTCGGGCTTGCCGAAAACACCGTCAAGGTGCATGTCCGCAACATCTACCAGAAGATGAAAGTGCGCAATCGGACGGAGGCGGCGTCGCGCTACTTGGAAGCGACGCTGGTTTCGCCTCGCTCCGCACCAGTCGCGCGGACGCCCTGACCCAAGTGTCGGCTTGAATGTCGTGGCTCCGCGACTACAGCGCTGCGCGTCTTATCAGTCGATCGTGAACAACAGGCGGACTTAAAAGCGGCGAATTCCCTCGGCCCTGCAGCAGCACAGGAAGTGCCTGAGCGCGAACCAGTTGATGGGGCGAGAAAGTTTTAGCCGGCGACAGCCTGCCGGTTCCAATGAAGCCGCCCCAAACGCCATCTCAAACTTGGTCTATTGCCTCAGAATGTTGAGTATGTCCGCCTCCTCTTTGCCTGAAGTTCAGCAGTGCCATCTCGCATACGAGGTTCGATCCTATTCATGCGTCTTTCCCCCATTACTCTGCGTTAATGCCGTTTGCAGAGGAATCGAATAACCGGCTAAGCGATCGCCTTCGTGGAGGTCGTCTGAAATCGGTTGCAGCCGCTATAGGTCACGGGGATGCGCTTGCGCTGGATTGCGGCTTTTCTCGTTGAATAGGTCCGCGGCACCGTTTGACGTGCGGTGATCCTCACGAACCGGCGCTAGGTAGGTGGGGAACCGAGGTCGCATGTCTCGTCGAGTGTGCGGCCTCGGGCGTCGCAAGCTCGTAGGCATTGGCCTGCTGCCGGTTCTACGGCCGACTTGAAGGCGCAAGACAGTCACGCAGGTTACCTGCGGCGAAGGTCGGCTCGGACGCCAATCCGGTCCTTCCAGGTGTCGCCGTCAGCGGCACAGGTGGGTCGAGTGGAGCCGCTCTTCACGAGCCCGGTGCACGGGTTGTTCGCGTTCTGGGCCAAGAAGATCGCATAATGTGTCGTCCGGAACGCCCCCAGTCGGGGGGGCGCATGAACGCCCTACGCATTGTTGGTTGTGATTTGGCAGCGGCTGGTTGCGCTGCACCCTTTTTGCTGTTCTTTTTCGCGCCTGCGAACATATCGCTTCTGCAACCCGCCGGACGAGAGACATTCCTCCCAGTTCTACGTTCGGCCAGAAAGAGGATCCGAACATGGGTGATCTCCTGAAAGGTATCTCCAGTTTTCGCGGCGCGGTGTTTCCCAACCAATCGGCGCTTTACCCCAAGCTGACGAGGGAAGGCCAGCAACCACAGGCTTTGATGATATCCTGCGCCGATAGCCGGGTGATGCCCGAGACGATCACGCAAGCCGGGCCCGGAGATCTCTTCGTCTGCCGCAATGCCCGCAACATCGTTCCGCCGTTCTCGACCCTCAACGGTGGGGTCTCCTCGGCAATCGAATATGCCATTCTGACAGAGAGCCAGTGACAGCGGCTGACGCAGGGTAGCAACGCCAGCTAAAGGCCGCTTCGGGGCCGACAGGGGACGTTCTCTCGGACTGTCGCCGGCGACGGCTTCGGGTCGATCTGTCCGGTTCAGTTTCGTCGCAGTAGGGTGAGAACGGATTATATGTCGGCATTTGCGCCGGAAGCGGAAAGTCGCCGCGATTTATATGTTCTTGCTTCGAAAATCGCAAAATGTATCAACCGAAACTCTGAAAGCGGCCGTCCGCTCCCTCAGATATGGTACTAGAGCTCGTTGAAGCCCTCCAAGAACCGGATAATGTCGTCGACCATCGGGGCGTCCCAGAGGTCATTATGGCCGGAGCCGTCGTAGATCAGCATTTGCTTGGGCTTGGGTGCGATTTTATACAGCGCCTCGCCCGAGGAAAGCGGAATGACAGCGTCACGCCGCCCGTGGATGAACAGCTTCGGCTGCCTGACCTCTGCTATTCTCAGGTCGGAGCGGAACGGATCCTTGATAAGGAGTGCAACCGGGAAGTAGGGGTAAATCGTCTGAGCGAGCGATAGCACCGACAGGTAGCCAGAAACGAGAATGACGGCGATAGCCGGTCTGCGCCGCGCAGTATCGATGGCGACGCCGCTTCCCAGAGACTGGCCGAGCACAATGATCCGGCCTTCAGATCCTGCAGCAAGCCAGTCGAATGCGGCAACTCCGTCGGTGAGTAGGCCTACCTCGCTCGGTGTCCCGGTCGACCCGGGATAGCCGCGATAGGAAATTGCCAGCAGGCCGATGCCTCGTGAGGCCAGCGCTTGGGCGAGAAAGCTATAGTTGTCGATCCGGTCAGCGTTGCCAAGAAAGAATAGCACGGCCGGCTTGCGGGGTTTGCCCCGGCTGTAGAGTCCGAAAAGCCTCTCTCCATCCGGCGTCATGATATAGACAGTCTCGCCCCAGCTTGCGTGCCCAGGCGCCTGTTGCGCACCGGGATAGAGGAGGGCTCTCTGGGAGATGTACGTCACGCCGAGGAGGGACACATAGCCGATAGTCGTCACAGCCAACAACATCAGCAGAAGTTTTGCGATGCTCACGACGTCATCCATCGACGCCTAAGGGCCTCAACGCCAGACTGTTCGGCATGCAGGGCCCCTCAACACCGCTTCGCTGCGGCGGCTAAACCCGTGGTGTCGCGAATCCCGGACTGATAGGCTTCGATCAGCTTCGCGGCAAGGACGTGAGCTTCTTCCGACTTCAGCGGCAGAGCCCGTACTTGCAGTTCCTCTCGGAAAATTTTCTCGATCATCTTGAGCTCGTCAGGCCCGATTGGGTCGCAGCTCCAAACTCGCTCGGATTTCATCAGCTTTTCCTCTGTGCCGGGCAACGCCGGTCGGTGTCGGCGCAAAGTCTACGCCCCTTCACCAATATGGCGAGTCATTAGAGCGCCTGGCGGATCAAGGGTCCGGAACCGTACGAACGAGGAGACGAGTCTGATGGGCGACGGTGGCTCTGCAGATTGGCGACGGGCAGCCTCCATGCTAATGTGCGGTCCGTTTCGGTCGGAGCTGAGCGGGGCGGCGAGGCGCCGCGGTGCCTGGCTCCGCAGCCTAGGGGAACGGCTATGGCAGTTCCTTCCCAAGCCTCAATCAACAATCAGTTGTTGACCCTGCTCCCCGAGCCCGACTATCGCCAGATCGCGCCCGATCTCGACCCCGTCAATGTGGCGAGAGGGTCGTTGCTGGCAACGGCCGGCGATCCCATCGAGCATGTCTACTATCTCACATCCGGCATCGGTTCGCTGGTCGCCTCCACGCCGGAAGGCAACAGAGCAGAGGCGGGCATCTTCGGGCGTGAAGGTTACATTCCAACCTCTGCGGCGATGGGTGTTGAGCTAAGCGTCCACGACGTCATCATGCAGATCGAAGGAGATGCTTACCGGATGGAGTTCACCGCATTCCGGAAGTGGATGGATCGTAACCGGAACTTCGCAAAGGTCATGATCCGGTGCATCGAGGCCTTCTCGATTCAGCTTACCTACACTGCCATTTCGAACGCCGTGCACGGGGTGGACGAGAGATTGGCGAGGTGGCTGCTGATGTGTCATGACCGTGTCTCAGGCGACGAAATTCCTCTGACACACGAGTTCATCTCGCTGATGCTCGCCGTTCGTCGTCCAAGCGTCACCACCGCGCTGCATATTTTGGAAGGAAACGGCTTCATTCGCTCGGTCAGGGGGAACATCATCATCCGGAACAGACAGGCCCTCGAGGAGTTCGCCCGGGACGCCTATGGTAAGCCGGAAGCGGAATATCAGCGGCTTATGACAGGGCTTTTCTGAGTTCGGAACGAAGTTCCAAGTCGCGCCAATAGACGCGCTCATCTTCGGAGCTAAAAAAGCCCCTCGGAGCATTTGCCGAGGGGCAGGTCATCAATGCGCAAGCCATTAGTGTGCGGTATGTAAAGTAGGGCACGAATCGAGATTGCTCCATCCTCGCTCGTCCAGCGTACGGAATCGGACTAACGGCTCGCGCGGTGGAACGACACGTGCGCCTCCTGGTTGGATAGCAGGTTCATAGATGGGAGGTCTCAATGAAGGAGATCCCCTGGCGAATAGCCCTTTCGGTAAGACTGCAAAACGGCATAGAGCGACGGTTCTGTGGCCCGTATGACGCCCTCGACTTCCTCGAGAACGAGTGGCCAAACCATGGAAGACGTTACTACCAAGCAGTCAGGGATTGCCGTGCGGCGTTGTCGAGGCTTCAGACAGCCGAGGTGGCAAGGCTATCATTTATCGATGCCTGTATAGAGGCATCGATGCCATTTGCGGAGACCCGTGGCAGTCACACTCCGGCTCTGCTCAAGAGCACCTCTGCGCGGCGACGGTACTGAAACTAGCGTAAATTCCTGACCTCATCCGCATCCAAAGACGGTCCTGACGACCTCACTTCAACAACTCTCGTTCGCGGCGGTGGCTTTTGGGGAAGGGCGGCATCTCACCTAGACGGACAAGCTCACCTAGGGACCGAGATGATAGAGCCGGCGATTCCATCGCTTGCGCCTCGATCGATGACGCCTGTCATGTCACCGGCCGTCGGTGAATTATAATTCATGTAGTGAATTATATTGACAGGCAAAGCGCTTTGCGTTTAGCTGTCCATACCGGACTTCGAGGAGGAAATCCGGTCTTCACTGAGATCGGCGTCGGGTTGGCGCCCTCGGGATTTTTGGGAGGGGCTTCGGCCTCGAGGAGGACACTTGCGCACTTTTTTCAGCACGACCGCAATGGCGGTCCTTGCGGCAACGCTTTTTGCCGATTCCGCGGCCGCCGAGACAGAGAACCCGTTCCGCTGCAAGCCCGGCGAAAAATACGTCATGAACGTCATGGTCTCTGGCGTCGAATACTGGTTCCCGGTCTATGAAATGTTCAAGCAGGCGGGCCAGCAGTTCGGCTGCGAGACGGAATATACGGGCACGCCGGAATATGACGTCAACAAACAGATCGCCACATTCGATCAGGCACTGGCACAGAACCCGGCCGGCATTCTCGTCCATCCAATGAACTCCGACCCATTCATCGAGCCGATCAACCGGGCGATCGACCAGGGGACGGCAGTCGTAACCTTCGCGGCCGACTCGCCGCTTTCCAAGCGCGTGTCGTTCATCACCTCGGACAACACCCGCGAAGGCATCTATGCCGCCGACGCGATCGCCGAGAAGATGGGCGGCAAGGGTGAATATGCGGTTCTCGAGAACCCGGGCCAGGACAATCACGACAAACGCATCGCGGCCTTCATCGGCCGCATGGAGGAGAAGTGGCCGGACATGAAGCTGGTCGGCCGCGCTGCCTCCAACCAGGATCCGACCAAGGCCTATCAGGGCCTCAATAGTATCATCCAGGCCAATCCGAACCTCGGCGCCGTCTTCATGCCGGAAGCGAATTCGGCGATCGGCGCCGCGCAGGCCAACAAGGAAGGCGGTGGAAAGGTCCTCGTCATGTGCGCGGACGTCAACGCAAATATCCTCGACATGATCAAGGCCGGCGAGGTCTTCGGTTCGATCAACCCGAACCAGGGAATGCAGGGCTATATGGGCTTCATGTTGCTTTGGCTTGCCAAGCATCCGGAACTGATCGATCCGATGAACGACGCGAAGCGCTCCGGCTTCAACCCGATGAGCATCCCCGTCGTCGACAACGGCCTCTCCATCGTGACGGCCGAAAATGCCGACGACTTCTATTGGGACAAGTACCTGAAGCGTCGCGGTACGAAGGGCATCGAGGAGTAACCCCGGATTCAAGCCATCCGCGCCTCATGGCGCGGATGGTTCGGGGAGGGGAGGAACACGATGGCGGAGCCTGTGCTGACCATTCATCATGTCACCAAGCACTTCGGTGCGGTGAAGGCGCTGACGGACGTCGACTTCATGCTCGAACGCGGTGAGATCCATGCGCTGTGCGGCGAGAACGGCGCCGGCAAGTCGACGCTGATGAACATCATCGCCGGCGTACTGCAGCCAACCGAGGGTGAGATCCGAATGGACGGGAAGATCGTACGGATCCCCTCGCCAGCCGTCGCCCAATCACTCGGCATTGGGCTCGTGCATCAGGAAATCGCGCTCTGCCCGGATGTGACCGTTGCGGAAAACATGTTCATGGCGGCGACCAACCGCCGCCGTGCCCCCTTCATGAATTACCGCGCGCTCGAACGCGCGGCGCAGACGGTAATGAACCGGTTGGGCGCAATCGACGTCGGCCGCAAGGTCGCCGATCTGCCGATTTCCAGTCAGCAGCTCGTCGAGATCGCGAAGGCTCTGACGCTCGACTGCCGGGTGCTGATCCTGGACGAGCCGACCGCGGCGCTGACCGAAAGCGAGGCACAGCAGCTCTTTGCGATTATCCGCGACCTCAAGGCGAACGGCATATCGATCATCTATATCAGTCATCGCATGGCCGAGATATTCAGCCTCTGCGACCGGGTCACCGTGTTCCGCGACGGTCGTTACGTCTGCACCGACCGCATTGCCGACATCACGCCGGATGACGTGGTACGCCATATGGTGGGGCGCGAGATCACGCAGCTTTACCCGGAGAAGCTTAGGCCCGGTGAGGCGTCCGGCGAGCCGATCTTCGAGGTGGACACCATCGGTGACGGCGAGCGTTTTCATGGCGTCAGCTTCGCGCTGCGCAAGGGCGAGATTCTTGGCATCGGCGGCCTGATCGGATCCGGCCGCACGGAAATCGCCGAGGCGATCTGCGGGCTTGGAGCGCGCACGGCGGGCACAGTATGCCTGCGCGGCAAGACGCAGAAGTTCAATTCCTATTCCGATGCCGTGAAGGCCGGGATCGTCTATCTGTCGGAGGACCGCAAGGGCTCCGGCGTGTTTCTGGAGATGTCGATCGCGAAGAACATGTCGGTGCTGGACCTGAAGTCGATGACGAATTCAGTCGGTCTCATGAACGCACGTGCGGAGGCTGCGCTTGCCGAGGGTCTCGCCCGGCGGCTTGCGGTGCGGATGGGCGGAATCGAGGCACCTGCAAAATCGCTCTCCGGCGGCAACCAGCAGAAAGTTGCGATCGCCAAGCAACTCGCGGTGAAGCCGAAGGTCATTCTGATGGACGAGCCGACACGCGGCATCGATGTGGGCGCGAAGGCCGAGATTCACCGGCTGTTGCGCGAGCTTGCCCGCTCGGGCATCGGCATCATCGTCATCTCTTCGGAAATGCCGGAGCTGCTCGGCCTCTCAGACCGCGTGCTCGTGATCCGGGAGGGGCGCATCGCTGGTGAACTCGGCGCCGACGAGATGACGGAAGAGGCCGTGATCCGCCTTGCCTCAGGGGTGGGGACGGCAAAGGCGGCAAACCATGCCGGGTGACGAGAACGTGGGAGGGACGGGAATGGCAATCGACACGATGGTGGCAGGCGCGACGAAGACATCCTCCTGGAAACGCATCGGCAGGATGCGCGAGGCGGGGCTGATCGCGATCATCCTCACGCTCTGCGTGGTCATGAGCTTCGCCTCGCCGCACTTCCTGACACTCGGCAACTTCCGCGCCATGCTGATGAGTTTTTCGGTTGAAGGCATCGTCGTCGTGGGCATGACGATCTTGCTCATCGTCGGTGGCATCGACCTCGCGGTCGGCTCCGTCGTCTGCTTTGCAATGGTGCTCTCGGGCACGCTCTTCCTCGCCGGTCTCGACCCTTGGATGGCCTCGCTCGTGGGCATCGTTGTGAGTAGCGCTATCGGCGGTATCATGGGCTTCTTCGTGACGGTCGTGGGCCTCAACCACTTTATCACATCGCTCGCCGCCATGGTGATCGTGCGCGGGCTTTGCCTCATCATCACAAAGGGCACGCCGCTTTCGCTCTTCACGCTGCCGGCGGGCTTCAAGGCGGTTGGGCAGGGCACGTTTTACGGCGTTCCCTATGTCATTCTGATCTTCGTCGCCGTCGTCATTCTGTTCGATTTCCTGCTGCGCCGGGCGACCGCCTTTCGCAAGGTCTTCTACACCGGCAGCAACGAGAAGGCGGCGCTCTATTCCGGTATCAAGACCAGTCAGGTTAAGTTCTGGGTGACAGTGCTCTGTTCAACTCTCGCCGGTGTTGCAGGCGTCATCTACATGTCCCGCTTCGGCGCCGCGACCCCCACCTTCGGCGTCGGCATGGAACTCAACATCATCGCCGCGGCGGTGATCGGCGGCGCCTCACTCAACGGCGGCTCCGGCACGATCCTCGGCGCCATCCTCGGCATAGCGCTTCTTTCTGTCGTCACCAGCTCTCTGATCCTGCTCGATGTTTCGGTCTATTGGCAGGACATGATCAAGGGGTGCATTCTGCTCGCTGCCGTTTCCATCGACCATTTCCTGCACAAGCGGAAGGCCGCCTGACATGCCAATTGCCAATCCGAAACCCAAGACGACAGCACCGCGCGAGGAGATCGTCATCGCCCGCCAGATGCACCAGGCGCTGGTCCTGCACTATATGGAAGGTCTGACGCAGGCACAGATCGCCGAGCAGCTCGGCATCTCGCAGGCCACCGTCAACCGCCTTATCAAGCGCGGCCGCCAGCTCGGTCTCGTTGAGATCAAGATCAAATCACCGGTCGAGGCGCTGGTCGACATGGAGGAGCGACTGCTCGCGCTCGGCGGCATCAGCCGCGCAGTCGTGGTGCCCACCGTCTCCGACAACCCGCAGACCGCGCTCCAGGCGGTCGGCGAGGCGGCGGCACGGCTGTTGCTCGAGCAGATCGGCGACGGCGACACGATCTGCATCACTGGCGGCAAGGGCGTCAGCGCCGTCGTCGCCGGCCTGCAGCCGCTGCGCCGCTTCGATGTCGAGGTCATTCCGGCAACGGGCTGCGTACAGGGGAAACACTATACTGACGTCAACCATGTCTCGACCCTGATGGCCGACCGGCTCGGAGGGCGCTCCTACCAGATCCACGCACCCCTCTTTGCCGACGATGCCGAGCAGCGGGCGATGCTGATCAACATGCGTTCCGTCGCCGACGTCTTCAAACGGGCGCGCGAGGCGAAGGTGGCGGTGGTCGGCATAGGCTCAATCCTGACGGACGACTCGAGCTACTACGATCTGCACCCGTCCTCCAGCACCGATCGGGCGGCGATCGAACGCTCCGGCGCGACCTGCGAACTGCTCGCGCACCTGCTCGACGATCGGGGCCGGGTTTGCGACTACAGCCTCAACCGTTCGCTGGTGTCGCTGACGCTTGAGGAATTTGCCTCGATCCCGACCAAGATCGGGGTCGCGAGCGGACCCAACAAGGCGGGCCCGATTCTCAGCGTCATGCGGGGCAACCATCTCGACACACTCGTAACCGACGAGGCCACCGGCGCGCGTATTCTTGAAATTGCGTACGAGCAAGGATTTTCCGCATGAGTGGCGAGCAGTTAACCCGCGAGATCGGACGTTCCGGCGTCAAGGCATCGGCCGTCGGACTCGGCACCTGGGCGATCGGCGGCTGGATGTGGGGCGGAACGGATGAGGCGGAAGCGATTGCCGCCATTCACGCTTCGCTCGACGCCGGCGTCACTCTCATCGATACGGCGCCGGCCTATGGCCTCGGCCGGTCGGAAGAGATCGTCGGCAAGGCAATTGAGGGCCGGCGCGACAAGGCGGTGGTCGCTACGAAATGCGGCCTTGTCTGGCATACGCAGGAAGGCAACCACTTCTTCGACCAGGATAGCAAGCCGGTCCATCGTTACCTCGGTCGGAACTCGATCATCCATGAGGTTGAGCAAAGCCTGCGCCGGCTCGGCACGGATCATATCGACCTCTATATCACCCACTGGCAGGACGCGACGACGCCGGTCGAGGAGACGGTTGCGGCTCTGGAAGAGCTGAAGCGAGCCGGCAAGATCCGCGCGATCGGCGCCAGCAACGTCAGCCGGTCGGAGCTGGAGCAATACATCAGCACCGGATCGCTCGACGCGATCCAGGAGCGGTTCAGCATGATCGATCGCCGGATCGAGGCGGACCTGCTGCCGCTCACGGTTGCCAACCGCGTGTCGATGCTCAGCTATTCCTCGCTCGCGCTCGGCCTGCTCTCTGGCACCATAGGACCGGACCGGGCGTTTTCAGGCGACGACCAGCGCAGGGACAATCCAGGCTTTTCCGTGGCCAACCGGCAGAAGGCGAAGGATTTCGCCGAGACGATCTGGCCCGTCGCGGAGCGGCACGGCGCCAGCATAGCGCAGACGGTAATCGCCTGGACACTGAGACAGCCGGGGGTGACCTTTGCCCTATGCGGCGCGCGAAATCCAGCGCAGGCGCTCGACAATGCGCGGGCCGGCACGCTGCGGCTTTCTGATGAAGACCTGGCAGCCATCGAAGCGGCCGTTTCGGCGAAGCTGGCCAACATGGACGGATAGCGGACTGTCATATGAACCGAAAAGAGACTTTGGACGGGCTTCGCCAAAGCCCGAAGGTGGACGTGTGCGTCCTTGGCGGCGGTATCAACGGGATCAGCGTTTTCCGCGAGCTGGCGCTGCAGGGCGCGAGCGTGCTGCTGGTCGAGAAGGGGGACTATTGCTCCGGAGCAAGCGCTGCGCTGTCGCGCATGGTCCACGGCGGTCTGCGCTATCTAGAGAATGGTGAGTTCAGCCTGGTGCGGGAGTCGCTCGTTGAGCGCGACCGGCTGCTGCGTAACGCCCCCCACTATGTCGCTCCGCTGCCGACTACGGTGCCGATCTTCGATGTCTTCTCCGGTCTTGCCAACGGCATCGTGCGCTTTCTCGGTCTCACCCGCCGCCCCAGCCGTCGAGGTACCGTCGCCGTTAAGGCCGGTCTCGGCATATACGATTTCTTGACGCGCAAGCGTGCGCTGATGCCGCGCCACCAGTTCCGCGGCCGCAAGGCGACGCTGGAAAAATGGCCGGCGCTCAATTCGGCAGTTCTAAGCTCCGCGACCTATTACGATGCCTGGGTCAGTCATCCCGAGCGAATCGGCGTCGAGCTGTTGCGCGACGCTCTGTCCGCCGGGGCGAATGCTTGTGCCCTGAACTACGCGACGATGGAGCAGGCCGATGCCGGGGAATTCCTGCTGCATGACAGCCTTTCCGGCGAAAGACTCGCGATACGGCCGCGGCTGGTCATCAACGCCACCGGCGGCTGGATCGACATGGCAAACGCTACACTGTTTCCTGCAGGCGACCGACCCGCGCCGCTTATGGGTGGCACGAAAGGCTCGCATCTGATCATCGACAATCCTGCGCTCCACGACATGCTCGACGGGCACATGATCTACTACGAGAACGAGGACGGACGCATTTGCATTCTGTTTCCCTATCTCGGGAAGGTGCTGGTCGGCTCGACGGATATCCGCGTCGACGATCCCGATGCTGCGCGGTGCGAAGCCGATGAGCGGGACTATATCCTGCAATCGCTTGCCTTCGTGCTGCCGGGCGTGCGCATCCGACCGGAAGAAATTGTCTTTCAGTTTGCCGGCGTACGCCCGCTGCCGGCGAGCAACGACAGCTTCACCGGCCGCATTCCACGCGACCATTTCTGCACCCTGCTCGAAGCGCGCGACGGCGGGCCGCCGGTGCTCTGCATGATCGGCGGCAAGTGGACGACTTTCCGATCCTTCGGCGAACTGGCCGCCGACATGGCGCTGGAACGGCTCGGCCATAGCCGCTGCGTCGACACGGCAGATCGCACTTTCGGCGGCGGACGCGCATTTCCAGAAAACCGTAACGGCTGGATCCGGGACCTGTCGGACTCGACAGGCCTTCCCCCCGATCGCGCCGCAACGCTTTTCGAGCGCTACGGCACAGACGCGGAAGACGTCGCCCGCTTCGCCGCGGCGGGGCCGGACCACCGCTTGCCCCATGCCGGCTACAGCGCCCGGGAGCTCCTGCATCTCATCCGCACGGAGGCGGTCGAGCATCTGGACGATCTGCTCTTCCGACGCACGACACTCGCCATCACCGGTGAGCTTTCCCTCGACATGGCCGAGGCCGCGCTCGACCTGCTTGCAGCCGAAAAGGGCTGGCCGGCGCCGCGCAAGGCCGAGGAGCACAGCCGTTTTCTCACCCTCATGCGCGAGCGCCACGGCGTCGCGGAGGCAACCCTTTCCGCAAGGAACGAACAAAGGAGTGAATTATGCGACACAACCGCAAGGTCCGGGTGAACCGACTGTTCGGCGACGGCCGTTGCCTGGACGTGGCGATCGATCACGGCGTGTGCAACGAGCCGTCCTTTCTCGATGGCCTGGAGAATATGCCAGCCGTCGTAAAGGCGCTGGTCGATGCCAGACCTGACGCGATCCAGATGAACCACGGCCAGGCCGACCTGTTGCAGGACCTTCCCGGCAAGGACAAGCCGGCTCTCGTCATGCGCATCGACATGGGCAATCCCTATAACCGCATCCGCCATCGCGACATGTGGGCGGTGTTGCAGAACGAGACCGAACCGCTGATCGGCGCATTGCAGATGGATGCCGCCTGCGTGGTGGTCAATCTCTTCATGCTGCCGGATGAGCCCGATCTGTTCCGCCAATGCGTCCAGAACATTTCGCGCGTGCGGGCAGACTGCGAAGAGTACGGCATGCCGCTGATGATTGAACCACTCGTCATGCAGCCGGTAACCGAACGCGGCGGCTACATGGTCGACGGCGACGCCGACAAGATCGTCACGCTGACGCGGCTTGCCCGCGAGATGGGCGCGGACATCATCAAGGCTGACCCGACGACGAATCCGGAGGATTTCCATCGTGTAGTCGAAGCGGCGCGCTGCCCGGTGCTCGTGCGCGGCGGCGGCAAGGAAGACCTTCGCGCCGTCTTCGACAAGTCTGCCGCCTTGATGCGGCAGGGTGCTATGGGCATGGTCTATGGGCGCAACATCTACCAGCACGCCAAACCGAGCGCCGTGGTGCGCGGGCTGATGGCAATCGTTCATGAGGACGCGAGCGGTGAGGAGGCCTTCGCACTCTATCAGCAAGGGTGAGGCGCGGCACAGACCTAGGGAGGGGCTCAGAATGCAAAACTATCTGTTAGGGCTCGACGCTGGCAACACCGTCATCAAAGCGGTGATCTTCGATCGGACGGGCCGGGAGCTGGCGCAGGCCGGGGAGGAGGGGCATAGCCGCATGCCGTGCCCCGGGCATGTCGAACGCGATCTCAGCGAGCTCTGGGCCAATGCCAAGCGCGTCATTCGCGCCTGCCTCGACAACGCGGGGATTGCGGCGAGCGACATCGCCGCGATCGGCTGCGCCGGTCACGGCAATGGGCTTTACGCGCTGGACAAGTACGGCGAGCCGCTGCTCGGCATCCAGTCACTGGATACGAGGGCGACCGACCTCGTCGAGGAATGGGCCGCCGAAGGGGTCGGCGAGCAGACCTATCCGATCGCGCGTCAGCGTCCCTGGTCCTCGCAGACGCCGACCCTCCTCGCCTGGCTGAAGCGCCACAGGCCGGAGGTCTTCAAGCGCATCGGCACGGTGTTCTTCTCCAAGGATTTCGTCGTCAACCGCCTGACCGGCAGCCGCGTCAGCGAAGTCTCGGACATGTCGGGCGCCGGCCTGCTCGATCTCGCAGCGCGCCGCTATGACAGAACGCTGATGGAGGCCTATGGCCTGGCTGATTGCATGGACCTCCTGCCGCCACTTATCGAAAGCACCGACATCGCCGGCATGGTGACGGAGGCGGTGGCGAGAGAGACCGGTCTTGCCGCGGGCACGCCGGTGATCGGCGGGCTGTTCGACGTCGTCGCCTCGGCGCTTGGCTCGGGCGTATCGCGCACCGGCAGTGCCTCGATCATCGCCGGCACCTGGAGCATCAACCAGGTCATCATCGACGGTCCCGACCTCGATGGCCCCGTCTTCATGTCCTCGACCTTCGATCGCACCCGCTACATGGCGATGGAAAACAGCGCTACCTCGGCAGCCAATCTCGAATGGCTTGTGCGCGAGTTCTTCGAGGGGCAGCATGCGGAGAGCCTCACGCCCTTCGACGCCTGCTGCGCGCTGGCGGCTGCCGTCGAGCCTGCGGCGGATGATCCGCTCTACCACCCCTATCTCTACGGCGCCCAGCGGGACGGCCACGCGCGGGCGGGCTTCTACGGAATTGCCGGCTGGCACACCAAGGGACATCTAATCCGTGCCCTGCTCGAAGGCGTTGCCTTCGGTCATCGCCAGCATATAGAGACGATCCGCAAGGCAGGCGCGTCCTTCGACGAGGCAGTGCTCTCTGGCGGCGGATCGCGCAGCCGCCTCTGGCCGCAGATCTTTGCCGATTTGCTCGGCGTTCCCGTCTCCGTCTCCGTCTCGCGGGAAACGGGCGCGCTGGGTGCGGCGATCGCGGCGGGGGCGGGCGTCGGCCTCTTCGCCGATTTCACAGAGGGCGCGGCTACCATGGTACGTGTCGACCGGCACTACAGACCGAATAGCGTGCTCGCCGCGCACTATCATCGCCGCTATGCGCTCTACAGGGACATAGCGGAGGCGATGACCCCGCTTTGGCGGCGGCTTTCGGCAACCACAGGCCGGGAGACGGGAGTTGCAGCATGACCGTGCATGACACTGAAATGCCGGCCGACGAAGGCATATATGACTTCATTATCGTCGGTGCCGGTTCGGCTGGCTGCGTTCTCGCAAACCGGCTCTCGGCCGATCCCAAGAATCGAGTGTTGCTGCTCGAAGCAGGCGGCAGCGACCGCTACCATTGGGTCCATGTGCCGATCGGCTATCTCTACTGCATGGGCAATCCGCGCACCGACTGGATGATGAAGACGGCCGCGGAAGCCGGCCTCAACGGCCGCGCGCTGAACTATCCGCGCGGCAAGGTGCTCGGCGGCTGCTCGTCGATCAACGGCATGATCTACATGCGCGGGCAGGCTGCCGACTATGACGGCTGGCGGCGGGCGGGCAATGTGGGCTGGGGCTGGGACGACGTGCTGCCCTATTTCCTGAAGTCGGAGGACAGTTACCGCGGCAAGTCCGCCATGCACGGGACGGGCGGCGAGTGGCGCGTCGAGCGCCAGCGCCTCTCTTGGCCGATCCTCGATGCCTTCCGCGATGCGGCGGAAGAGCTCGGCATCCCGAAGACAGATGATTTCAACGGCGGCGACAACGAGGGTTCCGGCTATTTCGAAGTCAACCAGCGCGGCGGCGTGCGCTGGAACACAACGAAAGCCTTCCTGCGGCCGGCAATGAAACGAAAGAATTTGCGCGTCCTGACCGGGGCCGAGACCGAACGGCTGGAGTTTGACGGCAAGATGGTCACCGGCGTGCGTTTCCGCCTTGGCAGCGGCCTCTGGATCGCTCATGCATCACGCGAAGTGGTGTTGTCGGCTGGCGCCATCAACTCGCCGAAAATCCTGGAGCTGTCGGGCGTCGGTCGGCCGGACCTGCTGTCCACCCTTGGCATTCCCGTCCACCACGAACTTCAGGGCGTCGGCGAGAACCTTCAGGATCACCTGCAGATACGCACAGTCTTCAGGATTGAAGGCGCGCGTACGCTAAATCAGCTCTATCACAACGTCTTCAGCCGGGTCGGCATGGGTCTGCAATATGCCATCAGCCGATCCGGCCCGCTCTCCATGGCGCCGAGCCAACTCGGGATCTTCGCCAAGAGCGATCCGGCCGTCGCGACGGCCGATCTCGAGTATCACGTTCAGCCGCTTAGTACGGACCGGCTCGGTGAGCCGTTGCACCGCTATCCCGCCGTTACGGTGTCCGTCTGCAATCTCCGGCCGGAGAGCCGCGGCACAGCGCATGTCACCGCGCGTGATGCGGCACGGCCACCTGAAATATGCCCAAATTATCTCTCCACCGCCGGCGACCGATTACTCGCGGCGAAGTCCATCCGCCACGCCCGAAGCCTCATGGAAACGAAGGCGCTTGCGCAATTCCGACCGCAGGAAGTGCTTCCCGGCCGCGAGCACGACAGCGACGAGGATTTGATCCGCCGCGCAGGCGACATTGCGACAACCATCTTTCACCCGGTAGGCACGTGCAAGATGGGGAGTGACCCTATGGCAGTGGTGGACCCGAAGCTGCGCGTGCACGGCATCGGCCGATTGCGTGTCATCGACGCCTCCATCATGCCGACGATTGTCTCCGGCAATACGAACTCGCCGGTGATCATGATCGCGGAGAAGGCATCAGAAGCCATTCTGAAGCGGTTATGAGGATTACTCGAGGCGCCTTGGAGCACAGCCACGGGGCTGGAGCCCGCACCTCCGAGGATCGACGCCTTGACGATCTCCTAGGTGACCTTCTTGGCGTCGCGACGAGCATTGTCGTGCCATCCTGGTAGAACAGCGTGTTGTCGATGCCGGCATAGCCGGAGCCGAGCGAGCGCTTGACGAAGAGTTTGCGGCAGGTGCTGAAAAGCGGGTTGTTGTTGTCCCTTGGAGGCTCCGCCCTCGGCGCCTCGGCGGCAGGGATCACCGTCCCCGCGCAATCGAAAGAGCCAACCTGACATTTGGTCCAGAATTTTCTGCTGACGAGCCGGGGAATCCGGACGGTACAGCGGCTGAGGCGGACTTATGATTGTTCATACGGAAACAGATCCCCGCCAAAATAAGGACGAAGCGCATGACCACTTTCCGCCCAAAATACATCACCTTCGACTGCCACGGCACGCTGATCAACTTTCAGATGGCGGAGGCGGCACGCGATCTTTACGGCGACCGCATGAGCGAGCAGAAGATGCTGCAATTCATCGCGGACTTCTCGGCGTACCGACTCGATGAAGTCATGGCCGCCTGGAAGCCCTATGCGGAGGTGGTCCATAACGCACTGGCGAGGACCTGCAAACGCAACGGCGTCGACTTCAAGGACGAAGACGCCCAGATGGTATACGAACGCGTTCCCACCTGGGGGCCGCATCCGGACGTTCCGGCTGGGCTTGCCAAGGTGGCCAAGGAGATTCCGCTGGTCATCCTGTCAAATGCAATGAACTCGCAGATCATGTCCAACGTCGAGAAGCTCGGCGCGCCTTTCCACGCCGTTTACACCGCCGAAGAGGCTCAGGCCTACAAGCCGCACTTCCGGGCCTTCGAATATATGCTCGACATGCTTGGCTGCGGTCCGGAGGACATACTGCATTGCTCCTCCTCGTTCCGCTACGATCTGATGTCCGCTCATGACCTCGGGATCAAGAATAAGGTTTGGGTCAATCGCGGTCACGAGCCGGCCAATCCCTATTACGGTTATACCGAGATCGCCGGCATCTCGGAATTGCCAGGCGTTGTCGGGCTCTGAGGAAGCCTGAATTACATCTGAAAACCTCTCTTCCAGCGGCCCGATAACGAACCTCGGTTTGCCGGAGTGTCGAGGGGTCGAGAAGGACCATTACGGTGCCGCCATGTTCGGCGGTGGCATCACGGGCCCAGCGCGAGCGAGGTAATTCCCAGAGCTGGGACCGAGACAATCGTGCTGAAGGCGGGACGGTGGTCCGCCCGCCTTCAGCAGAAATCGCCCGACCTTATCAGGGCTGGGTGTCGCGGAATGGATGCCATCTCGACGGTCGCTTCTCGGATGCCGCAGAGCATGCCGCTCCAAACAGTGCGAGGTCTCAATCTTGGATGCTTGTAACGATGCGCTTCCGGACGACGGCGAGGGTCATCTCGACGGCACCCAGTCGGTCGGCATGCCTTTCACTGAAGTGTATTTTCGGGCCGCCGCCGCTATTCTGACGACAAAGCCAAGCGCGGCGGAAGCGCGCGTGTCGGGTGAGCTGCTACTACGCCACTACGGTCTGACGGGAACGATCATGGTCCTGTCCTCGGAAGTCGAGTGTACCGCGGACGTCACCCTGTCCAACGGCGGTCGGTTGATCCTCAAAACGTCAGCGCGGCCGGAAGGAAGAGACAGTTTCCGCTTCCAGGTTGCGGCCCTCGCAGGGCTGGAAGGCGCTTCCGGTTTTGCAGCACCTCACATTGTGCGTACCAGCGGCGGTACGCTCATGTTCGAAGAGAAGGAGATTTGCGGCTACCTGCAGACCCGACTTCCGGGGGTGCCGCTGCACCAGGCGAACGCAACTCCGGACGTCCTTTACCGGGTCGGCACGGCGCTCGGCAGGCTCAGTTTGGCTCTCGAGCCTCTGAAGTTGCCCGCCATGCACCGCCCGGTCCTTTGGCATGTCGGATGTTGGCCGAGGCTGATGCAACTGGAGGAGCATCTGCCTTCAGGACCCGTTGCAGATTCCGTGCGTCTTGCCATGCGCAATTATGTCGAGCTTATCGAGCCGCAACTGCGCGAGGTAGCATGGCAGGTCACACACAATGACCCCAGCCCGTTCAACGCGCTCCTGACCGATAATGGAGTCGCGTTCATCGATTTCGGCGACGGTTGCTGGGGCCCACGGATCCAGGATCTCGCGATTGCGGCAAGCCACGTCGTGACGGACCCGTCTTTGGCTCTGGGGGGCGCAGAAAATCTCATCGCTGGTTATGCTTCGGTGCGCCCGCTTTCCGCACTTGAGGCAAAACTGCTCGTCGGGCTGATACAGGCGCGGCAAAGCGCCCTCATCCTGATCAACTACTGGCGAGCCGGGCTGTTTCCGGCCGAGGCAGCATATATCAAGAAGAACGTGGCCCGGGCCGAGCGCGGGCTCGCTATCCTATCGGCGTTAGGCGTCGGGGAGGCGGAGATGGCTGTGCATCGCGCGGTGCCTTAGTTCGGCGTTGCCGAAGGCACTCCGAGTGTTTCGTCACTCGCCTTGGAATGAGTACGGTAACTCGCGACCTTCTCGCGGTGGAAACTTAAGCAGGATCAAAGCTATGTCCACAGATCTCATGCCCAACCGCTTTACCCCCGGGGAAGCCACAATTCCCCCCCGCGAATCTGAGCTGATCGCCCGGCGCGACAGCGTACTCGGAGCCTCCTACAGGCTCCAATACCGCCGACCGGTACATTTCGTTCGCGGCGAGGGCATATGGCTCTACGACCCCGACGGACGTCGCTATCTGGATTTCTATAACAATGTGCCCTCTCTTGGGCATTGCAATCCAGAGATCAACGCTGCCATGGCGGAACAAGCCAGCCGAATTAGCGCAAATACCCGCTATCTCGAGCCGAGGCTTGTCGATTACGCCGAACGGCTCGTGGCCACCTTTCCCGAGGAGCTGAACCGCGTTGTCTTCACCTGCACGGGTAGCGAGTCGAACGATCTGGCGCTCCGGATCGCCCGGCTGACCAGCGGCAGCGAGGGCGTGATTGTCTCTTCCCATGCCTATCACGGCACCAGCGCGGCCACGGCGATGGCGTCGCCCAATCTGGGCGACGCCATCAAGCTCAGTCCTGCCGTTCGTATGGTGTCGCTGCACGGTCCCGCGGGCGTGCCGGACCGGCAAGCTGCGGAATTTTTTGAAGAACAGGTTCGCTCCGCTATCGCCGATTTGAATCGGCGTGGCATTGGCGTCGCGGCCCTCCTCATCGACAGCATTTTCTCCAGCGACGGCGTCTGGGTAGACCCGCCTGGTTTCATCGCCGGCGGAGTCAAGGCGGTGCAGGAGGCGGGTGGCCTCGTGATTGCCGATGAAGTTCAGCCGGGATTCGGGCGGACGGGCACACATATGTGGGGTTTTGAGCGACACGAAGTTGTTCCGGACCTCGTTACCCTCGGCAAGCCCATGGGCAATGGATTTCCAATCGGCGCGGTTGTTGGCCGCAAGGCACCGATGGATCGCTTTGGCGCTACTGCCCGGTATTCAAACACCTTCGGTGGCAATACTGTCGGGATCGCGGCAGCCGACGCCGTCCTGACTATTTTGCATCGGGATCGGATCCCCGAGCATGCGCTTGCCATGAGCGAGCGCCTGCGGGTGGGGTTGGAGCATCTTGCCAAGCTGCACCCCGGTATTCGCGGCGTCCGAAACGCCGGGCTGTTCTTCGGCGTCGACATCGGGTTGGATGGAGCGGGAGAGGCCAGCCGGCGAGCCATGGCTTTGGATATCGTAAACCTGATGCGTGACGATGGCGTTCTCATCAGCACTACGGGCGCCAACGAGGATACGCTGAAGGTGCGTCCCCCACTGATCTGCCAGGCGGAGCATGTGGATCGGTTCCTCGAAGCCATGGAAAGCGCGCTCAAGAAGGCCGTTGCGCAGGTGTAACGTCGGCTGCCTCGGCAGCCGAATACGCTCGCTATTCTCATCAGCGAAAGCTAGGTCCATGAAACTAGATCGGATCGACATCAAGATCCTGCACGTGCTGCAGCAGCATGGCCGAATGACAAATGTGGAGCTTTCGGAGGTGGTGAATCTATCGCCGAGCCCCTGCCTCATGCGCGTGAAGAAGCTGCAGTCGGAGGGCTATATCGAGGGCTATTCGGCGCAGATCAATGTCGGCAAGTTGGGACAGACGTTAACGGTGTTCACCGAGGTGACGCTGAAGAACCACCGGCAGATCGACTTTACACGCTTCCTCGCCGCCGTCGAGAAGATCGATCAACTAATCGAATGCCATGTGGTCTCGGGCGGCTACGACTACCTCCTGAAATTCGTGACCGCCGGGATCGGCGAATATCAAGAGATCATGGAGCGGCTGGTCGAGTTGGAGGTCGGCATAGACAAGTATTTCAGCTTCGTCGTGCTGAAATCGCCGGTCGTGAAGAGGCACCTGCCGCTGACGAACCTGTTTCGGCCATAGAATCTCATCAACACTTCGCCTGCTACGACCGGGCTGAGGGCAGCGAGCAAGCGCACCGCCATGAAATTCCTGTCCTACTGGCACGACACCGCCCCGGCCTTCGCACCCGTCTATGGCTATTACGACGTCGCGGTGATCGGCGGTGGCTTCACCGGCCTCGGCGCCGCCCGGCAGCTCGCTAGGGCACGCGCCAAGGTCGCCGTGCTGGAGGCGAAAAAGGTCGGCTGGGGCGCCTCCGGCCGCAATGGCGGGCATTTGAACAACGGGCTCGCGCGCAGCTATCTTAGGTTCGGGTAGGTACTTCTGCCCCTGTTCGTGAAAACCATCGATGGCGAGGTGGCTCGAACCGTCGACGTGAGGCGAGACGGGGATCCTACTTGCATGCTCAGAGCGCCTGCCACGTGCATTCTCCATTATTGCGCGGCTAACGCTTTCGCCTGGTTCTTTATGGAGTTGATCGCCAGTAGCTGATGAGTCAAGCCTGGAATGACCGCAGGGAAGCGGCCTTCGAGAGCGGCGGTGCCGACCGTAAAGCCGGCGGCCCGGCCGCTGACGACGGCGTGGATGCGCTCGGCGCGGTCGATCGAACCTGCGACGATGACGGGCTTCGCGACGGCGTCGCAGACGGCGCGGATGAGGTCAGCGACATCGACATCGGCGCGATAGGCGAGGAGATCGAGGCCGTGCACGCCCTCGCGGGCGGCAAGCTCTTTTGCGCTTGCAACGATCTCCGCTTGGGAACCCTCCAGAACGCTGGGATGGCCCGCGATGCGGCCGGGGAAGGGGTAGTAGCGGATACCACTTCCCTTGAGGAGGGGAAGGACGTCGTCGACATGGGTGCCGCCAAGCAGATAGTCAACGCCGAGCGTGAGGCCGGCGAGCACCGACTCGATTTCGCTGGCGCGGTCGAGTGAGACCACTTCGAGATAACTCTTCGCGCCTGCGGCCCGGATTTCCCGGTTAAGCTCGGAAAGCACCTCAAAGGGCAGGCCGATATCCTTGAAGCCGATATGACGGACACCCGCAGAAAGCACCAGGGGAAGCTGCGCCAGCGCATCCGGGATCGTCCGGTCATTGCGGGTCAGCATGAAGATGAAATCGAGCGGGGTCATGTCAATCCTCCTGGTCGCACGGTGCCTTCGCCAGTCGGCGGGCGTAGTCGAGCGCTGTTTCGAGACTTCTCGGATCGGCAATGCCACGGCCGGCGATATCGAAGGCGGTGCCGTGGTCGGGGCTTGTGCGCACGAAGGGCAGGCCGAGCGTGATGTTCACGCCCCTTTCCAGACCGAGATATTTGACCGGGATAAGTCCCTGGTCGTGATATTGCGCGACGACCACGTCGAACCGGCCGTTTCGCGCCTGCATGAAAACCGTATCGCCGGGCCAGGGGCCGCTGGCGTCTATGCCTTCCGCGCGGGCGGCCGCGATGGCGGGCGCGATAATGCGGATTTCCTCGTCTCCGAAGAGACCACCTTCGCCAGCATGCGGATTGAGCCCCGCAACGGCGATGCGGGGGCGGGCGATTCCCAACGCACGACCCCCCTGGTGGGCGAGGCGTATCGCGGACATCTGTGCGGGAAGGTCCGCCCGGCGGATCGCGTCTGCCAGCGAACAGTGGATCGTCACCAGAACGGTGCGAATATCGTCATTGGCGAGCATCATCGCCACCCGCCCGGCGCCACCTTTTTCCGCGAGGATTTCCGTGTGGCCGGGGTATGAAAGCCCCGCAGCGGCGAGCGCCTCCTTGTGGATCGGCGCCGTCACGATCCCGGCGACTTTGCCCGCCCTGGCGAGATCGATCGCCGCAACGATGGCATCATAGGCCATACGGCCGCTGGTGGCGCTCACCCTGCCGAGTGCGGGTGGGGTTTCGATGCGGGAGGCGGCGAGGATATTCAGGGCGCCATCCGGCTTCGCGTCGGCGATGTCATGGATCTCGTTCAATTGCAGACCGCCGCCGAGGCTGGCGATGGCCTTCGTCATCACGGCCGGATCGCCAATGACGACACTGCGACGGAGGTCGGTGCGGGCAAGCATCGTCTTTGCCACGATCTCCGGCCCGATGCCGGATGGATCGCCCATGGTGACGGCGAGCGGCAGGGAGGTGTTCATGCGGGCTCCTTTCCAATTCGGCGGATGGCCTCGGCGGCATTGTGCAGCGTCATGGCGGAACCGAATCCGCCTGCTTTCATGGCGAGCAGCATCATTCGTCCATCGGCAAGAGGAGCGCAGCCGAGGGGAAAGCCGGGCTCGAGTTCGCGGATCAAATCGAAAGCGTGAATGGAGAGCCGTTCCAAAAGGGCGTGCATCGTTTCTCCGCCCGTTGCGACGATGGCGTCGTATCGATGCCGGGATAAAGCGATCTCTGCCTCGTCCACCAGTATGGCGAGAGGCTTCGCCGGGTCGCTGGTTCGGATCTGTGGTGTACGGATGCAGACGACAGAAGCTGCCTCGTCGATATCCGTCGCACGCATTGCGACTGAAGCACCTGTCGCGGCCAATGCGTCGCACTGGGAATGGCTGACGGGGTTTGCGCTGCCGACAAGCACGAGAACACGGCGCGGCGTGGCTTCGGGCGTGAAGGTGTGCCGGCCTGTGCACCGCTCGACTACCGTCGCCAGCGCTTCCGCCATGCCCGGCGAGCCGACCCACAGCACCGGGCCGTGTTTCGCGATCTCCGCAACCCGACGATTCAGCATCACCTGGTCGCATGCATCCACGATGACCACCGGAGCGCTGCCAATGGCCTTCCCGATCTCGCCGTCCTCGGTGTGCTCCGAAATTTTAGCGATGCGGCCGAGGCTGGGCTCGATCAAGTCTTCGATGCGAGACGTGTGGGCGGGATGGACAGGGTCGCGGCTGTACGCCGTTTGGGCAACCGGCTCGCCGTGCAGCAACTGAATCCCGTCGATCGTCGTTCGCCCGGCAGCGGGAAAAGCAGGCGCGACGACCAACCGTGCTCGGCCGCTGGCCACAAATGCGGCGGCAATTTCCACGCGGATATGGCCCCGCAGAGTGGAGTCAATCGTCTTATACAGGAACGGCCTGTCTGCGAGCCTGGTTACCGCTTGGCGCGTCACATGCGCGGCATCGGTTTCACCGAGCGTGCGACTGCCGGTGTCGATGGAGACGAGACTGACATGGGTGTTCTCCGATCCCATTCTGCATATACGAGGGATATAGCCGCGTTCCAGGAAAGCGATTGCCCCATCCGCCGCGCTTGTTAGGTCGTCTGCGACGACGCCAACGTGTTTGATCTGGTCAATGGTTTCTGCCATGACCACAAGGCTACTCTCCAAGTTATAAGAGAAAAATCGATATGATCTAACGTGTATTGGTGATAGGTTGTCACCGATGAAGCGTTCGGACCTTCCTTCCCTCGATGATCTGCGGGCCTTTGAGGTCGTTGCCCGCCTGGGTTCCGTGCGTGCGGCCGCGTCTGAGTTAAACCTGACGCATGGTGCCGTCAGCCGGCGCGTATCCAAACTTTCCGAACACCTCCAAACGAGTTTGCTGGAACCCGATGGGCGCGGCCTGAGGCTTACGGGAGAGGGTACGCGCCTCGCGCAGGCGACGACGAACGCTCTGGCGCTCGTTGCGTCGGCGTTGGAGGATATTCGCAAAGTCGACGCGTCACCACCGATCGTCGTTTCCTGCGAACGGTCCATCGCCATGCGCTGGCTGATCCCGCGACTCTCGGAGTTCCAGGATCGCCATCCCGAGATCGACCTTCACCTCTCCGTCGGTGGTGGGGGCTTCGATTTTGCGCGCGACCGTATCACACTCGCGATCCGCAGGCTGGATTTCGCCATCGATGCGAACTGGCAGGTCGAACGGCTGATCGAAGAGCAAGTCGGTCCTGTCATGCATCCCGCCATGACGGATCGGTTTGCGGCCGGTGATTATGTCGCGCTTGCCGCAAACACCCGGCCGGATGCTTGGCGGAAGTGGACCGTCGCCAATCCCGACGCGCCGAAGCCGCGCTCGACGCGCTTTCTCGACCATCATTTCCTGATGGTGGAGGCGGCAGCCGGCGGTCTGGGTGTGGCCATGTGCCCCGAGATCATTGCCCTTGACGATATCCGCAAAGGCCGCCTCGCCGCGCCACTCGGCTTTCAGTCAGATGGCTCACATTACGGCATCATCCGGTCAGCGCTGGCAAAGAAGTCGGCTGGGGTCGACCCATTTGTATCTTGGCTTCTCGCCACCATTCAACAGGATTTCCATGCTGCGTCTTGAGCGGCCTTGCGGCGCGTGGATCGCATTGGAACCCCATCCTCACAACGTGAAGACGCCGCAACACGCTTCAATCAGGATCGCTGTCTGGTGCTCAGGTATTTGGGCCAAGTATATTCGCTCTCGCTTCGACGATGTGGTCGTACATGTTTCGCTCGGCCTCTCTGCTGTCGCGATCTTTGATGGCGTCAAGAGTGGCCTGATGCTTGGCGATATAGGCCTTCATGCGCTCAGGGGTTAGTGACTGCTCCTTCATTTTCCCCCAGAGGTTTCCCGCTCGTACTGTGTGAATGCCCTCATAGAGCGAGGCGAGAAGACCGTTGCGCGCGGCTCCGACGATGATGCGGTGAAAGACGGCGTCCCATTTCTCGAATTCGACCAGTGTTTCCGCCGCGCTGCCCCGATCGATCGATTTCTGCATTTCGTCGATTTCCTGGCTGGTCGCCCGTAACGCCGCCAAGGCGGCGATCTTGGGCTCCATGATCAGCCGAGCCTCGAAGACTTCGGCCGGATAGGTGCGCAACGTATCTCCCGTACTGCCTGGCGGGCGACGCAGGGCCGTCGAGGTAACCCCGCTGCCAGCGATAAAGGTCCCCCTGCCCACGTGCCTGATGAGGCGGCCCTCCTTCTCAAGAGAAGCAAGCATCCGTCGAAGTGCAGTGCGGGGCAGCCCGAGTTTAACCGCCAGATCGCGCTCAGGCGGTAACCGATCCCCGGGCTCCAGACCTTCCGCCTCGATGAAGTCCTTCAAGACCACGCTCATGAGTCCTCGCTAATTATTTTGCCCCAACCAAATTGATCTATATTGACACCAATTGCAATACCAATCTTATATTGATTGCGCGACAAACCAAAATTGGTAGCGAGGGCGCTGAAGTACAGGGAGTGCATGCTGCGCCTGTTTCAGATCGATTGGCGCATAAGCGCGCATAACCGCGAGTAAAATTGCAAGGTAACGGCTCCGTTGAAAAGGGAGGAATCTCGATGGCTGCTGGAACAGAGGCTGTTTCTGGAGAGGACACAGCGCTTTCGGTGCGTGGCCTGACGGTCGACCTGCCGAAAGGCATGGAACGGACCCATGCCGTCGAGAACATCTCGTTTGATCTCAAGCGGGGCCAGATTCTGTGCATTATCGGCGAGTCAGGCTCAGGCAAGTCGGTGACGGCGAACACAATCATGGGGCTTTTGCCGAAGCTGATCCCGGTCTCGTCCGGCGCCATTCATCTCGATGGCACAGCCATCATCGGCGCACCGGCGAAGAAGCTGCGAGGACTGCGCGGCCGCGTCGTATCGATGATTTTCCAGGATCCGCTTTCGGCGCTCAACCCGCTGATGACGGTTGGCGAGCAGATTACCGAAGTTCTGACGGCTCATGGCGTGGGCACCAAGGCGTCGCGGCGCAATCGCGCCATCGAGCTGCTGACGGAAGTCGGGTTGCCCGATCCGGAACTCATGTACTACCAGTATCCGTTCCGGCTGTCGGGCGGGCAACGTCAGCGCGTCATGATCGCCATGGCGCTCGCTCTCGAACCCACCGTTCTGATCGCGGACGAGCCGACCACGGCCCTCGATGTCACCACACAGGCGCAGATCCTGAAGCTGATCCGTGACATTCAGCGCCGCAAGGGCATGAGCGTGATGTTCATCACCCATGACTTCGGTGTCGTGGCTGAGATCGCCGACAGTGTCGTGGTGATGGAAAAGGGCCGCGTTGTCGAGCAAGGTACCGCCGAACAGATTCTCAAATCCCCGACCCACCCCTATACACAGCGCCTGATCGCCGCCGTCCCGCACCTGACGGGCAAGGATCGAGCAGTTCAGGAGAAGGCGAGCAACGAGACGATCCTGAAGGTTGAAGGATTGTCCAAGACCTATCGCAGCGGCAGCGTCCTGTTCGGCAGCCAGCGTATCGTGCCCGCTGTCAAGGATGTTTCGTTCGAACTGGCCGCAGGACGCACGCTCGGTGTTGTCGGCGAAAGCGGCTCCGGCAAATCATCGCTGGGACGGCTTCTGATCAAGCTGCAAGACAGCGATGGCGGTCGCATTCTGTTCGAGGGCCGCGACATCGCCAAGCTTTCGGAATCCGAATTTCGTCCGCTGCGGCCGCGGATCCAGATGATTTTCCAGGATCCCTTCGCGTCGCTCAACCCGCGTTCGACCATTGGACAAATCCTGACCGTAGGCCCCGTCGCGCACGGCATGCCTTATGCTCAGGCGCGTGAGGAGGCGCGAGCGTTGCTGGCCCATGTCGGTCTCGATGCCGGCGCTTTCGGACGTTATCCGCACGAGTTTTCCGGTGGGCAACGCCAGCGCATCGGCATCGCCCGGGCCTTGATGTTCAAGCCCAAGCTGCTGGTTGCCGACGAGGCAGTCTCTGCGCTCGACGTGTCCATCCAGGCCCAGATCCTCAAGCTGCTAGACCAGATCCAGCGGGAAACCGGCGTTTCGATGATCTTCATCACCCATGATCTGCGCGTCGCCAGCCAGATCTGCGACGAAATCGCAGTGATGCAGAAAGGGGAGATCGTCGAGCGCGGCCCGCCATCTCAAATCTTTCTGGACCCGCAATCGGCCTACACGCGCGAGTTGGTGGCGGCGATTCCCGGGGAGCGACCGAGGCACACTCGACCGATTGCCGTTAACTTTTGAGAGCTACGGCCGAAATACAACTAGGGAGGAAATATCATGACGAAAGATTCTACAACGAAATCGGGCTATTCTCGACGCGACGCGCTACGCCTCATGGCAGCGGGCGGCATTGCGTGCTTTGCCGCTCCCAACCTGCTCGGCAAGCCTGCCTTTGCCGATACTGCTAGCCCAACCGGTCGCGTCGTCGTCGGGCTTTCGCAGGAACCCACCGTCTTCCATCCGCTGATGGCCCATATCGAGGTAGACGATGCGGTCCATTTTTCCCTATTCGACGCCCTCTTCCGCATGGATCCGAAGGGTGGTCTTCAGCCCAATCTTGCCGCCGAAGTGCCAACACAGCAGAACGGCGGCATTTCGGAGGACGGTCTGAAGTGGCGCGTCCGCCTGCGTGATGACGTTCGCTGGCACGATGGCGAGCCCTTCACCGCCGAGGATGTGAAGTTCACTCTCGAGCTCATAACCAACCCGAACTTCCGCGCCTGGCGCACGGGCGGGCATTCACTGGTACGAGATATCACGGTGGTTTCGCCGACTGAGCTTACCTGGCGGATGGAGGAGGCTTTCGCCCCTTATCTGTCGTTCCTCACCGAAACCTTTATGGTGCCCAAGCACATTCTTGAGAAAGAGGCCGATCCCAACGCTGCCGCCTTCAATCAGGCACCTGTCGGCACCGGTGCATTCAAATGGGCGCAGCGCGTCGCGGGCGATCATCTCGAGCTGGTCGCGAACCCTCAATATTTTGGGGATGGCCCCTATGTCGAGCGGCTCGTCTTCAAGTACATCCCTGACATGACCGTGCTCTATACCCAATTCAAGAGCGGCGACATCGACCTTACAGACCAGGCATACATCACCGCCGACCACTATGATGAAGCTAAGACATTGCCGGGCCGTGTGGTGACGCTGGTATCTGGGGCATCAGTCGAGTCGATCTATCTCAATCTCGAGAAGCCGCAATTCAAGGACCCGGCTGTCCGCAAGGCGCTCTATGCCGCGATGGACAGAAAAGCAATTATCGACGCGATCTATTACGGCGTCGGCACGCTCACCGAGACGTTCATGCCACGGACGTCCTACTATTACAATCCGAACCTGCCGGCGCAGGAGTTCAACCTTGACCGGGCGCGACAGATCCTCGACGAGGCGGGCTGGGTTCCGGGGCCGGATGGAATACGTGCCAAGGATGGGGTGCGGCTGTCGTTCGCCAATTCGACGACGTCGGGCAACAATCTGCGCGAACAAGTGCAGCAGTTCCTGCAGCAGACATTCGCGGAGATTGGCGTCGAGATGACGATATCCAATCTGCCGGCGGCCGTGATGTTTGGTGAGTTCTGGCTCAAGTCGCAATTCGACTCGGCGATCGCGGGTGTTACCCATCTCATTGCGGCGGATCCGGACGCCACTAACCGCCTCGCTACCAGCGCAATTGCTGCCAAGGGCGGAAAAGGCTCGAATGTCGGCCAGTATTCCAATCCAGAAGTTGACGCGCTGCTCAAGAAAGGTGCCCAAACCTTCGATCCTGAGGCGCGTCGCGAGATCTACTCCCGTATTCAGGAAATCGTTCGTGAGGACCTGCCGTTCCTGCCGTTGTTTGCCGCTACCTATGTCGTCGGTCGCAAGGAAGGTCTCGAGGGGTGGGAGCCCAATTCCAACACCCGCACGGCCTCCTGGCATGCCGCCGGATGGCGTTGGCAAAGCTGACATACGCTGCCGCCGTCGCGAGTTGCGGCGGCGGCATATCCATTGATGCTGTCATGAAGGAGGAGAGCCAATGCGCGGCTTCCTGCTCAATCGCCTTTCACAAAGCCTCGTCCTGCTCCTGATCGTTTCGGTCATCGGGTTCGTCGTCCTGAATCTCATTCCGGGCGGCCCGTTGGCGCAATTCGGGCTTGATCCCAGCATGACCCAGGATGATCTCAATCGTCTGAAGGAGCAGCTGGGGCTCAACCGCCCGCTGTGGATGCAGTATCTCGACTGGGCCTGGCGCCTCGTACAGGGCGACTGGGGTCACTCCTTCCGCGACGGCGCGCCGGTCTTGGATGTGATTGGCCGCCACCTTGTTGCAACGCTGTTGTTGATGGGTTCATCTACCGTCATCGCGATCGCCATCGGCACGTGGATCGGCATCCGCGGCGCCACGCACCGCTATTCTGTTTTCGACTATCTGGCGACGGTCGGGGCGATGGTGGCGCTGTCGATCCCGACTTTCTGGTTCGGCCTTGTCGGCATATATGTGTTTTCGCTCCGACTCGGCTGGTTGCCGGCCGGCAACATGTACACGATAGGCGACGGTTCGGTTCTGAACCATATCCATCACCTGATCATGCCGAGCATCGTGCTGGCGCTGGTACATGTCGCCATCTGGAGCCGTTACATGCGAACGGCGACGCTTGATGTTATCAGCCAGGAATTCGTCAAGACCGCCCGTGCCAAGGGATTGAGCGAGCGCCGGATCTTGATGAAGCATGTCGTCGGCAATGCGCTGCTGCCAATGATCACACTGGCAGGGATGCAGCTTCCCAGTGTGCTGACGGGTGCTCTGGTCACCGAGACGGTGTTTACCTGGCCGGGGATGGGCCGGCTGTTCCTCGACAGCCTCGGCTACAGCGACTACCCGGTGGTGATGGGACTGCTCATGTTCTCGGCCATCCTCGTCGTGCTTTGCAACCTGATCGCCGACATCGTCGTCGCCATCATCGATCCTCGTATTCGTCTGAGCTAAGCGCCTCATGGACGCTCAACAGGAGGCCACCATTATGACCGCCATTGTCGCAAATTCACGCCAGGAGCGTTGGTGGAACAGCCGAACGGCACACCGCTTCATGAACCACCATCTGGCCCTCCTCGGGATGGTGATGATCGCCGTCCTGACGCTGGCGTGCGTCCTGGGCCCGTACCTGCTGCCCTATGATTCACTCTACATCGATCTGCGCGCCCGCTTTGCTCCGCCCTTCACCGGCCACCACTATATGGGCACCGATCCGCTGGGACGGGACTTGGCGGCGCGGCTGTTCATGGCGGGGCGGGTTTCCCTGCTGGTCGGTTTCTCCGCGATGCTGTTGTCGACGCTGATCGGAACCCTTGTCGGCGTGCTCGCGGGATACCGGGGCGGCTGGCTCGGCACGACGCTGATGCGCACGGTGGATGGGTTCCTGTCATTCCCGTCGATTTTCCTGGTGCTGGCGCTTGCCGCAGCGCTGAAGCCCAGCCCGATGATGATCACCGTCGTCATCGCAGCCACCAGCTGGATGGAAGTGGCCAGGATCGTCGAGGCCGAGGTCCGCTCCCTTCGCGAGCGCGAATTCGTCCAGGCCGGTCGCATGCTGGGGTTGAGCGGAACGCATATCATGTTCCGCGAGATCCTTCCCAATGCGATGGGCCCGATCATCGTCGCGGCCACCCTGACCGTCGCCCGCGCCATCCTCATGGAGGCCTATATCAGCTTTCTCGGCTATGGAATTCAGCCGCCGCTGCCCAGCTGGGGCAACATGCTGAACGGCGCGCAGCAATATCTGGGGAGCGCACCGTGGCTGGCAATCATTCCCGGTGCAGCCATTACCATCGCCGTAACCAGCTTCAACTTCATCGGCGACGGGCTGCGCGATGCGCTCGATGTTCGCGGTGATCACACCTGAGGGGAATGCGAGCCCGGGGCCGTGGTCACAACATCAGGGGGAAGACCGTACCCGCTCGTCGATCGTTTTCGAAGGGCGATGTGCGAACCGTAGTTGCCGGCGGTCGTACCCCGTCTCTCATTTTGTCAGTAATCGCAGAAGGCCTGGCCAAGCGCAACGAGAAGTCGGTTCCATGGAAGACTCTAGAATCGCAGACAAGAACACGCCCTATTGGTGGGAAGAGGCACCGGTCAGACCGCTGCCGCGGCAGCCGCTGGCCAAAAAGCTCGACGTGGCGATCATTGGCGCCGGATACACCGGGTTATCGGCGGGTCTCGTTCTGGCGCGCGAGGGCCGTTCGGTTGCGGCCTTCGATGCAATGAACCCGGGCGAAGGAGCCTCGACGCGCAACGGCGGAATCACCAGCGGAAGCATTCGGCCGGATTACGCCACGATTACCCGGCGCTTCGGCGAAGAAAGGGCCATCGCAATCGAGGCCGAGGGCAAGATCGCCCGCGAATTTCTTTACGACTTCATCAGGACCGAAGGGCTCGATTGCGACTTTCAGCTGGTTGGCCAGTTCAAGGGCGTAATCGGCTATGACGATTACGAGAAGACCGCGCGGAGCGCCGAAGTGCTGGCGAAGCGACTGGGGATCGATGCCTATGCTGTGCCGTACGCCGAACAGCACAATTACATCGGCACGGACTTCTATCGCGGCGGCATGGCGCGGATGGATATCGGTGGGTTGCACCCGGCCAAGTTCCACGCTGAACTCCTGCGGGTGGCGTTGGCTTCGGGACTGACCGTCCACGCAGGTACGCGCGTGACTTCGGTAGCGAGGGATGGGGCCGAGTTTCGTGTGGTGACGGAGGCGGGCACCGTGCAGGCCCGCCAGGTGCTGGTCTGCACTGACGGCTATACCGACGGCGCGGTTCCCTTCCTGCGCCGGCGGCTGGTCCCGGTTCGCAGCCGGATCATCGTCACCGAGGAGCTCGCGCCAGAAGTGATGGCGCGGCTTATGCCGAAGCGGATGATGATGATCGAGGGCCGGCAACTTGGGTTCTACTACCGCCCGACACCCGACGGAAAGCGCATTCTGTTGGGAGGCCGCGACAGCTCTCGCGTCGGCGATCCAACCGCGCCGAAGCTGTTTCTGCGTCGGGGCCTAGTGAACCTTTTCCCAGAACTGGAGAACGTTCGCCTGTCGCACACCTGGTTTGGCAATGTGGCGATGCACCGGGACATGCTGCCCCGCATCTTCGAGAAGGACGGCTTGGTCTATGCCACCGGTTTCTGCGGTTCGGGCGTCGTCTGGGCGCCATGGATCGGAACGCGCGCGGCTCACAAGCTACTGGGCCATGCCGCGCAAGCGCGCACGGCGTTCGACTTCCGGCCGCCTGCGTCCATCCCCCTTTACCGGGGCAATCCCTGGTTCATGCCGGCCATCATCCAGGGCTTTCGAATGCAGGACCGCATCGCCCTGTACCGCGCGCGTCGATAGAGCTTAACCGTTTGAGGATTCCAGCGCTCCTGCGGGGGCGCTGTTCGAGAATCTCATGCACTATTGCAGAGGAATACAGATTATGCCGGTCGACGTTCAGAAAGTCCGTGACAGTGCCTCTTTTCCAACCCAGGTGGATGTCGTCGTCATAGGGGCAGGGATCGTCGGTACATGCACGGCCTATGAACTCTCCCGACAAGGGGTCTCCGTTGCTCTGCTCGAAAAGGGCATCGTTGGCGGCGAACAGTCAAGCCGCAACTGGGGGTGGGTGCGTCAGCAGAACCGCGATCTCCATGAGCTTGCCCTTGCCATGTACAGTCTGCGGCGCTGGGAGGAATTGGGCACCGAGATCGGCCGCGATCTCGGGTTTCGTCGAACCGGGATACTCTACTGCACCAAGAACGAGGCGGATGTCGCCCGCTGGCAAAAGTGGGGCCAGGCCGCACGCGTCCAGGGATTTCACAGCGAGATACTCACGGCTTCCGAGGCGAACGAGCGGGCCTCGGGCGGCACATCCTCCTGGGTCGGCGGCGTCTGGTCTCCGACCGACGGGAGAGCGGAACCGAGCCTTGCCGTGCCTGCCGTCGCCGAGGCCGCCAAGGAAAGGGGCGTGTCGCTCCATCAGAACTGCGCCGTTCGCGGCCTCGACATTACCAATGGCCGGGTAACAGGGGTATGGACGGAGCGGGGAATTGTGAAAGCGAGCACCGTTGTTTGCGCCGGCGGGGCATGGGCTTCCCGCTTTTCTCATCGCTACGGCATCGAACTTCCAGTCGCCAACATCGCCGGGACGGCGATCAAGACAACCCCGGCGCCCGAAATCGTTCAGGCAGGATGTCTATCGGCTTCGAACTTCGTGTTGCGGCGTCGGACCGACGGCTCCTACACCATTGCCGTACCCGGGCGCGGTACGCTCGACATCACGCCGCGAGGAATGCGATACGCTTTCAAGTTCTACGAGATGTATCGCAGCAAGATCGGCAAGAAACTCAAATACCGCCTCAACAGCAGCTTCTGGAATGGTCCCGATGCCTTCGGCAGCTGGGAGAACGACGAGATCTCGCCGTTTGAAAAGAGCCGCATTCTGGACCCGGCGCCCGACGCGGAACTCGTCAAGCTCGCAGTGAAGAACCTCGAAAGCGAGTACCCGGCGCTGAAGGGGATCGGGGTCGAACGCGCGTGGGGCGGGCTCATCGATACCTCCCCAGACCTCGTGCCTGTTATCTCGAGAGTGGAGGAACTCCCCGGCTATGTGATCGCCGCGGGCTTCAGCGGACACGGCTTCGCGATCGGACCCGGGGCCGGCCGTCTGGTGAGCGAGATCGTCATGAATAAAGAGCCACTGACCGACATTTCGCCTTACAGGCTGAGCCGGTTCAGCGATGGCTCGGCGATCCGACGGCCGGAAATGATGTAGCCGTCAGATCGGCTGCCGTTTGGAACCCGAGGGATTATTGCCACCGAGCCTCGTCCGCTGACGAAACTCCAATCGCTCATGCAAAGGTCGTGGCAACAACCGGGTGGGCGCACATGAAACTGGACAGAATTGACATCAAGATCCTCTCCGAGCTTCAGAAGAACGGACGGATGACGTATGTCGAGCTCGCCGAGCTCGTGAACCTGTCCGCAACACCTTGTCTCGTGCGGGTGAAGAGGCTGCAGGCAGAAGGCTATATCGGCGGCTATTCCGCGATGATCAACATGGGAAAGCTTGGGCAGGTTCTCACTGTCTTCACAGAGATTACCCTGAGGAACCATCGCCAGGCCGACATCGCCCGCTTCATGTCGGCCATCCAGAATATTGAGCAAGTAATCGAATGCCACGTCGTCTCAGGTGACTACGACTATCTCGTCAAGTTCGTGGCGAGCAGCATAGGAGAATACCAGTCACTCATGGAGCGGCTGATAGAAATGGACATCGGAATCGAGAAATACTTCAGCTTCGTTGTACTCAAATCTCCGATCACCAAGTACCACGTGCCGCTGACTGACCTGTTTGACATTTAGTGTAGCCGTGGACGGACAGCATACAAACTCGCCCGCAAGGCGAAGCCAACCGCCGTACCAGACAGCAGACCTGCTTGCGCTGACCGAAACAGAGCTCAGAAGGCAGCAAGGTCGATTGGCAGCGCAAAGCCGACCTTCACTCTGTCCATTATCACCATTGTCTTGAATCCCTTGATATCCGGATTCTCATAGAAGAACTTTCGCGTGAATATCTCGTAGTCCTCCATGCTTCGTGCTGTCACGATCAAGACAAAGTCCGACTCGCCGGTAATATAATAACCGTTCATCACCTCCGGTGTTTGGCGGATGGATTGCTTGAAGCGGTCCACTATGTCGGCGCGTTCCCGCTCTAAGGACACGAGCACCAGCATGGCGATCGGCCGGCCGATCATCTTCGGCTTCACGATCGAGACATCCGCCTCGATGACCCCCTTCTCCCTCAGGCGTCTTACACGCCTCTGCACGGCCGTCGGCGACAGCCCCACCAGTTCTCCGAGCACCTCATAGTTGTGCCGGTTGTTTGTCTGCAAAACGCTCAGGAGGCGAGCGTCTAGCCTGTCGAGTTCCACCAAACCCTCCCTACGCAGTTTATCTTCGCTTGAGCCCGACAAAAGCAGGATTCCTGCGAGCGGGCACCTTAGTCCGTTAAAATCGATCGCTCGGATGCACATAAGCTCTCGCTCATTGGACACGCCAATCCGAGAGAAAAATGCTGAATAACGGGCTGTCGGCGCGGGACGCGCTGAAAATAAGGAGCAATGCGACGCTTTTCTGCACCCGGGCTTTTGTCGCGGGAAGATGGCATGGGTCGGGTGCCGCCGCGGTCGTCGATCCTGCTGGCGAACGGCAATCACCGATGTCGACGGCTGAGACCTTCGCCTCTTCAGCGCGCGATCGAGCGCGGCCCGCACACGCGGTGCCTCTCTGCAGCAGCACTGAACGGGCGATGGGCCTGTCTTCGGCGAGGTCAGAGTCAACGCGGCGATGCGCGCACCGACCCCTTCAGCTTTTTGAAGCAATCGGGTCCCGGCAGGCATTCATCAAACCTGAATATGTGTGTTTCGGCGGTCGCGCCGCCTGAGGAAGCCGCAATGAAAACTGTTGTCGAAATAAGCGAAATGGATCGGCGATCTGTTCTACATCCATTCACATATCTGAAGGACTACGCCGAAGGTCAGACCGCGCCGACCATTGTGGAAACCGGCAAGGGCGTTCGCATCAAGGATGCGAGTGGGCGCGAATATATCGACGGTTTTGCCGGTCTTTACTGCGTAAACGTCGGCTATGGCCGAACCGAGGTCGCCGAAGCCATTGCTCGTCAGGCGTACAAGCTGGCCTATTATCACTCCTACGCCGCCCATACCACGGAAGAACTCGCCAAGCTTTCCGATCGGCTTGTGAAAATGTCACCCGGGCGCATGTCCAAGGTCTTCTTTGGCCTTTCCGGATCGGACGCCAATGAGACGCAAGCTAAGATCGTTTGGTATTACAACAATCTTCGCGGCAAGCCCGCGAAGAAGAAGATCATTGCGCGCGAACGCGGCTATCACGGATGCTCCGTCGTGTCGGGCTCGATGACCGGGCTCAGCTTCTACCACGACCACATGGACCTGCCGGTCGCCGGCATACTGCGCGCCGGCCTGCCCCATCATTATCGCGGCGCATTACCGGGCGAGACGGAAGAAGCGTTTTCTGAACGTCGCGCGCATGAGCTTGAAGCACTTATTCTGGCCGAAGGCCCGGAAACGGTGGCCGCACTCATCGCTGAACCGGTGCTCGGCACCGGCGGCATTATCCCGCCGCCGTCAGGCTACTGGCCAAAAATCCAGGCGGTGCTGAAGAAGTACGACGTCCTGTTGATTGCGGACGAGGTGATCTGCGGTTTTGGCCGCACGGGAGCAATGTTCGGCTCCGATTTGTACGGCATGGTCCCGGACCTCGTCACGGTCGCGAAGGGGCTGACATCGGCATACGTGCCGCTTTCGGCCGCGATCGTATCCGAACAGGTTTACGACGTCATGCAGGAGGCTACGCCTCAAGTGGGCGCCTTCTCGCACGGCTACACCTATTCCGGCCACCCGATCGGCGCAGCGGCCGCAAACGCGGTTCTTGACATCGTAGAGCGCGACGACCTCCCCGGGCAGGCGGCGAAGAAGGGAGCCTATCTCCTGGGCCGGCTCAAAGCCGAATTTGAACAGAACCCAATCGTCGGCGAAGTGCGCGGCGTCGGCATGATGGCGGCGATCGAATTTGTCCCGGACCGCGGCGCGAAGATGCCATTCAGTCCCGCGTTGAAGGTCGGCGGGCGAATTTCTCAGGCCGCGCGCAACCGAAACCTTATCGCTCGCGCCATGCCCCATGGCGATATCCTGGGCTTCGCACCACCGCTCACGATGAGCGAAGCGGAGATCGATGAGATGGTCTTCATCGCAAAGGCTGCGGTGGATGAAGTTCTACGCGAACTTTTCGCGCAGGGTGCGGTGAAAGGCTGAGGACACGGCATTGGTTATGACAGGAAATGTCCTGAAGGTCCGTGAACTCTGCAAGACTTTTGGGTCGACCAAGGTTTTGAACGGCGTCAGCTTTCGAATGACCGAGGGCGAGGTCATTTCGCTGGTTGGGTCGTCCGGTTCAGGCAAGAGCACGGCGCTACGCTGCGCGAATTTGCTTGAGACGCCGACCTCCGGTGAAATCGAGGTTATGGGTCACACCGTTTCGGCGGTCGTGAACGATCATGGCAAGACCGAGATCCACAGTGCTCACCACATAAAGAACTTCCGTCGCCGCATCGGCATGGTGTTCCAGAATTTCAATCTGTGGCCGCACCAGACTGTCCTCGGCAACGTGACCCTGGCGCTGCTCTACGCCCTGGGAAAGAACAAGCGCGACGCGAAGGAGATCGCGCTCTCGGCACTTTCGAAGGTCGGCATGGCCGATTTTCGCGACCGATATCCCCATCAACTCTCCGGCGGCCAGCAACAGCGTGTTGCGATCGCCCGCGTGCTCGCGATGAGCCCGAAGATCATGCTTTTCGACGAACCCACCTCCGCACTTGATCCGGAGTTGGTGGGGGAGGTTCTGAGGGTCATCAGAGGGCTAGCAGATGAGGGAGCCACCATCCTTCTCGTCACCCACGAGATGCGGTTCGCGAGAGACGTCTCGAACCGAATGATCTTCCTGCACAAAGGTGAAATTGAGCAGGACGGTACGCCGGAAGAATTGCTTCGCAATCCAGCGTCGGACGCTGTGGCGCGATTCCTTTCCAGCGTGATGCCACTGGCCGCCTGACGGCTGTTATCAAACGAAAAAGAGGGGTAACTCCAATGTCGACGATCACGAAACTTCGCTCAATTCTCGCATCCGGCCTCTTCCTGTTCTCAGCCGCGGCATCGCAAGCCGAAGAAGGGGTCCTGCGCATCGGCACTGAAGGAGACGCGCCGCTGTTCAGCATGGCTGACGCTAACGGCAACGTAACCGGTTTCGATGCCGATATAGCCAACAGCATTTGCGCTGAACTCAAGTTGAAGTGCAAGTTCGTCGTCCAATCCTTCAGCACGCTCGTGCCTTCGATGGACAGCGACCGGTTCGACGTCATCATCTCCGGTTTGGGCATCACGGCGGAACGCCAAAAGAAAATCGACTACTCCATTCCGTATGCCACCACGCCCCTCTATTTCGTGGTGGCGAAGGATTCGCCTCTTGCAGGTCTCAAGAGCCTGGACGAGATCGTAAAAGCGCTCGACGGCAAAAGCCTGGGCGTGGTCACCGGAACCACATATGCCAAGTTCATCCAAAAACACGTCCCCAGCGCAGATCTGAAAACCTACGACGCAACGACGCAGCAGACGGCTGACCTCGCTGCAGGCCGCCTTGATGCCGCCTTCGGCGACTCCCCGACCTGGGCGGATTTCCTCGCCACTCCGGACGGAGCAGGGTTCACCCGAGTGAACGTCAAGATCATGGCGACGGACGATCCAGCATCGCTCGGTCACGGCATGGGCGTCGGTATGCGCAAGGGCAATGCCGAACTCAAGGCAAAACTGGATGCGGCGCTCTGCAAGATGATCACAGAAGGCAAGGTGAAGAATGCCAGCCTCAATTGGTTCAAGGACGATTACACCATTCCCTGCACGAAGTGAGGCTGAGATCGACACGTCGTCGCGGCCGGAATCGCGACGACGTCACGGGAGATATGTCCGATGTCTTTTGACCTATGGGTTCTTCTGGTTGAGCGGGGGTGGGGATTTGCCCTTCTCCGCGGCGCTATGGTGACACTGGCGGTCGGCCTGCTCGGGATGCTCGCCGGGGTTATCGCGGCGGTGCCCCTGGCGCTGTTGCGGTGGCGGCGCCTTCCCGTACTCTCGCAGGCGGTGGATGGCTACAGCATTCTAGTGCGCGGGGTTCCCGGGCTGCTCGTCATCTACCTCCTGTTCTTCGGCTCGATCGAGTGGGTTCAAAGGCTGGCAACCGCTTTCGGCTATCAAGATAGCGCCGACAGCGCTTATCCCTTCGTCATCGGCGTTGTTGCGATCGCGGCAATATCATGTGCCTATTCGATCGAAGTGTTCCGCGGCGCGCTTGACGCCGTGCCGGTGGGCTTGCTGGAAGCGGCAAAATCCCTTGCCCTGCCGACCCACGTCACTTTCTTGCGCGTCACTCTGCCTATCGCTCTGCGACTAGCACTCGGCGGCCTCAACAATGTTTGGCAGATGACCATCAAGGACACCTCGCTGGTGTCGGTCGTGGGCATGCAGGAATTGATGCGCTCCGCGGCAATCGCCGCCGGCATTACTCGTTCTCCGCTCTTGTTCTACTGCGCTGCTGCCGGGATGTTTTTTGCGTTGACGGCAATCAGTCAGACGCTCTTCAGTCATACGGAGCGGTTCTTCAACCGTGGCTTCAGTCGGGGATAAGATGGAACTAGACCTTGTCACATATGCGGTTCCGTTCCTTCTGGTAGGTGCCAAAACGACCTTGCTGATCAGCGTCTTCGGCGTTGCTCTGGGATTGCCGTTCGGCATTGCATTAGCTGTCATCCGCACATCCAGGAACCGGATAGTGAGCAGGAGCGCGGATATCTACTGCGCGATCTTCCGCGGCACGCCCATGCTGGTGCAGATCTTCGTGATCTACTACGGACTAGGCCAGCTCAGTGCCATTCGCACTAATCCCGTGATCTGGTGGATCGTCGGCGACAGCCTGCATGCGGCGATCCTGGCCGTCGTACTCAACACCGGTGCCTATACAGCGGAAATCTTCCGGACCGCACTCCTTTCCCTTCCGCGGGGTCTGATCGAGGCGTCGCAAGCCTGTGGCCTGTCGGTGTGGGCCACTTTTCGCCACGTCAAGTTTCCGCTGGCGGTCAGGCAAGCCTTGCCTGCCTATAGCAGTGAAGTTGCCATCATCGTCAAGGAATCAAGCCTCGCATCGACGATCACGGTCCTCGAGATCACCGGCTATGCCAAACGGTTGATGAGCGAAACCTTCGCCATCATGGACATCTTCATTGTCACATCGGCGTTTTACCTGATGATGAACGTAATTAGCTTAGTTTCTCTAAAGTTGATCGAAAGAAAACTGTCTTTCGGAAAATAATCGTCACAGTAGAAAGGTGATCTATGCCAAAACTAACCTTCATCGACCAGAAAAATCTCCCAATGCCGCGGAAGGGCGCGCCGCCTCCCGAGCGGCTGGTCGATGGACTGCCGCAATTTCTTACATGGGACATCGCCGCTACCGCAGACGGAAAGATGCGGACGGGCGTATGGGAGGCAACTCCGGGCGCCTACCGTTCGATCAAGGGTGAGACCTTTGAATTCTGCGTCATTCTCTCCGGAGTGTCCGAACTCACTGAGGACGGAGGCGAGCCCCGCAGGATCAGCGCTGGTGACGCTTTTGTGATGCACCCCGGCTTCGTCGGCACATGGCGGGTTATCGAGACCACACGCAAGCTTTGGGTCGCGCGCGACTGATCGCGCCGACATCCGCGCAAATCGGTGAAGTGCGCGCGACCGCCAGCTTTGTGAAATGGCGGCGCGCGCAATAACCTTACCTGTTTCTGCAGCAGGCTCCTGATTGTGATTCACATAGCATCTGGCTGTTCGACGGTGCCACCAACTCGGTGGCGTACGATGAACTGGGCGGTCGCGCCGAGTTGCTGCGTCATCACCTCCGATGAGGAGCCGGGACCACTCCGCCGATCATGACCGGTTTAAGCAGGTGAAATATAACGGAATGATTAGCCATGACCTGATCAAGCAGGCACGTGAGCGCATCGCCAGTCACGTCCTCCGTACTCCTCTGACGATATCGACATCGCTTTCCGAACGCACCGGAGTGCAGGTCAGCTTGAAGCTCGAGCATCGCCAATCGACCGGTAGCTTTAAGCTCCGGGGTGCAACAAATGCAGTTCTTCAACTCAGCCAGTTGGAGCGCGACCGCGGCGTCATCGCAGCCTCAACCGGCAATCACGGAAGGGCACTTTCCCTTGCTGCCCGGGCAGTCGGATCCGGCGCGACCATTTGCATGTCGCGTCTGGTACCCGAAAACAAGGTCTCGGAAATCCGACGGCTGGGCGCAACAGTACGGATAGTGGGTTCTTCGCAGGACGACGCACAAGCGGAAGTCGAACGGCTGGTTGCAGAGGAAGGGCTCAGCATGATCCCGCCTTTTGATCATCCTCACGTCATCACCGGCCAGGGAACGGTCGGGCTTGAAATCGTCGAGGAGATGCCCGAGGTCGCGACCGTTCTTGTTCCTCTTTCTGGAGGTGGGTTGGCCGCAGGCGTCGCGGCAGCCGTAAAGGCCATGCGACCCCAGGCCAAGGTAATCGGCGTCACTATGGACCGGGGGGCAGCCATGAAGGCTAGCATCGACGCCGGCCACCCGGTGCAGGTGAAGGAGTATCGCAGTCTGGCCGACTCGCTCGGCGGTGGAATCGGCTTGGGTAACGCCTGGACTTTCCCGATGTGCAAAACCCTTCTCGACGACATCGTCCTCGTCAATGAACGCGAGATAGCTGCCGGTGTGCGGCACGCGTACGAGCAAGAGCGTGAGATTGTCGAAGGCGCTGGCGCAGTTGGTATCGCGGCGCTGCTTTCCGGCAAGCTGGCTCATCTTAAAGGTCCGGCAGCAGTCATATTGTCGGGTCAGAATATCGACATGACGTTGCATCGAAAAATCATCAACGGACGCATATAGCAACTGAGGTGGGCTGATGCCTATTATTAGAATACTTACCGAGCCTGAGCTCAGACAGATCATTCCGCTCGACGTCGATGCGGTTAAGTGCACGGAAGGCGCGTTTCGCGCGCTGGCGGTCGACAATGCGGTGGAGATGCCGCCCATTCTGCGTCTGGATGTGCCTGAGAGCAGAGGCGAAGTCGATGTGAAAACCGCGTATATTCCAGGCTTGAGCGGCTTCGCGATCAAAATCAGCCCTGGTTTCTTTGACAATCCGAAGCTCGGCCTTGCGAGTACAAACGGGATGATGGTTTTGCTCTCAAGTAAAACCGGGCTGATTCAGGCACTGCTTCTCGACAATGGCTACCTGACCGACGTCAGGACAGCTGCCGCCGGTGCAGTCGCGGCAAAACACCTGTCGAGACACGATGCTTCCATCGCAACCATCTTCGGCGCCGGAGTACAGGCAAGGCTGCAACTCCAAGCACTCACTCTGGTGAGACCAATCCAGGAAGTCCGTATATGGGCGCGTGATTACTCCAAGGCGGAGGCGCTCGTCGAACAATTGAAACTCGAGCACAGCATGCCGGTTACAGCATTCGCGGATCCAAAGGAAGCGGTGTCGGGTTCCCATATCATTGTGACAACGACACCCGCGGGCCGCCCGATTCTTGATGCCTCCTGGCTCGAACCCGGGCAGCACGTGACGGCCATGGGCTCCGATGCCGAACATAAAAACGAGATCGACCCGGTCTCCATTGCGCGCGCAGACATTTATGTGGCGGACAGCCTGAAACAGACGCGGAGGCTGGGTGAACTTCATCATGCCATGGAGGCTGGGCTATTTGCGAGCGACACGGACTTTCCGGAGCTAGGCCAAATTATTGCCGGCCGGAAGGTCGGACGCACTCGCGATGCAGACATCACAATAGCCGATCTCACCGGTACAGGTGTCCAGGACACTGCAATTGCCACGTTGGCCTTTCAGCGCGCTGAGGAACTCAGTGCAGGCAGGATGTTCGAGTGCTGAGGCGGTTTGTGTCTTAGAGTAGCGCTCATGCTCGGACACCCACCGACCTCGGCCTCAAAGGCTCAAAAGTTGCAGCCACGTTCATGAGCCTCGCAATTTTCAATGCAACCAATTTGATCTATATTGACACCAATCGTGAGACCAATCTTATATTGATCGTGTGTCAACCTGATTGGTAGCAAAGGTGCTGAACGTGAAACCAACTCCCGCGCAAAAAACTACTCCGCTTATCACTCCCGCCTCGGCTGCCGTAGTTCGCGATGCTCCTACGCAACTGTTCATCGGCGGCGAATGGGTTTCGGCAAAAGAAAACCGCACATTTGAAGTGGTCGACCCCTCGACTGGAGATATAGTCGCCAGCGTTTCCGATGGCGATGTTGCCGATGGTATATCCGCGGTCGATGCAGCGGAAAAGGCCTCTGCGGCTTGGAAGGCAACTTCGCCGCGGCATCGCTCGGACGTTTTGATGAAGTGTTTTCATCTTGTGCTCGAAAAGGCGGAATGGCTGGCGCAACTCATCACCGTGGAGAACGGCAAGGCACTTGCGGACGCCAGGTCGGAGGTCGCCTACGCGGCCGAGTTTTTCCGCTGGTACGCCGAGGAAGCTGTACGGACGCCGGGCGAATTCGGACCTGCGCCCTCTGGCGCCAACCATATCATCGTCAACCATGAGCCGATTGGTATCGCCGTATTGGTGACGCCCTGGAACTTCCCCGCGGCAATGGCGACCCGGAAGATCGCGCCCGCACTGGCCGCGGGCTGCACATGCATCCTGAAGCCCGCAGCTGAGACCCCACTGACGGCGCTCGCGGTCGGCGAGATCATGCGGCAGGCCGGCGTTCCGGCCGGGGTGGTCAACATCGTGACAACGAAGAAGGCCGGACCCGTGGTCAGCGCCATGCTGCATGACAAGCGGGTACGGAAGCTGTCGTTTACCGGCTCGACAGGCGTCGGTCGGACGTTGCTGCGCGAGGCTGCGGACCAGGTCGTCAGTTGTTCCATGGAACTCGGCGGCAATGCGCCCTTCGTTGTTTTCGACGATGCCGACCTGGAGACGGCGGTCGCCGGAGCAATGGTTGCCAAGATGCGCAACGGCGGCGAGGCATGCACTGCCGCGAATCGCTTCTATGTGCAGAAGGGGATTCTGGCGGAGTTCACGCGGCGGTTCGCGGAAGAGATGGCCGCACTCAAGGTCGGACCAGGACTGGCTTCGGAGACGCAGCTCGGGCCACTGATCACCGAGGCCGCGGTCGCCAAGGTGGAACGCCTGGTGGACGACGCCATTGCCAAGGGGGCCCGCCTGGTTACCGGCGGCAGCCGCTTGGACCGCGACGGCTTTTACTACCCCCCTACCGTACTGGCTGACGTTTCTCCTGATGCCGAGATCCTTCGCGAAGAAATCTTCGGACCGGTTGCGCCAGTCATTGCATTTGAAACCGAGGACGAGGTCGTCCAGATGGCCAACGACACCGAATACGGCCTGGTTTCCTATGTGTTCAGCAGCGACCTCAAACGCGCGCTTTCGGTCGCCGGACGGCTGGAAAGCGGCATGGTCGGAATCAACCGAGGCGTCGTCTCCGACGCTGCCGCACCGTTTGGCGGCATGAAGCAGAGCGGCCTCGGCCGAGAAGGAAGCCACCACGGCATGCTTGAATATCTCGAAACAAAATACATCGCCGCAAGCTGGTAGGTACCCGGCGCTTCCGACCGCTTCCTTCTACCGCAATGACAATCTCGTAGCGCGGTCGGAGCCGACATCACATCCATCTTGACTAACTTACGACGCGAATTTTCTTTCACTCTGATAAATTGGAGAACTGGATGTCACTACTCAAATCGATCGACCCAAATCCTTCGTTCGAACCGAAGCACGCGACCCCCGCGCCGGATCGCCTTATCGCCGGTGCACCCGCCTTCAAGACCTGGGCGCAGGACAGCGACAAAGAGGGCAAGGTGAATACCGGCGTCTGGGAGGCCACTCCCGGCGAGACGCACTCCATCAAGGGCGAAACCTTTGAATTCTGCCACATCCTGCAGGGAGTGGTCGAGCTGACAGAGAAGGGCAAGGACCCGGTCATTTATCGCGCGGGCGACAGCTTCGTGATGAAGCCCGGCTATGTCGGGGTCTGGAAAACAATCGAGACGGTACGGAAAATCTACGTCACCATCACTTAATTGTTGCACCGAAAAGACCGTTCCGACGCACATTACTCAATTTCCATGCGGGTTGGAGTGCCTTGGCAGGGGAGGTCTGCCGGTCCGCAACGCCCGAAAATGGGCTGGGCGATTATTCGCCCAGCCCAACTCGTGCTTCCAGCAGTATGCCCTTTAACAAAGAGCTTGCGCTTCATTGTTGTCGCAGTACAGCCTGAGATCTCATCGCTCACCCGAGGCGGTAAAACCCTGCCGTTGTTTCCAAGGTGAGCGTGGATACCAATGAAACGGATCAACCCATGCAAACCGAAACGTTCGCTCTCGCGCCTTTCGAGGCTCACCATTTGGATGGTGCTTTGGCTCTGTCACGTGCAGCGGGCTGGGCACACAGGAGAGAAGATTGGGAGATGATATGGTCGCTGAGCGAGGGGCGGGTTGCCCTTGTGGGTGATCGTGTCGTAGGCACAGCTCTCATGACTCCCTTCGGCGACACCTGCTCAGCCATCAACATGATTATAGTCGATGAAAGCCAGCGGGGCCGGGGACTCGGAAGACAATTGACCAGCGCCGTGATGGAACTCGCCGGTGATCGGGAATGCCGTTTGACCGCAACAAGTGACGGCTTACCTCTTTACGAAAAGCTGGGGTTCGTTACGACGCATCAAATCGTCCGCCACCAGGGCGTTATTGGCCGCGTCGATACACCTGAAAATGTCGCGTGGATCGGGCCCGACGCCCTGCCGGCAATCAAAGCGCTCGATCGCGCGGCTTTCGGCGCCGACCGCAATGCGCTCCACGATGCGCTGGTGAAGGAGGGTCCCTTCGCCGTTATCCGGAACGATGGCGATATCGTCGCCTTCGCGGCCACGCGTTTTTTCGGGATGGGTGAAGTCATCGGCCCGGTCGTGGCAGAAAACGCGGCACAGGCGAGGGATTTGATTGCCTTCATCCTCTCCGGCAAGGAAGGTCGTTTCGTGCGCATCGACATCCCTGAACAAAGCGGCCTTTCCTCATTGCTCGAAGGCTGCGGGCTGCCTCACGAGGGCGGAGTCATTGCGATGGTTCGGGGTGCAAAAGGCCGGTCTCAGATATCGGCGGTTCGAACTTTCTGCTTGGCGAGCCAGGCTATTGGCTGACTGCACATTTGAGGAGGCCGTTGTCACTGAAACGGATATTGCGGATTCTGTGGCGGAACAGGGGGCTGGAGGGGAAATCGACAAAATTCTTCGATCGGGGGGAGCGCAGTGGAAACCCTGACTGAACTCTACACGCTACCCCGTCATCTTTGGAGCGGCTGGTAGCGACCCGCTCGCCTGCCTCCATTCGGGAGTTCATGCTGGCGTGCAGTCACCAACCAGCTCAAGGCTTCCGGAGGAGGCGGACGTAGGATTGCTTAGGTATGACCGACGAGCGCCGCTTCCGACTCTCATAGGATCCCAAGAAGGCAGGAATCTGAAATCCATGCTGCTAAACAGGAGGTTGGCAATGGGTTCAGCGGTTTTGTTGCTTTCGACGGTGCAGCTCTTCGGCAACTTGCACGGCAGGCGAAGGATGCCAATCAGTCCTGGCGGTTGCTGGCTCTTGCAACAATTTATGACGGCGGCTCGGGTACTGCGCGGATCGGCAGCGTGGCTCTGCAGATCGTGCGGGATTGGGTCCTGCGCTTCAACACGCGCGGCCCCGACGGACTTGCGTATCGCAAGGGCCCCGCGGTCGGGCGAAGTTGAACCACGCGCAGCGCCAGGCGCTGGCGAAGATCGTCGAGAGCGGGCGGATCCCTCGCTCCGCGGTGTCGTCCGCTGGCGGCGCAAGGATCTGGTGCAGTGGATCTTTCAGGAATTCCGCATCTCGATCGGTGAGACGACGGTCGGGCGTGAGTTGAAGGCGTTCGGCTTCGCCAAGCTCTCGGCCCGCCCAGGCCACAACGCGCAGAACGACATCGAGGCGGCCGCTTCTAAAAAAGACTTCCCCGCCCCTCTGGCAGAAATCAGAGCCAAGCTCCCGCAGGGCACGGACATCGACTGTGGTGGGCCGACGAAGCGCGGATAGGCCGAAGAACTGGATTACGCGGCGTTGGGCGCGTCGCGGAACCCGGCCATCCGCGTCCGCGGACCAGCGAACCATGTGGGCCTACATCTTCGGCGCCATCTGTCCGGGAAGGGCAAGGGCGTCGGCCTCGTGCTACCTTGGCGCGACACCGAAGCCATGCAGGGGCACCTCGCCGAAATCAGCCGGGCCGTAATCTGGCCGGATGGCACGTCACGCCGAAGCTCAAGGTACCCGACAACATTACCATGATGTTCCTGCCGCCGCGCTCGCCGGAACTGAACCCCGTAGAGAACGTCTGGCAGTTCATGCGCGACAACTGGCTCTCGAACCGCATCTTCAAGGACTACAACGATATCGTCGCCCATTGCTGCGCTGCATGGAACAAGCTCATCCAGCCGTGGCGCATCATGTCCATCGGACTGAACCAGCGGGCCCATGGTGCTGCTCAATGCGCCTTGGTATCAGTTCTCGGTCACAATAAACCGTCGCGCCAGTCGTCAATCGAGGAAATACTGATCGCCTCATTGGTGATCCTGCATCACCAAAAGCCGTCAGCAAAATTCGATAGCCCGGCCCAGTCGTTTGGCTGTATCACCAAGACAGCCGCACCCAGGGACCTGGACTATGCAAACACCTGTCATCCGCCTTGATTTCCGTTCCGATACGGTCACCCGTCCAACCCTTGGCATGCGTGCGGCGATGGCTGCCGCCGAGGTGGGCGACGATGTCCTTGGCGACGATCCCACGATCAAGGCGCTCGAGGCCCGACTTGCCGCACTGTTCGGCAAGGAAGCGGGACTGTTCATGCCAACCGGCACCATGTCCAATCTCGCTGCGATCATGAGCCATTGCCAGCGCGGCGAGGAATTTCTCTGCGCAACCGGAGCTCATACCTATCTGTGGGAAGCCGGAGGCGCTGCGGTGCTGGGCTCGGTCCAGCCGCAACCCTTGCCGGTGCGCGCCGACGGGACAATCCCCATCGAGGACCTTCACGCCGCGGTGAAGGACGACGATCCGCATTTTGCGATCACGCGACTGGTCACCATCGAGAACACGTTCGCCGGGCGGGTCCTGCCGCGCGATCATCTGGCCGAGGTCCTCGAATTTGCGCGGGAGCGGAAGCTCGCCACCCATCTCGATGGTGCGCGGCTGTTCAACGCGGCTGCGGCGCTCGGCGTTGATGTCGGGTACCTGGCAGAGGGCTTCGATAGCGTGTCGCTGTGCCTTTCAAAGGGGCTGGGGGCGCCGCTCGGATCAGTGCTGGTCGGCGATGCCCCATTGATCGCCAGTGCGCGCCGGTGGCGGAAGATGCTTGGCGGCGGAATGCGGCAGGCAGGGATAATTGCGGCGGCTGGGCTGTACGCGCTCGACCACCACGTCGACCGGCTGGCCGAGGACCACGCCAATGCTCGGGTGCTCGCGCAAGCATTTGCGGGAATTGAGGGGCTGAAGGTGACCCCGCCGCAATCAAACGTGGTCTTTGTCGAGCTCGCGCCCTATCTGGCGACCCGGCTGTCCGAGGCGCTACGTGAACTCGGCATCGCGGCGAGTTTCTGGCCCGGTGGGCGCATGCGCTGGGTCACCCATCTCGATGTCAACCGTGCCGCTGTCGACGAGGCCATCGCGGCAGTGCGCGAGATCACTGAGGGCCGGACATGAGAGGCGTCATCGATCCACAATTGATCGTCAGAATAACAAGCGCCACTGTCGCACCAAACAGCCCCTGCGCCGCCATAGCCCCATGACTGCGCCGGCCCGAAGGGGTTTTGGAGAGCGTGCAGACCGGAATGGGCGGTCGGGACTGGCGGAAAGAGTGCCAAGGCAGGGGCGCTTCCCATATTTACCTGAAGAAGCGCCGATATTGTAGGTGGGGTCTGGTGCGCCGCCAAGGCGTTCCGCCTGGCGGGTCCGAACCTGAGAAGCTGATGCAATACTCAGGCAAAGTAGACGTGGAGATGCCGTAGGTGGCAGAGACCTTCACCACGTTATTGGACTGATAAACGACGCTGGTTACGCGTCGAAGAAACATGGAAGCAAGGCATGCATCTGTTCGCACGCAAGGACCTCGAGGAAGCCGCCGCACTCGTTTACCGGCATATGTCACCTACACCGCAATACGTGTGGCCGCAGATCTCGGAAATGGCAGGGGCCGTGGTCTGGATCAAGCACGAGAACCATACGCCGGCCGGCGCTTTCAAGGTCCGCGGCGGAATCACCTTTATGGATTGGCTCCGCCGCAGCGGGCGTTCGACCAGGGGAATCGTCACGGCAACGCGCGGGAATCATGGCCAGAGCCAGGCCCGTGCTGCGCGGGCAGCCGGTCTTGCCGCCAAAATCGTTGTCCCGCACGGCAATTCGGTCGAGAAGAACGCAGCCATGCGGGCCTTTGGCGGCGAGGTCATCGAGTACGGCCGCGACTTCGACGAGGCCCGTACCGAAGCCCGGCGCCTTGCCGCCGAAACCGGCCTATTCCTGGTACCGCCCTTTCACGAGGAGATCGTCCGGGGTGTCTCAAGCTATGGGTTGGAACTCTTCACCGCGGTGCCCGATCTCGATGCCGTCTATGTGCCCATCGGCTGCGGCTCGGGGATTTGCGGCGTCATCACCGCGCGCGAGGCCCTGGGCCTGAAGACGGAAGTGATCGGCGTAGTTTCGACGCACGCGCCGGCCGCGAAGCTCTCCTTCGAGGCCGGACGGCTGATCGAAACCGAAACGGCGCTGACGTTCGCCGACGGCATGGCCGTGCGCATTCCCGTCGAAGAAGCTTTCGCAATGTACTCGAAGGGCGCCTCACGGATCGTCGCCGTCAGCGACGAGGAGGTCGCCGAAGCGATGCGCCTCATCTACCGCGCGACCCACAATGTCGCCGAGGGTGCCGGCGCCGCGTCACTTGCGGCGCTGCTTAAGGAAGCCTCTGTCATGCGCGGCAGAAAAGTCGGCCTTATCTTGAGCGGCGCAAATGTGGACGCCGAGGTCTTCCAGAAAGTACTGGGCGGGGAGACACCACCGGTGGCGACGTAAGGAAGTGACAGTCGGCGGCACGAGAGCTTAAGGCAGAGTTTTCACTATGGCTATCTCGTCGAAGCCGGCCGATGGTGTGAAGGGCCTTTACCTGGCCGCGGGCGGCTCCGGCCACGGCTTCGGGCTCGGGCCGGTATCGGCCGCTTGGCTGCCGACCTGGTTGCCAATGATACCCCGTGTGTCGACCCCAGCTCCTTCCGCCTGTCGCGTGTCGTTGATGGTTCAAAAGTCAAAGTCGGCGCAATCTGATCGGGGGGCCAGATCCAGAGGAAGCCGTTGGGGAGACGCGCAGAGGGAAGCTAGCGGAATGGATGACGATGCATCCTTTTTCTAGCGACGACGCGGATATCACTTTCACTCAGGTAAATAATGGAGAACTAGATGTCCTACTGAAAACCGTCGACCGAATCCATCATTTGAACCGAAGCGTAGAACTGCCGACCCGGATCGCCTCACCGCGGGCAGCCCCGCTTTCAAGACCTGGTTGCAGGACACCGCCAAGGAGAGCAGAGTCAACACCGGCGTCTTCGAGGCGACGCCCGGCGAAACGCACTCCATCAAGGGCGAAACGTTTGAATTTTGCCATCTCGTCCATGGCGTGATCGAATTGACCGAAAAGGGTAAGGAGCCGGTTATTTATCGCGCGGGCGACAGCTTCGTCATGAAGCCCGGCGATGTCGGAGTTTGGAAGACAATCGAGACGGTGCGGAAAATCTCGTCACAGTCACCTGATCATTCGAGGGAGCGATGCCGTTTCGAGGTGCATTGTCTCCTCGTTTCGCGGGAATGGAGCGAGCCGGCAGGCAAGCCCTTCCGATCGGCTCCATCCCCGAATTGAATTGGCGGTTTTATTCGCCCGTGGCGACGCGCAGGGCGAAGCTGGCGGACTGGACTACGAGGAAATCGCCATCGGCGGCGAGCTCGCAGGCATGTCCATAGCTTGGCGCCCTTCGAAGGGCCAAAGCGTTGCAGCCGCCGACGAGGCCGATCCGGGCTACACGGCGAGCGCCCGGTCGAATTTCGGTCTCCTATGGAGCTAGAGCAATTGCTGCCGCCAACACCGCCACTAGAGCTTATCCAAGGTGCGTTGATCCCGACCCATTGTCGATACCGTTTGCTGACGAGGAGGAGTGGCGAAGGCGATGTGGTGCATCGTCGGGCGGCTCCGACGAAGGCCAGCGGGCGGAACCGACTCACGCCGTTTCATATCCGAGTTGGCGCCCGCGTCGCTGGCGAACAGGTGACGCTTCGGGCTCCTCGCCTAGGCGATCAAGTCGAAATCTGTTGCGCCGCCCTCACGCGCGTCATCTTATCGGACATCATCAAATCCCGCCCACCTTGATTCTGGAGCCATCAAAGAAGCGCGACAGCCGGAAGGGCGTGGGGTCAACGCAAGGCTTATCGTTAGCAACCAAGTCAGCTGCCAGGCGGCCGATACCCGGTCCGAGTCCGAAGCCGTGGCCGGAGCCACCCGCGGCCAGGTATAGGCCCTTCACACCATCGGCCGGCGAGATGACCGGCACCGCGTCCGGCGTGCAATCCACATAGGCTCCCCAACTGTCGGCGACTTCGATGCCCGCCAGCGCAGGGAACTGCTCCGTGACACCTTTCAGAATAGCCGCGATCGTACGGCGGCTCGGCGTTGGGTCGAGAACGCGCATTCGCTCGAAGGGCGATTGCGTATCCTTGTTCCAACTCGCGAGCGCTTCCGGTCCACGGAACATGGATTTGCCGACACCGATCTGGATCGCTTTCAGACGCGCCAGGAACATCGGCATGAACCAGCGGGCGTAGCGAATGCCTTGCGGGGTGATGTCGAGCATCGCCCTGCCGCTGATCGCAAGCGTGTAGCTGCCATCCAACCGACGGGTCAACGCACACTGCGGCGTATAGATCGCCTCACCCAGATCCCTTGTGGGTCGCGTACGAAGCGCCGTCTGACGCACGCTCGCCTGCGGAAACAGAACTCCGTACTGGCGACAAAACATCGACGTCCAGGCGCCGCCGGCGCAGAGAACGGCTTGTGTCCGGATGGTTCCTTTTTCGGTGATCACCCCGGCCACCGCGCCATTGACCAGATCGAGCCCTCGGGCGGCGCACTCCTGGTGGATGGTCGCCCCGAATTTGCGAGCGCCATCCGCGATCGTCGGCGCGGCGATGGCGGGTTCGGCCTTGCCGTCATCGATCGAATGCACTCCGCCGAGCCATCGGCGGCCGTTCGCCGGAATCGCGGCAGCCGCTTCCTTGGCGCTCAGCATCCTGGTATTGACGTTGAACGGGCGAGCCATGTCACGCCATGCTTCCCATTCCGCCAGCTGCCGCGGATCATCGGTAGCGTAGAGCAGGCCGCATCGGCGGAAGCCGACGTCCTCTCCGATCTTCGCCGCAAACTCATCCCAAACTTGCAAAGCGACGCCCGAGAGCGGCAGCTCGCGCTCGTCCCGGTTCTGCCGCCGGCACCAGCCCCAGTTGCGGCTCGACTGCTCGCCTCCGACATGGCCCTTTTCGACCAGGGCGACGGACAGTCCCCGCTCCGCGAGAAGGAAAGCTGCCGTTGCGCCGACGATGCCGCCGCCGATGACCACGGCATCCGCCTTGGCGGGAAGCTCTTGATCGTTCTGTATGCGTTTGACAATTGGAGACATGGGGCTGACCTGAACTTTGGCGGCCGATTTATACGGCCCTGTTTCCTGCCCCTCCGGCAGGAGCATCTGAGGCAATGACGGCTATCGCATCGACTTCGACGAGATAGCCATAGTGAAGTTCCGGCACCGGAACGACGGTACGAGCCGGACGGGAATCCCCTAGTCGCGCCGCATAAACCTGGTTGAAGCGAGGCCAATTGGCCACGCCGACGATGTAGGCGGTCACCCTAACGAGATCGGCCGCGGTTCCGCCTGCGGCTTCCAGAATCGCCAGCAAGTTGTCGAGGGCCTGCGCCGCCTGGGTCTCGAAGCTGTTATCCGCCAGGGCCTCTCCACCCGTGCGGATCGGGAGCTGACCCGAAATGTAGAGATGCTGACCGACGAGCTTCGCTTGTGAGTAGTGGCCCGCCGGGCTTGGTGCTCGATCGGTATTCACAGTCATGGACTTGGGCATCACCAGCCTCCGAAGCGGGTCCAGCGGGTCTCGACAGCGTGCGAGCGGCCGCGGACCACGTGATAGGTTTCGTGCTGCGCAGCGGTCGCACAGGCGTGGTTTGGCAGGATCCGCACCCGGTCTCCGACCGCCAAATCCGGCAGACGTGCGTTCGATCCGGGACGCACGGCGACGATTCCGTGTTCCTGGTTCGCGTCGGCAACGATGACGTCTTGATAGGGCGTGCCATCCACGTCACAGACCAGACCATAGCCCTGGTCGACGGCCTGCTTACCAGTGCCACGGTCCCGCGACAGCGACATCCATCCGCCATCAGTTATGATCCACCCTTTCTCGCGCTGGTGTCCGATGACGGTCGCAAGCACGCTGAGTGCGATGTCTTCGATTTGGCAGACACCGAGCCCAGCCATCACCAGGTCGAAGAAGACGAAGACGCCCGCGCGGACTTCCGTCACTCCAGCGAGATCCGTCGCGTGATGGGCCGTCGGTGTCGAGCCGACGCTGACGACCGGGCAGGGCAGCCCCGCGGTCCGCAGAATGCGCGCCGCCTCCACGACGGCCGATCGTTCCGTCCCCGCGGAGAGCCGCAGCGCCTCGACACCTCCGCCCTTATAGCTGTCGCCGGCGTGGGTGAGGACTCCACGCAGCTCAGCACCTGCCGTCAGCGCCTGCCCGATTTCCACCAGCTGCGCCTGGTTAGTGGGTCGCACACCGGAGCGGTGGCCGTCGCAATCGATCTCGATCATGGCCGGGATGCGCGTCCCGGACCGCCGAGACGCCTCGGCCACCGCTCGCGCCTGCTGAACAGTATCCAGAGTGACCACGAGATCGACGCCGCTTGCGCGCAGCTCCGCGACACGCGCGAGCTTCGCTGGAGCGATGCCGACTGCATAGATCATGTCCCGGACGCCTGCCGCCGCGAACTGTTCAGCCTCCTTCAGGGTAGAGACAGTTGCCGGTCCCGCCGGCGAGCTCATCACCCGCCGTGCCACTTCGATCGACTTGGCGGTCTTCAAATGCGGCCGGAGTGCCACTCCCATGGCGTCAAGTCGGCTTCTGAGCCGCTGAACATTCCTGTCCATTCGGCCAGCGTCCAGGACCAAGCAGGGTGTTTCCAGGTCCTCAAGGCTGGTCGAGGCGGCCAGCCGGGGTGTGGGCTCGATCGTCGCTTGGACCATGATCTGATCTCCAATTCGGGATTTCACCTTGCAGTCAAACCATAAAGATGACAATTAATGACAAGTGAATGTTTGCTTCAGGTGTTCATTAATGTTGACGTCCGATGACCTTGCCTTCTTTTCGGTGCTGACAGGCTCGAAATCTCTCGCGGAAAGCGCGAGAAAGCTGAACGTCACGCCTCCGGCAGTGACACAGCGCCTGCGAGCGCTGGAAGAGAAGGTCGGGGTGCGGCTGATCGATCGGTCCGGACGGCGGCTGCGCCTCACGGAAGAGGGCTCGTTGGTTGCTTCTCACAGCGTTATCGTCAGCGAGACCATCGATTCGCTTGCCGAAGCCCTAGCTGATCGCAGAGGCGCGGTTCGCGGGCACCTCAGGGTCGCCGCACCACACGGCTTTGGACGGCTCTATGTGGCCCCGGTCGTGGAAGCGTTCGCACGAGAGCACGGCGGCGCGACCGCTACGCTGCAGTTGTCCGATCATCCGGCGGCTCTGCTCGTCGAAAGCTATGATGTCGTTGTTCACATTGGGGCGCCGGGGCATCTGGACCAGGTCGTCACGACACTGGCGCCGAACCCTCGAATACTCTGCGCAAGTCCGAGGTACCTCGACTCGGCACCGCCCATTTCAGCGCCCGCCGATCTTGCTCAACATCGCTGTCTTGCCGTTCGGGAAAACGACGAGGACGTGACGCTGTGGCGCTTCAAGGGGCCGCGACAGGAGATGGCGACGGTGCGCGTCAATCCGGTCATGTCGAGCAACGATGGTGCCGTCATCCGCGAGTGGGCGCTTGCCGGTCAGGGCATCATGATCCGTTCCGAGTGGAACGTGGCAGAAGATCTCGCTGACGGACGGCTGCAGCAGGTGCTGCCCAACTGGAAGCTCCCACCGGCCGACATCGTCGCGATGCTCGGCTCGCGTCACGGGCGAAGCGCCCGGACTACTGCCTTCCTAACGATGCTTCGACAAGCGCTGAAGCCGCCGCCCTGGCAAGCGGCTTGTTCGGAACCGGGTGGTCAATAGCCCAGGATGGACTTCGTCTCGAGATACTCCTCAAGCCCGTGCACGCCATATTCGCGCCCATTGCCCGAGTGCTTGTAGCCACCGAACGCGGCCGTCCCGTCCCACGCCGGATAGTTGATGTGAACCTGCCCGGCGCGGATCCGCGCGGCGACTCGTCGAGCCCGCTCCGGATCCGGGGACTGGACATGGGCTCCCAGTCCATAGACCGTGTCGTTGGCGATCGTGATTGCCTCTTCTTCGTCCCGGTAGGGCATGATCGCAAGGACCGGCCCAAAGATCTCCTCGCGAGCGACGCGCATCTCTGGCCGAACCTCGGAAAAAATCGTCGGCTGCGTGAAGAAGCCTCGATCGAGACCTGCCGGGCGTCCCAGTCCGCCGCACAGGAGCTTCGCGCCTTCGTCGATTCCCGCCCGGATCATGGTCTGCACCCGCTCATACTGGGCGCGATTGGCGATGGGCCCCATCGTGGTCGCCGGATCCCTCGGATCGCCGACGCGGATGGCATGTGCGGTTTTGCTGGCCAGATCCTCGACCTCGGCGAGCCGATGGGCGGGCACGAGCATGCGTGTCGGGGCGCTGCACGACTGGCCGACATTGCGCATTCCGGCAAGGACGCCTTTCGGTACCGCCTCGGCGAAATCAGCATCATCGAGCAGGATGTTGGGTGATTTGCCGCCAAGTTCCTGGACCACCCGCTTGACCGTCGGGGCCGCCGCCTGCGCGACGAGTACCCCCGCACGCGTCGAGCCGGTGATTGAGATCATGTCGACCTCTGGGTGGCTGGAGAGAGCTGCGCCGACACTCTCTCCAGTGCCATTGACCAGGTTGAACACGCCTGGCGGAGTGCCGGCATCATGCATCAGTTGGGCGAAGAGCAAGGCGCTGTAGGGGGACAGCTCGCTAGGTTTGAGGACGACGGTGCAGCCCGCCGCGATGGCCGGGGCGGCCTTGGCGGTGATCTGGTAGAGTGGCCAGTTCCACGGGGTGATCAGGGCGCAAACGCCGATCGGCTCCTTGGCCGTTGCGGTGCGCCCATCGACCGTCACGAACCGGTAGTTCTCGAGCACCTCCATCTGGACACGAATGTGTTCCGCGGCAAAAGGAACCTGCGAGGCCCGCGCAAAGCTGATCGCCGCCCCCATCTCCATCACGAGCGCTTCGGCGAACAGCTCCGCTCTCTCCTTCAGGAGCGAATGCACCCTGCCGAGGAGCTCAAGCCTCTCGGGCACAGATGATTGAGAGAAGGCCGGGAAGGCCTTGCGCGCTGCCGCAACCGCGAGATCGACGTGGTTTGCCTCTCCGGCGGCGATATGTCCGACAATCCGTTCCGAGGCGGGATCAACGACGGGCAGACTCGTTGCGTCCGCGTGTTCTTGCCACTCCCCGCCAATATAGAACTGGGTTCCTCGTTCGGTTATCGTCATTTGAACCTCTTGGTAGTGCCATGCGGCCGGGGCGGGCCTGCGTCAGAAGCATGCCTCATTTCACCTGAAGGCGACAATTTATCTCGCCTGAATGTCGGCTTAAGAAGGGCGTTAACAAACCCATCCACGCGCTCGATGTCGAGGCACAGCTGATCCTTTCGGGCGACGTCAAAACAAGATGTGCCTTTGTTTGCGGCGCTCTATTTTCGGATTACCGAGGAGAGAGCAAAGGCAGTCAGTGTATCGCGCACCCCGGGCATCTCAGCTATCAGCTGCCAAATCTGCCGGATGCGATCAGCCTCGGGAGACTCGACCCTGACGAGGAGATCGAAGTCGCCGGTCATAACGTCGCAAGCGACGACTTCCGGGATTTTCCGCAGCGCCTGGATGACGTCGCCGCCCCTCATGCGATCGTGCCGGTAAACGAAGATCAGTGCGGTCGTAACGTGTTGGCTACTCCCATCGCCGGTCACGATCGTATATCCTTTGATGAAGCCTTGTCGCTCCAGTCGCTCGATCCGCACTCGCACGGCGTTGCGCGAAAGATTCACCTTCGCCGACAACTCCGCGTGCGAGATCCGGGCGTTGGCTTTCAATTCGACGAGTATCTGTTCGTCAGTTCGATCGAGAAGATATTTCATGGGGTTGAAGCCGGTCGATCAGCCTAGAATGTCGGGCGTTACTGACCGATAAGCTACCATGGCGATTTCCGGTAGGAAGGTTTTTTCCTTTTGGCTTGCCAAACGCTTCGATGTTGAAGCCATTATGAAACCCGGCAATGCCTCTTTTTCCGCGCCGGTCAGTCTTCGGACCTCTTCATAACCCTGCAGTAGCGCGCGCGCCCGCTCTTTGTTCAGTTCTCCGTTGGATTCCCCCGCCCAACCGACAATCACATCCGCAACCTCCGACAACAGCGTATCATCGTGCCGCAGTCTGAAGTTAATGACCCCGCTTACTTCATCTCCAAGGAAAAAGATATTCTCGTGGACCAACGCGCCGTGAATAGCCCCAGACGGTAGATCTGTTGATGTGCACTTCGCCTTTCGTTCCAAAACAGTATGGACTTGAGCCATCACACGACCCAGGTTTCGGCATTTTGCCGCGCCTGCAATGCTGGACGAGGAGCCCGGTACGAAGCTGACGACCGCAACCAATCGACCTGCGGCCCGGCACGTGGCGTTGCCGTCGTGGGTGCGCAGCGGCTTGGGGCAGGGGACGCCCTTTCGATAGAGCGCCTCCATCGTTTCGAAAGCTCTTTCCAGATCTAAAGGCTGGGCTCCGTTCTCGAAAAGCGTAACGATGAATTCGCCTTCCTTGGCGCGAAACAGGTAGGTCGTCTCGCTGTCGCCGTCAGCGATCCCAATCACTGACAAAAGCGACCTAAACCCATAGGCTGCAGTGATCGACTGGCGATCTTCATCAGAAAGCTCGGTAAAAACAGCCATTTTCCTACCCTATCAGGCCGACGAACTCAGGGACGTTTTGCGAACGCTGCCTTCAAAGAGCTCGTCAATTTGGCCAGGCGCCAAAATTCCTTCCTCTTCCACAACCTGCCGCAATTCCCGCTTTTCAGTCAGCGCCTTTTTGGAAAGATACGCTGCCTTGCTATACCCGATAAGCATTGCCAACGGCGTCGCGAGCACGAGAGACTGGTCTAGGAGGGCCTTGCAGCGGTCGACGTCGACTTCAATACCCTCGATGCATCGCTGCTTAAAAATCTCCATCCCCCGCGTCAGCATCCGCATGGACTGAAGGATGTTGAGAACCATCACTGGCTCCATTGCATTCAGTTGCAACTGCCCCGCGCTGGCCGCGAGCGTTACCGTGAGATCATTTCCGATAACCTGGAACCCGATCTGGTTCATCATTTCCGGAATGACGGGATTGACTTTGCCGGGCATGATTGAGGATCCCGCTTGCACAGGCGGCAGTCGGATTTCACCCAGGCCCCCGCGAGGCCCACTGCTCAAGAGACGCAAATCATTGCAGATCTTGGTCAGCTTCACTGCAATTCGTTTCAGAACGCCGGAGAACGAAACGAACCCGCCCGCATCAGATGTGGCCTCAATCAGGTTTCGGGCTGGAATGACGTGGATCCCCGAAATCTGCGCCAGGTGCACGCAAGCTGCGGCGGAAAAACCGGGAGGCACGTTGATTGAGGTGCCGATCGCAGATCCACCGAGATTGACTTCTTTCAACAGCTTGGAAGCCGACTGCAGTTGGATGATATCTTCGTCGATGAGCTCCGCGAATGCTTCAAATTCCTGCCCAACTGTCATCGGAACAGCATCCTGCAACTGAGTGCGGCCGACCTTCAGCGCAGTCGCATATTCACTCGCCCTTGCACGGAATGCGTCGCGCAAGCCGACCTGGGACGCTATCAGTCCGTCACAAGCGCGAAGAATAGTCAGACGGAGCGCGGTGGGATAGACATCGTTGGTCGACTGGGAAAGGTTCACATCATCATTGGGATGCAACTTTGCGTAGTCGCCCACATTGGCCCCGAGCTTCAAGAGCGCGAGGTTAGTTACAACCTCATTAACATTCATATTCGTGGACGTGCCAGCGCCGCCCTGCATCATATCGATCGGGAAGTTCTCATCGACACCCTTCAGCTCGATGAGATCATCGCAGGCCTCGGAGATCGCCGATGCTTTTTCCACCGGGAGAAGACCAAGCTCATCGTTCGCGAGCGCTGCCGCTTTCTTGACCATAGCCATAGATTGGATAAGTTCGGGAAAGTCTTTCAGCCGAAGACCCGAAACGTCAAAGTTGAGCTCGGCTCGACGGGTGTGGACGCCGTACAGAACATTGCTAGGGATCGGAAGGGACCCGATCAAGTCGGCCTCTATGCGTTCAGTTCCCATTCTCTACTCTCCCTGATCCAGAATTCCGGCGTGGTGCATTGCATCAGTGATTGCCTTTTGAGCAGGCGGGCTCAACTAGACGCATCGATGAGCTGAGCTGAAGGAAGCGGCGCCTGTCACCGCTTCAGCCGATTGATGCAGACGACCTTCGGCTGGGTCATGTCTTCATAGGCAAACCGAACGCCTTCACGTCCCATGCTGCCGTATTTGAAGCCGCCAAAGGGCATCGCGTCGAACCGATAGTCGGACGAGTCATTGATCATGACGCCCCCGGCGTCGATTTGATTGGCGGCATCGAGAGCCTCCTCCAGATCATTGGTGAAGATACCAGCGTGGAGGCTGTATTCCGGGCTGTTTGCCAGCTGGATTGCCTCATCCAGTTCATCGAACGGCTGCAGGATGACAATCGGTGCAAAGACCTCCTCAATCCACAGGTCGCACGTTGCTGGCGCATTCTCCAGTATTGTTGGCGGGTAGAGAGTGCCGGAGGGCTTGTGCCCGCAAACGAGCGTAGCGCCAGCGGCGATTGCGCGCTCGACCATGGCAGCAGCTCGGGCGACCGCCTTTTCGGAAATCATTGGCCCCACGTCGGTATCTACGTCCATCGGATTACCGGTCTTGAGCTTTGCAGTCCGATCGACGAAGTCTGCCTTGAACCGCTCATAGATGGGGCGCTGGACCAGAATTCGCTGCGTGCCGATGCAGTTCTGGCCGGCCGCCCAGTAGGCACCCGACACGCATCCTTCAACCGCCGCGTCAAAGTCGCTGTTTCCCATAACGATAACCGGTGCATTTCCGCCGAGATCCATCGCGAGCTTCTTGATGCCGGCACTCTTCGCAATGGCCTCGCCGGTCTTAAAACCACCCGTGAAGGAGATCATCCGAACGTCCCTGGCCGAAACGAGCGATTTGCCCAGGTCTGCCCCGCCGACAGCTACCGTGATGACTGCCTCCGGCAACCCACTTTCGAGTAGCACTTCCACCAGCTTGATGGCCGACAAAGGCGTAAGCTCCGACGGCTTCAGGAGTACGGCATTGCCGCCGGCGATCGCGGGCCCGAGCTTGTGGGCCACGAGATTGAGCGGGTCGTTGTAAGGCGTGATCGCAGTGATGATGCCGAGCGGCTCCCGTGTGTACCAGCCCTGACGGGATTCCGACCCGGCATAGGAATCAAAGGGGATCACCTCGCCAGCATTTCGCTTCGCTTCATCCGCCGAAAGCTTCAACGTATTGACACACCGCGTAGCCTCCTTGCGGGCCTGGGTGATTGTCTTCCCGGCTTCCCGCACGATTAGGAGTGCAAATTCCTCCTTTCGGGCTTCAACAGCTGCTGCCGCCTTTTCGAGAATTGCGGAGCGCTCATGGCGGGTCAGGGATCGTGCGATCTGCGCACCCCGATTGGCGCGCTCGAGCAGCAGGTTCACGCTGTCCGTGCTGGTCTCAGAAACCGTTCCGACAAAGCTGCCGTCGAACGGATTGCTGATAATGATCTCGTCTACGGAGGTCTTCTTGCTGAGAGCGAGGCTCTGCATCATGCGGCCTCCTTCGTAGCGGTGCCTGCCTGGGCTTTGTGAATGGCGACGATATCGGACAGCAGCGCATAAGCGGTCTCAACCCGGCCGGCCCCAGGGCCGGTGATGGTGACGCGACCGAGTAGTTCGGTGTCAAGCGATACCGCATTGGACGCGCCGTTTACACCGGCGAGTGGATGCTCGAAGGGAAGCTGCTTCGGAGAAACGCTGCTAGTTACCGTCCCGTCTTCATTCCGAACCGCCGATCCGATTAACTTCCAACGGCTATTTGCTGCGGCTGCGGCTTCGATATCGGAAGGACAAAGCCTGGAGATGCCCGTGCACGTGACTTCTTCGGGCTTGAGGCTTGCCCCCAGCAACTCGTTTGCCAGGATCACCACCTTGAGGCGAACGTCAAAGCCTTCCACATCGGCGGTTGGATCGGCTTCCGCATAGCCGAGTATCTGGGCTTCCCTGACCGCAGTGGCGAAGTCAAGGCCGCATTCCATGCGGCCGAGGACGAAGTTCGAAGTACCGTTCAAGATCCCCTCGAAACCCTTCACCTCTGCGCCGACGAGCGTCTTTTCCGCCATGCGGATGACAGGGGTTCCACTCATGACGGAGCCTTCATATTCGAAATGAACGCCGTTCGCCTTTGCAAGGGCCTTCAGTTCCTGGGCAGCGATCGCGACCGGCCCTTTGTTCGTGGTGACGACATGCTTGCCGGACTGCAGCGCCCAGCGGCAGTGCGAAACAGCTGGCTCGCCGTCCTTCGGGTTTGTAAATGTCGCTTCCACGATGATGTCGGCAGGCGCCGTCTTGATGATGGCCTCGTTGTCGGCTTCCGCGGTGCCGCCAGAAAGCTGCCCGAACCCGCCTTTCGCGAAGTTCGCTTCAACCAGGGTCTTGGCATCGAGGCCGTTCGGCGAAATAACGGACCCGAGATAGAGGTCGCTGACAGCTACGATGTTCAGGCGGAACCCGAGGTCTCGTTCCCAGAGAGGGTTCTTCGTAGCAATGAGTTCGGTGAGAGCGCGATTGACGCCACCAAATCCGATAAGAGCAATGTTGTAGATTGTCATTTGGATTCTCCGGTGAAGCATTGTGTTCCGCAATGATGAGATGCAGACCGCTTCGTCGGAACGGCACAAACAGACCAATCTGCTGTGCGCTTTGCTCATTCCACCGCCGTCTTGCATGATGGCCTGGGGTTGATGATTGAGACACTCAACCCTCAGCCAGGACGGCAAACCCGCAAACGGGCTCAGATCATCGCTGCACCCTCACCACGGGCGACAGTGCCGCGCGAGCGGCATCATCCTCGTACTAAAAGCGGATACTAGTTTCAGCAACAGTATTTCCTGGGCCAGATCATCATCGAGCTTGACGCGTGGAAAAAACTGAAATGCGCTACCCTCCGCGGAGCAAGGCGCCAGTTGGGGTGCTTGTATTTCAGCTCAACGCATGGCCGGCCAAGCCATAGACCCACGGCTCGTTGTCTTTTCGGTTCAGGAACCGGCGGCCCTTGGACATGGTCGTATCCGTCTCGGAAACCGCGAGTCGGCACTGCTGCAGAAATTCGGCAAAGGCCGCCTTGTCACGCGTGTCGATGCGAGCGAACTGTCCTGCAAGCCGCTTCAAATGCACGGCTGTGAGATGGATTGCGTCATGATCATTGCTTGCCACTATTGGGCCGACGACATGGCCGCGCCCGAACTCGTGACGCATGGAATAGCCGACAATTTCGCCACCTCGTCGCAATATAGAAGTTGAAGCATTTTCCGAAAGCAGTGCGAGCAGCTTGCCGCGATCTATGCCGAAGGCCCGCGCATCGAGAGCGGTGATCTCATCGAGTTCGTCGCTTGATGGTTCGCTCAATTCACCGTTCAGGGGCGGCAGAGTCGGAAGCGTCGGTGCGACGTCCCCCTGGTACTGGTATACGATTGCTTCCTTCTTGAAGCCGAGCGACAGGTACAGCTTATAGGCCGCATCGGTCGAGTTTAGGCTTAAGTTGCGGCCGGCGCAGCGTTCAAACACCTGTTCCATGAGCCATCGGGCGTTTCCCTGCGCTTGCGTGCGGGGCGATGTGATCACCAGGCCGACGGTGGCGAAGTCGTCACCGTGCGGAAACCACATCGCGCTTCCGAACACACGTCCGATACCATCCACGGCGACGATGCCGTGGCCGGCGCGGCGCAGGAAATCCCAATCCTTTGGCCGGTGTGGCCAACCAACCCCGATCGACAGCGCGTGAAGCAAGCTCACGTCGACATCGTTGATATCCCGCGCTGTCAATTCAAAGGATTTCAGGCGCACTGATCTTTGCATTTCAGTTCAATCCGCTCCGTTCATCGGAGGCCAACTCTCGAGCAAACAGCGTCTTTGATTCCACCGCCGATTGCAACATAGGTACACTATTGCACGCAGTGGCCTGCAGGTTTCACTTGTTCGCGGCAACTATGCGAAATCTTCAGCCGAACCGAAGCTATGTTCGGCAGAGAAAACTCCTGCCTCGGCTTAACCTGACTGTCACGGGTCAACTCTGAAGGCAAGGTCCCCATGAACGTCGAAGAGATCCTCGCAAGGTTGATCGCATTTCCCTCTGTCGTGGGCACTCCAAACAGCGCGATTGTCGATTGGATTTGTTCGTACTGTCTGGCAGCGGGGGCTGAAGTGACGGTCCACCCCGGCCCCGAAGGTGGCCGGTCTAATCTGTTTGCCACCATCGGGCCGCGCGAGGGCAGGGGTTATATTCTGTCTGGCCACATGGATGTCGTGCCGGCCGGCGAACGGGAATGGAGTTCGGATCCTTTCGTCCTGCGCAGGGGGATAAGCTTTACGGCCGCGGCACGTCCGACATGAAAGGTTTTCTCGCCTGTGCTTTGGCCGCATTGCCGAAGCTTGCAGGCATGAACCTACAGCGGCCGGTCGATCTTGCCTTTTCCTATGACGAAGAGGCGGGCGCCCGCGGTGTGCCACAGTTGACGGGGCACGAGCCGCTTGCGGCAGTGAGCTATGGCACCGAGGCGGGGCTTTATCAGCAGGCCGGCATCGACGCGATTTGCGGCCCGGGGAATATCGACCGCGCCCATCGTCCCAATGAATACATTGAGACCGGCGAACTCGCGGGGTGCCAGAAGATGGTCGAGGATCTCGGCAAGCACCTTGCCGCATGATGAAAGAGGGTGAATTACATGGCATTTCTCTTCAATTCCGATGCCGCACGCGGGGCAGTTTTTCGTGAGCTCTTTGCGCGCGAGCTCCCGGATGTGGAATTTTTTCATCACAGCGAAACCGTAGACCCGGACAAGGTGCGTTATCTCCTGACTTGGACTGTTCCCGCTGACATCTCGCGCTATCGCAATCTGGAAGTACTGTTTTCCATCGGCGCAGGCGTCGACCAGTTCAACCAGGACGGCGTCCCTGATCATGTAAAAATCGTTCGCATGGTCGAGGATGGCATCATTCGGATGATGCAGGAATTCGTTGCCCTCGGTGTACTGACGCTGCACCGGGAGTTGCCTGCCTATCGGGAGCTGCAGAAACGCCATATGTGGCAGGCTCTTGCCGCTCCGCAGGCGACCGAACGACGAGTGGGCTTCCTGGGTCTCGGTATGTTGGCCCAGGCGGCAATCGAACGCTTGAAGCCGTTTCAGTTTCCGCTATCCGGATGGAGCCGCGGCAGAAAGAAGCTGGACGGCGTCACCTGCTTCCATGGAGCAGATGAGCTTGCCCGCTTTCTGATGCAGACGGATATTCTCGTCTGTCTGCTGCCGCTGACCGACGAGACTCGCGGCATTCTCAATGCCGAGCTCTTCTCGCTGCTGCCGGTGGGCGCGCGGCTGCTGCATGTTGGCCGAGGCCCACAGCTTGACCAGACCGCCCTTATCGAGGCGCTCGACAGCGATCATCTGGCCGCAGCAATGCTCGACGTGACGGATCCCGAGCCGCTACCCGAAAACCATCCACTCTGGTCCCATCCGAAGGTGGTGTTAACGCCGCATATCGCCTCCGTGACGCAACCGCATACGGCAGCACAAGCGGTCATAGAAAACGTCCGACGACACCGCGCCGGAGAAAATCTGGTCGGCCTCGTCGATCGGACACGCGGCTACTGAAGTGCACGCCGCGGAGTTTACCCGCAAACAGAAGATCCTGTGGTTTGCGCCACTAAACGCAGGTAGTTGTTGCGAAACAAGAACGTTTGTGCCGCTGCTCATCCGCAGAAGCGGGCGTACACTCTACTATCCGAACCGGGCTTAGATGAGCATGAAGGGTGTGCATCGATGAAATTCGCCTCCTACTGGCATGAAACCTCCGTTCCATTCGCCGGGGGCGTGGTCGGGCCTGTCTCAGGTGACTTCGAGGTCGCGGTGATCGGTGCCGGCTTCACCGGCCTCAGTGCCGCGCGCAAGCTCGCGAAGTCCGGGGTGAAAGTCGCTTTGCTCGAAGCGGAGCATGTCGGCTATGGCGCGTCTGGCCGCAATGGCGGGCACCTCAACAGCGGGCATTTCGCGAGCTTCAGTGCCGCCAAGCGCCATTTCGGGGAAATCCAGGCGCGCCGGTTGTGGCGTGCCTACGATGACTCGATCGACATGATCGAAGCACTCATCGAGGAGGAAAAGATCGACTGCAACTTCCGCAGAGGCGGAAAACTCAAGCTCGCATCCAAGCCTTCTCACGTCGGAAAGCTGCAGGCGATCTTTGAAGAGATCCGCCGCGAGGTCGATCCGTCGGCTGAATGGCTCACTCGTGAGGATCTTCGCAACGAGGTCCGTTCGGGTGCGTTCCACGGAGCGATCCTGTCTCCGAAATCCGCCATGATGCACATGGGCCGCTACGCCAATGGTGTTGCCAATGCCGCCCATCGCTATGGCGCCGCAATCTGGGAGCAGAACCCTGTCATTGGCCGCGAGCGCGCAGCAAATGGTTGGAGGCTCATAACGCCGACCGGTTCGCTTACCGCTCGCCAGGTTATTCTGGCGACTGACGCCTATACATCTGGCGCGTTCGGCTATTTCTCCCGAAGGATGATGCCGATCGCTTCCTTCATCATCGCCACGCGCCCTCTCACCGAACAGGAGATTGCCGCGACTGTTCCGGGAAACCGCAACTTTACAAACTCGCTGAACATCGCGAACTATTTTCGCCTGACGCCGGATAACCGTATGCTGTTCGGCGGCCGGGCGAGATTTTCGGCCGAGTCGAACCAGAAGACCGACGTCAGCTCCGGTCAGCTCTTGCGCAAGCAAATGGTCGGCATATTTCCGCAGCTTGAGAGCGTCGAGATTGACTATTGCTGGGGCGGCCTCGTTGGATGCACCCAAGATCGTTATCCCCGGGCTGGCAGCGCCGACGGTGTGATTTACAGCATGGGCTATTCGGGACACGGAGCTCAGCTGTCGACTTTCATGGGTAACGCCCTGGCCGATATGGCGATGGGGCGAAAGGATGCCAATCCGCTTGAGGGAATGGCTTGGCGCGCCGTGCCGATGCACACCGGCAAGCCTTGGTTCCTGCCAATTGTGGGTGCCTATTACCGGATGAAGGACATGCTTCCCTGAACCATGTTCGCGCCGCGTCAGAGGGCTCGTGGAGCTGGGTTCCGAGAAGATTTTGGCGCGTTCCCCATTTGGAAAGACAAGGGTCTCGAAAACGAGGTTGTCGTCAAAGCTTTGGGCAGATCTGGAATTCGTCGCACAGTTCATCAAAGGCGATCTCGTTGACGCTGTGGCCAAGGTGAGCAGGCAGTGGCTATGCGCAGCGCTAGGCGCTGGCGAAGATCGTCGAGAGCGGGCTGATGCCCGCGATCCATGCTGTCGTCCGCTGGCGGCGCTTGGATCTGGTGCAGTGGATCTTTCAGGAATTCCGCATCTCGATAGATGAGACGACGGTCAGGCGGGAGTTGCCGCCAAAGGTTTGCGTTCGACGCGGTCTGGAGTCTCAGAAAAAATGTGGCTACCGTCGGGGCCAGTTCGACGGCAGCCAGTTTACCCCTGGGAGGAGGGAGAGGGGGCATGCGCGTGGATGGCTTTGATACATTTGGCCTCGGGTCTCCATCCAACGAGTGATATCTTACACAGCTGCATGAGCGGTGGGCTGCGGCGTTTCGGGGGGGTCGCCAGCATGTTGTTCGGTTTGTTGGCCGCTCTGAAGCTAATTTAGCTGAGGCTTGCCTTGTCCGGCTGGCAGCGCGTAGGGGTTCGATCTCCGCCCCACGTTGGAGCGGCCGCAAAATATGCCCGTCAAGGAAGTTCAAAGGCCTGAGCGGCCGCTAGCTAGGCTAGCCAGCAGGGAACTGCGCCAGAAACGGATTGGCGCACGTAACCGCTTTCCACAACGCGTTGCAGCCTTTCCGGATCACGTGCAGGATTGGCCGCTTAGGGCGGTCGTTGCCCAGCTGATCGCCGAATGGCGTGCTTCGAGCCGCATTCCGGACCGGCAGGTTCTTGCTTGGTGATGAGAAGCGCGGACGTTCAACTGCGAACGGGACGCTGAACTGACCGAGGCTGTAACTGATTACCCCGCTGCCTTGTATATCGCGGCAAGATCGCCTAGGTCCCAGTTCCCGCCAGACAACACCGCACAGACTTTTTCGTCGGGCTTGACGTCTATGCTGCCCGCCAACAAGGCTCCAATACCAATCGAGGCGGCTGGTTCAGCGATCAATTTCGCATCCCTGGCAAGAGCACGCATGCCGGCGATGATGTGCTCGTCTTCAACAAGAACAATCTCGTCCACATATCTTTCGATAATCGGGTACGGGTTTTGACCCGGAACACTTAACCTCAAGCCATCCGCAATGGTGTTCTTCAAGGGAAGCGATGTGCGCTCCTTGTTTATCCGGCTGTGAAAATACTTCGGCGTCAACGCAGGCTCTGCCCCGATGACGCGCACCGATGGTTTCGTTTCTTTTATGGCGGTAGCGATTCCCGAGATCAGGCCTCCGCCGCCCACGGGGACAATGACCGTGTCCACATCGTGCAGGTCCTCGAGTATTTCACACCCGATCGTTCCCTGACCGGCCATCACGATGGGGTCCTCAAAAGCGTGAACAGCCGTGTATTTGTTTTCTTCAGCGATTTCATACACCCTTTTCCATCGGGCGGCGGTGTCCCCATCGAAAAGAATGACTTCTGCCCCGAGGGCTTTTGTATTTTCCAGCTTGATTTTGGGCGTGGTGACCGGAAGCACCAATATCGCTTTTACGCCCAGCATCCTGGCGGCATAAGCAAGCCCTTGGGCATGGTTGCCCGACGAGGTCGCGATAATGCCGTTTGCGATCTCTTCTCTCGAGAGCGAGAGAGCCTTGTTCAGGGCGCCGCGGATTTTGAAGGCGCCCGTAATCTGCAGGGTCTCCGGTTTGAGATAGAGCTGACAACCAGCGGCCTTCTCGATTTTCTCCGCACGCAATAGCGGCGTGTGCCTGACGTGCGGCTTCAGCCGTTCCCGAGCTTCACGGATGTCCTGAATGGTGGGGTAATTGCGCATGGTCATTCCTCAAAAAACTGAAAGAAGGTGCCGACGTTATTGGCTATGGCGTTCTGATAGATTTTGCTGGCTGTCGTATTGTCTTGTATGGCCATGCCCGTGGAATCGAAGATCGTGATTTCGTCATCACTTTCTCGTCCGGGCTTCTGTCCCAACAATACCTCGCCGATTTCGCCGTGGATGTCGTTTCTGGTGATGATGTTTCTATCCAATGGGTGCCAGGTCTCGCCCTTTTCTGTGCATTGCGAGATCGAGTCGACGACGAGCTTTGCGTTCCTGAATATCTCCGGATCCAGTTCTTGTTTGCCGCGTTGATCCGTGCCGATGGCAACGATGTGTGTGCCGGGCTTCACCCAATCCGCTTCCACAAGCGACCCTTTCCCGCGGGTCGTCGTGATCAGGATGTCGGCCTGCTCAACGGCTTCTTTCTTGGAGTTGGCCATGATTACAGGAATGCCAAATTCGCTCTCAATATCGGTCTTGTATCTTGAAAGCGTATCCGGGTGATTGTCCCATGCATGGATCTCTTCGATCTTCATGATCTCATTGATCGCCCGGATTTGCATTCTTGCCTGGTTTCCTGTCCCGATCGATGTAATTTTCCTGGCTTCTTTCCTCGCCAGTGCCCTTACGGAAACGGCTCCGGACGCACCGGTTCTGAGACCAAGGATCAAGCTTCCATCCATGACGCAAATCAACGCACCGCTTCTCGCATCAAACAGGAAAATGGTCGCCATGCCATTCGGCACCCCGTGTGCTGTCGGGTTGTCGACGAACCCTCCGGAAGAGGCTTTCATGGAGATCACTTCATTGGCTTTGTAGTACCCAAGCTTGAAGTCGATTTCCCCGCGAGGCGACGGGAGATCTATCCCGATGTAGTCGGGTTGTTCGACCTGATCGCTGTTAAAGCCCTTGTATGCCTCTTCCACCGCGCCGATGACTTCCGTCATGCCGATTAGCCGTCTTACTTCATCCTTCTTAAGCAGCAGCGTTTTCATGCATGACCTCTCTATTTTCTGGCATCGGCACAGCACGCCCAGCACCGTAATCACGATAGTCGGAGAGCGGGGAGATTAGTGGCCGGATTCGCCTCGACCGGAAGCAGATTGTTCTGCGTCGCATAGAAGCTTTGGCAGAGAGTTGCAGCCGGCGCCTTTCCAAGTGCAGGCATCGGCGTATAGATTCCGTCATGGTCGGCACAAGATGCGGCACAGGCGGTAAAGCTTAGCGCGGACGCGTGGCGCATGTCCGTACGTCGGGAGGAACTGCTGTCTTATGCGGGTTACCTTGAACCTTGAAGACACAGGCCGGAACCGCATCATGATCAACCAAGCGATCATTCTCGAGAAGATGACACCAAAGCATCTGGACAGGGCATTGGAATTGTCCCGCCAGGTGCAATGGCCGCATCGGCGCGAGGATTGGGAACTGGTCCAGTCAATCAGCCAGGGAATCGTCGCACTCGAAGAGGATCGCCTCGTCGCGACCATCATGATGACGCCCTATGGCGACGACGCCGCCACCATCAACATGGTCATCGTCGATGCCGCGATGCGCGGCCGCGGCCTCGGCCGGAAGATGTTGGAAGAGGCGCTTGCCAAAGCGGGTGAGCGCACCTGCTATCTGGTGGCGACGCAGGAAGGTCTTCCACTCTACGAGAAAGTGGGTTTTGCTGTGACCGGAGAGACCGTGCAGCACCAGGGCGAGCCGTTGCGGGTCGAGGCACCGGCCCATGTAAAATGGAGCGAGAGCGGCGATCATGCCAGCCTGGTGGCGCTGGATCGCGCGACAAGCGGTCATGACCGTACGGCATTAATGGCGATTCTGCGCGAGCGGGCGAAGTTCGCTGTCATTCGCGATGCCGGCGAGATCCAGGCCTTCGCGGCGATCCGGCCTTTCGGCCGTGGGCTGGTCATCGGACCGGTGGTAGCGAGAAACGCTTCCGAAGCCAGGGCCCTGATCGATTTCCTGCTCGCCCATCACCAGGGCGGGTTCGTCCGTATCGACACGGATGTCTCCACGGATCTTGCAGGATGGCTCACCGCGCGCGGGCTCAACCACGCCGGCTGTGGGATCAAGATGCGACGTCGCGGGGCCGCGTGGGGGCAAAGCAAGCCCACCCATCACCGCAACTACGCGCTGGTCAGTCAGGCACTCGGTTGATCTTGGCGGAAAAAAGGGACTCGCTTGTCGGGTTCGACGGTGCCACCGCTCCATCCGTTCGCCGGCCATTGAAAGCCGTAATGAGACCGGGCTGTCGCAACCGATATAAGGCCGCCGGAACGGTTCCGCGGGTCTGTGGTGTGTCAATGTCGGATATGGGCAGGACGGCATCTCACCCCAACGTCGGGAGCCGCCACTAGAGCGCTTGATACATAACGAAGGCGTCAACATAGCCATGTGTCGGGTGCCTGAACGCGCCGGGCAACGTGCCCACGACTTCAAAACCCATTCTCTGCCATAGCGAAGTGGCGCGCTGGTTGGTGCTCACCACGAAGTTGAACTGCATTGCCCGATACCCGCGGGCGCGGGCGGTTACCAATGAGTGTTCGCACATGGCGCGTGCGACGCCCCTACCGGTCGCATCAGGCGCCGTGACGTATCCGCAGTTGCAAACATGCCGACCACCGCCAGCCTGATTGGGACGCACGTAGTAGGTACCGAGGCTGGCGCCCGCTTGCTCGGCAACGAAGACTTCCTTGTCTGCGCCCAACCAGTAGGCGAGAGCCTCAGCGCGGCTCAGATTGCGATCGAGCGCATATGTTTCTCCCGCTCGGATCACGCGCTCGATGACTGACCAGACTGCGGGCGCGTCAGCGGATGAGGCGGGGCGGATATGCATAGCGGCATGATTACCTTTTGCGGCAGGTGCTGAGAAGCGGGTCATGTTGTTTTTGTCCTTATGGCGGCTCCGCCCTCAGGCCTCGACGGTTGCCTCCGCGCGAAATCGAAAGAGCCAACCTGGCCTTTGGTCGAGAAGTTTCTGCTGACGAGTCGAAGAATCCGGCCGGTTCAGCGGCCGAGGCGCGGCCTACGATTGCTCACAACGGAAACGGATCCCTGTCAACAAAGGGCGAAGCGCATGGCCACTATCCGCCCGAAATTGATGACCTTGGCCTCGGCACGCTGATCAACTTTCAGATGGTGGAGGCGGCACGCGATCTTTACGGCAAGCGAACGAGGGAGCAGAAGATGCTGCAATTCCCCGCTTAGGGCGCTTTGAAATGGCAGGTGCATCTATTCTATAGCCCGCCGGTTCTTCGGTTGTCGTCTCTCATCAATCTACCAGCACGAGATGCCGCCTGCTCATCAATGCGCGGCCGCCACACTGCCCGCATCAAGGTCTGCTACGAGGCTTGGAAAAGGCTTTCCAGCGGCAAATGCGCTTTGACCAGGGGCGATTTCAGGACGACGAAGCTGAAGTACCTGTCAATGCCGATTTCCGAATCGAGGAGCCGCTCCATCAGCGTCTGATACTCTTCGATTCCGGCGGTGACGAATTTTACGAGATAATCGTAGCCTCCGGAAACCAGATGGCACTCGATGACCTGATCGACCTTCTCGATCGCCGTAAGAAATCTCGCGAAGTCCAGTTGACGGTGGTTCTTCAGCGTGATCTCCGTGAACACCGTCAACGTCTGGCCCAGTTTTCCGATATTGATATGGGCAGAATAACCCTCGATATAGCCCTCCGCCTGTAGCTTTTTCACGCGCAACAAACAGGGACTTGGCGAGAGATTGACAATTTCCGAAAGCTCGACATTCGTCATTCGGCCATTCTTCTGCAATGCGTTAAGTATCTTGACGTCGATGCGATCAAGTTTCATTGGCTAGCTCCCGCTGATGAGGATGGCTGACGCCGCGACTCCGCCGAGAAGCAGTCTCTGGCGGAGCCGGAGAGGAAGCTTCCAAGTGGTGCTTGCTCCGCGTCGAACCGGCGGCACCGGCATCGTCAGCGCCGCCTGGCAGGTTATGCTCCCGAGCTGTCAGATTCCGGGGAGCGCTGGTCAACGTTGATCGAGCAACTTGATCTGGAGATCTTCCCAGTGCTCCTGGAACGCCTCCCGCGCCGTATCGTAGTGGCGGCTTCTCAAGCTGTTGATGAGCCGCTCGTGTTCCTCCGCCATTTCTTCGGCAGTGGCGTAGAAATCCTGCCGCTGTGCGAGGAGAAGCTCGATCTCGCCCTCGAGGTCTGAATAGGTTCGCTTCAGTCGAGCGCTGCCGCTAGCCGCGATGATCGCGCGGTGGAAGTCACGGTCCGCGGCAACCAGCAGGGATCTGTCGGAGGAGAGAGTCGACGCGTGCATAACCTCAACCGCCTCCAGCGCCTGAGATGGGATGACGCCGGTCAGCACGATCAGACGAATGGCCTCGCCCTCGATGGCGCCGCGCACGCGTGTGATATCGACAATATCGTCGGGTCCGAATTCGGGCACCACAAAGCCTCGGTTCGGTATCTGACGCAGCAGGCCCTGGGTGACGAGCACCTGGGCTGCTGTACGGAATGTGTGCCGCGAGGTCGAATGCTCCTCGCACATCTTCACGTCGCGAAGGAACTCGCCCGGTCGGAAATCTCCCGACAAGATGCGCCGCCGCAGGGCGTGGGTCAGGATTTCCACAGCGCTAGCGGGCAAGGGCTCGACATTCATCTCAAGATCTTCGGCTTGAGTCTTGGCGTGCAGCGGCGGCATGGCTTTGGCTTTGCTCGTTGTTTTGTTTGCATACCTACGCCACATGCGGCGGCGTAGGGCAAGGGAGACGATATTGCGCCTCCCGGCTGCATGGTGGGTCCTAGATCTGCACGGACCGAAGCGCCTCGTCGACGCCCTCGAGCAGACGCGCCGCATTGGCCGATGTGAAGATGAGCGGGGGCCTAATCTTCAGGATATGCGCGTCCGCTCCGGTCGCGGAAATGAGGATGCGCCGGTCGCGCAAGGCATTAACGGCTGCAAGTGCGCGGTCCATGTCCGGCGTTTTCCGGTCTCTATCCTTGACGAGTTCGACGGCGAAATAGAGGCCGGCCCCGCGAACATCGCCGACGAATTCATATTTCTTCTGTAGGTCCCGGAGGCCGTCGAGGATTTCGCCGCCGACCTTGGCGGCGTTGTCCATCAGGCCCTCTTCGAGGATCGTGTCGAGCACGGCCCTTGCAGCGGCGATAGCGACGGAGTTGCCGCCAAAGGTGTTGAAGTAGCGCATGCTGGATCCGAATTCGGCAACGAGTTCGGGCCGCAGGACTACGCCGGCAACGGGATAGCCGTTGCCCATGGGCTTGCCCATGGTGACGATGTCCGGATCGACCTTGTGGCGGGAGTGACCCCAAAGATGGGTGCCGGTCCGCCCGAATCCGGACTGCACCTCGTCGGCGATGAACAGGCCGCCCGCCTTGCGCACCACTTCCGCCACCGGCGCCAATACGTCCGTCGGATCGACGTAGAGACCATCGGAGGAGAAGACGGAGTCGGCGATGAAGGCCGCTAGGCCGCCGCCATGCCGTTCCATGTCGGCGATCTGCCGCGCGACATCCTCTGCCATCCGCCGGCCGATTTCCTCGGGGGGCAGGCGGTAGGAATCCGGCGCAGCAACTGTGCGAAGATAGGGATCCAGATCCGACTTCTTGCCGAGTGACGGCGATATTGCCGCCACCGCGCCGCTGTTGCCGTGATAGGCTTCGGCCGTAACAATGACGCCGGTCTTGCGTGTGTGGTAGCGCGCGATACGCAAGGCGAGATCGTTGGCTTCCGAGCCGGTGCACGTGAACATCGCGCACCCGGTCCGCCCGAGTTCGCCACCGAACGTATTGATCAGGGCTTCAGCATAGTCCAGCAGGGGCTCCTGCATGTAACGCGTGTGGGTACAGAGTACCTCGAGCTGCTTCTGGATCGCCTCGACGACACGCGGATGAGAGTGCCCCAGGGATACCACGTTGTTGTAAGCGTCGAGATATTCGTTGCCGTGCTTGTCATAGAGGAAGACGCCCTTGGCACGGGAGATCTCAACCGGCGACTTGTAGAAGAGCCGATAAGCGGGCCCGAGCAGCCTTTGCCGCTTGGCGATATGCGCCAGATCTTCACTTGTGAGATGAGACGTGTCCTGAGGATTGAAGCCATTTGGCATGTCGCCACGGAAGCCCTTGGGCAGGGTAGTCGCTTGCTTGGACATTACGGTTCCTATCGTGTCAGAAGATCGGAAATCTGTGCGGTCGAAATCGAGTGGAACCACTCGAGGTGGGCCCAGCCGGCTTCGGTATTGCGCAGGATATAGCGGCTATTCTCGGGGAAGATTTCGGCGCGCCAGCACGTCAGCAGCGCACGGACCGCAAGACGGCCCATCGACAGGAAGGGGATGAGCCGGAGTTCCTCGTCCGTCAGTTCGGCGTGGCGGAGATAGCCGCGCAGAACGTCGCGGGGTTCGTCGAACAGGTCACGCCGGTTCCCATGGTCGAGCGTTTTTGGCATTTGATTCATCAACGCCGTGGAGACATCGACGGCGACAGCGGTACGGACCGCATCGCCGAAGTCGATGACGCCAGTCAGGAACTGCGGGCTGGCATGATCGACGACTAGGTTCGATGTATTGAAGTCGTTGTGGAGCACTTGCCGCCGGCACAGGTCGAGCCTCGGCTTGACTTCGGCAAACCGCTCAAGCGCGCGGACGGTCCAGGCACGCTTGCCGCCCCCGGGGATGAAGCTCAACAGATCGGTGAGATCGAGCAGATGGGTGACGTCCCATGCCAGCGCCCGGCCGTCTGCGGGATGCGAGAAATCGGCCATGGCATGACGCAGCTTTGCCAGGATTTCGCCGATCCGTTCGCGCTGTGGGGCTGTGGCAGATGTCCGGTCGAGCGGAGTACCTTGGAGGAAGGTGATGAGCCGCACCACCCGCCGCTCGCCGGCACTGGTCGTGATGATGGGCAAATCCCCGCCGTCGACGTCGCGAAGTGCACGGGGGACGGGTAGATCTGGCGCCCGCTGCTCGAGATGACGCATCAGCGCGACCTGGAAATCGAGCTCCTCCATCCGCTCGGAAGGATGAGCGATCTTCAGCACAAACTTCCCCCCGGTCGCGCAGTTGAGGAGGAACGTGTCGTCTTTCTCAGTTGCAAAGCGCGTGGCCGAGCCACGCGCGCCATATAGTCGTTCGGCGATTTCTTCGGCTTCCGCTGCGCCCACGGGATGGCACGCCTCGGAAAGCTCAGGGACGCGGGCTGGCCCGCACTGATGCTTGTGACCCATCTTCAACTCATTCAGTTTCTGCCTCGAGAATGGGCAGCTCGATGGCCTCAGTATCTCACGATCCAATTTTTGTACAACAATTTTTTCGATTGGGACCTTTTGCGGTTGGAGGCATCAGTCTTTTTGCTGCCGGATGAACGATTGACGACCGGGCAGAATGCTCCGATGAGCTCTTGTAATCGCTGGAAAAAAGGGAAAACGGGAGGCTTCAGCCGAGAAATTTGTGCTGATGAATAGCGACGTACTCCAGCTGTGGGAAAGTAGCGGGACGACGACCATTCAAAAAATTGTTGGACAATTGCTTGCCATCGCCGCAAAGTTATGCCAGGGTGCTCCCACTGGCCGGAATGCAGTAATCAAGGTGGAGTGCTCCGCCTGGGTGGATTGGCCTGATATAAAAAGGCACAGGAAACGAAACTGATCAGATGCGGACATCTCAAAGATGTCTGCTTCGCTGCCGCATTGCGGTCTATCCGCACCGCGATCTCATGCCCACTACGATGATCTTGTATCGGCACACTGTGCCGTGGAAACTTGGAAGGAATACACGCCATGACCCAATTTCGACCGAAGTACGTCACCTTCGACTGCTACGGCACGCTCACAAATTTCGATATGGCCGGGGCTGCGCGGCGCGTCTACGGCGAGCGTCTCTCCCCAGAAGCGATGGCCGGCTTTGTCGAGGCTTTTAGAGGCTATCGCCTTGACGAGGTGCTAGGGCCATGGAAACCTTTCCTCGAAGTGGTGCACAATTCCGTCGAGCGCAGCTGCAAACGCATCGGTATCCCGTTCAGACCCGAAGACGCGCAACGCATCTATGACGAAGTGCCAACCTGGGGTCCGCACCCGGACGTCCCGGCTGGCCTGTCCAGGGTGGCCGAGGAAATTCCGCTGGTCATCCTGTCGAACTCCATGAACAGCCTGATCATGTCGAACGTGGAAAAGCTGGGCGCGCCCATCCATATGGTCATCACGGCAGAAGAAGTCGGGGCATACAAACCTCTGATGAAGGGCTTCGAATACATGCTCGACAAGCTCGGCTGCGGGCCCGAAGACATTACTCATGTGTCCTCATCCTTCCGCTACGACCTGATGACCGCCTATGACCTGGGCATCAAGAGCAAGGTCTGGGTCAACCGCGGCCATGAGCCGGCCAATCCCTATTACGAATACACCGAGATCAAGGATATCGGCGGGTTAGCCGCCGCTGTTGGCCTGGAGCCAGCCCTCAAGCGCGCCTGAAAAACTAGCGCTCAGGCGCTGTTGCTACGATGAGACCGGGGCGGTTCATTCGCCCCTTCTCCTATAAGGGGAGCAAGCAGGGCCTTTCGGGGAGCACGAGTGACCTGCTCGCGTTAGAGGACGATGTGTTCGAACGTGACGCAACGACACGTTGAACCGCGCTGGCACACCGGCGCCCTCTCTGGTCCTTCGACGCCTAAAGCGGACTCATGGGGCCCACCGCCTTATTTTAAATGTCTACCGTGGGCATGGAGTCCATAACCCCAGCATATAGTCCAACTCGCGCAGCCATACCCACAGCGCCGATGACACACCACGTGGACAGCGACGTGCGGCGCCGAGCAGCATCGCCGTATGGCCGTCATGGCCGCAGGCATGCATGAAGCCGGGATGGCGCGACGCATGGGGCAGGTTCGACTGTTCGGAGATGCGCAGGGCGTCCATGTCGGCCCTGAGCGCAATCGACCGGTTGCCATTGCCCCGCTTCAGTGTCCCGACGACGCCCGTGCCGCCGACTCCTTCGGCGACATCGTCGAGCCCGAACTCCCGAAGCTTTGCGGCGACGAAAGCCGAGGTCTGCCTTTCCTCGAAGCCGAATTCCGGATGGGCGTGAAGGTGGCGGCGCCACTCCCGCATCTCAGAGACCAGTCGCCCGAGATCCATCGCCTATTCCTCCTCCGTCATTTTGCGAACGACATCGAGCAGGATGTTGGCGCCGGCAATCAGGTCATCATCCGCGGTGAAATTCCTTCGGATTATGGCTGATGCCGCCCTTGCTCGGCACGAAGATCATCGCCGTGGGCGCAATCCGCGCGATCATTTGCGCGTCATGGCCGGCGCCCGACGTCATCCGGCGGCAGGGAAGGGCGCGTGCCTCGGCGGCAGCCTCGATGGTCGCGACGATCCTCTCGTCGAACTTCACCGGCTCGAAGCGCGCCAGGCGTTCCACCGATATCGTGACATCCTCTTCGGCTGAAAGCGTTTCGAGGAAGCGGGCAAGGCCTGCTTCTTCCTGCTTCAACCGCTCCTCGTCCGGGTCGCGCAGGTCGACCGTGAATGTCGCGCACGAGGGGATGACGTTGATGGCGTTGGGCTCGAATTCCATGCAGCCGACGGTCGCCACCGTCGGCGTGTTCGACGCCTTCACACGCTCCCGCAGGAAGGTGACGACGCGGGCGGCCGCGTGGCCGGCGTCGCGCCGCATGGAGATCGGCGTCGTCCCGGCATGATTGGCATCACCCTCGATCGTCACCTTCTGCCAGGAAATGCCCTGCAGGTTTTCGACCGCGCCGAGCGGGATGCCCTCGCGCTCCAGGACCGGGCCCTGCTCGATATGCAGTTCGATATAGGCTTGCGGCTTCAAAAAGCCTGGTCCCTTATCACCCGCATAGCCCGTCCGCCGGAGCTCGTCGCCGAGCTTCGATCCGCCGGTTCCGACCGTGGCAAGTGCCGCATCGGCATCGAGTCCGCCGGCATAGACGAGCGACCCCATCATGTCGGGCGCATAGCGCACGCCTTCCTCATTGGTGAAGGTGGCAACGACGATGGGGCGTGACGGCATGAAGCCCGCTTCCTTGAGCGTCTCAATCACCTCGAGGCCCGAAAGCACGCCGTAGCATCCGTCATAGATACCGGCATTGATGACCGTGTCGATGTGCGAACCGAGCATCACCGGCGCGGCATCAGCCATGCCGTCCGCAGCCCAGATGCCGAAGATATTGCCGATCCGGTCGACGGCGACGTCAAGGCCGGCCGCTTCAATCCATGAGACGAGCCGGTCGCGGCCCTCCCTGTCCGCATTGGATGCGGCAAGACGCGTCAGCTGGCCACCTTCGTCGCGGCCGATCGCACCGAGTTCGGAAAGCCGGCCGAGCAGCCGGGCGGAATCGATGGAATGTTTGCTCATGCTGCACCTCGCGTCACGACATCCTCAGGCGAGAGCCCGAGGATCTCTTGGTATTTGCCCGGATCGGTCGCACCCTCCGTATTGACCAGGAAGATGCGCGATTCCGGGCCCATGGAAAGCGCCGCCTTCACTTCGCGATCGGCGACCGCCTTCAGAAAACCGGCGAGGCCGACACCGCCGCTCTCGCCGGCTACGACGGCCGGATCGGTCCCGATCGGATTGGCAAGGCGCCGCATCACCGCAACGGCGTCCTCCTCGTCGACGGTCATGAAGGCATCGGCGACGCGCGACAGGATGCGCCAGGCGACGAGCGACGGCTCGTGGCATTCGAGCATTGCCATGACGGTCGGTTCGCCATGCGGCACCGTCACGGGATGGCCGGCCCGTGCCGTTTCGAACAGGCAGGCGGCGCGGGCGGGATCGACGACGGTAAAGACCGGCCGCCGCTCACCGAGCACGATCGCCAGATGGCCGGCGACCGCAGCGGCGATGCCGCCGACGCCGGACTGGATGAAGACATGGGTCGGCGGCGCCGGCATCTGCCTGAGCGCCTCGCGCACAAGCGCGGTATAGCCTTGCATCACCAGTCCTGGAATGCGCTCGTAACCGGGCCAGGAGGTGTCGGAGACGATCGTCCAGTTGCGTTCATTGGCAACACGCGCGGCCCCCTTGACGGAATCGTCGTAGCTTCCCGCGACACGGATCATCTCGGCCCCGAAGCGCGCAATCGCCGCCACGCGTTCGTCGCTTACGCCGGCATGGACAAAGATCGCCGCCCGCGCGCCGACGAGCTCGGCGCCCTGGGCGACCGACCGGCCATGATTGCCGTCGGTGGCGCAGGCAAAGGTCATGCTACCGGCGATCTTGCGGATCTCAGGGGAATTGAGCTCGGCCATATCGACTGGCCTTCCCAACTTTGCTTCGGCTTCTTCGAGGACGAGACGGATGACGGCATAGGCGCCACCGAGCGCCTTGAAGCTGCCGAGCCCCAGCCGCTGTCCTTCGTTCTTCAGATGAATCGCGGCAACGCCGGTTTCGGCCGCGAGAGCCGGCAGGGAGACGAGCGGCGTCTCGGCATGTTGGTCGCGATAGCCGAGGTGGCGTTCCACGCCCGCCGCCGCGTCCGAGCCGAGGATCGTGGCATGCGCCGTTTCGAGCGGCAGCCGATAATCCGCGTTGCTGTTGGGGATGAACATGAAGACCTCGCTTGTTGTTTGCCGGAAACATATTGCGAAGCGCATGAAAAAGGCGCTGAAAATACGCGCCTCGTTTTGCAAGTTTGTTTCGGGAGTTACCATGCCACCTCCTAACGCGCCGCAGCTCGATGCCTTCGACCGCCAAATCCTCGAGATCCTGCGGCGCGACAACACGACGCCGCAGCGCACGATCGGTGGGGCTGAGCGTTCCGACGTAAAGGTCGCTTTGCACCTCACAAAGTGGGCAAAGCGGCCTCGGTGCAAGCGTGGCGGCCTGTAGGTCTTCCATTGCCCGTCGAGTCAGCTTCGGCGTTCAATGCGGTGCTTGTCAGCCGGCCGTGCTGGGGGGTGTCAGAGCCGCCGCTGGCCTGTTTTTGGCACTGAGGGGAGGCGGAAAGTCTGCGCGGGCGCCGGACGGCCGACATGGAATCCCTGGACCTGGTCGATACGGAATTGTCGCATCAATGCCAGTTGTTCCTCGGTCTCCACGCCTTCCACGAGGATCTTATGGCCGCGATTTCGCACGAGTCCGATAATGTCCTCAAGCATCGCCTTGCCCCGCGGGGTGTCGCAGTCGTGCAGGAAGGAGCGGTCGATCTTCACCGTGTCGAAATCGATCAGCCGCAGCCAGGACAGGCCGGCGAAGCCCGTTCCGAAGTCGTCGAGCCATATCCTGACGCCGAGCGTCTTGAGGTCGCTGATGCAGCGCAGGATATCGGAATGCATCTCCATCTCCAGGCCCTCCGTGATTTCGAGAGCCAGTCGGCCGCCGGCAACGCCGGTTTCGCCGAGAATCGCCGCTACGGAGGCCGCGAAGCCCGGTGATTTCAGCTGGATCGGGGAGACGTTCACACTGACTACGGGCACGTGCTCGGCGGCCAGAAGTTCGCGGCACACCCTCTTGATCGCCCAACGCCCGAGATCCAGGATGGCGCCGGTGCGCTCCGCGACCGGAATGAAGAGGCTGGGGGGCACCGCGGTGCCATCCAGCATTTTCAGCCGCATGAGCGCCTCGACCGCATCGACGCGTCCCGATGCGACGTTTCGAATAGGCTGATAGACGAGCGAGACGAGGTCCTGATCGATGGCAATTTTCAGCAGGGCGGCGATGTTCTCGCTCTCGTCGCTGCTGAGCGGATCATTCGGATCGAAGAGCCGGGCGCAGTTGCGGCCGCTCGCCTTTGCGCCATAAAGCGCCCGATCGGCCTCGTGGATCAGCCTCTCGAGCTTTGAGCCCGTCTGATTTCGGCTGAACGCCGCACCGACGCTGACGGTGACGACCGACATTCCGTCGCGCCGCTGCCCGTGCTCCAGAGCCAGTTTTTCCACGCTGCAACGGATCGCTTCGGCAAGCGCGGCCGCCTCGTCGCTGGTCTCCAGACGGGCGAGCACAATGAACTCTTCGCCGCCGTAGCGGCCGATCGAACCGTTGACCGGCTCGATCGAGTCCTTGAGAGCGCTGGCGACGAGAACGAGACAGCGGTCGCCCTCCTGGTGCCCATAGAAGTCGTTGTATTTCTTGAAGAAGTCCACGTCGATGAGGAACGCGGCGAAACTCGTTCCCTTCTTCTGCCAGTCACTCCAATAGTCGCGGAGCTTCTGGTCGACGGCGCGGCGGTTGTCGAGGCCGGTCAGCGAATCTGTATTCGACAGCCGCAGCAGGGCCCTGCCGCGTTCGGAGGCCTCCTTCTGCTGAATGCGCGCTTCGAAGGCGTTGAGAAAGACCTTGTAGCGCTCCCTGTTGAGCTTCCAGTTCACATAGGAGGTGAAGACGAAGCAGGAGATGTTGAAGGTGCCGAAGGCGAGCCGGTAGGAGACCTCCGCCGGAGAGAAGGACAGCACCGCCGCAAAGAAAATCATCAGGATGGTGACGGATGCGAACAGCGAAACGCGGAACTGGAAGCTGAAGAACAGATTGACGCTCATCATGAAGATCGCGCCGAAGACCATGTAATAGGAGATGCTTTCGGTGTCTGCGGTCATCATCGCCGGATAGAGCCATCCGGCATAGGCGACGACGAGCGCTGCGGCAGCCGTGACGTCGATCGCGTTCGCGCTGGCGTTCAGCCGGATCTGCGCCTCGATCAGCATCAGCGCGACGATCGCAATCGTGAATCGCGCCGCAATCGTATAATGCGCCACATCCGGAACCAGCAGGATGTCGGTAATCGAAAACAACAGATAGACCGCGACAGCGGTCCAGAACCCGTGCCGCGTCGCCTGCTTGCGAGCGCCTTCACCCTCGTTTTCATAGAGCGCGCGCAGCTCGGTCGAGGCCGGTCGCGGCGGCTCTCTGTGAAGGTCGATCTCAACTACGTCGGCCAGCCTGTGCTTCATGCACCGATCCATTGCGTTTGCGTCTTCTTGTAAGCCCGAAGTCTCTCTTCGACGAGTGGCACGGGGGCGTCCTGCACTTGCCGCTTGCTTGGGGAGATACTGAGGGCGCGCAGCATTGTTCGGCACATTAGTTCAGGTCCATTAAGTTTTGCTGAATTGGAAATGGGGCAAAGGTGCACGTAATAGTGTAGCAAAACAGGTCAGTTGGGGCGGTCGTTAACCATAATATTCGAAAGGTTGAAATTGGATTTGGCGCACTCGCGGTTCTTGCGCATAATGTTAACGATCTATTAACGGATGAGTCTCGCGTGACCCAAATTCAGATTGCCTTCGACGGCGAAAGCCTCATTACCCCCACCGCCATCACAACCGAACTCTCGACAGCCAAGACGGATCGCCATGACGAGCAGCTCAGAACCGGCGAAGCCGAGGTCGCTCTGGCGCTGATGATTGCCCAGCAGCAGATCGAGCAGCGCCGCGAGCCGCCGTCGATCATTCACCAGCTGATCGGCGCGCTTCACGAGATACGCCGCAAGTCCGATCCGAGCGTCTGGCAGGAGCTGATCCCGATCGTCCAGAACCATCCGGCGGCGAATTACTTCCATGAGGATCCGTTCACGCGCTGGTCCTTCCGCAAACCGCGCGGCTATTCCGGCGACGCGCAGCTGATCGACTTCATCTACGGCCATCCGAGCGTGTCCGAGGAGATCGCCAAGGCCTCTCCGCTTGGGCGCACGCTTTACGAATACACGAAGAATGCGCCGTCCTCGGTAGCCGTCAGGGAACGCCGCGACCTCTTGACCCGGCATGTCGACGCGATCGCCGCCGAAAAGGGGCCCGAGACGGAAATCCTGACGATCGCGGCCGGTCATCTGCGCGAGGCCGATCGCTCGGTGGCGTTGCAGGAGCGGCGGATCAAGCGCTGGATCGCTCTCGATCAGGACCCATTGAGCGTCGGGTCGATGGTTCGCGACTTCAGGGGAACTTGCGTCGAGGCGATCGACGGTTCCGTTCGCGGCCTTCTGACCAGGTCCCAGGAACTGGGCCAGTTCGACTTCATCTACGCCGCCGGCCTCTATGATTACTTGGCGGACAAGGTGGCGGTGAAGCTCACGCGGCGATGCCTCGAAATGCTGAAGCCGGGAGGGATCTTCCTCTTCGCCAATTTCGCGCAGGACATCAGCGACGACGGTTATATGGAGACGTTGATGAACTGGGCGCTGTTGCTGCGCTCGGAAGCGGACATGTGGAGCATCATCAATGCGAGCGTCGACCGCAACGCGATCGACGCGCGGCTGGAATTCGGCGCCAACCGCAACATCGTCTACGGTATCCTGCAGAAGCGTTCCTAATTACAGCGCCGCGCGTCCTATCAGACGCGCAAAGGTCGCTGTAACACCTTGAAAGGCTGCACGTCTTTGTCCTTAAATCGAGATCGATTCAAGGAGACATGAAGTAGGCGACGCCGAGGGCGTTCGCGGGCTTCAGCCCCGTCGCGACCGGCTTTCGTTTCCGCATCCGGCAGGACGCGCAACAGCACGGAAGCCGCCGTCCCGCTCTGTCGAGCGGGACGGCGAAGCTGATTCCGGGCCCCGCCCGTCAGTGTCTCCGTTTCGAGCCGTGGGGGTCGATCCGGATCGGTCTCGCATGCAGATGGGCGGAGACGCCGGCGGGCACGGAAGGCTTGAGGAGTGCGGCCGGAGGCAGGAGCCGAACGGCTATTGCGGGAGCGGCCGGGGTCTCGCGGGAGCGACGGCCCGCCTGCGCTAGTGGCTTCTGCGGCGTCCGCTTGGTTGCCCTCTGCTCTTCCATCGCCGATCGCAACCGCAGGCGCGACACCGCCTCCCGCGATCTGAGCTTGCATCGGAGATGCTCCGGATCGTCGGAAGCGATGCCTTCGAAACTCAGGAAGGTGGCGATGGCAGCGTCTCTCTGGCCTGCGGCCAGCAGGCAGACGGCCAGTTTGAACCGGACGAGGCCGAGATGCGCGCTTCGGGCAAGCAGATCCTCGAAGGTTTCGCTCGCCTCATGGTAGCGGGCTTGCGCCATCAGGGCGTCGCCCAGCCGGTGCTGGATCTTGTCCGCCTCCGGCATAGCCGAGAGGAGGCCGCGATAAAGATGTTCCGCTTCGGCGTGGTCTCCCCTTTCGGTGCAGAGCTGTGCCAAGCCGTAGCGGGCATAGACATGCTTGGGGGCTGCATGGATCACCTGCCGATACCCGGTCTCCGCTGCGTCCAGCTTGCCTCGGCTGTGCAGCTCCATGGCGCGCTCGAAGACGAAGTCGATGCTGCGCTGATTGAGACAGTCGCGCAGATTGCGGCCGGTGCGCGTCTTGACGAGGAGGCAGCGGACCGGCTGTTCGCAGATATCGGACCCGTCCTCGCCGCCGCCGCCATCCTCGCGGATAAACTGTTCGTCGGCAAAGGCGTCGAGCAAGCGCTCAGTCCGGTCGGAGGCAAGATCGAGATAGTCGAACCGCAGGCTTGCCCAGTTCTCGCGACGAATGATGCTGGCGGATGCATCCGCCGCCTCATTCTCGAGGCCCGGCATGCAAAGCAGGCCGGCGCGGCCGGAGCCGTGATTGCCGATCATCAGAATCTCGTCGCAGAACAGGCCGCTCGTCTTGTCGCGGTAGGTTGCCACGCGAAGCGGCAGAAAGGCGCAGTAATCCGCATCGTCGGGTCGCCTTAGCGCCAGGATAAACCACCGCTCCTGCCGGGGCAGGTACTGGCGCAGCCAATCCCAGGAAAGGCAAGGGTGGGAGTCGGGATCGTTGCGATAAAGCTCGTCCCAGGTTTTGCGGATATTCTCAAAATCCTCAATACGCTCAATAATTTCTGTAAACATAGCTCCTCGCAATGAAATAAGTAATGAAAATAAAATGCGACTATAGGACTTAAATTATCGAAACATAAGCTAGCAATAAGTGAGAATAGTAGCAATTTGCGAGTTATTTTGCAATGGCTAGGCACGTCAAGAGTGTGGACGACTAAGCAAGAATCCGGCCTCCCCGTCCTATCCCTCGGCCGGCAGGCAAGCCGTCCCTTGACTGCCCACAAATGCGGCCGACCCCGGCCAACGCTCGGTGCGTCAGGGGGTCGGCTTCGTGAGGCTTCGCCGGCGTCGACGGTGACTGGCTTAAGGCGGCCGGTTCTAGCGCTCCATGAAGGCGCGCGCCATGCTGTCGCGGATCGGCTTCGTCAGGTAGTCGAAGAAGGTCCGCTCGGCCGTCTGGATGAGAATCTCGGCTGGCATGCCGGGCGTCGGGACGAAGCCGGAGACGCGCGAGACTTCGCTCATCGGCAGGCTCACTCTGGCGAGATAGACTTCCTGCATGCCGTTGGTCGCCGGATCGGGCATGGAGTCGGCGGAGACATAGTAGACCTCGCCGTTCAGCACCGGCGTCGTCCGCTGGTTGAGGGCGGTGAGCCTCACGGTCGCCTTCTGGCCGATCTTGACGCTGTCGATCTGGGTGCGCAGCACCTGCGCTTCGATGATCAGCGGCACGTCCGAAGGAAGGATTTCCATGATCGGCTTGCCGGTTTCGACAACGCCGCCGGGCGTGTGATAGTAGAGCCGCACGACCGTGCCGCTAACTGGGGCGTTTATCGTGGCGCGGCGCAACACGCTGGCGGCTCCCGTCAGCTGCTCGCGAACGGAGTCCAGTTCTGCTTCCACCTTCTGGAGCTCTTCCAGGGCCGCTTCACGATAGCTTTCCTCCGTCTGGCGGATCTGCTGCTCCTGCTTTAGGATTTGCGAGCCGGTTTCGGAGATCTCGGAGCTCAGCCTGCCGACCTGCCCCTCGGCGTCGGCAATCGCCCGCTGAATGCTCTTGATCTCCGTCTTTCGGATCAGGTTCTTGTCGAGCAGCGACTTCTTGCCGGCATATTCTTCCTGGAGGAGCGTATGTTGCTGGCGAACCGCCTCGAGTTGCTGCTGGTAACCTTCGGCACGGAACTGAAAACCCTGGATATTCTGTTTGTACAGGCCGATTTCGCTGTCCAGCTTGCTTTTCCAGGCCCGGAAATTGAGCTCCTGGCTTCGAACCATCGGTTCGACTTCGGGATCCTGCAGATGCGGGGCGAGGATTTCCGGCATTTCAATAGTGTCGGCACCCTCCACCTGAGCCATCAGCCTGGCGACGATCGCCTCGAGCCTGGCGCGGCGCAGAAAGAGCTGGCGTTGATTGGCGAGCGCTGCCGTCTCGTCCAGCCGCATCAGCGGCTGATCGGCGACGACATGATCCCCCTCGCTGACCAGGATGTCCTCGATGATCCCGCCTTCCAGATGCTGGATGATCTTGTTCTGACCGGTGGCGACGAAACTGCCCTGGGCGATGACGGCGGCGGCGAGCGGCGCGGTGAAGGACCAGAGGCCGAAGCCGCCGAATGTGACCGCCATCAGCGCCAGTCCGGCGATTGTCTGTTTCCAGATCGACCGCGGAACCTCTGCATACCATTCGAGATCGTAAACTTTGACTAGGTCCGTCATGGTTTGCCTACGTGAGCTGGTTGTGGTCGAGCGGGTTGCCTTCGAGGTTCATGCCGCGCGAGGCGAGAGCCTTGAGGACGTCCTGACGCATGCCGAAAAGGGCGACGGTGCCGTTCACCAGGAGCAGGACCTTGTCGACGCTGTTGAGCAGCGCGGGCCGCTGGGTGATGGTGATGACGGTGATTTTCTGCTGCTTGGCATGGGCGAGCGCCCGCGTCAGGGCTGCCTCGCCGGCGCTGTCGAGATTGGAATTCGGCTCGTCCAGCACCACCATGCGCGGGTTGCCGAAGAAAGCCCGGGCCAGCGCAACGCGCTGCTTCTGACCACCGGAGAGCGGTGATCCGTCGGCGGCCACGAAGGTCTCGTAGCCATGCGGCAGCAGGGCGATCATGTCGTGCACGTCGGCGAGCTTGGCGGCCGCATAGATGTCGGCGTCGGTGGCGTCTTCCTGCATGCGGGCGATGTTGGCCTTGATCGTTCCCGGAAACAGCTGAACGTCCTGCGGCAGATAGCCGATGCTTTCGCCGAACTGGCGCTGATCCCAGTTCCGCAAATCCATGAGGTCGAGCCGTACGTTGCCGGATGTCGGCAGGATGGAGCCGACGAGCATCTTGCCGAGCGTCGTCTTGCCGGCTCCGGAACTGCCGATCACGGCAAGCGAGTCGCCCGGATTGAGCGCGAAGGTCACGCCGTTCAGGACCACACGCTTGGTGCCGTTGGGCACGAAGAGCAGCCGTTCGACGTCGAGCCGCCCCTCCGGGCGCGGCAGTTTCAGCCGCTCGAAATTCAGCGGCGAGTTCTGGAGCAGCGAAGAGATACGCCCATAGGCGGCGCGCGACTGGACGACCTGGTTCCAGCCTTCGATCGCTCCTTCAATCGGGCCGAGCGCGCGGCCGGCGACAATCGATGCCGCGATGACCATGCCGCCGGTGAGCGCGCCGTCAAGGGCGAGATGGGCGCCCCAGCCGAGCATCATCACCTGGGTGAGCAGCCGAACGGCCTTGGAAAGCGAGGCAAGGGCGATGTTGCGGTCCTGCGCCAGCACTTGAGCTCGGAGCGACCCTGCCATGTCCTTGCCCCAGATGCGGACCGCCTCCGGGATCATTGCGAGCGCGTTGATGATCTGCGAATTGCGCGACATCGAATCCAGATGGAGGTTCGCTTTGCTCTGGAAGCTGTTGGCTTCGCCGAAGGGAGCGGCCGTCGCCTTCTGATTCAAAATGGTGACGACGAGCAGAAGCAGGGCCGAGGCGATGACGATCGAGCCGAGATGCGGGTGGATCAGGAAGACCGCCAGCACGAAGAACGGCGCGATCGGCGCGTCGAGGAAGGAAAGCAGGGTGCTCGACACGAGGAAGGAGCGAAGCTGCTGCAGGTCGCCCAGTGTCTGATACTCGCGCCCGTTGCTGTGGAGCGAGGCTCGGGCGGCCGCACTGAGGATCGGCGCACCGAGTTGGGCGGCAACCTCCACCGCCGTCCGCATCAGGATCATGCGGCGAATTCCGTCGAAAACGGCCTGCAGGATGACCGCACCGACGATCAGCGCGGTCAGCATGACCAGCGTGTCGACCGAGCGGCTGGTCAGCACCCGGTCCGAGATCTGAAACAGATAAACGGGAATAGCGAGCACCAGCACGTTGGTGGCGAGGGTGAAAACCATCACGACCATCAGGTTCTGCTTGATCGCCCTTAGACCGGCCTTGAGGCTGGCCGAAAAATCGACCGGCCCGAGACGTTTATGAAAAACGCCGCCGCCTCCGCCACCATTGCCGCCACCGCCCCCTCCGCCGGAGGAGCCTCCCTTGTCGGGGGACTTGGGCTCGGCCTTGATTGGGCCGCGGTCGCCGTCGATCACCACCATACCCGGGATCGAGGTCTTGTCCTTCATTTCGGCCTTGACCTCGACGGTCGGCTTCTCGAAGCGCGGCTCGGGCTTGCGCGCTTCCTGGACGGGCGGACGCTGGCCGGCGACGCCGCCCTGCGGGCCAGGCACGATTTGCGCGACGTTCGCGTTGTCGGCCGTCAACGGGGGCGTCCGTGTCTGTGGCACGACCTCCGGCGCCGCACGCCGTTCGGATACGGGCGGTGCGGCCTTGTTGACATGATTGGTTTCCTGGCTGGTTCTTGCGGCCGCCGCGCCGCGAAGCTGGTCAATCACCTGGTCGAACTCCTTAACAGTGCGATCCAAAATATCATCCCTGCGGTCTATCCTGCGGAGCAATTGGTGCCCTGCAGCCTCCGCCTTCGGCGTCTGCGGCGAGCTTTGCGCCTCCTCCGCAGCCTCGTTGCCGTTTGTCGTGAAGTGTTTAAAGGACGGATCGCGGTTGTCGGTCATCGTCGCCCCCACGCTCCGCTCAGGCCAGCATGCTGTGCATGGGATCGGCATTCGTCGTATCGAGCGGAGGCGGCGCGTGATCCGCCGGCTGCGGGCCGGGATCGGGCGCCATCATGTCGGCGCCGAGGAACGCAACCGCTTCGCTTACGAGCGCGTCGGGATCCTGGCCGCCAAGGCAAGGTTCGGTCTTGATCAGCTCGGCCTGGACGAGGATTTCGTCCGAATAGGCGGTGCCCCCCGTATAAATGGTCTGGCCGGCGTCGACGTCGATGATCCCGGCGTAGTTGACCAAGGCGTTCGAACCCGTCGAAATCGTCCAGTCCGCATCCGAATTGGCGACAAGCTTGCTCATGGCGAGCGCAATCTGGTCGCTGTCGCCCAGAATGTTGGTTTGCTTGATGTAGTTGAGGTTGACGAGGTCGCCCGAAATATAAAGCACTCGCAGGCCATCCATGCCGGCGAAAGCGCCATCCTTGAGCACGCCGTCCGGCAGCGATTTTTTCCCGCTTGCAAGATCGCCGAGGGCGTCGAGATAGGAATTCGGCATCGGTTTGACGCAGGACGCGCCACCCGCTTCGACGATCCCCGCTTCGTTCCAGAGCAGGTTGCCGTCGGTGGAGACGGAGCCCTTGCCGCTTGTTCCGAAACCCTCGACTGCTCCGACCAGATCGTTGTCGAGCAGGATGTTCATCTGCTGGATGATGTTGGCGTCGTAGACACTGCCGCCGATGAAGATGAGATCGTAGTAATGTCCGAGCTCCGCGAGCGAGACGTTGTTGACCGCCGTATTGTCGCCGGTGATGATCGAAGCCATCGAGCCAGCGGACGCCAAAATGGCCGTGTCTTCATCGGTCATCACGGTGAACTGCTCGAACCAGTTCATGATCAAGAGATCGCCCTTTATCTCGGTGATCGCCCAAGCTGTCGGAAAGCCTCCGGCTCCGGCCTGCTCTTCATTGCTCGGCTCAGGATCGAGATGCTTGAACATCGCGATGTTGAAGGCCTCGGTCGGCTTGCCCGGGTCAAGGTTCCAGCCGTTCAGGGTGGGGCTCAGGAGATCGCTGTCAGACACGACGTTGATCTGAACGACTGCATTGAGTTCGACATGGTCACCGGCAACCGCGAGCACATGCGACTGAAGCCAGTTGTTCGTCAGCTCGACGGAATTGACCAGCGTGTTGCCGCCCGCTTCCAGTTCGACCGATGCCTCGATCGTGACCTTGCCTTGGCCTGCCGCGAACTTGCCGCTGGCTTCGGTGGAGGTGGCTGGTTTCTCTTCCGTCGGTTCTTCCGGTGGAGGCAGGTAGTCATCGAGACTCGGCGCTTCCTCGACGAGTTCTCCGTTGACGAAGGTGCCTTCGACGGTTTCGCTTTTCGCGACGACATTGCCTTCCTGCCCGTCCGGTCCCGAGGCGGCGGCATCAAGCTGCTCGGCGGTCGTGCTGATGAAGGTGGCGATTTCCTCCGACGAACCGGGAATCTCCGCATCGCCGAGCGGCGACAACTGCCGCGCCGCCTCGATGAGATCGTTCATCAGGGCGCTGTTGTCCACCTGCAGGGAAAACTTCAGTCCGTGATCGCCAAGGCTGACGAAGTCGTTGTCCGAAAGCCGGATCTGCTGCGATGCGTAGACCGCCACGGAACCGGGCGGATCGATCTGAAATTCGGGTGCGCTCGCGGATGACGCGCTCGAGCTGCCACGGGTGAATAGGTGGGGGTTGTCGATTTCGGCGGCCGGTTGCGCGATCGGTATCTCCGGGGGACGAAGCCCGGGATAGAAGCTCGGGGTCGGCCCGGTCTCCTCCGGCTCGCCCGAACGGTAGGAAATACCCGGGTCGAAATCCTTGAGCTCGTAGGGTGCCTTCACCGCGACCGGCACGGAAGGGAGCTGCGGCGGTTCCTCCTGCGCTTTCTGATGAGCCTTGAATTCTTCATAGGCGTCGCGCAGGCGAATTTCTTCAAGAGCAATGGCGAACAGGCCGACGAAATGGGCGATCGCCTCGGTCGTCTTGTCGAAATACAGGGTCATTGTCAGCCCCCAATTTTTTTATTTCGGTGCTGTTGGACTGCGCGGGGCGAACCCGCGCAGTCCAGTTCAATGCCCGATTGCGAAGTTGCGAACCGGTAGTGTCGCCTCACCGTTATGCGGCGTCTTCGTCTTCGCCAATGGCCGTCGAGCTGTAATTGCCGCCGACGACCGTCATGTCGATGGTGTTGCCCTGCAGGTTGGCACCAAGCACGATCTGCTGGTTGAAGGCGTTGGTGTCGATCACCGCATCGGCCGATGCCGAGGAGATTCCTTCGAGGAAACTATCATCCCCATTATGGGAACCCCACGTTCCGCCTGAGCCTGCACCGCCGTCGCCGGTCGTAGCGATGCCACCTGCAGCGCCTGCGCCGCCTGCACCGCCTGTGGCTGCACCACCTGCACCGCCGCCAGCAAAGGCATCGCCAGCCCATGCACCCGCGAGAGCAAGGCCGCCATCACCGGCGCCGCCGGTTGCCGCTCCGCCGGTCCCGGCCCCGCCGCCGGCAGCGCCGGTGGATCCGCCGTTTGCAGTGGCACCGCCGCCGCCGCCGCCGCCGCCGCCGTTACCGGCGCCGACACCGGAACCCGTGCCAATGCCAAGGCCTGCACCGAGTGCACCGCCGCCGTCACCGGCATCGTCCGCGCTGCCGCCGTTGGCGTTGCCGGTCTCGCCGACGGCGACGCTGTTGCCGCCGTCGTTGTCGCCGCCGTCGCCGCCGAAGTTCAGGACAGGGATCGCGAAAGCGTCATCTACATCCGAGCCGTCGCCGCCGTCGCCCGCGTCCTCGGCTTCCGCTTCGTCGCTTTCGACGTCACCGGTTTCGCCGCCGTCGCCGGCTTCGTTATCGCCACCTTCACCGCCTTCTGCCGCGCCGACTCCGACGCCGAGACCGAGCCCAAGGCCGAGACCGACGCCTGCACCGCCCGCGCCGCCGGCGCCGCCCGTTGCGATTCCGCCATTAGCGTCGCCGCTGGTGCCACCTGTGCCGACGCCGACGCTTGCAGCGATACCGCCTTCGCCGTCTCCGCCGTCCGCGTCGCCGTCGTTGTCAGCGTCGCCGCCGTCAGCGTCGCCGCCCCCGGCGAAGCCGCCGATCGCGAAGCCACCGTCGCCACCGTCGCCGCCGTCGGCATCGGCATCGTCGCCGCCTTCGCCACCGTCACCGCTGGCGGAAATGCCGTCGTCCGACTTGGCGTAACCGCCATCAGCATCGCCGTTCTGGTAAAGGGTGCCGTCGTTGGAGACGTGGGACAGCTCGTCGTCATCCGACATGATGGCGTTCTGGCTGAAGACGTTACCTACGTCATTGCCGGCGCCGTTGAGCGACTCGTCCAGGATGTCCTTGAAGCTGACGGTCGCCATGCCCTGGATTTCGGAATTGTCGATGTCGACGAAATCGTCATCCGAGGGCTTGTAGCCGTCAAGATCGACGTCCACATCAACTTCGACTTCTGTCTTGCTGTCCACGTCGACGTCAACCTCGGTCTCGTTTTTGTTGACGTTGGCGTTGAGGTTGGCGTTGCCGTTCAGGTTGCCGTTACCGTTCAGGTTGGCATTTCCGTTTCCGTTCAGGTTGCCGTTGCCATTGGCATTGCCGTTCAGGTTGCCGTTGCCGTTCAGGTTGCCATTGCCGTTCAGGTTGCCGTTATAGGATTCGCTGGACTGCTCCTGCTCCTGCTCCTGTTCGGACTCCTGCTCCTGCTCCTGTTCCTGCTCCTGTTCCTGCTCGGACTCCTGCTCCTGATCCTGATCCTGGTATTGATCCTGATCCTGCGATTGGTCTTCCCACGGCCACAAGAAATTCTTGTCCTTACCCATAATGGTCTTCCTCAGTTTGAGGCCGCGACAGCCAAGCCGCCTTTTTCTCTCACGCAGCTAGCGGGTGTGCGGTCCAGGGTTGAAATGAACAAAGCTACTTCAATGAAGAAAATTCGATCTCCGGACGGCCAAGAGCGACCGGGGATCAGGCGTTACAAATATAGTGGTGGATGCCCTCCTCCATGCTGGAGCAACTACTCGGGCCTATCGAAGGGCACCTGCGCATCTGGCGCACTATCGGTCCCAAGGCTCGAGCCTCCCTGCTCGTCGATGCCCGGGCAGTCTGTTGCCAAGTTGAACGAAATGTAAGCTGTCAGTTCGAGCTAGCCCCGTGGGGTAGCTTAGGGCGGCGACGCTCAGTCGAAGGTAGATGGTGCGAAGAAAGAAATTTCGCCGACGGGCCGACGGTAAGAATAGATTTGCAGCTCTACTCCCTTAGGGCTACTTGCAGCGGGCAGGTTTCGGCTCCAAACCTATTCAAAGGGAAACGATGGATTGGAAGCGAGTATGAGCGATGCGGATGGAGGCATTCGGCAACGGCAGGCAGGACCAATGAAGAGATTTCACGAAATCCTTCTTCTGATCGGGCAACTGAACTACACGTGGACGAACACGGAAAGCCTGCTCATCTATCTGATCGCCGGTCTTGCGAACGTGGACAAGGAAACGGCGGTCATTGTTTTCCTGACGCTGAACACGACGCGCGCCCGCATCGAGCTCGTCGAGCGGCTCGCCAAGATGGCCAAGACGCCGGCCGATCGCCGGCAAGAGATATTGGCCGTGACACAGCAGCTCGGGAAACAGGCGAAACTCAGGAACAAGTACAGCCACTGCATCTATTCGTTCGACGAGACCGGGGACCAGGCAAGCACCCAGCTGATGGCCATCTTCGACAGCAAGGAAACCATCAAATACGGCAAGATCGAGCAGATCGACGACGCGGAATTGGCGAGGATCAGCGAGGCCATCGACCATATAATGAAGATCAACAAGGGGATCTGGGATATCGTCGAGCGACATGGCTTTCCGCGATAGCGCGAGGAAGCCATCGGCGTCACGCCCGAGGTCGCGCGCCGTCCGAATGCCGATAACTCCGGCCCACTGCACGCGTCTCCTTAAATCGACTTCGGTTTAAGGACAAAGACATACAGCAATTCAAAGTGCTACAGCGGCCTTTGCGCGTCTGATAAGGCCCGCTGCCCTGCAGTACAGCCGAGCGCGAAAGTCGCGAGGCAATTGTACTTGGTACTGGGTGGAAACCGGAAGGATATGTGAGGAGAGGGAGCCAGCACCGAAACCCTTTCATCTCTTTTAGGATTTTTATGGCGCTGGCTCTTCTTCAATCAGATGAAGGTGATGCCATTCATCTGCGGGTTTCGATGTGTTCTATTTCTTTTTTCAGTATAAATGCGGACAGGGCTTGGGCTCTGTCGTAAATTTCTACGTCAGAATATAAACTGTCATACGCCTTGTCATGCAAACGCAATATAAATACTTCCGAACATACGAAAGACACCATCCGGAACGCATAAAACGCTATGCGATGATTGCAGTGTGATCCGGAATGTGAGGAAGCGATAGATACCAATTATGGTTAGTCTCAGCAGTCGCTCGACGGAGCTGACGCTCTTCGATCCGGCATTGCAGCCGTGGCGGCGAGACCCTCCGGTGGTGGATCAGCTACGGCGGAGAGGGGGCACCGGACCGCCATCTCCGCAATCCCAGGCAGTACTTTCTCCCGTGCGCGTTAAGACAATGTTAATATTGTGAATTCGATACGGCCGCTGCGGCCGGCACGTGGCCGCGCCACGCGCGCCCGCCGGTGCCGATCTTCAGCGTGTGCTTGAGTCTCGGCGGTTGCCCGAGAGGTGCGGGAACCGGCGCAAGGGCCCGCGGATCGCCTGCGTCCCAAGGCTCCGATAACCCTTTCTTGGTATCGCCGTCCATCTGGAACGGGCTAGAACCCGCGGGGCCGCGATCTACATCCTAGGCTTGAATGCCCTCACGGCCCCGCCGGTTGCGCTCCCAGCCCCCTGGGTCCGCCGAACCCCTGAAAAGTAAAGGGTGGGCGAAGCCGGCGGAAAATGCACCGCCGCTTCCCCACTTGTCCCAGGTATTTGCGTGGATATACCCAAAATTGGTTCGATTTCGGACGGTCTAGATCGTCTCGCCCCACCAATCTAACCCATTTGGGCTGTTTCCCATCGCCCTTATTTACGATACATTAGTCATTACGAATTCTACCGCTGTGGGAATTCGCTTTTTAATCGAATAAATTTTTTAATCACAGGCGTTCTTCAAGAGGGGCTTCACACCCATAAGAATTCAGGGAACGCCCAAGGAGGGATAAATGTATCGTGAGAGTTCTACCCTGAGTAATTTTGAAGACAGCAACAAGGTTTTAGCAAAGAAGAACAAGATTGTAATGCTCGCCAAGGCGGATTTGCTCGCCGAATGCCTGACGCAAGCTATTAGCGGCCGCTTTCAAGGCCATGATGTAGTAAGCCTGTCGGAAGCCGACAGTCTGCTCGATGGTAATCTCGTCGATGTTGCCCTGGTTATGCTCTACCGCATGCCGGCAAGTACTTTCCCATCGATCATCAGAATGATCCATGAATTCCACCCCAAGGCTTCGATCGGAGTGGTGGTGGAGAATGCCGACGAGCTCGACACGTCGATCGCCGGTTTTGTCGACGAGGGCCTCATCCATGGCGTGCTGCCCTTGAACCTGCATCTCGATGTCTGCCTGACTGCCATCGATCTGCTCATGAAGGGTGGCGAGCATTTTCCCGCGGCGCTGCTCCGGCGCCTGGCGCCTCGGAGTTTCGCGGCGGGCGGCTCGCCTGTCCAAAGGCAATCCGTCGTCGAAGAGGCCGACCCGGAGCGGCGGGGTGAGAACGACAGGGGCGTGCTGACGACCCGGGAGATCCAGATTCTCGATCTGATCTGCATGGGAACGCAGAACAAGATCATTGCCGACCGGCTCGGGCTCTCGGAAAACACCGTCAAGGTGCACGTGCGCAATATCTACAAGAAGATGAACGTGCGCAATCGCACCGAAGCGGCGTCACGCTATTTCCGGCACGAGGGCGATCTGGGCGCGCCGCGGCGCCGCTGGTCCAACTGAGGGAGCGAACTACAGAGCCGTGCGTCTTATCAGATGCACACTTGACACGGTGGCACTTAGAATTGCCTGCATGTTTTTGTCCTCAAATCGACTTCGAGCGAGGACAAACGCAGTAGAGTTCGCGCTGCGCGCCCGACGGGTGCGCGCAGCGCTTCTTTGCGCGTTGATAGACGCGGCGCCTCAGAACGGCTCCGCCTCTATTCGGCCGCGGCCGGCGGCCTATTCAGCGCACCCCGGCGGATCTGGTCGGCTTCGATCGACTCGAACAGCGCCCGGAAATTGCCCTCGCCAAAGCCTTCGTCTCCCTTGCGCTGGATGAACTCGAAGAAGATCGGCCCGATGACCGTTTTCGAGAAGATCTGCAGGAGGATCTTCGTCATGCCGCCATCCACGACGCCTTCGCCGTCGATCAGTATGCCGTGCTTCTTCATGCGCTCGATCGGCTCGTCATGGCCGTGGACGCGCTCGTGCGACATCTCGTAATAGGTGTCCGGCGGCCCGGGCATGAATTTGAGACCGTTCTCGGCCAGCCTGTCGGTCGCGTCATAGATCGCTTCGGTGCCGACGGCGATGTGCTGGATGCCTTCGCCCTTGTACTTCTTCAGATATTCTTCGATCTGGCTGGTGTCGTCCTTCGATTCGTTCAGGGGAATGCGGATCTTGCCGCAAGGCGAGGTGATCGCCCGGCTCAACAGTCCGGTGATGCGGCCGTCGATGTCGAAGAAATGAATCTGCTTGAAGTTGAACAGCTCGCGATAAAAGGCCCACCACTTGTCCATGTTACCGCGGTAGACATTGTGGGTCAGGTGATCGAGATAGTAGAAGCCGACGCCGGCCGGCTTCGGATTGCGCTCGCCGAGCCACTCGAACTCGGCATCGTAGGCGGAACGCCTGTCCCCATAGGTCTCGACGAAATAGAGAAGCGAGCCGCCGATGCCGACGATCGCCGGCACGTCGAGGCTCTTGTCGTCGCCGGCATAGGGTTCGGCGCCCTTGCCAACGGCGTGCTCGAAGGCATGTTTCGCATCGACGACGCGCCAGGCCATCGATGGGGCGCAAGGCCCGTGCTTGTCGACGAAGCGCATCGCATGCGAGCCCGGTTCGGCATTCAGGATGTAATTGATGTCGCCCTGCCGCCAGACAGTGATGTTCTTCTTCCTATGCTTGGCAACCGGCGTATAGCCCATGCGACGGAAGAGCTCCTCCAGCTTCCTCGGTTCGGGATGGGCGAATTCGACGAACTCGAAGCCATCTGTTCCGGCAGGGTTGTCGGCCGATATGGTTGCAGGCGGTGCATCATGTGGAAACGGGCCCATCGAAACTCTCCTCTCACGCTTCAAAACTTCGTTGGAGTATGGCGCAGATCCGATGCATGATGCTTGTATTCTTGCGCAATTTCGCCAAGATCATGCATGACTTGTGCGGTGAATGGCGTAGGTGTGCATGAATGGAGCAGCTTGATGGATTCGATCTCAAGATCCTCGGCGAATTGCAGCGCGACGGGCATCTGACGAACAATGAACTCTCCGAACGCATAGCGCTCTCGCCGTCGCAATGCTCTCGGCGGCGCTCGCGGCTCGAGGCGGAAGGCTTCATCACCGGCTACCAAGCGCAGATCGACAGGCAGAAGCTCGGGCTCGACTTGATGGTGGTCATCTCGGTCACGCTCGCCACCCATAACCGCGACAATGCCAAGCGCTTCGCCAAGCTCGTCTCCGGCCTGCCCGAGGTGCTGGAGGCCTATGCGCTCACCGGCGAGATGGACTACCACCTGCGCGTCGTGACACCCGACCTTGCCGGCCTTTCGCGCTTCGTCAACGACGTGCTGCTGCCGCATGACAGCGTCCAACATGTGAAGACCTCGATCGTCTTGGAGACGCTGAAGAGTTTCGAGGGCCTCCCGATCCCCGAACGCATGAAGACTTAGCCGAGGCGACCGCTGTTCTTCATCGCCCGCTCCACCGCCCGCAAGCCCGCTGAAAGCGCCTCCATATTTTCCGCCCCGAGAATCGACAGCAATTCGGACTGATAGGCGCTCGCGAGCGCCGTCAGTTCCCGATAGGCCTGCTCGCCCGCGGGCGTCAGCGCCAGGTGCTCGAACCGCCGGTCGCGGCCGTCCTCCTCGCGCTTGAGCCAGCGGCGCTGCTCGAGGCCGAAGACGGCGCGGCTGACCTTGGTCTTGTGCATCGCCGAGTGGGCGCCGATCTCGGTCGCGGTCATCGGGCGTTCCGAGCTGCCGAGGGCGGCCAGCGCTCGCCATTCGGGACGGGTCAACTGGTAGCGCGCCTTGTACTGGGCGGCAAAGCGCAGCGCCACGAATTCTGCCGCCCGGTTCAGCCGGTAGGGGAGGAAGGTCTCCAGTTCGAACCCCTTCGTCTCCATCGCCTTCCTCCTTGATAGTTACAAAATCAATAGTTACGCTTGTAACTAATAAGCCGATCAAAAGAGGAGATGCAAGCCATGTTGGGCAAGGCGGAGGAGCGGCGCGGAGCCGTCGTGGGCGAGGAACAGTCGCTTACTTACATGCCCGGTTTCGGCAACGACTTCGAAACCGAAAGCCTGCCCGGCGCCCTGCCGCAGGGGCAGAACAGCCCGCAGAGATGCAGCTACGGCCTCTATGCCGAACAGCTCTCCGGCTCGCCCTTCACGGCGCCGCGCGGCACCAACGAGCGCTCCTGGCTCTACCGGATCCGCCCGAGCGTCCGCCACACCGGCCGCTTCGCGAGGCTCGACTATCCGCACTGGAAAACGGCACCGCATCTCGGCGAACAGTCGCTGGCGCTCGGGCAATTGCGCTGGGACCCTTTGCCCACCCCGTCCGGTGACGTGAACTTCCTTCAGGGTATCCGCACCATGACGACGGCGGGCGACGTACTCACTCAGGTCGGCATGGCGGCGCATGCCTATGTCTTCAATGCCGACATGGTCGATGACTATTTCTTCAACGCCGACGGCGAGCTGCTGATCGTCCCGGAAACGGGTGCGATCCAGGTCTTTACCGAGCTTGGGAAGATGGATGTGGCGCCGTCGGAAATCTGCCTGGTCCCGCGCGGCATGATGTTCAAGGTCACTCGTCTTGGGGACGAAGAGGCCTGGCGCGGCTATATCTGCGAGAATTACGGCGCCAAGTTCACGCTGCCGGACCGCGGACCGATCGGCGCCAACTGCCTTGCCAATCCGCGCGATTTCAAGACGCCGGTCGCGGCCTATGAGGACAGGGAGGCGCCTTGCCGGGTGCAGGTGAAGTGGTGCGGCTCCTTCCACGTGGTCGAGATCGGCCATTCTCCCCTCGACGTCGTCGCCTGGCACGGCAACTATGCACCCTACAAATACGACCTCAAGACTTTCTCGCCGGTCGGAGCGATCCTGTTCGATCATCCTGATCCGTCGATCTTCACGGTGCTGACGGCGCCGTCCGGCGAGGAGGGGACTGCCAATGTCGACTTCGTCCTCTTCCCGCCGCGCTGGCTGGTCGCCGAGCACACCTTCCGGCCGCCCTGGTACCACCGCAACATCATGAGCGAGTTCATGGGGCTGATCTACGGGCGCTACGATGCCAAGGAGGAGGGCTTCGTGCCCGGCGGCATGAGTTTGCACAACATGATGCTGGCGCACGGGCCGGACGCATCCGGCTTCGAAAAGGCGACGAACAGCGAGTTGAAACCGGTGAAGCTCGACAATACCATGGCCTTCATGTTCGAGACCCGTTTCCCGCAGCAACTGACCCGCTTCGCCGCCGAACTGGAAACGCTGCAGGAGAATTACATCGACTGCTGGGCCGACCTCAAAAAGCGCTTCAACGGGACGCCGGAGGGCGATTGGTCTTGAGTGCACGCCTTGTCTTGCTCGGCAGTAAGGGCGGCCCGGCGATCCGGCCAGGCGGCCCCTGGCCGACATCGTCGCTGCTCGAGATCGCAGGCCGCACGATCGTGGTCGACTGCGGGCTCGGCGTCACCCGTGGGCTGACCGATGCCGGCGTGCCGCTCAAGGCGCTGGACCTGATCATCGTCACCCACCTGCATTCGGACCACGTCCTGGAACTGGGGCCGCTGATCCACACCGCCTGGACTGCGGGGCTCGCGCATCCCGTGTGCGTCTTCGGACCGGCCGGCACACGCGCCTACTGGCAGGGCTTCCTTCAGTCGATGGCCTTCGACGTCGACATCCGCATCGTCGACGAGGGCAGGCCGGATCTCAGGTCGCTTGTTGAGGTCACCGAATTCTTCGAAGGTGAAGTCTTCTCGGAGAATGGTCTCACCGTGTCGGCGCTGCGCGTCGACCACCCGCCGGTCACCGACTGTTTCGCTCTGCGCTTCGATCATCCGGAGGGCACGGTGGTGTTCTCCTCCGACACGGCCTACTTCCCGCCGCTTGCGGATTTTGCAAGCGGCGCCGACATTCTCGTCCACGAAGCGATGCTCGCTGCAGGGGTCGATCGTCTGGTGGCGCGCACCGGAAATGGCGCGCGGTTGAAGGAGCATCTGCTGGCGAGCCACACATTCGCCGAGCAGGCGGGCGCGATCGCAGAGACCGCCGGCGTCGGCCGGCTCGTGCTTCATCACCTAATTCCGGCCGATGATCCGGAGATCTCGCAGGCCGACTGGATCGCGGCGGCGCGCAAAAGCTGGCCGGGCGCCTTGACGATCGCGTCCGACGGCCTTGTTGTGGAGATTGCGGACGATTCGTCCGGGTAGAGGGAGGACTGCATGAAACTGGCGACGCTGAAAGACTCCACACGTGACGGCAAGCTTGTGGTCGTTTCCCGCGATCTCACGCGCTGCTCGGAAGTCGGGCACATCGCCCGCACGCTGCAGGCGGCGCTGGATGATTGGGCGCATGCGGGGCCGCGGCTGGCGCGCGTCGCCCAGGGGATCGAGACCGGCTCGCAGCCGACAATGCGTTTCCATGAGCACGATGCCGCTTCGCCCTTGCCGCGGGCCTTCCACTGGGCCGACGGCTCGGCCTATGTCAATCACGTCGAGCTCGTCAGAAAGGCGCGCGATGCCGAGATGCCGGCGAGCTTCTGGAACGATCCGCTGATCTACCAGGGCGGCTCCGACAGCTTCCTCGGGCCCCGCGACCCGATCCTGATGGCCGACGAGGCCTGGGGCATCGACATGGAGGGCGAGGTGGCGGTGATCGTCGATGACGTGCCGATGGGCGCGACGCTCGAGGAGGCACGCGCGGCGATCCGCCTCGTCATGCTCGTCAACGACGTGTCGCTGCGCGGGCTAATCCCCGCGGAACTCGCCAAGGGTTTCGGCTTCTACCAGTCGAAACCGTCTTCCGCCTTCTCGCCGGTCGCCGTGACGCCCGATGAATTGGGCGATGCCTGGGACGGCGGCAAGCTGCACCTGCCGCTTCGCATCGACTTGAACGGCAAGCCCTTCGGCCGCGCCAATGCGGGGATCGACATGACTTTCGATTTTCCGCAACTGATTGTGCATGCGGCCCGCACACGGCCGCTCTCTGCCGGCACCATCATCGGCTCGGGGACGGTTTCGAACAAGCTCGACGACGGAGCGGGCAAGCCGGTTTCGGAGGGCGGCGTCGGCTATTCCTGCATCGCGGAGCTGCGCATGATCGAAACGATCGAGAGCGGCGCGCCGAAAACGTCCTTCCTGAAATTCGGCGATATCGTCCGGATCGAAATGAAGGATGGCGCCGGCCATTCGATCTTCGGTGCCATCGAGCAGAAGGTGGCAAGTTACGAGCGCGGATGATGGAGAGCGTGACGAACGAAACTGTTCTCTACGACTATTGGCGCTCGTCGGCGAGCTACCGGGTGCGAATCGCCCTCAATCTCATCGGTGAAGATTACCGCTCCGTCCCTGTCGATCTTCTCGCCCGGGCGCATCGAGCACCCGAGCATCTTGCCCGCAATCCCCAGGGGCTGGTGCCGGTCCTCGACATCGACGGCGAGCGCCTCACCCAGTCGCTCGCCATTGTCGAATATCTCGCCGAAACGAGGGCGGCCGGCCTTCTTCTTCCTGCCGATGCAAAGGGGCGCCAGCGGGTCCGGGCGCTCTCCTACGCCATCGCGATGGATATTCACCCTGTCTGCAATCTCGGAGTCGTTGCGCATGTGATGGCGGGTGCGGCGGATGGCGAGGCGGTACGCCTCGCCTGGATGCAGAAGTTCATCGGCGAGGGCATTGCCGCTTTCGAGCGGCTGCTCGATCATCCCTCGACCGGCAGCTTCTGCCACGGCGATAGTCCGAGCCTGGCGGATATCTGCCTCGTGCCGCAGCTCTATAACGCGCGCCGCTGGCAGGTCGACCTTTCCCGCTGCCCCCGGATCGCGGCCATCGATGCGCGCTGCGCCGAGATCGACGCCTTCGCCAGAGCGCATCCGGACCGGGCGAAGCCGTAGGCCCTCAAATCACCACTTCCGGCTGGCTCCACCGTGGCCCGTTCGGTCCATCCGATGTCGCGAATGGATCGGCAGGTCTCACGTGGCCACGGTAGGTTTCCCGTGACTGCCCGTGTAAGGGGCGCGGAAACCTCAAGAACGAGAGACCCATCGATGAAAAGCTATGTGCTGACCGTCACTTGCAAATCCACCCGCGGCATCGTTGCTGCCGTCACCGGCTATCTCGCGGAGAAAGGCTGCTACATCAGCGACAGCTCGCAATTCGACGATCTCGAGACGGGTCTGTTCTTCATGCGCCTCACCTTCATCAGTCAGGAGGGCGCCAAGCTCGAGGAACTGCGCGAAGGCTTCGCTCCCGTCATCAAGCAGTTCGGCATGGCGATGGAGATCCGCGATTCCGAAGAGCGGATGAAGGTGCTGCTGATGGTGTCGCGTTTCGGCCATTGCCTGAACGACCTGCTCTACCGCTGGAAGATCGGCGCGCTGCCGATCGACATCGTCGGCGTCGTCTCCAACCACTTCGATTACCAGAAGGTGGTCGTCAACCACGACATTCCCTTCCACTGCATCAAAGTGACGAAGGAGAACAAGCCAAAGGCCGAAGCCCAGCTTCTGGAGATCGTCGAGCAGACCGGCGCCGAGCTGATCGTTTTGGCCCGCTACATGCAGGTTCTGTCCGACGCGCTCTGCAAGAAGATGTCGGGGAAGATTATCAACATCCACCACTCCTTCCTGCCGTCCTTCAAGGGCGCCAATCCCTACAAGCAGGCCTATGAGCGCGGCGTCAAGCTGATCGGCGCGACGGCGCACTACGTCACCGCCGATCTCGACGAGGGCCCGATCATCGAGCAGGACATCGCCCGCATCACCCATGCGCAGTCGGCCGAGGACTATGTGTCGATCGGCCGTGACGTCGAGAGCCAGGTGCTGGCGCGCGCCGTGCACGCCCATATCCATCACCGCACCTTCATCAACGGCAACCGCGTCGTGGTGTTTCCGCCGAGCCCTGGGAGCTATGCGTCCGAGCGAATGGGCTGACACTTAGGCTTCTCGGTATTGCTTCGCGGTGTTCGGCGGCTATAGTCGCTCTGGAATTGTGACAACGCGCGTGGGGTGGGGTATTTGCCCCTCACCCTAACCCTCTCCGCGTAGGGACGGGGAGAGGGGACGAGTGTGACGCACTTTCGTCCCCCGGGGCCTCCCGCCTGCGAGTTCAAGCGAGGCGGTGCGGCATCTCCCTTCTCCCCGCGAGCGGGGAGAAGGTCGCGGCAGCGGGACGAGGGGCCACCGTTCGCCGATTGGGAGGACCAAGATGAGCATTCGCGATCCGGTGGTTATCGTTTCGGCGGCGCGCACACCGATGGGCGCCTTTCAGGGCGGCCTCAGGGATTTGACGGCGCCGGAACTCGGCGCCGTCGCGTTGAAGGCGGCGCTCGATCGTGCGGGTATTGATGCGGTGGATGAAGTGCTGATGGGCAATGTCCTTCCCGCCGGCCTTGGGCAGAATCCGGCCCGGCAGGCGGCGCTTGGCGCCGGCCTTGGACAGGAGACGCCGTCGACGACGGTTTCTAAAGTCTGCGGATCGGGCATGAAGGCGCTGATGCTCGGCCATGATGCGCTTCTCTCCGGCAGCGCGTCGCTCGTTGCCGTCGGCGGCATGGAGTCGATGACCAACGCGCCCTATCTCCTGCCGAAAGCGCGCGGCGGCTTCCGGCTCGGCCATGGCGAGGTCAAGGACCATATGTTCCTCGACGGGCTGGAGGACGCCTATTCCGGGCGGCTGATGGGCACCTATGCCGAGGATACGGCCCAGCATTATCAATTTTCCCGCTCCGACCAGGACGCTTTTGCCCTGCGCTCGCTCGAGCGGGCACTGAAGGCGACGGAGGACAAGTCCTTCGCCGAGGAGATCGTGGTGGTGACCGATGGCGGCAAGCGCGGGAACGCCAATCTCGACCGAGACGAGCAGCCGACGAAGGCCGATCCGACGAAAATCCCGAAGCTGAAGCCGGCCTTCCGCGACGGCGGCAGCGTCACGGCCGCCAACTCGTCGTCCATCTCCGACGGTGCCGCGGCGCTCATCCTGATGCGCGCAAGCGAGGCGGAGAAGCGCGGGTTGACACCGCTCGCCGTCGTCGCCGGCCATGCCGGCCACGCTCAGGAGCCCGCCTGGTTCACGACCGCACCGATCGGCGCCATCGACAAGCTCACCGAAAAACTCGGTTGGGAAAAATCGAGCGTCGGTCTCTACGAGATCAACGAGGCCTTCGCCGTCGTCGCTATGGCGGCGATCCGCGACCTCGGCCTTTCCGACGCCATCGTCAACATCCACGGCGGCGCCTGCGCCCTCGGTCACCCGATCGGCGCCTCCGGCGCCCGCATCGTCGTGACGCTTCTCCATGCGATGCGCGCCAATAGCGTCAAGCGCGGCATCGCCTCGCTCTGCATCGGCGGCGGCGAGGCGACGGCAGTTGGGTTGGAGCTGTTGCAGTAGGGCAGAAGAACACCCCTCCCCACAGGCGGGGCTAGCCGGCCGCACCGTCCTGCGCATCTCAGCGTCTCCACAAAGTAGCGACGGTGCAAGTCATGCGCCAAGCGAGCCGCGCAGGAAGCCCCTCCCACCTGTGGGGAGGGGTTCAGGAGGGGTCTTTCCGAGCGGCCAATCGCCTCAAATATGAAGCGCGTGCCCTAACCCCTTCAACGCCGCTTCCTGAAAGGCCTCCGACTGCGTCGGGTGCGCATGGATCGTTCCGGCGATGTCCTCCAGACGGGCGCCCATTTCTATCGCGAGCGCGAAAGCGGAGGAAAGCTCGGAGACGGCATGCCCGACAGCGTGGATGCCGAGGACGAGGTGGTTGTCGGCGCGGGCGACGACGCGGACGAAGCCGTCCTCGGCAAGCGTTGTCATGGCGCGGCCGTTCGCCTGGAAGGGGAACTGGCCGATCTTGATTTCGATGCCGGCCGCGCGTGCTTCCTCCGGCGAGAGACCGGCGCTGACGATTTCCGGGTCGGTGAAGCAGACGGCCGGAATGCAGCGCTTGTCCCAGCTTCGCTTCTGGCCCGCGACGATTTCCGCGACCATTTCGCCCTGCGCCATGGCGCGGTGTGCCAGCATCGGCTCGCCGGTGACATCGCCGATCGCGTAGATGCCGCGCATCGAGGTACGGCACTGGTCGTCGATGCGGATGAACTTGCCCGAGCGGTCGAGATCGATTTCCTCCAGTCCCCAGCCGTCCACCACGGGCCGGCGCCCAACGGTGACCAAAACCTTTTCGGCCGGGACCTCGAAGGCGCGGCCGTTTTCCTCGGCAAGCAAGCCGCGCCGGTCGGCCGACAGGCGCTTGGCGGCGGTGCGGGTGAAGACCTCGATCCCGAGTTCGCCGAGCCGCTTCGCCACCGGCTTCGACAGATCGGCGTCATATTGCGGCAGGATGCGGTCCATGGCTTCGAGCACGGTCACCTTCGAACCGAGCTTGGCGAAGGCGGTGCCAAGTTCGAGGCCTATATAGCCGCCGCCGATGACGGCGAGCGTCTCCGGTACCTCTTGCAAGGCCAGCGCCTCGGTCGAGGAGATGATGTTGTCGCCGAACGGCAGGTCGGGAAGTTCGACGGGGGCCGAGCCGGTGGCGATGACGATCGCTTCGGCGCGGATGCGCTGAACGCCGGTTTCCGTATCCACGTCGACCGTCTTGCCGTCGATGAAGCGCGCCTCGCCGAGGACAGCCTTGACGCCGGCCTTCTTCAGAAGCCCCGTCACGCCGCTGTTCAGGCGGCCGACGATCCCGTCCTTCCAGGCGACCGTCCGCTTGAGGTCGATCGCGGGTGCGTCGAGCGAAAGGCCGAGGGGGCTCTTGCCGGAGGCGGCAGCGCTGAGCTTGTGGAATTCCTCGGCCGTGTGGATCAGTGCCTTCGAGGGGATGCAGCCGACATTGAGGCAGGTGCCGCCGGCCTTCGCCTTCTCGACGATGACGGTGTTGACGCCGAGCTGGCCGGCCCGAATGGCGCAGACATAGCCGCCGGGGCCGGCGCCGAGCACCAGGAGCTTGCAGGAGATTTCCTTCATCGTCGCCTCACCCCTCAACGAAAATCAGTGCCGGCGTTTCGAGCAGCGTCTTCAGGCGCTGCACGAAGGTGGCGGCGTCCCAGCCGTCGATGACGCGGTGGTCGAAGCTCGACGACAGATTCATGATCTTGCGCGGCACGAATTGCGTCCCGTCCCAGACCGGCCGGACGGCGATCTTGTTGACGCCGACGATCGCCACCTCCGGGTGATTGATGACCGGGGTCGAGGCGATGCCGCCAAGCGCACCGAGCGAGGAGATGGTGATCGTCGAGCCGATCAGCTCGTCGCGGGTTGCGGTGCCGGTGCGGGCCGCTTCGGCCAGCCGGTTCAATTCGGCAGCGCAGTCCCAGATACCGCGCGCCTCGGCATGGCGTACGACCGGCACGGTCAGGCCGGCCGGCGTCTGCGTGGCGATGCCGATATGGACGGCCGCGTGACGATGGACGATGCCAGCATGATCATCGAAGATGGCATTGACGCCCGGCTGGTCGGCGACGGTCCGGACCAGCGCCCGCATCAGGAAAGGCAGGATCGTCAGCTTCGGCTGATCCGGCTTGCGGTCGCGGTTCATCGTCGCCCGCAGATCCTCGAGCGCCGTCATGTCCACTTCCTCCACATAGGTGATATGGGGGATGCGCGACGTGGAGAGCGACATTTTCTCGGCGATCCGGCGCCTCAGGCCGGCTATCTTGACCTCCTCGACCGCCGTCTTGCGGGCGAGGCCGACCTGGGCCGGCAGCGGTTCGGCCCCGCGGCTGATGAAGAGGTCGAGATCCTCATGGGTGATGCGCCCGGCCGGTCCGGTCCCGATCACCTGCCGAAGATCGACGCCGCTCTCCCGGGCGCGCAGCCGGACTGCCGGCGAAGCCAGCGGCTTCTTCGCGATGTCTGCCGCCTCACGTAGGGCCGGCGCCGGTCGGGACTCGACCTTCTCAAGCTTTGGCGGCGTCTTGGGGGCTTGTGGTGCGGAGACTGCGACAGGCTCTTCCAGCACGGCTTCGGCGAGCGCCTCCGGAACGCTGTCCGGCGGGGGTTCGCCAGCCTCGCCGGCAGTCTCGATCCGTACAAGCGGCGCCTTCACGGCAACCGTGTCGCCGATCTCTGCGCCGAGCCAGAGGACCTTGCCGGAAACCGGCGAGGGGATCTCGACCGTCGCCTTGTCGGTCATCACGGCGGCGAGCACCATGTCCTCGCGGACCGGATCGCCGGGCTTGACGTGCCATTCGACGAGTTCGGCCTCGGCAACGCCTTCGCCGACATCCGGCATCTTGATGATGAATTCGCCCACGGTCAGCCCTCCATAGCTTCGGTGAGCGCGCGACCGACGCGCGCCGGACCGGGGAAATAGTCCCATTCCTGGGCATGCGGGTAGGGCGTATCCCAGCCGGTCACCCGGACGACCGGAGCCTCGAGGTGATAGAAGCAGTGCTCCTGAACGAGGGCGACGAGCTCGCCCCCGAAGCCGGATGTCAGCGTCGCCTCGTGCACGACGACGCAGCGTCCGGTCTTGGTGACGGACCGCACGATCGTTTCGAGATCGAGCGGCAGCAGGCTCCGCAGATCGATGACTTCCGCATCGATGCCGGTCTCCTCCACGGCGGCGAGTGCCACATGCACCATGGTTCCATAGGCGATCACGGTGACTGCCGAACCCTTGCGGCGGATCTCCGCCTTGCCGATCGGGATCGAGTAATGCCCCTCCGGCACGTCGCCGAGCTCGTGCTTCGACCACGGGGTCACCGGGCGCTCGTGATGGCCGTCGAATGGGCCGTTATAGAGCCGCTTCGGCTCCAGGAACATCACCGGGTCCGGATCCTCGATCGCCGAGATCAGCAGGCCCTTGGCATCATAGGGGTTCGACGGCACGATGACTTTCAGGCCGCAGACATGGGTGAAGAGCGCTTCCGGGCTCTGGCTGTGGGTCTGGCCGCCGAAGATGCCGCCGCCGGTCGGCATGCGCACGACGATCGGACAGGTGAAGTCGCCGTTCGAGCGGTAGCGGATGCGCGCCGCCTCCTGGGTGAGCTGGTCATAGGCCGGATACATGTAGTCGGCGAACTGGATCTCGACGCAGGGTTTCAACCCATAGGCCGCCATGCCGATGGCGGTGCCGACGATGCCGGATTCGCTGATCGGCGCATCGAAGCAGCGGGTCTTGCCGTACTTCGCCTGCAGCCCCTGGGTGCAGCGGAAGACGCCGCCGAAATAGCCGACGTCCTCGCCGAAGACGACGACATCCTCGTCACGCCCCATCGAGACGTCCATGGCGCTGCGCACCGCTTCGATCATCGTCATTCTGGCCATGTCAGTACCCTGCCTTCTGCCGCTGACGGCGGATATGCGGCGGCATCTCGGCATAGACGCCCTCGAAAATGTCACGCACGGAGGGTCTGCCGCCGGCATGCAGCGTGCCGTGGCTCTCGGCTTCCTTCTGGGCCTGGATCACCTGATCCATGATCTCCGCCTCCGTCTGGGCATGCCGCTCATCCGACCAGGCGCCGCGCAGGATCAGGTGCTTCTTCAGCCGCAGCACCGGGTCGCCGAGCGGCCAGGCTTCCGATTCCGTCTTCGGCCGGTAGGCGCTCGGATCGTCCGATGTCGAATGGGCGCCGACCCGGTAGGTCACGTATTCGATCAGCGTCGGACCGAGATTGCGCCGCGCCCGCTCGGCCGCCCAGCGGGCGACTGCATAGACGGCGAGGTAGTCGTTGCCGTCGACGCGCAGCGCCGGAATGCCGAAGCCCAGGCCGCGCGCGGCAAAAGTGCCGGAGCCGCCGCGGGCGATGCCCTGGAAAGTGGAAATCGCCCATTGGTTGTTGACGATATTGAGGATGACCGGCGCCTTGTAGGTGGAGGCGAAGACCAGCGCGGAATGGAAATCCGACTCGGCCGTCGAGCCGTCGCCGATCCAGCCGGCGGCAATCCGGGTATCGTTCTTGATGGCCGAGGCCATCGCCCAGCCGACCGCCTGGACATATTGGGTGGCAAGGTTGCCGGAGATCGTGAAGAAGCCGTGCTCCTTCGACGTGTACATGACCGGCAATTGCCGGCCGTGGCAGGGATCCAGCTCGTTCGAGAAGATCTGGTTCATCATCTCGACCATCGGATAGTCGTCGGCGATCAGCAGCCCCGCCTGGCGATAGGTCGGAAAGTTCATGTCGCCCTTGCGGAGCGCTCTTCTGAAGGCGCAGCTCACCGCCTCCTCGCCGAGATGCTGCATGTAGAAGGAGGTCTTGCCCTGCCGCTGGGCCATCAGCATGCGGGCGTCGAAGGCCCTGAGCAGCATCATGTGGCGAAGTCCAGTCAAAAGCTCGTCGTCCGAGAGGAGGCCGGCCCAGGGGCCGACTGCCTCGCCCTCGCGGTTCAGCACCCGAATGATCGAGTAGGCGAGATCGCGGATCGCTTCCGGCTCCACGTCGACCTCGGGCCGCGGCACGGAACCGGCTTTCGGGATCTTGACGTTGGAGAAATCGGGCTGATCGCCGGGCCGGACGGCCGGTTCGGGGACATGCAGGCTCAGTCGGCTGAATTCATCCATGCGGGTTCCGGCCTCCCTTCCGGATTGCGCATCGCACGTGGGTCAACCGCTGAGCGAACGGTCTCGCGGTCGTGCGACGCCGATGACCATCGGCAATTGCCCGGGGCGCTCCTACGCCTCGGGCCGTGCAGGTCATAGACAACCCTCATTCTCCCAAAGGGTTACAGCCACAGACTGCCACGAGTTCGGGGTTTGATGAAGGGATTTCGGCAGCAGGCCGGACGTCCGGATGAAGAAAGACAGATTCGTGCCGGCGCTCGCGCCGGGCCGATTGCGGAGCCGCGACGTGCCCCCGGCGGCGCGTAATTTTCTTTCGTGATCGGCTCGTGGCAACGGACCAGAATCGCCGTCAGACGGGCGGTGCGAGCTCGATCGGCGTCCCGTCGGAGAATCGCGACAGTCGAAATTCGGTGGGATCGACGATCGGTCGGTCGCCGGTGACGAGGTCGGCCACCAGGTGTCCGGCACCGGGTCCGATACCGAAACCGTGGCCGGAAAAGCCGGTGGCGATGAGGAGGCCGGGCACAGCTTCTGCGTGCGAAATGACCGGCACCACATCGGGTGTGACGTCGATCAGCCCGGCCCAGATCTGCACTGGCTCGACCTGCCGTAGCACCGGGAGTGCGAGTCTCGCCGCTTCGAGGGCGGGTAGGACCGAGCGTGCATCCGGTCGCGGATCGAGGATGCGGTGCCGCTCGAAGGCGCCCGGGCGGTCGAGCGGAACGGGCGTGATCTCGAACTGTTCGCGCCAGCTCTGGGCGCTGAAGCCCACCTGGACCGAGTCCGGGTCGGCCCTCCGCACCGGCCGGAAGTCACGGAAGAAAGCCAGGCTGTCCGGGACGAGCGGATGCAGGTTCACACCGGCAGTGGCGATCGTATAGCCACCGTCGAGGCGCTTGCGATAGGCATAGCTTCCCGTTGCGCCGGCGCCGTCCGGCCCGCCTTCGACCGGGGCGGTCCTGAGCACCGTGTTGCGCACCTTCAACTGCGGCAGGCGGATGCCGACCCCCTTGCAGAAGAGCCGCGACCAGGCGCCGCCGGCAAGCACCACCGTCGCCGTTTCGATGCGGCCCTTCTCGGTGACGACCGCGCTGACTCGTCCGCCGCTCCGCTCGATGCCGCGCACGGCGCAACCGGTGACGATGGTCGCGCCGGCGCGGCGGGCTCCGGCCGCGATCGCCGGCACCGCCTTCTGCGGCTCGGCCCTGCCGTCGCTCGGCGTGTAAAGTGCGCCCTTGTAGCGGATAGCCGCGCCGCCCATGACCGCCTGGGTCTCGTCCGGGCCGATCTGCCGGCTGTCGACGCCATGCGGTTTGGCAAGCGCCAGCCAGGCATCGCGATTGGCGAGGTCCTGCTCCGTTTCCGATATGTAGAGGATGCCGCTGCGGCGAAAGCCGGTCTCGCCGCCGATGCGCGCATCGAGCGTGTCCCAGATCTTCAGCGAGGCCATCGCCATCGGGATCTCGCGCCGATCACGGCCCATAACCCGCACCCAGCCCCAGTTGCGGCTCGATTGCTCGCCGGCAAGCACGCCTTTTTCGCAGAGCACGACCTTGACGCCGCGTTCGGCCAGAAAAAGCGCCGTGCTGACCCCGATAATTCCACCGCCGATGATGACGACATCCGCTTTGCGCGGCAGCGACGGGTCGGTGACGACGGGATCAAGGGTGGGGCCGGGCATCGCATTTCTCGCAGAAGGGCAAGGGGCGGTTTTCTATCGCTGCAATTTTCGGCCGCCGAGATCAAGCCAGCAAGAGATCTCGCCAGCCTGCCATGCACAGCTCTATCATCGCCGGTGTTCTGTCTTTTTCCGATAAAAATACGCATTGTCCGGTTGACAGGCCGTCAGGCTTCGATGTCTGTTGAGAAGCGAGATGCGGGGGCGGCAGAGCAGGCGCCCGCTGACAAATCATACCGGATCGATGAGGCGGACAATGAGCGGACTTCTTGCGGGCAAGCGTGCTGTGATCACGGCTGCGGCACAAGGTATCGGCCGCGCGGCGGCCGAGGCGTTCAGCCGGGAAGGGGCGTCGGTGATCGCAACCGACATCAACGAGGACAGGCTCGCCGAGCTGGCAGCCACCGGGATCGAATTGGCGAAGCTCGACGTGCTGAGCGAAGCGGCGATCGCCGATTTTGCGGCGCGCACTGGTCCTGTCGATGTCCTCTTCAACTGCGCCGGCTTCGTCCATGCCGGCACGATCCTGGAAGCGAGCGACAAGGATTACGACTTCGCCTTCGATCTCAACGTCAAATCGATGTTCCGGATGATCCGCGCCTTCCTGCCGGGCATGGTCGAAATGGGCGGCGGCTCGATCATCAACATGTCGTCGGTCGCCGGCGTGCCGATGGGCGTGCCGAACCGCTTCGTCTATTCCGCCAGCAAGGCGGCGGTCATCGGCCTCACCAAGTCGGTGGCGATCGACTTCATCGGCAAGGGCATTCGCTGCAACGCCATTGCGCCCGGCACGGTGCAATCGCCGTCGCTCGAGGAGCGGATGCGGGCGCAGGGCGACTACGAGGAGGCGCGCGCCGCCTTCATCGCCCGCCAGCCGATGGGCCGGCTCGGCACGCCGGAGGAAATCGCCGCGCTCGCCGTCTATCTCGCCAGCGACGCTTCGGCCTATACGACCGGCCATGTGCATGTGGTCGACGGCGGCATGAGCCTCTGAGCGCAGGCCTTTTCGCCGCCTGCCGCAATGTCTATGCTGCGGCGCATGCCCAAAGCCGACAAAGAGCTTCGCCTCGTCCTGCGCATCGATTTCCCGCCCGAGGGTCGCCTCGGGCGCGGCAAGATCATGCTTCTCGAACTGATCCGCGAGACCGGGTCGATCTCCGCCGCCGGCCGCGCCATGGACATGTCCTATCGGCGTGCCTGGCTGCTGGTCGATGCGCTCAACCGGATGTTCGAGGAGCCCGCAGTCGAGTCGCAGCGGGGCGGCAAGCAAGGCGGGGGTGCGGCGCTTACCGTCTTCGGCGAGACGCTGATCGAGCGCTTTCGGGGGATGGAAGCCAAGGCGAGGAGCGCGATCGCAGAAGACCTCGACTGGCTGGAGGCGGCGCGATCGGGCGAAGCAGCGCGCCGGACGGAAAGCTCATCCGCGAAACGACCTGCGCAACCGTCCTAATAGTCCAACGCGACCGTCTTGATGATCGCGTGGACGGGCTTGGCCGGCTCGAGCCCGAGCGTCTCGCGGGAGAGGGCGGTGATGCGGGAGACGATGACATTGCCGCCGCAGTCGACGCGGACGTCGACGCTGCCCTCCTGCGCCGGTGAAAGATCGATGATCGTTCCCTTCAGGACGTTGAGGGCGCTGATCCCTTCCGGTTTCGTGGTGGCGAGCATCACGTCGCGCCCGGCGATGTAAAGGCGGAGGCGATTGCCGGGTGTGGAGACGAGATGCGGTATGCGGATCAGGCATTCGCCGGCCAGCACCACCGTCAGTCGATGCTGGGAATCGTGGCTTACGACCACGCCTTCAACCAAGGCGCCTGTCTCCCGCCGCACGATCGCGGCCGCCGGCTGGTTGAGAATCGCGGACGCCGTGCCGGATGCCTTGACCCGGCCCTCCTCGATCACCACGATGCGCTCGGCCAGCCGCCCCACCTCCGTGACGGAATGGCTGACATAGACGATCGGTATCTTGGTCTCATCGCGGAGCCGCTCGAGATAGGGCAGGATCTCCGCCTTTCTGGCCTCGTCGAGGGCGGCGAGCGGCTCGTCCATCAGCAGCAGCCGGGGTGCTGCAAGCAGCGCCCGCCCAACGGCGACGCGCTGGCGTTCGCCGCCAGAGAGAGTCGAAGGACGGCGCTCGAGCAGATCTCCGATGCCGAGCATTTCGACGACCTTGTGGAACTCGGAGGCGGATTTGCCGGCGCCGGCGAACCAGCGCCCATAGGCGAGGTTGTGGCGGACGCTCAGATGCGGAAAGAGCCGGGCCTCCTGGAAGACATAGCCGAAGTGCCGGCGGTGAACGGGGGTGAAGAGCCGCTCCTCGCTGTCGGCGATCACATCGCCGTCGAGAACGATGCGGCCCCGATCGGGTCGCAGCAGCCCGGCGACGATGTTGATCAGCGAAGTCTTGCCGGAGCCGGAACGGCCGAAAAGCGCCGTCACGCCGCCCTCCGAGCGGAAGGCGGCGTCTATGGCGAATGAGCCAATCCGGTGGCGCGCTTCGACCTCGAGGCTCATGCGGCGACCGTCCGTCGCGCCGCCGCGACGGCGAGGAATTCCGACAGCATCAGCGCCGTCATTGAAAGAATAATGGAGATGATGGCGAGCCGCATGGCGCCGGCGTCGCCGCCCGGCACCTGGGTGAAGCTGTAGATCGCCGCGGAAAGCGTCTGGGTCTCGCCGGGGATGTTCGAGACGAAGGTGATCGTCGCGCCGAATTCGCCCATCGCCTTGGCGAAGGAAAGGATCATGCCGGCGACGATACCGGGCAGAATCAGCGGCAAGGTCACGGTCAGGAACACCCAGATCGGATTGGCGCCGAGCGTTGAGGCGGCGTCCTCCAGCTTCCGGTCGACCGCTTCGATTGACAGCCGGATGCTGCGCACCATCAGCGGAAAGCCCATGACGGCGCAGGCGAGTGCTGCACCCGTCCAGCGGAAGGAAAAGACAAGGCCGAAATTGTCGGCGAGGAAGGCGCCGATCGGTCCGCGCCGGCCGAACAGCAGGAGCAGCACGAAGCCGGTGACGACCGGCGGCAGGATCAGCGGCATGTGCACGAGGCCGTTCAGGATCGACCTGCCCCAGAAGCGACCGCGTGCCAATGCCATGGCGACGAGAAGCGCGACCGGCAGGCTCGAAAGCATTGCGACCGTTGCCACCCGCAGGCTCAAGCGGACGGCCGTCCATTCCGCGTCGCTCAAGACCATCCAGTCCAATTTTATGCTCCCGTCACAGAGGTGCCGCGCCGTGCACCGATTGCATGCACGACGCGAACACGTTCTGCCCGGTCGAAGGCCGGTGGCGCAAGACCCTATTCAAGCACGATGAACCCCTGGGCCTGGAAAAACGCCGCGGCCTTGGGCGACTTGACGAATTCGAGATAAGCAGCCGCGTCCGGGTTCTTGCTCTCTGCGGTGATCGCTATCGGGTAGATGATCGGCGAGTGGCTGTATTCCGGAAAGGTGCCGACAACCTTCACGCCCGGATCGGCGGCCGCGTCCGTCTGATAGACGATGCCATAGGGGGCCTCGCCGCGCGAAACGAGAAGCAGGGCGGCGCGCACGCTTTCGGCTCCCGCGACTTTTGCTTCGACCGTCGGCCAGATGCCGAGCTTTTCGAGTGCGGCCTTGCCGTATTTGCCGGCGGGAACCGAATCGACGGCGCCCATTGCCAGGCGTCCTTCGCCGAGAAGAGCGGCGAGGTCTAGGCCCGGCTTAATCTCGACAGGCGCGGCGTCGGTCTTGCCGGAAACGAGGACGAGACGGTTGCCAAGCAGGTTGGAGCGGATGTCGTCCTTGATCAGCTTCTTCTCGGCAAGGTAATCCATCCAGGCGAGATCGGCCGAGATAAAGATATCGGCAGGCGCGCCCTGTTCGATCTGCTTGGCGAGCGCCGAGCTTGCCGCATAGGAGGCGGTCGTCTCCTTGCCCGTCTCGTCTTTCCATTTGGCGTTGACCGCGTCGAGGGCATTCTTCAGGCTTGCCGCGGCAAATACCGTAACTTTTTCTTCCGCCTGGGCAGGAGCCAATGCTGCGCCAGCCAAAATCAGGCCGAGCGCCAGCATCAAACCCTTAAGCCAATGTCTCCCTCCCCTCATCGCATTTGCCTCCATCTCTCTCGTGATATTTTGCAGGATATAACGGTCTCTCCGTTCTCGTTAGCGCTATATCGGACGAAATACAATGCTCTGCCAGAAGGCTAATCGAAGCAGTGAACGGAACGGGCTAAATCCGGCGCGCATGCTTGCAGTGGGCAATAGCGGGGCTAAATTCCGGAGCGACGAAGAACGAGGCGAATCCATGGATGCGACGATCAGGCTAGAAGAGAGCTGGAAGACGGCGTTGGCGCACGAATTCCTCCACGGCTATATGACCGATCTCAAGCGCTTCCTGTTGGACGAGAAGCAGCAGGGCCGACAGATCTTTCCGAGAGGCAGCGAATATTTCCGGGCGCTTGACCTGACCCCGCTCGACAAGGTTCGGGTCGTGATACTCGGCCAGGACCCCTATCACGGCGACGGTCAGGCGAATGGACTCTGCTTCAGCGTCCGGCCGGGCGTGCGTACCCCGCCGTCGCTGGTCAACATCTACAAGGAGCTTCGCGACGATCTCGGCATTCCGCCGGCCCGCCATGGCTTCCTTGAAAGCTGGGCGCGCCAGGGCGTGTTGCTCCTGAACAGCGTGCTGACGGTCGAGCGGGGCCGGGCGGCGTCGCATCAGGGCAAGGGCTGGGAACGCTTTACCGATGCCGTCATCCGCGCCGTCAACGAACAGGCCCAGCCGGTCGTCTTCATGCTCTGGGGCTCCTATGCGCAGAAGAAAGCGGCCTTCGTCGACCGCTCCCGCCACCTGGTGTTGACCGCGCCGCATCCGTCGCCGCTGTCGGCACATTCCGGCTTCCTCGGCTGCAGGCATTTCTCCAATGCCAATGCCTTTCTCACGTCGAAGGGGCTCGATCCGATCGATTGGCGGCTGCCGGACGATCCTCCTCTCGCCGTCGATCGGCAGGCTGCGGCACCCTGCTGACGCCGTGGTGGCCTCTCCTGTCGTGCCTGGACCTTGCGCGGCCGGTCGCGATCCGCCAAAGACTGGCGTCTAAAGCGGGCGCGCTCAAACATGCGACGCGCTTTAGGGATTTGTTTTGTGCATGTCGGTGCCCCAAAACCGCTGCACACTTTTGGGCGACATGCACTGCGCGTAGCGGGAGAAACGGCATGCGGCATATCCTGATCATCGGGATCGGGGCGGGCAACCCCGAACACATCACGGTCCAGGCGGTCAATGCACTGAACCGCGCCGACGTGCTCTTCATCCCGACCAAGGGTGCGAAGAAGACGGAGCTTGCCGAGGTGCGCCGCGACATCTGCGCCCGCTACGTGACGCGCAGCGACAGCCGGACCGTCGAATTCACCGTGCCGGTCCGCCGGACCGAGGGACGCAGCTACGTCCAAGGCGTCGATGATTGGCATGCGAGCATCGCCGCCACTTATGAGGCGCTGCTCGAGAGCGAACTCGCGGACGGGCAGACCGGCGCCTTTCTCGTCTGGGGCGATCCGATGCTCTATGACAGCACGATCCGCATTGTCGAAAGGGTTCGTGCGCGGGGCAGCGTGGCCTTCGACTTCGAGGTAGTTCCCGGTATCACCAGCCTTCAGGCGCTTTGCGCCAGCCATCGCATTCCGCTCAACCTCGTCGGCAAGCCCGTGGAGATCACCACCGGTCGCCGGCTTGCCGAGAGCTTTCCGCACAAAAGCGAGACGGCCGTCGCCATGCTCGATGGCGAACAGGCTTTTCAGAAGATCGACGATCCGGATGCGGAGATTTACTGGGGCGCCTATCTCGGTACGCCGGACGAGATCGTCATTTCCGGGCGTCTCGCCGACGTAAAGGAAGAAATCCTGAAGGCAAGGGCCGACGCGCGCGAGCGCATGGGCTGGATCATGGATATCTATCTGCTGCGCAAGGGTGCGGACTTCGACGGGTAGACGCCGCTTGCCTGGGCTTTGATCTCTCTCAAGGAAGGCGGCTGTGATATAGGCTTTATCACAGACGCGGAGTGTGTGCCCGCAATGCGCCCCGAGGATATTGGAACAGGATGACGAGCTGCGCTGCGCCCAGGTCACAAACTGAACCCGGCACATCGATGCGCCGCGGCGCCTGTCCGTCGCTCGCAGCGCCGATGCAGACCGGAGATGGTCTGCTCGTGCGGCTGCGTCCGGCGACCGGTGGGTTGACGCCCGCCGAGCTAAGGGCACTGGCTGAAGCGGCCGCAGACTGCGGCAGCGGCATTATCGAAGTAACCGCTCGGGGCAACCTGCAGGTCCGCGGGCTGATCGCCTCAAGCGTTCCGGCACTTGCCGCCGCGATCGGGGAGGCGGGAATCGCCGTTACAGACGGCGTCGCGATCGAGACGCCGCCGCTTGCCGGGTTCGATCCGCGCGAAATCGCCGACCCCCGGCCATTGGCCGCGGCCCTGCGCGACGCGATTGCCGAACGTCGTCCGGCGCTTGCGCTCGCACCGAAATTGTCCATCGTCATCGATGGGAATGGCCGCTTCCACCTGCGGGATGTCGCGGCCGATCTCCGCCTTGAGGCGCGGAACAGCGAGGATGGCCTTCGCTGGCTGCTGTCCTTCGGCGGCGCGGGACGCCCGGAGCGGCCGGTTGCGCTGCTGGAGGCGGAGCGGGTCGTCCCTGCGCTGATGGAAATTCTGGCGGAGCTCGATCATTTCGGCCCAGCCGCACGCGGTCGCGATCTTGATGCGGACGCCATCCGGCAGCGTTTATCCGCCGGCCTCGACCCCTTGCCGGCGGCCGGCGGCACCTCGCCATTCTTGCCGGCGGGCATTCACGACTTCGGCGACGGTCGCACCGTGCTCGGTGTCGCTCTTGCTTTTGCGCAAACCGATAGCGCCAGCCTCATCGCCTTCCTGCAAAGCGCCGGGGAATTGGGCGCAACGGAAATACGCCTCGCGCCGCGCCATGGTCTCCTCGTCCTCGGCCTGTCGCGGGAAGCTGCCGCCCTCGCGCAACAACTGGCGCTTTCCCATGGTTTCCTGGTTTCCGCCGATGATCCGCGAAATCACGTCGCCACCTGCGCCGGGCTTGCCTGCGCCTCGGCGCTGATGGACACCAAGGTGGTGGCCGGGCTATTGCTCGAGGTCGGTGCCGACCTTCTCGACGGCTCGCTCGCAATCCATCTCTCGGGCTGTCCAAAGGGATGCGCCAGACCGGTAGCTTCTCCCCTGACGCTTGTCGGTGCGCCATCAGGATACGCGCTTGTCGTAAATGGGGCTGCTTCCGTCGCGCCGAGCGCCTACACCGATGAGGGCGGGATAAAAGCCGCGCTGGCCGCGCTCAATGCGCTGGTCAGGGAAAACAAAGACGCTGGCGAATCGGCGCGCTCCTGTCTTACACGGCTCGGGACGGCGCACATCGTCGACGCGTTTGAACAGGGATAGAAATGCCTGACTACGATTATATCCGCGATGGCAATGCCATCTACGAGCGTTCTTTCGCGATCATCCGGGCGGAAGCCGATCTTTCCGGCTTCTCGGACGAGGAGGCCGATCTGGCGGTGCGCATGGTGCATGCCTGCGGTTCGGTGGAAGCGGTGCGTCAGTTCGTCTTCTCTCCCGACTTCGTCTCTGCCGCACGCGCGGCACTCAAGAACGGTGCTCCAATCTTCTGCGATGCGGAAATGGTCGTCCATGGCGTCACCCGGGCGCGGCTGCCGGCCGGTAACGAGGTGATCTGCTCGCTTCGCGATCCGCGCACGGCGGAGATCGCCGCCGAAATCGGCAATACGCGCTCGGCGGCGGCGCTCGAGCTCTGGGGCGAGCGGATGGCGGGCTCGGTCGTTGCCATCGGCAATGCGCCGACGGCGCTCTTCTATCTCCTGGAAATGCTACGCGACGGCGCGCCGAAGCCGGCGGCGATCCTCGGCATGCCGGTCGGCTTCGTCGGCGCGGCGGAATCGAAGGACGCGCTTGCCGAGAATTCCTATGGCGTTCCCTTCGCGATCGTTCGCGGCCGCCTCGGCGGCAGTGCAATGACGGCGGCGGCGCTGAATTCGCTGGCGAGGCCGGGGCTGTGAGCGCGTCGGGCCGACTGATCGGCGTCGGGACCGGTCCCGGCGATCCGGAGCTTCTGACCGTCAAGGCGGTGCGGGCGCTCGGCGAGGCGGATGTCGTCGCCTATTTCGCCAAGGCGGGGCGCAATGGCAACGGCCGCGCCGTCGTCGAGGGACTTTTGAAGCCCGACCTGGTGGAACTGCCGCTCTACTATCCGGTGACGACCGAGATCGACAAGGGCGACGAGGCCTACAAGCGGCAGATCACCGACTTTTACGATGCCTCCGCGGAAGCGGTAGCCGTGCATCTCAAGGCCGGTCGGACCGTCGCCGTTTTGAGCGAGGGCGACCCGCTGTTCTACGGTTCCTACATGCACCTGCACGTGCGGCTCGCAGGCCGGTATCCGGTCGAGGTCATTCCCGGGATCACGGCGATGTCCGGCTGCTGGTCGGTTGCCGGCCTGCCGCTGGTGCAGGGGGATGACGTTCTCTCGGTTCTTCCCGGCACGATGGGCGAGAAGGAGCTTCAGCGCCGCCTCGCCGACACTGAAGCCGCTGTGATCATGAAGGTCGGGCGCAACCTGCCGAAGATCCGCCGCGCCCTTGCGGCGGCAGGCAAGCTCGAAGCTGCCGTCTATGTCGAGCGCGGCACGATGACGAACGCGGCGATGATTCCGCTCGGCGACAAGCCGGACGACGAGGCGCCATATTTTTCGCTGGTCCTGGTTCCCGGTTGGAAGGATCGGCCCGGCTGGAAGGATAGGCCCGGTGCGGAGGGCAGGTCATGACCGGCAAGCTCTTCATCGTGGGCACCGGCCCTGGCAATCCGGCGCAGATGACGCCGGAGGCGCAGGATGCGATTGCCGTTGCGAGCGAATTCTTCGGCTATGGCCCCTATCTCGACCGGCTGCATCTGAGAGCCGACCAGCGCCGGATCGCCTCCGACAATCGCGAAGAGCTGGACCGGGCGAGAGCCGCGCTGACGCGCGCCAGCGCCGGCGTCGATGTCTGCGTCGTCTCCGGCGGCGATCCGGGCATATTCGCGATGGCCGCCGCCGTCTGCGAGGCGATCGACACGGGGCCGGAGGCGTGGCGGCAGGTCGATCTCACGATCACCCCTGGCGTCACCGCCATGCTCGCGGTGGCGGCGCGGATCGGTGCGCCCCTCGGCCACGATTTCTGCGCCATGTCGCTGTCGGACAATCTGAAGCCCTGGGAGGTCATCACCAGGCGGCTGCGGCTCGCGGCGGAAGCGGGACTGGTCATCGCCCTCTACAACCCGATCAGCAAGGCGCGTCCCTGGCAACTCGGCAAGGCCTTCGATGTCCTTCGCGAGGTCCTGCCGCCCCGCGTGCCGGTGATCTTCGGCCGGGCGGCCGGGCGGCCGGACGAGCACATCGCGGTGATGCCGCTCGGCGAAGCCGATGCCGACCGCGCCGACATGGCAACCTGCGTGATCATCGGCTCGCCGGAGACGCGGATCGTTGCCCGTAGCGGCAAACAGGATCTCGTCTACACGCCGCGGTCCTTCACCGGGGATAGGAATTGATGAATGCGTTCGAGCGCCTCATCGCAGGTGGAGACCGTCGGCACATCGGCGGGCTTGTGGCGCTCGACCATCACCACCTCGAGCCCGAGCTTCCGGGCGGCGGCGATTTTGCCGTAGGTGGCGGTGCCGCCGCTGTTCTTGGCGACGATGACATCGATCGCATGCTCTCGGAGCAGCTTGAGCTCGTCCGTCTCGGCGAAGGGGCCGTGCGCGAGGATCGCGGTAGCATCGGGAAGGCTCAGCGGCGGCGTCACCGGATCGACGCTGCGGACGAGATAGCTGTGCTGCGGCGCCTTTTCGAAAAGGAAGGCCTCTTGGCGGCCGATCGCCAGAAAGACGCGGCGCGGCAAGGCGCCAAGGGCCGACACCGCCTCGGCGACGCTTGCGACACGCGCCCAGCGATCGCCCGGTTGTGCCTCCCAGGCGGGCCGGCGCAGCGCGAAGAGCGGCGTTCCGGTCGCCGCCGCGGCGGTCGCTGCATTGTGGGAGATCCGCGCCGCAAAGGGATGGGTCGCATCTACCAGCAGGCAAACGTTTTCGAGCTCCAGGAAGACGGCCAGCCCTTCGGCGCCGCCGAAGCCGCCGACGCGCGTTGGCAATGGCTGCGGCCGCGGATCGGCGGTTCGGCCGGCGAGCGAGATCACCGCGTCGTAGCGCGGATCGGCCGCAAGGCGCTCGCCAAGGTGCCGCGCCTCGGTCGTGCCGCCGAGGATCAGGATGCGAGGTCTGCCCGTGGCTGACATGTCGAATAGCGGCTCGGCCATTGTCGCTCCCTGGTTGACCGTCATCGGGATCGGGGAAGATGGTGTAGCCGGTCTCGGCGACGAGGCCAAGCGGCTGATTGCGGCAGCCCCCGTCGTCTTCGGCGGCGTCCGTCATATCGAACTCGCCGCGTCCTTGATCCAGGGCGAGAGCGAAGCTTGGCAAAGCCCCTTTGAGAAATCGGTCGAGGCGATCGCTTCGAGGCGCGGCAGTCCCGTCGTGGTGCTCGCCTCCGGCGATCCCTTCCTCTACGGTGTTGGCGCCACGCTGGCGCGCCGCATCGACGCGAGCGAAATCCGGACGATCCCTGCGCCCTCGGCCTTCAGCCTTGCAGCCTCGCGGCTCGGATGGCCGCTGCAGAACGTGGCAACCGTCTCGCTGCATGGCCGCCCGCTCGACCTCATCCGGCCGCAGCTGCAGCCGGGCGCCCGCGTGCTGGCGCTGACCTCGGACGGGAACGGCCCGGCGGCGCTCGCCGGACTGCTCTGCGAAAGCGGTTTCGGTCGGTCGCCGCTTACCGTGCTCGAAGCGCTTGGCGGGGAACGGGAGCGCATCTCTCGGCACCTTGCCGCGAGCTTCGCGCTGGAAAACATCGCTGCTCTGAACGTCTGCGCGGTCGAGGTCGTCGCCGATGGAAGTGCGCGCGTCCTGCCGCTTGCCGGCGGGCTCGACGATGCGCTGTTCGAGCATGACGGCCAGATCACCAAGCGCGAGGTCAGGGCGCTGACGCTCTCGGCGCTGGCACCGCGCAGGGGCGAGCTTCTCTGGGACATCGGCGCTGGCTCCGGCTCGATCGCCATCGAATGGATGCTGGCGAACCCGGCGATGCAGGCGATCGCCATCGAAGCTTCGCCCGAGCGGGCTGCGCGGATCGGCCGCAACGCCGCTCGCTTCGGCGTGCCCGGCCTGACGGTGATCGAGGGGCAGGCGCCGGAAGCGCTTCGCGGGCTCACCCGTCCGGATGTGATCTTCATCGGCGGTGGCGGCAGTGATGCCGGCGTCATGGAGGCGGCGATCGCCGCGCTTCCCTCCGGCGGCCGACTGGTCGCCAACGCCGTGACGACGGAAATGGAAGCGGTGCTGCTTGCCCATCACGCCCGGCTCGGCGGCTCTTTGATCCGGATCGACATCGCCCGCGCGTCGCCGGTCGGCACGATGACGGGCTGGCGCCCGGCCATGCCGGTGACGCAATGGTCCTGGGTCAAGGACTGAGCCGGGAATACTCAAGAGGATAGACAATGACCGTTCACTTCATCGGCGCGGGACCGGGCGCAGCAGACCTCATCACGGTCAGGGGGAGGGACCTGATCGGCCGCTGCCCCATTTGCCTCTATGCCGGCTCGATCGTCTCGCCGGAGCTCCTGCAATTTTGCCCGCCCGGCGCCCGCGTCATCGACACGGCGCCGATGTCGCTCGACGAGATCGAGGCGGAATATGTGCGCGCGGCCGAAGCCGGCGAGGATGTCGCGCGGCTGCATTCCGGCGACCTCTCAGTCTGGAGTGCGGTGGCCGAGCAGATACGGCGGCTAGAGAAACACGATATCGCCTATACGATGACGCCGGGCGTGCCTGCCTTCGCCGCCGCCGCGGCGACACTCGGCCGCGAATTGACCATTCCGGCGGTGTCGCAAAGCCTGGTGCTGACGCGCGTTTCCGGCCGTGCATCACCGATGCCGAACAGCGAGACGCTCGCCGCCTTCGGCGCCACCGGCTCGACGCTGGCGATCCACCTCGCCATCCATGCGCTCGACCGCGTCGTCGAGGAACTGACGCCGCTCTACGGCGCCGATTGCCCGGTGGCGATCGTCGTCAAGGCGTCCTGGCCGGATGAGCGCGTGCTGCGCGGCACGCTCGGCGACATTGCCGACCGGGTCGCCGCCGATCCGATCGAGCGCACGGCGCTGATCCTTGTCGGACCGGGGCTGGAAGCATCGGACTTCCGGGAGAGCTCGCTCTACGATCCTGTCTATCAGCGCCGCTTCCGCGGCCGCGAATAGAGCGGCATCATTCGCAGTCCAGTTCCGCGGCGGGCTTCGGCTTGCGCGGCACGTCCTGGCGGTTCTCGACGCGGTCGCGGTAAAGAGCCGCCTGGCCGAGCAGCATCAGCGTCACCGGCGTCGTCACCGTGACGAAGAAGATGATCAGCAGTTCGTGGAAGATCCAGCGGCTCTGCAGCACCGCGAAGCAGAGCATCGAGGCGAGGCAGGTAAGAATCGTGCCGCCGCTGGTCGCGATTGTCGGGGCGTGCAGACGGTCGTAGAAGCTCGGCAGGCGCAACAGGCCGAGCGAGCCGATGAGCGTCATCGCGGCTCCGAGAAGCAGCAAGCCGCAGACGGCGATCGCCGCCCAGGCGGGCAGGTCGGCCAGATGGTTCATTCGATCACCTCGCCGCGCATGAGAAATTTCGCGAATGCGATGGAGGAGACGAAACCGATCAGAGCGATGATCAGCGCGGTCTCGAAATAGATCGAGTTGGCGGTGCGGATGCCGAAGGCAAGCAGCATCAGCATCGCGTTGATATAGAGCGTGTCGAGCCCGAGGATGCGGTCCTGGGCGCGGGGTCCCTTGATCATCCGGTAGAGCGCGAAGGCCATCGCCAAAGTGAGCATGACCTGGGCGAGCAGGATCGACCAGACGATTGCAAGCGCGATCATTGAAGTATCTCCTTCAGTCCTGCTGCGTAGCGCTTGACCGTTCGCCGCCACAGATCCTCGTTGTCGATATCGAGCACATGTATGAGCAGGCTCTTGCGGCGCCGGTCGTATTCGAGCCAGGCGGTGCCAGGCGTCGCCGTCAGGATGCAGGCGAGCAGCGCCAGCGCGTTCTCGTTTTCCAGATCGACGTCGACGCTCATGAAACCGGTGTTCGCCGGCCTGCCCCGGGCCCGCAGGATGATCCCCGCAACGGCGATGTTCGAACGAACAACGTCGGCGACGACCGCGAGCGCAAGGCCTCCCATGAGGCTTAGACGGTGCAGCCGCGATCGGGTCGGCTGCAGCTTCACCAGGACCCAGCCGAGCAACGCGCTCAGGAAGCCGCCGACGATGATCGAGCCCGGCGCAACCGATTGGTTGAGCAACAACCACATGAAGAAGAGGGCAAGCGAAAACAGCGGGTAGGGAAGCCAGGCACGCATCGCTACTCTCCTCCCGCCCGGGGCGCGGAAAGGACCCGCTCGCTATGGACGAGGGGAGCAAGCAGATCGTCGGCGGTCGCCTGCATGTATCGCATCGCGGGGCCGGCCTGAAAGCTCAGGAAGACGCAGGCGGCGAGCAGGATGGCAACTGGCGTGATCTCGATGACGACGACGCGCGGTATGGTTCCCTCGATCGACGCCCAGAAGGTGCGGATGCCGACACGGTTCAGGGCGATCATGGCGGCGAGGCCCGAAAGGATGAGAAGTGCCACATAGATCCAGTCGGCGGCGGAAATCGCGATCGCCTGGTTCGCCTCGGGCACGTTGAAGAGCCCTCGCAGCAGTGCGAATTTGGCGATGAAACCCGAAAGCGGCGGCAGGCCTGACAGGAGAATGGCGCAGAGGCAGAAGCAGAGGCCGAGAATGGCCATCGTGCCCGGAATGGCGACGCCCACTTCCTCCTCTTCCTCATTCTCGTCGAAGTCGCCATAGGCTTCCATCGTCACCGCCAGAACGTCGGCGCCGGCATCGCGGCCGCGTTCGACGAGTTCGATGAGCAGAAAGAAGGCGGCGATCGTCAGCGTCGAGCTGACCAGATAGAGAAGCGCGCCGGCGAGCATTTCCGGTCGTCCGAGGCCGATCGCCGCAAGCAGCGTGCCCGAAGAGACGAGCACGGAATAGGCGGCGAGCCGGCCCATGGCCTGCGAAGCCAGCACGCCGATGGTGCCGAAGGCGATCGTCAGCATGCCGCCCGTCAGAAGCCAATCCTGGCCAAAACCGGCCGATGCGCCGGCGGCCGTGCCGAAGACGAGCATGTGCAGGCGGAGGATGACGTAGATGCCCACTTTCGTGAGTATGGCGAACACAGCGGCGACCGGCGGGGTCGCCGCTGCATAGGCCGCCGGCAGCCAGAAGCTCAGCGGCCACATGCCGGCCTTGACGAGAAAGGCGACGCCGAGCACCGCGGCGCCGGTTTCGACGAGCCGCCGGCTTTCCGGCGCGAGCGTGGCAAGCTTCGTCGCGAGATCCGCCATATTGAGCGTACCAGTGGTACCGTAGATCAGGCTGACGCCGATCAGGAACAGCGAAGAGGCGGCGAGATTGATGGCGACATAGTGCAGCCCGGCTTTGACGCGCAACGGGCCCGAGCCGTGCAGCAGCAGTCCGTAGGAAGCCGCCAGCATCATCTCGAAGAACACGAAGAGGTTGAACAGGTCGCCCGTCAGGAAGGCGCCGTTGAGACCGGCGACGAGCAGCTGGAACAGCGAGTGGAAATGGTGACCGGCCGTGTGCCAGCGGGCCATCGAGTAGGCCTGGGCGGCAAGCGCCAGACCGCTCGCAAGGCAGAGCATCAGCGCCGACAGCCGGTCGAGGACGAGGACGATGCCGAACGGCGCCGGCCAGTTGCCGAGCTGGTAGACGCCGGCGCCCGGCAGGCTGCCTTCGCCTGCCGCCGCAAGCCGCATCAGGATCATCGTGACGATGAAGACGACGAGCGTCGATGCGAAGCCGATCGCTCCCTTCAGCGTGCGCTCACGCTCGTCGATCGGGATCAGCATCGCCGCGACGCCAAGCGGCAGCAGGATCGGCAGGATCAGAAGATGGTGCAGCCAATCAGTCACCGCGCGGCGGCTCCCTTCCGTCGACATGGTCGGTGCCGGTGAAGCCGCGTGACGCGAGCAGCACGACGAGAAAGAGCGCGGTCATCGCGAAGCCGATGACGATCGCGGTCAGAACGAGGGCCTGCGGCACGGGATCTGTGTAGCGCAAGAGGTCGCCCGCGCCGCCGGGTTCGAGCACCGGCGGCGCGTTTACCCGGAGCCTCCCCATGCTGAAGATGAAGAGGTTGACCGCATAGGAGAGCAGCGCAAGCCCGACGATCACCTGATAGGTGCGTGGTCGCAGCAGAAGATAGACGCCCGATGCGGCGAGGGCGCCGATGCCGGCGGAGAGAATGAGCTCCATTATTGTGCCGCCTCCCTTTCAGGTCGCGCGGCCCGCGCATGGGCGCGCGCTGCGCGGCGGACCGACTGGTGCGCCAGCGCGATAAGCATCAGCACCGTGGCGCCGAGCACCAGAGAGAAGACGCCGAGGTCGAAGAGGATGGCGCTTGCGAGCGGAACCTTGCCGATGACCGGCAGGGTGGCATATTCGGCGCGCGATGTCAGGAACGGATAGCCGAAGAGCCAGGATCCGACGCCCGTCGCCAGGGCGACGAGCAGACCGATGCTCATCCAGCGAAGCGGGTGGATGCGCAGCCGCTCCTCCACCCAGCGGGTGCCGCCCGACATATATTGCAGGATGAAGCCGATCGACATGGCAATTCCGGCGGCAAAGCCGCCGCCCGGCAGGTCGTGGCCGCGCAGGAACAGATAGGCGGCGAGCATGCCGGTGACCGGGAACATCCAGCGCATGATCACCGAAGGGATGTGTAGATATTCAGCGACGCTGTCGCCCGCGGTCCGCTCCGGATGATCGTCGTCATAGGCGTTCTGCACTCGTTGCTGTTCGGGCGATTCCAGACTGTCCAGGTGCGGGCGGAAGCGCAGCAGCAGCGCAAAGACCGTGAGCGCGACGATGCAGAGGACGGCGATCTCCCCGAGGGTGTCGAAGCCGCGGAAATCCACCAGGATGACGTTGACGACATTCGTGCCGCCGCCCTCGTGGTAGGCCTGTCCGAGGAAGTAGCCGGCGATGGTCTCCGGTACCAGGGGCCGGGTCATCACCGTGTAGGCTACCAGCGCCACGCCGCCGCCCGCCATGGTGGCGAGCAGGAAGTCGCGCAGGCGCCGGAAGCGGACCTTCAGCGGAATATCCGCCGTCGCGGGCTCCTCGATGCGCTTCGGCAGCCAGCGCAGGCCGAGCAGGATGAGCACCGTGGTGACGATCTCGACGAGAAGCTGGGTGACGGCAAGGTCGGGAGCAGACAGCCAGACGAAGGTGAGGCAGGTGACGAGCCCGGCACCGCCGAGCAGTACGAGCGATGCCAAACGGTGGAATTTCGCCAGGATGGCCGAGCCGACTGCGCAGGCGATGCCGACACCCCAAAGCAGGGCGAAGGCCGGATCGATGCCGCGGACGACGAGCGGCGGCAGCCGAAAGCCGCCGATCGCGAGGGGCAAGGCACCGGCGAGGAGCGCCAGGAACACCAGGAGCCGCATCTGCGGCTGCAGATGGCGGGTGCCGAGGCGCTGCTCGAGCGAGCGGGCCCATTTCCACGACAGCGTCACCAGGACACGCTCAAAGACGCGCTGTCCCTGGAGCAGGCGGAAGACCGGCGGACCCTCAATGCCCGTCGCGAGATAGGAGCGCATCAGGAAATAGAGGCCGACGCCGCCCGACAGCGCCACGAAGCTCATGATCAGCGGGATGTTGAGGCCGTGCCAGACGGCAAGGCTGTAGCTGGGCGTATTCTCGCGCAGGATCGAAACCACGGCGGCGTCGAGGAAGGGCCCGATCGTTTGCGCCGGAATGATCCCGACGACCAGGCAGGCGAGCACCAGGAAATCGACGGGGGCGCGCATCCAGCGCGGCGGCTCGTGCGGTTTCTTCGGCAGGTCGGACGGCAGCGGCCCGAAGAAGACGCTGTGAATGAAGCGCAGCGAGTAGGTGACCGCAAACATGCTTGCAATCGTCGCGACATAGGGCGTTGCGGTGTCGAGCGCACTGACGAGATGCGTTTCGATCGCTTCAGCGAAGAACATTTCCTTCGACAGGAAGCCGTTGAGCAGAGGCACGCCGGCCATGGCGGCACTCGCCACCATGGCGAGCGTCGCGGTGATCGGCATGTAGTGAAAAAGTCCGCTCAGCCGGCGCATGTCGCGCGTGCCGGTTTCATGGTCGATGATGCCGGCGGCCATGAATAGTGAGGCCTTGAAGGTCGCGTGATTGACGATATGGAAGACCGCGGCGACGGCGGCCAGCGGGCTGCCGAGGCTCAGGAGAACGGTGATCAGCCCGAGATGGCTGATCGTCGAATAGGCGAGCAGCCCCTTCAAATCCTGTTGGAAGATCGCAAAATAGGCGCCGAGCAGCAGGGTCGTCAGTCCTGCAAGACCGACGATCCAGAACCAGGCCTCCGTGCCGGCCATCACCGGCCAAAGCCGCGCCAGCAGGAAAACCCCGGCCTTCACCATCGTCGCCGAATGCAGATAGGCGGAAACCGGCGTCGGTGCGGCCATGGCATGCGGCAGCCAGAAATGAAAGGGAAATTGCGCGCTCTTCGTCAGGGCGCCGAGCAGGACGAGAACCAGGATCGCGTTGTAGAGCGGATCGTTGCGGATCGCGTCGCCCGCGGCGAGCACGGTGTCGAGATCGTAGCTGCCGACGGCGCGTCCGATCAGGAGCAGGCCGACGAGCATCGCAAGGCCGCCCATGCCTGTCATCGTCAGTGCGATACGCGCGCCATCGCGGGCATGCGCGTTGTGATGCCAGTAGCCGATCAGCAGGAACGAAACGATACTCGTCATTTCCCAGAAGACCGCGAGCAGGATCAGGTTGCCGGAAAGCACGACGCCGAGCATCGATCCCATGAAGGCGAGAAACAGCGCGAAGAAGCGCGGCACCGGGTCTTCCTCGGCCATGTAATAGCGGGCGTAGAGGACGACCAAGAAGCCTATTGCGGTAATGAGCGCCGAAAAAAGCCAGGCAAACCCGTCCATGCGCAATTTGAAGTTCAACCCGAGTTCGGGGATCCAGTCGATCTCGAAGCGAAGCACGCCGCCGGTGGCGACGAAGGGATAGAGGCCGGCGGTCACCAGGAAGCAGATGAGGGCGATCGCGCCAGCGAACCAGGCCGTGGCGCCGCGTTGATCGGACGGAAAGAAGATTGCGAGGAGGCTTCCCCCGAATGGGGCGAGAATGAAGACTGACAGCAATTTTTCCGCGTATTCGATCGTTCAGCCCTCTCGGTCTCGGGGTCTCGGAGATTGGAACGGCTGGTTCCGATGGGACGGCCGCCGAAGCAACGGTCACCAGGCATGCCCGGATGATCCGCGAAGCGGCAGAGGCATATGTTTTTATGACTTTTTTGCGCTCTACTGCCAAGCCTTCCGGCAGAGAAAAACACGGCCGTCCGGCGAGACAAATGCCCCGGAGCAGAGCGCCGCGTTTCCGAGGGAGCCCTAGGCGGCGCGCCACTTCCGCTCGAAGACGAAGGCCGCGAGATCGTTGGCGCTCATCGGCCGGGCGAAGGCATAGCCCTGCAGCCCGTGGCAGCCGAGTTGTTTGAGGATGGCGGCGTGTTCGAGCGTCTCGACGCCCTCGGCAATCACTTCTATGCCGAGCGAGGTGCCGATATCGATGATCGATTCGACCAGCCGGCGCTCCTGGGGTGACACGAGAATGGGCAGCACCAGTTGCCGGTCGATCTTCAGGCGGCGCGGCGTCAGCTTCAACAGGCTGAGGATGGAGGCGTAGCCGGTGCCGAAATCGTCGATCTCTATGTCGATGCCGAGTTCTTTGATGCGTCTGATGTTCGACAGCAGCGTCGTGTCGTTCTCGTCGAAAGAGATCGATTCGAGCAGTTCGAAGGAAAGCCGGCCCTCGGGTATCCGCATCTGCTCCAGCCGCTCGATCAGCCCCTCGTCGCGCAGGCGCGAATAGGAAAGATTGACCGACACCTTGGGGATGCGGATGCCGTTTGCCTCCCAGCGGCAGATCTGGAACAGCGCCTGTTCGAGGATCGCCTGGTCGATGGCTGCGACCACGTTGATGTCCTCGGCTGTCTTCAGGAAGTCATGCGGCCCGATCAGCCCCTTGGTCGGATGATCCCATCGCGCCAGCGCTTCGACGCCGATGACCTCCAGCGTCGCCGGGCAAAATTGCGGCTGGAAATGGGCGACGAATTCGTTCTGCGCAAGACCGCGAAGGATCTCATCGGCCGTCTGCTTCGTCTGGAACACGGCGGTCTTGAGCGCGCCGGTGAAGGTTTCGTGCCGGTTGCGGCCGCGCCTCTTCGCCTCGTAGAGGGCGATGTCGGCATTGACGAGGATGTGGGCGAGCTCGTCGGTCGCGGCGGCCTGGGCGGCGATGCCGATGCTGACGCCGATGCGGCATTCCTGGTCCTTGTAGCGAACTGGCGTGCTCATCGCCTCGATGATGCCCGAGGCGAGCGCCGCATCTTCCTCGGCGTTGCCGCCGGCACGAATGATGACGAACTCGTCGCCACCGATCCGCGCGACGAAGTCGTTCTCCTGCGCGCTCGAGCGCAGCAGTCCGGCGGCGTGCCTGAGAATCTCGTCGCCCGCAGCATGGCCCATGGTGTCGTTGATCTGCTTGAAACGGTCGAGATCGATATGGAAGATGCTGATCCTGTCCTTGGCGTCGAAGTGCCGCGTCCGGTCGCCAAGGATCTGGTCGAGGAAGCGTCGGTTCGGGAGTCCTGTCAGCGGGTCGTGCAGCGCGTTGAATTCCATCCGGTGCCGCGCCGCCTCCAGTTCGGCGCTATGCGCCTCGGCGAGGCGCTTGGCTTCCGAGAGTCTTGCCCGCGTTTCGATGTCGGCCGTCACGTCCCAGTTGACGCCGATGATCTTGCGGCTGCCGCCGGCGCCGATGTGAACCGAGCCGCTGGCGCGGATGTATCGGATGTCGCCGCCGGGCAGACGAATGCGGAATTCGGAATTATAGGCGCCGCCGCTTGCGACCGTCTTGGCGTATTCCGCCTTGGCGCGGGGAAGATCGTCGGGATGCAGCGCCTCTTTCCAGTCGTCGAAGGTTTCGCGGATAGAGGGGCCGACGCCGTAGAGCTCCTTCATGCGGTTGTCCCACAGCAGCTTGCCGGTGTCGATATCGAGTTCCCAGATGCCGATCTTGGACGTGTCGAGCGCAATCTTCAGGCGATGCGAAAGTTCGAGCAGTTGATCTTTGCTCTGCCGCAGGGCGCGGATATTTCGCTGGCGTTCCGTCGTCAGATAACCCGTGATGATCATCGGAACGACGATCATCAGGCCCCCGAGCATGATCAGGAGGCGGACCTGCAGGGCATTGTCCGGCGTCGGCGGCCATCCGCCCTTCGGTATCGCCGCCATCCGCCAGGAGCCGCCCGGCAGCGTCACGTCCACCTCCACCGGCGCCTTTCCGAAGATCGCCGGATCGCCGAAGAAAATCGCGCCATCGCGTCCCTGACCGTCACGGCCAGCAATGGCGATGTCGATACCGAGGGCCGAGGAGACGAGGCCACTGTCGCGATAGAGCTGGTCGATGTCGATGACCGCTGACACCAGGCCCCAGAAGCGCTTGCCGCCGCCGGCATTGGCCGTCACCGGAAAGCGGCCGATCAATCCGCGTCCGCCCTGGACGAGATCGACCGGCCCGGCAAGCACCATCTTCCCGCTTGCCACCACACGCATGACGGACTTGCGTTGCTTGTCGTTGTTGCGGTAGTTCAGGCCGATCGCCTTCTCGTTGCCCGCCAGCGGGTAGACCATCGAGACGATGAGATTGGGCGCTGCGGCGAGGTTGCGCAGTTGCGAGCGCTCGCTGAAGATGCTCTGCGCAAGTTCGCTGAAGCGCTGCTGGTGCATGTCGGGCTCGGTTGCAATCGTGCCGATCAGGCCGCGAACGAGCTGGATATTGCCGTTGACGCTGCTCTCCAGGCGCGAGCGTATCGGATTGAGTTCGTCCGCCACCTCGGAGCGCAGACGTGCTTCGAAAACGACCTGGTTCTGATTGTCGGCGAGAATCCCGGCAATCAGCACGACGAAGGTGGCGATCAGCGCCGGGACGTAATTGAGCGTCAGAATCCGCGAGAGCCGGTATTTCCTGAAATATTGACCGTTTATTTTTGCCACAAGACGACCCTGCGAATGCGGACGGCGAGACAGACAGCCCGAATATTCCAAACTCTCCTTAATAATTCTTCATTCGGAACCGCTGAAATAGGCGAGGGCGGGAAACCGCGGTTCTAACCTTTCAGGCCGAGCATCGCCTGCAGCGTCTCCAGCCTGTCGGCCTCCCGCGGCAGTTTGTCTGGTCTCAGCCGAGCGATGCGCGGGAAACGCATGGCGACACCCGATTTGTGGCGGGTCGAGCGGTTCAGCCCTTCGAAGGCCACTTCGACGACAAAGCCGGCGTCCGGTTCGGCGCGGACCGCGCGCACCGGGCCGAAGCGCTCGACCGTGTTGTCGCGCACATAGCGGTCGAGTATCTCCAGTTCGGCATCGGTAAAGCCGAAATAGGCCTTGCCGACGGGAACCAGGGCCATGCCGCCTTCTGCCTCCGCCCAGACGCCGAAGGTGAAATCCGAATAGTAGCTCGAGCGCTTGCCGTGGCCGCGCTGGGCGTACATCAGCACCGCGTCGATGTTGAAGGGCGCGCGTTTCCACTTGAACCACGGGCCTTTCATCCGCCCGGCCAGATAGGGCGAGTCGAGCCGCTTCAGCATGATCCCCTCGATGACCGGATCCGGTGGCTCCGAGCGCAGCCGGTCCAGTTCCTCCCAGGTAGAAAAGGGAACAAGCGGCGACAGGTCGAAGTGCTGTGGCGAAGCGGCTTCGATCAAGGCCGTCAGGGCTTGGCGGCGGACGTGGAAAGGTTCGGGCCGCATGTCGCGTTCACCCGAAAAGAGGATATCGTAACCGCGAATAAACGCGGGATAGTCCTCGAGCAGCTTGCGGTTGACGGACTTTCTATTCAGCCGCTGCTGCAGGTCCCCGAACGTGGCGGTGGCGCGATTGGTGCGCATCGTTCCGCCGACCAGCAGCTCGCCGTCGATCACGCCGGCAATGTCGGCGGCCTCGATGATCTCCGGGAAAGCGCCGGATATTTCGTCGCCGCTGCGGGAATAGAGACGCCGCACCCCGCCGATATTGGCGAGCTGGACGCGGATGCCGTCCCATTTCCATTCGGCGGCGAAGTCGGCCGGATCCAGTCCTTCTAGATCGCCCTCGCCGATCGGCGTCGCGAGCATCACCGAGTGAAAGACGGCCGGCGTGGTGAGAACGGGCATCTCCGCTTCGCCGGAAAGCCACAGAAAGAGCGGCAGGTAAGGCGGCGAAAGCCCGTGCCACAAGGTTTCGATCTCGGCGATGTCCCTGCCGCCCAGGTCGGCGAGCGCCTGCTTGGCGAGCCGCGCCGAGACGCCGATCCGTAAACCCCCGGTGACGAGCTTCAGAAAGGCGAAACGGCCGGCGGTGTCGAGCCGGTCGAGCATGTCGCGGACGAGCGAGCGTACCTCGGAACGTCCCGCCCGCTGAAGCCGTTCGACGACCTCGCCAAGCGGAATGTCCTCGGGAACGACTCCCGCCTGCGGTTCCCAGGCCAGCGACACCGTCTCGGCGAGATCGCCGACATAGTCATAGGAATAATGGAACAGCACCTCGTCCATACGCTCGAGCAAGAGGTCGCGGATCAAGGCAGGCTTCACCGTGTTGAATGAAAGCGTGCCGCCGATCGCCGCGAGTGCATAGCCGCGGCTTGGATCGGGGGTGCTGCGGAAATAGTCGGCAAGCAGCCTGATCTTGGCGTTTCGCTGCGGCGTCAGGACGAGGCGGCCGAGCAGTTCGGCGAAGGCTTTCATCCGTCACTCCCCCTCGTCGTCGTAGCCGACGAGATGCAGCGGTCGCGCCGGAATGCCCTGCAATTCGCACCAGCGCACCAGGGCTTCCTCACGGCCATGCGTCACCCAGACTTCGGCCGGGGCGATCTCGCGTATGGTGCCGGTCAGTTCGGCCCAGTCGCAATGGTCGGAGATGACGAGCGGCAGTTCGACGCCGCGCTGCTTGGCGCGCTGGCGAATGAGCATCCAACCTGAAGCAAAGACGGCGACGGGCTCGGCGAAGCGTCGCGCCCAGCGGTCGGCAAAGGCTGAAGGCGGGCCGATGACGATCCCGCCGGCGAAATCCGGCCTCTTGTCGCCGGCAAGGGTGGCCGGCCGGATATCGCCGAGGTCGATACCCTCGGCCTGGTAATATTCGCAGAGCTTGGCAAGCGCGCCGTGGATATGGATCGGTTCGTCGTAGCCTTGCTGGCGAAGTAGCGCGATCACCCGTTGCGCCTTGCCGAGCGCGTAAGCGCCGACGACATGGGCACGTTCGGGAAATTGCTTCAGCGATGCAAGAAGCCGGGCGGTCTCCGCCCGGTCGTCCGGATGGTGGAAGACCGGCAGGCCGAAGGTCGCCTCGGTAATGAAGACATCGCAGGGGACGGGCTCGAAAGTGGGGCAGGTCGGGTCGGGCCGCCGCTTGTAGTCGCCCGAAACGACGATCCGCTTCCCACCCGCCTCAACCGAAATTTGCGCCGAGCCGAGCACATGGCCGGCCGGATGAAAGCAGACCCGGACGCCGTCGATCGCGATCGTTTCGCCGAGCCGGGCGATTTCGCTTTCACCGCAAAAGCCGTCGCCGTAGCGGATGCGCATGATGTCGAGCGTTTCGCGTGTCGCAAGCACGCGGCCATGTCCGGCGCGGGCATGATCGGAATGGCCATGGGTGATCAGCGCCCTTTCGACCGGCTGAACCGGATCGATGTAGAAGTTTCCCTTCTCGCAATAGAGTCCCTTCGGAGCGGGATAGAGCAATGATTCCGGCTTCATGCAGACAAAGATAGCTGGCGGTCGACGGTCTGCCAGCTATTCGCCGCAAGTTTTTCGTCGGCTGAGAAAGACCGAGGGCTATCGACCGTGCGCCAGCGTATCGCCGATCAGCTTCAGCACCGCCTCGGCATCGATGCCGATGCAGGCCTTTTGGCTCGGCAGATTGTCCCAGGCATTCGGCGGGAAAAGCCGCCCGTCCGGCTTCTGGATCGTCTGGCCGTCGGCGATGCCGCCGCAGAGCACGCGGATCGGCCCGCTGCGGGTGCGGAACAGATCCGGGGCGACGACATAGGCGCAGGCGCAGCTGTCGTGCACGACCATGCCGTCATCGACATGCTGCTCGTAGAAGACGATGTAGAACTGCGAAATGTCGGCGAGGAGTTTTGCCGCCTTGCCGCCACGTTCGGCGATGTCGGCGAGCGTGGCGCGGGTCATCACCGTTTGCGACGTCACGTCGAGGCCGATCACCGCCACCGGCCATTGTGCAGTCATCACCGCGTCGGCCGCCTCCGGGTCTCCATGGATATTGGCCTCGGCGGCCGGGGTGATGTTGCCGGGAACGTCGAAGGCGCCGCCCATGATCACCACGGCCTTGACGAGGCCGGCAATATCCGGGTCTTCGCGCAGCGCACGTGCCAGATTGGTCATGCGGCCGACGGCCACGAGCGTCACCTCACCGGGATTGGCGCGCACCGTGTCGATGATAAAGCGATGGGCCGGCCGGGGGTCGAGCGGCAGGTCGATCACGTCCGGCACGTCGATATTGCCGAGGCCATCGTGGCCGTGGATGCCGGTCGGCCAATCGACATGCGGCCGGTCGGGATTGAACATCTCGCCGAGGCCCTTGGCGACCGGGGCTGCAATTCCCCAGGCCTGCTTGAGAAAGAGCGCGTTGCGCGTCGTCGTCTCGATGGAGGCATTGCCGAACACCGAGGTGATGCCGATGAGGTCGATTTCCGGGTGCCGGTGCAGGAAGAGAAGCGCCATGGCGTCGTCGACGCCGGGATCCGTATCGAAAATAACCTTGTGCATAGCGTCTTCCTTCTTGGGGATATCGGGCCCATTTGCCTGAACCTGGTCCTGCGTGCTGGCGGCAATGGACAAGCTGCGGGCGAAAGTCAATCGATCGATTTCGCTCAGCTTATTGAAAGCGGCGGATGCTGAAGGGTTCGAGGTCGGTGCCGGCCCGGTTGGAAAGGAGGGCGGCGATCCTTGCGCCGGTGATCGCCGAGAGCGTCAGGCCGAGATGGCCGTGGCCGAAGGCCATGGCGATGCGGGGATCGGACGGATGAAGGCTGATGACCGGCACCGAATCCGGTGTCGAAGGGCGCCTGCCCATCCATTCCTTGCCGCCGCTCTCCGGCAGAGCCGGCACATAACGGCGCATCTTCCGGCGCATGGCGGCGGCGCGCGCATAGTTCGGCGGCGCCTCCGGCCGCGCCAGTTCAACCGCACCGCCGATGCGCAGGGCGTTGGCAAGCGGGGTCGCCACGAAGCCGTGCTCGGCAAAGAAGATCGGCATTTCCAGCGTCACCGGTGGATCAGCGAAGGTGGTGTTGTAGCCGCGCTCCGTTTCCAACAGCACCTTCAGCCCAAGCTTGCGGACGAGGGTGCGTGACCACACGCCGGCGGCGATCACCACCTTGTCGAAGGCCTGCCGGTCGCCGTTGTCGGCGACTATGGTGATCCCCTCGGTGCTTGGCTGCACGGCCTCGACGCCGGCTTCGACGAGCGTGCCCTGTTGCCTGACATGGTGTTGCAGATCGCGCAGCAGTTTGAGCGGATCGGGAAACGTCTGGTATCCGCTGCTGAAGACGCCGCCGGCGAAGGCGCCCTCTAGCGCGGGGACGCGGCCGCGGGCGGCGCGGGCGTCGAGGCGTTCGACGGCAAAGCCGAGCAGCCGGGCGGTCGCCTGCTCGTGCCGGAACGCGGCCTCGAGGGCAGTCTCGCTGTCGAAGATCGTCAGCGCCCCGGTCGGTTTCATATGGCCGGAAATGCCGCAGAGCCTCGTCATTGCCTGATGCGCGGCGAGAGCTTCACGCATCAGGCCGAGCAGGGCCCGACGGGAGCGTTCCACCTGGGCGGGCCGAGCCGCAAGAAGCAAATGCAAGAGCCATGGCGTCAAGGCCGTCAGATCCTGCCAGCGCAGCGTCAGGGGTCCGAGCGGGTCGATCAGCCATTTCGGGGCTGCGAACAGCATTTCGGGGCGGGCCATCGGATCGATCTCCGGAACCGCGAGGATGCCGGCGTTGCCGACGGAGGCAGGCAGGCCGTCGACGTCCTTTTCGAACACGGTGACCGCGTGACCTTCGGCGATCAGATGGACCGCCGAGGCGCAGCCGATGATACCCGCTCCGACGATTCCGATGCGCGCCATGATCTCCCCCGTCCTCAAAATCAAGAAATGACGCTTCGTTTTTAGTGATGACGGGCAGGAGAGCAAGTGTCCTGCATCCGTCCGCTTAAACTTTCCGAAAGGGTGTTTCGCCTATCTTCAGAGGCGTTCTGGCTTTTCTTGTATTTGCGTCCGCAGCGGAGCCGCCTGTGAAGGCTATTTTGAGTAAACTGCGCCCTTCGAAGCGGCTCGTGGTCATCCTTGCCGCGGCCTTTGCCGTTTCGGCCGCGTCCGGCGGTGCCGCCGTCTATGTGGGGCGCGACAGGCTCGTCGCGCGGCTCTCGGAGCCTTCCGCTTCCGGTCTCGAATGCACGGCGCTTCGGACGCTGAAGCTCGACCACCGCGGCCAGCGCTGGATCCGCATGCATGTGAAGACCGACAGCGCGGCTGGCCCGGAGCGCGTCCGCACGGCGCTACGCGTCGTCGGCGCACTCGCAAAGAAGGAAAAGGCCGACCTCTACCAGGTCGTCGTGCTCGATACGGCAGGTCCGGAGGAGCGCGCTGCGGCGCGTGGTGCCGCGATCGGTGCCGAAGTGCTTTTCGCGCCCGGTCCGCAGAGTGTGAAGGGCATGGACGAACCGTTCCGTGCTTCCTACAACGACGGCACGGCCAATCCGGGCGGCATGTTCCATGGCAAGCTCGTGAGCCTCGGTCTCGACGAGGTTCGTGCCATTATGGCCAAGATGGACGATCACTCGCCCTGCATCGATCCGGTTGCGGCCGACGCGGAAGGCGCGGAGGCTCCGGCCGTGTCGGAAGCGAGCGAGCATCCGGCCAAGACTGCCGAGGCGCATGGCGGGCATTGAGCCGCCCGCAAAACTTCCCCATCAAAGGAAAAGCCCACCGCTAACGCGATGGGCTCAATGCTGTCCGGCATCTGCTTATCAGCTCAATCGGCCTTGTGGCGCCGGGCCGGGAAGAGAATGATGTCGCGGATCGACGGCGAGTTGGTGAGCAGCATGATCAGCCGGTCGACGCCGATGCCTAAGCCGCCGGCGGGCGGCATGCCCTGGTCCATCGCGTCGAGGAAGTCCTCGTCGAGCGTCTTTTCCTTTTCGCCGCGGGCGTGGGCCTGTTCCATCTGCTCGACCATGCGGGCGCGCTGTTCGACCGGGTCGTTGAGCTCGGAGAAGGCGTTCCCGATCTCCCAGCCGTTGCAATAGGTCTCGAAGCGCTCGACGAGCCGCGGCTCGCCCGGCACCTCCTTGGCGAAGGGCGAGATATCCTTCGGGAAATGAATGACGTGGGCCGGCTGGATAAGCGTCGCTTCGACCTTCTCCTCGAAGATGAAGGCGAGCACTTCGCCCCAGGTCGCATCCTTCTCGACCTCGATCCCGGCATTGCGGGCCGCCTGGCGGGCTTCCTCGTCGCTCCGGATCGCAAGGAAATCGATGCCGGTCGCGTCCTTGACGGCCTCCGGCATGGAGACGCGCGGGAAGGGACCCTTGAAGGAGAGCTGCTTGTCGCCGAATTCGAACTCGGTCTTGCCGTGGACGGCGAGGGCGAGCTTTTCGAACATGCGCTCGACGAGGCCCATCATGTCCTCGTAGTCCGCATAGGCCCAATAGCACTCCATCATGGTGAATTCCGGATTGTGCCGGGTGGAGACGCCTTCGTTGCGGAAGTTGCGGTTGATCTCGAAGACCTTGTCGGTGAGCCCGGAAACGAGCACGCGCTTCAGGTAAAGCTCGGGCGCGATGCGCAGATACATGTCGAGCTTCAGCGTGTTGTGATGCGTCTTGAAAGGCTCGGCCGTGGCGCCGCCATAGATCGGCTGCAGCATCGGCGTCTCGACTTCCATGAAACCTTCGTCCTCAAGGAAGCGGCGAATGCCGGAGACGATGCGGCTTCGCTGCTGGAAGCGCAGCTTCGATTCTTCGTTGACCATGATGTCGAGGTAGCGCTTGCGGTAGCGCGTCTCGATGTCGGCAAGCCCGTGATACTTCTCCGGCATCGGCAGGAGCGACTTGCAGAGCATGGTGATTTCCTTGGCGTTCACCGTCAGCTCGCCGCGCTTGGTGCGGCGCACCTCGCCGGTGACGCCGACGATGTCCCCGAGATCGATCATCGGCAGCAGCGCGCGCGCCTCCTCCGGCGCCGTGTCCTTGTGCGAGAAGATCTGGATCTTGCCCGAGGCGTCATGGATGTCCATGAACATGCCGGAATTGCGCGAGGAGAAGACGCGGCCGGCGACCGTCACCAGGTCGCCGCTTTCCGTGTCCGGCTCGAGCCCGGCATATTTTTCGGCGAGCTCCGCATTGGTGAGCGTGCGGTGGAAATGCGCCGGATAGACGTCGCCGATCTGCGTGCGCAAGAGGTCGAGCTTCTGGGCGCGCACTTCGGTCGCGTCGGAGGAAAGGCCGGCGGTTTCTGTCTTCTCGTTCATGGTTATCGTCCTTACTTTCCGCTGCCAACCATGGAGGCGACCACCTGTGCCGCCACCTTGAGCCGCTGGCGCACCACAGCACGGCCGAGCAGCTCCATCGAGTCGAAGAGCGGCAGCGAACGCTGCGAACCGGAGACGGCGACGAAGAGCGGCGAGACGACGGCCTTGAGCTTCTTGCCCATCCGCTCGGCGCTGGCGCGCAGTTCGGCCTCAATGGACTCCTTGTTCCATTCGAGGATCTTTTCGAGGTCCGGCTGAACGGTGTTGAGGACTTCGAGCATCTCCTCGGGCGAGGCCTTCACGCCGGCAAAGGCGGCCGGCTGCAGGCCGAGATCGGACTTGAAGAGGAAGGCGGCCAGATCCGGCAGCTCGCCGAGCTTCGAGATGCGCGACTGCGAGAGCTTCAGGCCCTCCTTGAGACGTTCGTTTTCGGACGCCCAGGCGAAGACTCGCGCGGCAAACTCGTCTTCCGAGAGCTTCTCGCGGATCCAGCGGGCGTTCAGCCAATCGAGCTTCTGAATGTCGAAGATCGCGCCGGCCTTCGACAGGTTTTCCGGGTCGAACTTGTCCGCCAGTTCCTCGATCGTCAGCAGTTCTTCGCCCTCGGCGATCTGGATGAAGAACAGGCCGAGGAAGTTCATCAGCGCTTCCGGAAGATAGCCGAGCGCCGTGTAATAGGAGATCGAGGTCGGGTTCTTGCGCTTCGACAGCTTCGACTTGTCGGCATTGCGCATGAGCGACAGATGCATGAACTTCGGCGGCTCGAGGCCTAGATACTGATAGATCAGGATGTGCTTCGGCACCGAGGCGAGCCACTCCTCGCCGCGCGCGACATGGGTGATCTTCATCATATGATCGTCAACGACATTCGCCATATGATAGGTCGGCATGCCGTCTGCCTTGAGCAGCACCTGCATGTCGACCGCATCCCACGGGATCTCGACATCGCCATAGACGCCGTCGTGGAACTTGCAGGAGCCCTCGGTCGGGATCTTCATGCGCACGACATGCGGCTCGCCGGCGGCGACGCGGGAGGTGACTTCCTCGGCCGACAGGCTCAGGCACAGGCCGTCATACTTCGGCGGCTTGCCGGCGGCGCGCTGTGCCTCGCGCATCTGCTCCAGCCGCTCGGGCGTGCAGAAGCAGCGGAAGCCGTGGCCGTTCTCGACGATTTTCTCGACATAGGGCTTGTAGAGGTCCTTGCGGTCGCTCTGGCGATAGGGGCCGTAGGGGCCGCCGATATCCGGACCTTCCGACCATGTGAGCCCGCACCATTTCAGCGCATCGAGCACCTTCTTCTCGAATTCCGGCGTCGAGCGCGTCGCGTCGGTATCCTCGATGCGCAGGATGAATTCGCCGCCGTGCTTCTTCGCAAAGAGGTAGTTGAACAGCGCGATATAGGCGGTGCCGACATGCGGTTCGCCGGTGGGGGAGGGTGCGATGCGTACCCGGACTGCAGAATCTGCCATGGTCTTTGCCCGTCTTGACGTGCTCTTGAGCCCTTGGCCGGAGTGCCTACCAGCTGACGGGCGCGTATTTTATGGGAAGGAAGGCCCGCAAGGGTGCCGCTTGAGCGGTATCGGCGGGCAATTCCAGTCGGCAGGGGTGAGACCATAGAAAGCCCCTGATGTCAACGGAAAGAGGAAGCGCGCGGTCCAATCGCCTCTCCCCCGAACAGGGATTGGAACGCTAGCGGCGTGGCTGCGTTATCCGCTACGAGGACGCGGACTGTGGCAACCGGACGCGACAGACCAGGAGAACATGGGAATTTTGCCGGTTTCTTCCCGTGGCCAACGAAACGGCAGGCGAGCTCTTGACCTGTCCAGCTCGCATCCTCGCCTCCCTCCCGCAGCAAGAGGCCCGCATCCGACGGATGCGGGCCTCTTTGTCGTCTTCGTCGATTGCAAGCTTAATGCAGCTTCGTGGCCTGCTGCTTTTTTAGGCGCGCGTTGCGGGCGATCATGTTGAGGATTTCAACCAGCGCCGAGAAGGCCATGGCGGCATAGACGTAGCCCTTCGGCACGTGGAAGCCCATGCCTTCGGCAATCAGCGTCGTGCCGATCATCAGCAGGAAGGCAAGCGCCAGCATGACGATCGTCGGGTTCCGTTCGATGAAGTTGGCGAGCGGGTTGGCTGCAACCAGCATCACGGTTACGGCGACGACGACGGCGATGACCATGATGGGCAGGTGAGGGGTCATGCCGACGGCGGTGATGATGCTGTCGACGGAGAAGACGAGATCGAGCAGCAGGATCTGGCCGATCGCCGCCGTGAAACCGTTGATCGCCGAGCTCGCGATGAAATCCTCGTCATGGTCGCTCGGATCGACATTGTGGTGGATCTCCTTCGTCGCCTTCCAGACCAGGAAAAGGCCGCCGGCGATCAGGATCATGTCCTTCCAGGAGAAGCCATGGCCAAAGGCCTCGAAGACCGGCTCTGTGAGTTGCACGATCCAGGCGATCGTGCCGAGCAGCCCAAGGCGCATGATAAGCGCGAGGCCGATACCGATGCGCCGGGCGCTGACGCGGTTCTCGGCGGGCAGCTTGTTGGTCAGAATCGAGATGAAGATCAGGTTGTCGATGCCGAGGACCACTTCCATCACAATCAGCGTAATGAGAGCGACCCAAGCCTCCGGGCTTTGAGCGAGCGTGAGGATTTCCTGCATCGGCGAACTCTTCCTTCTAAATGACGATCACTGATGTCGCGTCGTCCGACCCAACGTCAGTGGCGGTGACCGGTCCCAACAAACCGGAGCGGAATGCGAGCGCATCTTCCCCTCCAGGGCGCCTCGTGGCGCCAAGTTCGCCGCAGTATTTAAGGAGTAGTGCCGAAGTAGCAAGCGCTGCCGCGACTTTGCGGCAGCGTTTTACCGTTTACTGTTTTATCGGAACCCACATCTCGACGACGCCCATGCCGGAATCCGGGTCGAACCGCTCGTCGTAGCGTTCCATGAGATCGGGCGTTTCGCCGTGCTCGAGTCCAGACTGCGGAAACCAGGTTGCGAAGATGTGATGGGCAGTGGCCGAGATCGCCGAGATGTGGCCGCGATGCAGGAACACCGCATAGCGCTGCTTCGGCAGCTTCAGGGTCGAAAACCCGTTCGGCAGTCCGTCCGCATCCGCGACTTCGACGGCCGCCATGTAGCGGAAGCTTCCGGCTCCAGCATCCGAATGGGTGCAGACGCCATAGGCGACGTTGCCGCGCTGGCCCGGAATATGACCGAAGTGGCTATTGAAGCGCTGCCAGAGCGAGGGAATGCCTTCGGTGCGATCGTAGGCATAGGTTTCTTCAAGGCCGGCGAGGAGCAGGGCAGGGCCCTCCTCGAAGCGCGGCGGTTCGATCTTCTGATTGCGCGTATCGTCCATCCTGATGGGCTCCACAAGTTCGATATTGCAGACATGCCTCTGCTTGCGCACCGACTCGGGCGTGACCCCGAATTGCTCGCGAAAGGCGCGGGTGAATGCCTCGTGCGAGCCATAGCCCGCGTCGAGGGCCGCCTCGAGAATGGTGGAGTTGCCGTCGGCAAGGCGAAGCGCCGCCGAACTCAGGCGGCGTCCGCGGATATAGGCACTGATCGAATGGCCGGTCGCGAGGCCAAAGACGCGTGATAGATGATAGCGCGACAGGCCGGCGGCGTCGGCAATCCGCTCCAGTGAGATATCCTTGGCGAAATGGCTTTCGATGAACCAGATCGCCCGTCCGATGGCACTCATGTTCACTCCCGTGGCAAGCGACCTAGCTCTTACGGATTTATAGGAGGACGCGTTTGATCGCGGTTGCTGGATTTTAATCGGCACCGCCTGCCGACGGCAAATTCGCCTTCTGGATTTCCCGATTGTGCAGGCTGGACGAACGGGGTCCGCGTCCTACATCCGCCGTCATGGCAACGACCGGTCCTCTCTTTCGTGGCATCAATGTGGTCTCGATTTCGGTGACCGACCTTGATGGTGCCCGCGCGTTCTATGGGGAGGTGCTCGGATTCGGGCCGCCGCTCTACGATCTGCCCGAAGCGGGCTGGATCGAATTCTCCGCCGGCGGCGTGGACGGCAACGTTTCGGTGACGTTGGCGGAGAGCGGCTGGACGCCCTCGACGGGGACGACGCTCGTCTTAAATGTCGAGGAGCTGCGGCGCCGCGGTGTCCGGTGCGAGGATGCGCAGGTCTTTCCCGGCTTCGTCACCTTTGCGAGCTTCTACGATCCCTTCGGCAATCGCCTGCAGATGTGCAGCCCGGCTTAAGATTTCTGATCAGCGCGCTGCCCGTAGGCGGCCATGAAAACACGGATGGCCGAGGCGACGTTCTTTTCGATCTGTTCGGGCGGAACCGCTTCACACATCCCGAAGAGACGGCCCTTGAACAGGCCGGCCATACAGAGTTCTATGAACTGCTTGGCGGCCAGTTCCGTATCGTCGATCGACAGCCTGCCTGCCGCTTTCTGCTGGTCGAGATAGGCCTTCAGCACCGTGTAGCCGTTTTCGGGCGTTGCGGTGAAGAAACGCTGCGCCAGCCGCGGCATGCGATCGATCACGCCGAGCACGGTCCGCATGGCCCGGATCGTGTAATCCGATGTCATGCTGGTAACGAGCGTGACGGCGAAATCGTGTAGCGCTTCCTCGATGGGCTCGATGTCGTTCAGCGACTGCTTGATGCTGTTGACGATGCGGCTGCGTTCGCGCGCGATCAGGGCTTCGAACAGATCTTCCTTGTTCTCGAAGTAGACATAGAGCGTGCCCTTAGATACGCCTGCCTCGCGGGTGATGTCGTTCATGCTGGCGGCATCGAAATTGCTGCGCATGAAGACACGCTTGGCGCCTTCGAGAATCTGCTCGCGTTTGACCGGATCCTCGCCGGCGACGCGGCGGCCGCCGCTCGAAGGCTGCTGTTCCGGCTGCAGGGACCTTTCCTGCCGTGCACTTTTCGCTGACGTCATGATTACCCGGACGTTTCCACTCCTGTAGATCACGGTGGATTTAAGAACTCGCTCCAACCCATTAGCGTGACCGTTTCGATAAAAAGCAACGGGTGCGGAATTGGATCCGCATTTTTTATTTCAGCCCGCGGCAAGCGTTTCGAACCGCTCGGTTCGATTTGCTCTTGATATGCGCTGCGAAAGGGATTATGTCAAGGCTAATCGAACCGAACGGTTCAGTTCAATTTAGCTAATTTAGCCGAAACAGGTGTCTCATGTCCCCTTCCAGCACCTCCAGTGCCGCGCGCGTCCGTCCTGTCGGTGACGATTTCGAGGCCGTCGAAGTTCCCACCACCGAGGCCAAGGCACCCGCAGCAGAGGCGCCGGCGGTGACGGAGCCTTCGGCCGCTGAGGCTGCCGCTCCCGCCAAGAAACGCCGCAAGCCGATCCTTCCGGCAATCGGGCTGGCGCTGCTCGCCGCCGGCGCCTGGTACGGCTACGACTGGTGGACCAATGGCCGCTTCATGGTTTCGACCGACGATGCCTATATCGAGGGCGACATCGCGACGATCTCTCCGAAGGTCTCCGGTTATGTTGCCAAGGTCGACGTCGTCGCCAACCAGCACGTGAAGGCCGGCGACCCGCTCGTCACGCTCGAGGACGGCGATTACCGGATCGCGGCGGAACAGGCCGAGGCGCAGATCGCCACGCAGAAGCTGGCGCTCAGCCGTTTCGACGCGCAGATCGCCGGTGCGGAGGCGAGCCTGAACCAGGCCGAGGCGCAGAAAAGGGCCTTCGAGGCGACCGTCCGCGGCGCCGAGCTGACCCAGAAGCGCGCCAGCGACCTGCAAGCCTTCGGAACGGACGCTTCGCGCGACAGCGCCCAGGTCGCGCTCGACCAGGCGAATGCGAATCTCGTCGGCGCGGAGGCAAATATCGCCGCCGCCAAGGCCAATATCACCGTGCTCCAAGCGCAGCGCGCGGAATCGGAAAGCACGATCCGTTCGCTGGAACTGGCGCGCGACAAGGCGAATCGCGACCTCGGCTTCACCGTGCTCAAGGCGCCCTATGACGGCGTCATCGGCAATGTCGCCGTCCAGGTCGGCGACCTCGTCTCGGCCGGGCAGCGGCTTGCGGCCCTCGTGCCGGTGGACCAGCTCTATATCGACGCCAACTTCAAGGAAACGCAGATCTCCCATCTGGTCCCCGGCTCCAAGGTTAAGGTCCATGTGGATGCCTATGACGAGCACACGATCGAAGGCACCGTCGTATCGATCTCGCCGGCCTCCGGCTCGGTCTTCTCGCTGCTGCCGGCGGAAAACGCCACCGGCAACTTTACCAAGATCATCCAGCGCGTGCCGGTTCGGATCACGCTCCCGGCCGATGCGCTCGCCAAAGGCAACCTCAGGGCGGGGCTGAGCGTCGTCGTCGACGTCGATACCCGCACGGCGCCGGACGCCACGAAGGTCGCCGAGGCGAAGTAAGCGCGCGAAGGAGTAGCGGACATGGCTTCGACGGCAACAGCGAGCCCGGCGGCGACAGGCGGCGCCGGGGCAGAGGAGCGCATGGATCCGCGGCGGCTCATCGCGTTTCTCGCGATGGTCGTCGGCATGTTCATGGCGATCCTCGACATCCAGATCGTCTCGGCCTCGCTTGCCGAAATCCAGGCGGGACTTTCCGCCGGATCGGACGAGATCGGCTGGGTGCAGACCTCCTATCTGATTGCCGAAGTCATTATGATCCCGCTGTCGGGAACGCTCGCGCGGATCGTTTCGACGCGCGTGCTCTTCTCCGTCGCCGCCGCCGGCTTCACCGCCTCGAGTGCGTTAGCGGCAACCGCCACCAATATCGACCAGATGATCGTCTATCGGGCGATCCAGGGCTTCATCGGCGGCGGCATGATCCCGTCGGTCTTCGCGGCCGCCTTCACGATCTTCCCGCCGTCGAAGCGCAACATCGTGTCGCCGATCATCGGCCTCATTGCCACGCTCGCGCCGACCATCGGCCCGACTGTCGGCGGCTATCTGAGCCACGCCTTCTCCTGGCACTGGCTGTTCCTCGTCAACGTCATTCCCGGCATCGTCGTCGCGACGCTCACCTGGATTTTCATCGACTTCGACGAACCGGAACTCGGCCTCATCAAGAAGTTCGACTGGTGGGGGCTGTTCTCGATGGCGGTCTTCCTCGGTTCGCTCGAATATGTGCTCGAGGAAGGCAATGCCAACGATTGGTTCAACGACGACCATATCGTCATGGGGGCGGTCGCCACGGCTGTCGCCGCCGCGATATTCTTCTACCGGGCGTTCAAAGTCGAGTTTCCGGTGGTCGATCTCCGCGCCTTCGCCAATCGAAATTTCACCTTCGGCTCGCTGTTCTCCTTCGTGATGGGCATCGGCCTCTATGGCCTCACCTATCTCTATCCGCTCTATCTCGGGCGCATCCGCGGCTATGATTCGCTGATGATCGGCGAGACCATGTTCGTCTCCGGCCTCGCCATGTTTCTGACGGCGCCGGTCGCGGGCTTCCTCGCCGGCAGGCTCGACCCGCGGGTGATGATGACGATCGGGTTCACGGGCTTTGCGGCAGGCACCTGGACGATGAGCCAGCTGACGGCGGATTGGGATTTCTGGGAACTGCTCGTCCCGCAGATCCTGCGCGGCTGCTCGCTGATGCTCTGCATGGTGCCGATCAACAACATCGCGCTCGGCACGCTGCCGCCGGCACGCATCCGCAACGCGTCCGGTCTCTTCAACCTGACGCGCAACCTCGGCGGCGCCGTAGGCCTGGCGATCATCAACACGATCCTGACGCAGCGCCAGGATCTCCACTATGCCCGTCTGGCGGAGCATATCCAGTGGGGCAGTCCGGAGGCGGTCGATCGGTTGAACAACATAGCATCGAACTTCGACGCTTACGGCCTCGACGGCGCGACCGCTGCCGTCAAGCAACTGGCCCAGATGGTTCAGCAGCAGGCGGTGATCCTGTCCTTCATCGACGTGTTCCTGATCTTGACCGTCCTGTTCCTGGGGATGGTGCTCGGCGTGCTGATGATCAAGAAGCCGGAGGGCGCCGGCTCGGGAGGCGGCGGGCACTGAGGCGGGAGAACGAGAGCCGGTTTTCTGCTCCAGACTGCCCTCATCCTGATGCCGCGACCTTCTCACCGCGCAGTGAGAAGGGTCGTGGCGAGCGCCTTCAGCGCGAATGCATGCTTTACGCTCTGAAAACCTTGCGGCACTATTCCGGCCGTCCTTGAGTCGTCGCATCGACCAAGGTGCTGGGCAGGCGATGATCGACAATCCATTCCTTAACCCCTCCAGGCGGAGATTTCTTGCCGGTACGGCTGGTCTCGGCCTTTCTCTGATCGCAGGCGGCGAGCGTGCCGCAGCACGGCCACCGATCGATGCCACATTCGTCTTTTCCAATGACATCCATGCCTGCCTCGTCTCGACGGAAGGTCTCGCGCCGAATTGCGAGCAGGAGGGCAAGACCGATGCCAATCTGCTGCGCCACATTGCGGCGCTCAACGGACTTCCGGGACAGCACTGGCCGCAAGCAATCGACGGCAGGCCGAGCGGTCTTGCCAGCGCCGGCGCGAAGATTGCCCGGCCGTTCGGCTTGGTGCTCGGCGGCGATATTACCGACGACGGCGGCGGCCAGGTCCGCGAGCCGAGAGAAGGGCGGCAGCTGCAACAGTTTCAGAGCCGCTACGAGCATGGCGTCGGGCCGCATCACATCCACTATCCCGTCTATGTCGGGCTTGGAAATCATGATCTCGATCAGGACGGCGCGCCGCCGAACGTCGACTGGTACCGTCGCGAGCTGCGCGATTATGTGGAACTCACCCATCGCCGGTCGGTTTTTTACAGACCCCCGGTGCCGGTGACCAATTACGATCCGCTCTCGGACAATTACTCCTGGGACTGGGGCGGTCTCCATCTCGTGCAATTGCAGCGCTTCGGCGGCGACGAGAACAAGGGTGCGGTGAGCGGCCTGCCGTGGCTGAAGCGCGATCTCGCGACATATGCCGCCGATGGGCGCCCGGTCGTCTTGTTCCAGCATTACGGTTGGGACGCGTTTTCGACCGAGGTGTGGGACGCTGCGGCAAAGACGTTCGACGCTCAGGGCGACGGCGAGCCGCATTGGTGGAGGCCCGGCGAGCGCGATGCGCTGCTCGCGGCGCTCAAGGGCTACAACGTCGTCGGACTCTTCCATGGCCACGAACATGACCGGGTGATGGCCTACAGCGCCGGCGACATCGACATCTTCAAGCCAAAGGCGGCCTATCTCGGCGGCTTCGCGCTGGTCCGGGTTACCGACAAGTTCCTGGACGTCGTGTTCGGAGAGGCGAGTGGCGAGGCGGGTCACGCCGCTTTCACGCATGCGTTCAGCAGGCGTTTCGACTGAGGCTTGACGCCCATTTTTCAGAGGCTTTGTCGCGCCTTCGAAATTTTTGATTTACGTACATCAAAACTTCCTCTAAGGGCTTTCGCGAGGAGGAACGCATGCGACCGACCGTTCACGATATCGCCGCTGAAGCCGGCGTCAGCCTGGCGACCGTCGACCGCGTTCTGAACAACCGTCCGGGCGTTCGGTCGGTCACGCGCGACAAGGTCGAGCAGGCGATCGCGACGCTCGGTTATGTGCGCGACGTTGCCGCGGCCAATCTCGCCAAGGGCCGCAGCTATTCGCTGATTTTCATCCTGCCGGCCGGCGAAAATTCCTTCATGCGCGGGCTCGAGGCCGAGGTGAGGGCCGCCAAGGCGCATCTGGCAGCGGAGCGGACGGAAATCGCGATCCTCTGTGTTCCCGCTTTCGACCCGCGTGCTCTGGCGGATGCCCTTTCCGAGGCGCGCCGGCAGCGGCCCGCCGGCGTCGCCGTCGTTGCCGTCGATGCCCCGGAGGTGGTGCAGTCCGTAAGAGAACTGCGCGAGGACGGGATTGCCGTGGTCACGCTCGTCTCGGACCTGCCGGGATCGACACGGGATCACTTTGCCGGCGTCGACAATATCGCTGCCGGGCGCACCGCCGGAAACCTGATGGGCCGCTTCCTGGGTGATCGGACCGGGCCGGTTGCGGTGGTAGCGGGCTCGATGCTCGTGCGCGACCATCGGGAGCGGCTGGAAGGCTTTCAGGCGGTGATGCGCCAATGCTTCCAAACCCGTTTGCTATTGCCTGTCGTCGAGGGGCAGGACGATGCGGCCCTCGTCGAGAAACTCGTCGGCGATCTCATCGGGTGCCATCCGGATCTGGTCGGAGTCTACAGTCTCGGCGCCGGCAATCGCGGTCTCGTCGCCGCGCTGGAGAAGGCGGGCAGGGCCAAGGCGGTCTGTGCAATCGCCCACGAACTGACGCCCCACAGCCGCGCGGCTCTCCTTTCCGGAACCATCGATGTCCTGCTCAACCAGGATGCGGGCCACGAGGTCAGGAGTGCGATCCGGGTGCTGAAGGCGAAGGCCGACGGGCTGCCGGTGTTCGAGGCCCAGGAACGCATTCGCATCGACATTTTCCTGAAGGACAACCTGCCGATCGAGCAGGCATAGGAGGCACGAATGTATCTCGGACTGGATCTCGGCACGTCCGGCGTCAAGGCCATGCTGATCGACGGCGAGCAGCAGATCATCGGCTCCGCCTCGGCTGCGCTCGAGGTGTCGCGGCCGCATCCCGGCTGGTCCGAGCAGGACCCGGCCGACTGGCTGCGTGCGACGGAAGAGGCGATCGCCGGGCTGAAGGCGGCGCATCCGCATGCCCTTGCGGCGGTCCGCGGCGTCGGCCTTTCGGGGCAGATGCACGGCGCGACGCTGCTGGGCGAGGACGATGCGGTGCTTCGCCCCTGCATCCTCTGGAACGATACGCGCAGCTTCCGCCAGGCAGCCGCGCTCGATGGCGATCCACAATTCCGGACGCTGACCGGCAATATCGTCTTTCCGGGCTTTACCGCGCCGAAGCTCGCCTGGGTGCGCGAGAACGAGCCCGAGACTTTTGCCAAGCTGCGCTGGGTGCTTCTGCCCAAGGACTATCTCCGCCTGTGGCTGACCGGCGAGCACATGTCGGAAATGTCCGATTCCGCTGGCACCGCCTGGCTCGACACGGGCAAGCGCCGGTGGTCTGAAAGACTGCTTGCCGCAACGCATCTCGAGGAACGGCAGATGCCGGATCTGGTCGAGGGCACGGACAGCGCGGGCACGCTCAGGCCGGAACTTGCCGCTCGCTGGGGCATGGGGCCGGGGATCGTCATTGCCGGCGGCGCCGGCGACAATGCGGCGTCCGCCTGCGGCATGGGCGCGGTCGGCGAGGGGCAGGCCTTTGTCTCGCTCGGCACCTCCGGCGTGCTGTTCGCCGCCAATGCCAGCTATCTTCCCAATCCGGAAAGCGCAGTTCATGCCTTCTGCCACGCGCTCCCGAATACCTGGCACCAGATGGGCGTGATCCTCTCGGCGACCGATGCGCTGAATTGGCATTCGGGCATTACAGGAAGAAGTGCCGCCGACCTGACGGGCGAGCTCGGCGACACGCTAAAGGCGCCAGGTTCCGTTTCGTTCCTTCCCTATCTCTCCGGCGAACGCACGCCACACAATGATGCGGCGATCCGCGGCGTCTTTACCGGCCTTGGCCACGAGAGCTCCCGCGCCGCGCTGACCCAGGCGGTGCTCGAAGGCGTGTCCTTCGCGATCCGCGACAGCCTGGAAGCATTGCGCGCCGCCGGTACGACGCTTGATCGCGTCACGGCGATCGGCGGCGGCTCGCGGTCGCGCTACTGGCTGAGGTCGATCGCAACCGCGCTCGCCCTGCCGGTCGACCTGCCCGCAGATGGTGATTTCGGTGCCGCCTTCGGGGCGGCCCGGCTCGGGCTGATCGCCGCCACCGTCGCCGACCCGGTAGCGACCTGCTCTGCGCCGGCGACGGCGGAGACCATTGCGCCGGACGCTTCGCTGGTGGCGGCCTATGAGGACGCCTACCAGCGCTACCGCCGGCTTTACCCCGCCATCAAGGGAGCGATGATTTAGCCAAGCCCAGTCGGGCCGGCACCGCCGGCCGCATCGGAACCTGATATGAAAACGATTACTTTCCACGAAATCGCCGCGTTCCGCACAAGCGGGTCGGCAACAGCCCAGGATAGGAGACAGCCGTGAGCACCGGGTTTTTCGGCGATATCGCCAAGATCAAATATGAGGGACCGGAGAGCACGAACCCGCTCGCCTTCCGTCACTACAATGCCGACGAGGTCGTCCTCGGCAAGCGGATGGAAGACCATCTGCGCTTCGCCGTCGCCTATTGGCACAGCTTCGTCTGGCCGGGTGGCGACCCGTTCGGCGGGCAGACCTTCGAACGTCCCTGGTTCAAGGACTCGATGGAGGCGGCGAAGCTGAAGGCCGACGTCGCCTTCGAGTTCTTCCAGCTTCTCGGCGTGCCCTTCTATTGCTTCCATGACGCCGACGTGCGCCCGGAGGGCAAGAACTTCGCTGAAAACACCAGCAATCTCGAAGAGATCGTCGATCATTTCGCCAGGAAGCAGGCCGAGACCGGCGTCAAGCTGCTCTGGGGGACGGCGAATCTATTCTCGAACCGCCGCTATATGGGCGGTGCCGCGACCAACCCGGATCCGGACGTCTTCGCCTTCGCCGCGGCAACCGTGAAGACCTGCATCGACGCGACGCAGAAGCTCGGTGGCGAGAACTACGTGCTCTGGGGCGGGCGCGAGGGCTATGAGACGCTGCTCAACACCGACCTGAAGCGCGAGCTCGACCAGCTCGGCCGCTTCGTCAACCTCGTCGTCGAATACAAGCACAAGATCGGCTTCAAGGGCACGATCCTGATCGAGCCGAAGCCGCAGGAGCCGACCAAGCATCAGTACGATTTCGACGTCGCGACCGTTTACGGCTTCCTGAAAAAGTACGGCCTCGAGAACGAGGTGAAGGTCAATATCGAGCAGGGCCACGCGATCCTGGCCGGCCATTCTTTCGAGCACGAGCTGGCGCTCGCCAACGCGCTCGGCATCTTCGGCTCGATCGACATGAACCGCAACGACTACCAGTCCGGCTGGGACACCGACCAGTTCCCCAACAATGTGCCGGAAATGGCGCTCGCCTATTATCATGTGCTCGCAGGCGGTGGCTTCAAGACCGGCGGCACCAATTTCGACGCGAAGCTGCGCCGCCAGTCGATCGATCCGGAAGACCTCTTGATCGGTCATATCGGCGGCATGGACTGCTGCGCCCGCGGTCTCAAGGCGGCGGCGAAGATGATCGAGGACAAGGCGCTCTCCGCACCGCTCGAAAAGCGCTATGCCGGCTGGAAGGTACCGGAGGCGAACAAGATGCTCGAAGGCGGCTTCTCGCTCGAGGAAATCGAGGGCTGGGTGCGCAAGGCCGATCTCAACCCGCAACCGAAGTCCGGCAAGCAGGAGTACCTGGAAAACGTCGTCAATCGCTACGTCTGACCTGGCGATTGGATTACCCGCTGCACTCGCGGATGAATTTTGGCGCCCGCGAGTGCCATTCAAAAGCTCTTCGCGACAGGGCAGAAGCCCATTGCCCCTCGCGAAGAATCTGCTAGTTTCTCGCTCCTGCAACGTTGCAGGTATTATAAGATATCCCGAAAATTGCGGGGCGAAGCGCTTGAATACCACTCAACCGGCAGGCCGGTGTTTCAGAAAACCGATCCACTAGGGAGGAATTTTGCATGAAGACCATCAAGGGACCGGGGCTTTTTCTTGCGCAATTCGCCGGTGACGCGGCGCCCTTCAATTCCTGGGATTCAATTACGAAATGGGCGGCCGATTGCGGCTACAAGGGCGTACAGGTCCCGAGCTGGGACGGTCGGCTCTTCGACCTGAAGAGGGCGGCTGAATCGAAGGCCTATTGCGACGAGATCGCCGGCAAGGCGCGCGACAACGGCATCGAGATCACCGAGCTCTCGACCCATCTGCAGGGCCAGCTGGTGGCCGTGCATCCTGCCTATGACGAGGCCTTCGACGGCTTCGCCGTGCCGGAAGTGCGCGGCAATCCGAAAGCGCGCCAGCAATGGGCGGTCGAACAGGTGAAGCTGGCGCTGACCGCTTCCAGGAATCTCGGCCTGGACGCGATGGCGAGCTTCTCCGGCGCCCTCGCCTGGCCCTTCGTCTACCCCTGGCCGCAGCGACCGGCAGGGCTGGTCGAGACTGCCTTCGACGAGCTTGCCCGTCGCTGGAAGCCGATCCTCGACCATGCGGAGGAGTGCGGCGTCGATGTCTGCTACGAGATCCATCCGGGCGAGGATTTGCACGACGGCATCACCTACGAGATGTTCCTGGAGCGAACCGGCAACCATGCCCGAGCCTGCATGCTCTACGATCCGTCGCACTACGTCCTGCAGTGCCTCGACTATCTCGACAATATCGACATCTACAAGGACCGCATCCGGATGTTCCACGTCAAGGATGCGGAGTTCAACCCGACCGGCCGGCAGGGCGTCTATGGCGGCTATCAGGGCTGGGTGAACCGCGCCGGCCGCTTCCGCTCGCTCGGCGACGGCCAGGTCGATTTCGGCGCAGTCTTCTCGAAAATGGCCGCGAATGATTTCGCCGGCTGGGCGGTGGTCGAGTGGGAATGCGCGCTGAAGCATCCGGAAGACGGCGCGCGCGAGGGCGCGGACTTCGTCAAGGCGCATATCATCCGCGTCACCGAAAAGGCCTTCGACGATTTTGCCGATAGCGGCACGGACGAGGCGGCGAACCGGCGGATGTTGGGTATTTAAGGAACAAGACCCCGCCCCACCCCCTCCCCACAAGGGGGAGGGCTTTCGGGCTGCTCCCTCCGTCTCCACCTGCGACATCTCCGCTTGCGAATCTGTCGAGTTGGGAATGGAACGGAGGCGGCAGTTCAAGCCCTTGTGGGGAGGGGTTGGGGAGGGGCACAGGCGGATATTTCGCCAAACAGCTAGTTTCAGGAGAGAAAGCACGATGGCAATCGAGGGAAGCAGTTCGGAATCTCGTCAGAAGCGGATACGGCTCGGCATGGTCGGCGGCGGCTCGGGCGCCTTCATCGGCGCGGTGCACCGGATCGCGGCGCGGCTCGACGACCACTATGAACTGGTGGCCGGCGCTCTGTCGTCGACGCCCGAGAAGGCGCAGGCCTCAGGCCGCGAGCTCGGGCTAGACTCGGCGCGCGTCTACTCGGATTTCAAGGAAATGGCGATCCGAGAGGCGAAGCTCAAGAACGGCATCGAAGCGGTGGCGATCGTCACGCCGAACCATGTGCACTATGCTGCCGCCAAGGAGTTCCTGAAGCGCGGCATCCACGTCATCTGCGACAAGCCGCTAACCTCGACGTTTGCCGACGCGAAGAAGCTGAAGAAGGCGGCGGAGGACAGCGACGCGCTCTTCGTGCTGACGCATAACTACACCGGTTACCCGATGGTGCGGCAGGCGCGCGAAATGATCGCCAACGGCGAGATCGGCGCCGTCCGGCTGGTGCAGATGGAATATCCACAGGACTGGCTGACGGAAAATATCGAGCAGTCCGGCCAGAAGCAGGCGGCGTGGCGGACCGACCCGGCACGCTCCGGAGCCGGCGGCTCGACCGGCGATATCGGCACCCATGCCTATAATCTCGGCTGCTTCGTCTCCGGTCTCGAACTCGACGAACTGTCGGCCGATCTCGACAGTTTCGTCGGCGGTCGCCAGCTCGACGACAACGCCCACGTGATGCTGCGCTTCAAGGAGAAGGACGGTGCGCGGGCGAAGGGCATGCTGTGGTGCAGCCAGGTGGCGCCCGGCCACGAGAACGGCCTGATGGTGCGCGTCTACGGCACCAAGGGTGGTCTCGAATGGACGCAGAAGGACCCGAACTATCTCTGGCATACGCCGTTCGGCGAGCCGAAGCGGCTGCTGACGCGCGCCGGAGCCGGCGCCTCGGCGGCAGGGGCTCGGGTTTCGCGCATTCCGTCGGGCCACCCGGAAGGCTATCTCGAAGGCTTCGCCAATATCTACACGGAGGCCGCCCGCGCCATTTACGCCAGGCGAAACGGCGAGACCGTGGATCCGGCTGTCACATATCCGACGATAGACGATGGCATGAAGGGCATGGTCTTCGTCGATGCCTGCGTACGCTCGTCGCAGCGCAACGGCGCCTGGATCAAGGTCTGAGCCGCATCCGGCAAGTTCAGGAAAGGGCGGGGGTGCACCTCGCCCTTTTTTGTCGGGGTTGACATTTGCTGCGGCAGCTTTAGGCCACGCTCACGAACGAGAGCGGCATGGAAGACGCCTGTCTTTTCGCGCGCCCCGCTCTCCCATTGGAAACGAATGCAGCCGCGCCCCTTCCGACGCGCTGTGCAGACGACGGGACAACAACGATGATCGAAGCCAAGAAACTCGCAGAACGATTTCCGGGCGACTTCGTCTTCGGCGTGGCCACCGCCTCCTTCCAGATCGAGGGCGCCAGCAAGGCCGACGGGCGCAAGCCGTCCATCTGGGACGCCTTCTCCAGCATGCCGGGCCGCGTCTTCGAGCGCCACAATGGCGACGTCGCTTGCGACCATTACAATCGCCTGGAACAGGATCTCGATCTCATCAAGAACCTCAGCGTCGAGGCCTACCGCTTCTCGATCGCCTGGCCGCGCATCATTCCGGAGGGCACCGGGCCGATCAACGAAAAGGGGCTCGACTTCTATGACCGCCTAGTCGATGGCCTGAAGGCCCGCGGCATCAAGGCCTTTGCGACGCTCTACCATTGGGACCTGCCGCTGGCGCTGATGGGCGACGGCGGCTGGACGGCGCGGACGACCGCCTATGCCTACCAGCGCTATGCGAAGACGGTGATCGCCCGGCTCGGTGACCGGCTCGATGCGGTGGCGACTTTCAACGAGCCGTGGTGCTCGGTGTGGCTCAGCCATCTCTACGGCATTCATGCGCCGGGCGAGCGCAATATGGATGCGGCGCTCGCCGCACTGCATTTCACCAATCTCGCCCACGGCCTTGGCGTCGCTGTGATCCGCTCCGAAAAGCCGGACCTGCCGGTCGGCATCGTCATCAACGCTCACCCGGTCTATCCCGGCAGCGACAGCGCCGAGGACAAGGCCGCGGCCGAGCGCGCCTTCGATTTCCACAACGGCGTCTTCTTCGGGCCGATCTTCAAGGGCGAGTACCCGGAGGGCTTCCTCTCGGCGCTCGGGTCCCGCATGCCGCTGATCGAGGACGGCGACATGACGACGATCGCCCAGCCGCTCGACTGGTGGGGCCTCAACTACTACACGCCGATGCGCGTTTCGCATGATCCGGCCGCCGGTGCCGAATATCCGGCAACGGTCAATGCGAAGCCGGTGAGCGAGGTGAAGACCGATATCGGTTGGGAGGTCTATGCGCCGGCGCTCGGGGCGCTGGTGGAAACCCTCAACGCCCGCTATACGCTTCCGGATTGCTACATCACCGAGAATGGCGCCTGCTACAATATGGGCGTCGAGAACGGCGTCGTCGACGACCAGCCGCGGCTCGACTACATCGCCGACCACCTGTCGGTCACCGCCGACCTGATTGCCAAGGGCTATCCGATGCGCGGCTATTTCGCCTGGAGCCTCATGGACAATTTCGAATGGGCGGAAGGCTATCGCATGCGCTTCGGCATCGTCCACGTGGACTACGAGACTCAGGCCCGCACGATCAAGAAGAGCGGCCACTGGTACAAGGCGCTCGCGGAGCAGTTTCCGAAGGGCAACCATAAGCCGGCCTGACTCCCAGCGCCGCACTGCGGGCGCAATCGTTCTACATAAAAAGAGTAGACTTTTGCGCCGGGCTCCCGCGTTAGGAAAAATCGTGCCTGTGAAACGGGAGGGGCGAAGGGCATAACAACCTAGACGAGGCGGCATGGCAGCCATGCCGCACGCGACCTTGAACCGACCGGTTGCCCGATGATAGAGAATTGCTCCCCGTTCCGAATGCGTTGTCGCAGGTCCGAGTGACCCGACACGCCTCCCGTCCAGCAACGTGACAGGGACGAGAGTTTCGAACATCCGAGAGCATCATGTATCCTGACATCCCTGTGATCCCTCCTGCGGAGGCGACCGGACAATGACTGTTTCAACTTCCCCTATTGAGACCGGGGATGCCGCCGTCGTCTTCGACGGCGTTTCCAAGCGCTTCGCGGCCTCCGGCCAAAGCGCTGCCTTCACGGCGCTGAACGACGTCAGCCTGACGGTTGGTCGCGGCTCGATCACCGGTATCATCGGCCGCTCCGGCGCCGGCAAGTCGACGCTGATCCGGCTGGTCAACGGCCTCGAGAAGCCGACAACCGGCAAGGTGCTCGTCGACGGCGTCGATGTCGGCGCACTCGACGAGGCGTCATTGCGCGACCTTCGACGCTCGGTCGGGATGATCTTCCAGCACTTCAACCTGCTTTCGTCGCGGACCGTTTTCGGCAATGTGGCGCTGCCGCTGGAGATCGCCGGCATGGATAGGCGGGCGATCGATGAGCGCGTGCGACCGCTCCTCGACCTCGTCGGTCTCGCCGACAAGCACGGCCGCTACCCGGCCGAGCTTTCCGGCGGCCAGAAGCAGCGCATCGGCATCGCCCGGGCGCTGGCGACCGAGCCGAAGCTGCTGCTTTCGGACGAGGCGACCTCGGCGCTTGATCCGGAAACGACGCAATCGATCCTCGAACTGCTGAAGCGCATCAATGCCGAACTGGGTCTGACGGTGCTGCTGATTACCCACGAAATGGAGGTGGTGAAGGCGGTCACCTCGGACTTGGCGGTGATCGACAAGGGCGAGATCGTCGAGCGCGGCCACACCTTCGACGTCTTCACCCATCCGAAGCACGAAACGACGCGGGCCCTTCTATCCGGACTGCCGGGCTCGAAGCTGCCGGAAGCCGTTGCAAGGGACATCAGGCCCGCTGCAGCGGCTGGCGACCGGGTCGTCGTGCGGCTGACTTTCTTCGGCGCGGCGGCCGAGCGGCCGCTGATCTCCCGGCTCATCCAGTCGATCGGCGCAGAGGTCAATATCATCGCCGGCACGATCGATGAGATCGGCGGCAAGCCCTATGGCTCGCTGGTCGTCGCCTATGGCGCGGATCCGGAAACCGCGGGGAGGGCGGATCGGTTCTTCGCCGAGAACGGTCTGGTGACGGAGGTGCTTGGCTATGTCGCCTGATCTTCTCATGCTCATCGGCAAGGCCACGCTCGACACGCTTCGCATGGTGGCGATCGCCGGTTTCGTCGGCGCGCTGATCGGCCTGCCGATCGGCATCTTCCTCGCCACCAGCGGCAAGGGGGAACTCTTTCCGGCACCCAATGTCAACCGCGCCGTCGGTCTTATCGTCAACGCCACGCGTTCGACGCCCTTCATCATTCTCGTCGTGGCGATCATCCCGTTCACGCGGCTCGTCACCGGCACCTCGATCGGCACCAAGGCGGCGATCGTGCCGCTGACCGTCGCGACCATCCCGTTCTTCGCCCGCCTCGTCGAGGCGGCGATCCGTGACGTCGACAGGGGACTGATCGAGGCGGCCCGCGCCATGGGCGCCACGCCGATGCAGATCGTCTTCAAGGTGCTGCTCGCCGAGGCCCGGCCGGCGCTGACGCTGGCGCTCACCATGACCATCGTGAGCCTCATCGGCTATTCGGCAATGGTCGGCGCCGTCGGCGGCGGCGGCCTCGGCGATCTCGGCATTCGCTACGGCTACCAACGCTTCATGCCCGACGTGATGCTGATCGTCGTCATCGTGCTGATCGTCTTGGTGCAGCTCGTGCAGAGCGCCGGCGACCGCCTGGCGCGCCGCTTCGACAAGCGCAGCCGCAAGACCTGACCCTTCCTCCCACACGCGACTTCCTTCAGATAACAAGGAGCCTCCCATGAAGAAAATCCTCCTCGCAGCATCGCTCGCCCTTGCCTTTGCGGCCGGGGCGGCCAACGCCGAAACCATCAAGGTCGGCGTGACACCCGGCCCACACGCCCAGATCATGGAAAAGGTCAAGGAAGTGGCGGCCGGCAAGGGCCTCGACATCGAGATCCTCGAATTCTCCGATTACGTCGTGCCGAACCAGGCGCTCGCCGATGGCGAGCTCAACGCCAACTCCTTCCAGCACAAGCCCTATCTCGACAATCAGGTCGCCGACCGCGGCTACGACATCGTCAGCGTCGCCTATACCGTCAACTTCCCGATGGGGGTCTATTCGAAGAAGGTGAACAGCCTCGAAGAGCTTGCCGAGGGTGCGACGGTCGCGATCCCGAACGACCCGACCAATGGCGGCCGGGCGCTGCTGATCCTCGCCGACAAGGGGCTGATCAAGCTTAAGGAAGGCGCCGGTCTCAAGGTCGGCCCCGCCGATGTGGCCGAAAACCCGAAGAACTTCACCTTCGCCGAACTCGATGCGGCCCAGCTTCCGCGCTCGCTCGATGATGTCGACGCTGCCGTCATCAACACCAACTATGCGCTCGAAGCCGGACTCGACCCGTCCAAGGACCCGATCGCCCGCGAAGGCGAGAAGGCGCCCTATGTCAATATCATCGCCGTCAACGGCAAGGACAAGGACGCGCCCTGGGTCAAGACGCTGATCGACGCCTACCACAACGACACGGTGAAGGCGTTCGTCAACGAGACCTTCAAGGGCTCGGTCATCGCCGGCTGGTGACCGCGGAATATCCCGAGGGCTGGCCCTCTCCCCGGGGCGAGGGGGTTCAGGAAGTGTCCATGCAAAGCCGCGCGTCCTGACGCGCGGCTTTGCGTGGAGTTCACCGGCGAGCTCAAGCCCTATTCGAAATTTGCCGAGAACGGCAATGTCACGCTCAGGCATTTCTGCGTCACATGCGGCAGCCAGATATTCGGCTCCGGCCCGCTCGAGGATGATCGATGGACGGTCTATGCCGGGACGCTCGACGATCCTTCGCTGTTCACGCCGACAGATGCGGTCTTCACCCGTAGCCGCCAAGCTTGGGACAGGCTTGCCATTGTGCTTGACGAGTGTGAGACCCTTCCGGGCTGAATGCCGGCAAGTGGTCGAATTGACTTGCGCCACGGGAAGACTTTAATCCGCTGTATGTCCATAGCGCTTTCATCTGTCGACGAATCGCTGCTGTCCGGCGAGCAAGGCGGAGCGGCCGCCTTCGCCATGCGGCTGCTCGTCCGCTTCGCCGAGGCGGTCGGCGCGGAGCGTTTCGTCGACATCGAGGCGGCGCATATCGACGGCTGTCTCTATCTCGGCCAGGTGAGCCTCGACTTCGTCGAGCATCTGGTAAGCCTCGGGGGCCGCGTTCGCGTGCCGACGACGCTCAATGTCGGCTCCGTCGACCTTATCCACCCGGAGCTTTTTCATGGGAGCGACGAGGTCAGCCATGGCGGGGCGCGGCTGATGAGGGCGCATGAGGAGCTCGGCTGCGTGCCGACCTTCACCTGCGCGCCCTATCAAACGATCTTCCGGCCGCGCTTCGGCGCCCAGATCGCCTGGGCCGAATCGAACGCCATCGTCTTTGCAAATTCGGTGCTCGGCGCCCGTACCAATCGCTATGGCGATTTCATCGATCTCTGTTGCGCCTTGACCGGTCGTGCGCCCTATTATGGCCTGCATATCGGCGAGAACCGCCGCGCGCGCATCCTTGTGGAGGTCGAGAGCCTGCCCGAAGAATGGGCGGAAGCGGGGCTCGCCTGCGTCGCCGTCGGACATGCTATCGGCAGGCGCTGCGGCGACCGGGTGCCGGCGATCACCGGCCTGCCGGTCTCGACGAACGAGGACGATCTGAAGGCGCTCGGTGCGGTCGCGGCTTCCGCTGGCGCCGTTGCGCTCTTTCATGCGGTCGGGCTGACGCCGGAGGCGCCGACGATCGAGGCGGCCCTCCAGGGCAGGGCGCCGGAAGAGGTGATCCGGCTGAGGGCGGCGGACCTCCGGGAAACCGTGCACAAGCTTTCGACCGTCCCGGACGGAACCCCATTGACTGCCGTCAGCTTGGGCACGCCGCACTTCTCGCTCTCGGAGTTCGGGCGGCTGATGCCGCTGATCGACGGTTCGCGGCCGGTGATCGATGTCTATGTCAACACCCATCGGGCGGTGCTCGATGAACTGCAAAGACGCGGCTGGGAGGAGCGCCTGAGGGAGGCCGGCGTGACGCTGGTCATCGATACCTGCACCTATGTGACGGCGGTGATGCGCGACCTGTCCGGCGCCGTCATGACCAATTCCGGCAAATGGGCCTATTACGCGCCGGGCAATATCGGCGTCGACGTCGCCTTCGGATCGCTTGCGGACTGCGTCGCATCGGCCCGGGCCGGAAAGGTGGTGCGGCTGTGACGGTGCGGCTCCGGGCAACAACACTGGTCGCCGGATCGGCGGCGGCGGAAACCCTGGTGCTGTCGGAACCTTTAAGCTTCTGGGGCGGCCTCGACTCGGCGTCCGGCCGGATCATCGACCAGTGGCATCCGCAGAAGAACGCGGTGATGAGCGGCCGCATCCTGGTGATGCGGGCAGGGCGCGGCTCGAGCTCCGGCAGTTCGGTGCTGGCCGAAGCGCTTCGCCGTGGAACCGGTCCGGCCGGCATCGTGCTCTTGGCGCGCGACGCGATCGTCACGGTCGGGGCGATGGTGGCGGCCGAGCTCTATGGAAAGTCCTGTCCGGTGGTCCTCGCCAGCGAGGCCGACTGGATGGCGATCACCGGAGCCGGCTCATTGGCGATCGATACGCAGGACGAAGCGGCGATCGAGATTTGATGCGCCCCGCTGGCAGGAAGAGGTGCCGGCAGGCGGATGAGTGGCGGACCGGACGGCAACCAATTCAGCTTCCCAAATGCCGCTCGCCGCGTTTCTTCGCCAGGGCGATCTGCCGCTGCCGCTCCCGGTAGCGCTCGCGGTCCTCGTCGGTGCGGATCTCGTGGCAATGGACGCAGGAGACGCCCTCTTCGTGAAGCGTCGACTGCAGGTCCGCCAGAGCCAGAGGCTGGCGGCAGGCGTGGCAGAGCGTATGCTCGCCCTCGGCGAGGCCATGGGTGACGGAGACGCGCTCGTCGAAGACGAAGCAGGCGCCGTCCCAGAGGCTTTCCTCCGCCGGGACTTCCTCGAGATATTTCAGGATGCCGCCTTTGAGGTGATAGACCTCTTCGAAGCCCTCTTCCTTCATGAAGGCGGTCGCCTTCTCGCAGCGGATGCCGCCGGTGCAGTACATGGCGATCTTCGGCTTGTTGTGCAGACCGGTGTTGTTGCGCACCCAGTCGGGAAATTCGCGGAAGGTCTTGGTCTTCGGATCGACGGCACCGCGGAAGAGGCCGATCGCCGTCTCGTAGTCGTTGCGCGTGTCGATGACCAGCGTGTCCGGATCGGAGATCAGCGCGTTCCAGTCCTTCGGCTCCACATAGGTGCCGACCACCTTGTTGGGGTCGATGGTGTCGACGCCCATGGTGACGATCTCCTTCTTCAGCCGCACCTTCATGCGCAGGAAGGGCATGGCCGAGGCCCGGCTTTCCTTGTGCTCGAGACGCGCGAATTCCGGTTGCGCGCGCAGAAAGGCGAGCACCGACGCAATCCCTTCGTCACTGCCGGCGATCGTGCCGTTGATGCCTTCGTGGGCGAGGAGCAGCGTGCCCTTCACGCCGCTGGCGTCGCAGACCGCCTGCAGCGGTTCGCGGAATTCGGCGAAACGCGCGAAGGAAACGAAATGGTATAGCGCGGCCACGAGAAACTGGCCCTGCGCCGCCGGGTGCGGTGTCGTGAACATGTCGGTCATGCGGGACGCAAATACAGCTTTCATCGGCCAAGCGCAATCGCGGCGGGCGGCAACCGAAAGCCCTTACCGGCTATCTCCCTGGTGGATGCCCGGTGCACTCCGGCCGGCTGCTCGTTCAGGACTGCCACCGCATGCTCGATCTCGCGAAAGTCCCCGGTAAGACGACGACCCGGACCGAAGGCGCAGGTCATCGTTGCGCGACCAAGAGTCCCTCGGTGGCAAGCGCCTGGTTGGAATAGCGGCGGTCGCCGGTAATCTCTCGTCCGACCCAGGAGGGCAGAGCGGGCAAATCCGTTTCGCGCTTCATTTCGACTTCGGCGACGACGAGCCCTTCGAGTGCCCCTTCGTAAACGTCGACCTCCCAGGTAAAGCCCTTGTGCGGCACGCGGTAGCGGCGCTTCTCGATGACGATGCCAACGCCCTGGGCCAGCAGCTCGCGGGCGTCGTCCATCGGCAGGTCGTATTCGTATTCGTTGCGGACAAGGGCCGATTTGCCGATCTTGACGGTGAGGCGTGCCCATTTGTTGCCGTGGATCCGCACGCGCACCGAACGATCCTCCATGGTGACGATATAGGCCTGGCGCAGCCTGATCCCTCCGTCGGCGCGCTCCTTCCAGCCGTCGGAAGCGACCAGAAACTTGCGCTCTATCTCCTTCGCCATGAAATGTCCCGTCACTTCGAGAAGTGGAATGTCATGAAACTATCGGATTGTAGCAGAGGCTCAAGCCATGTCTTTGCGCCAAATCATATTTTGTCATTTGCTTGCATACGGGGCGGGAATGCGCGCGTCTTTCGGGCTCGACATTGATTGGCAGGAAGAGTATGCGAGGGGCGGATTCAATCGTTTTAAAGGACGCGGGCATGAGTGCGAAGACCGACAAGCTTCTTTCCATCCTCAAGCTGCAACCGGTTGTGCCGGTGCTGGTGATCGACGATGCGGCAACCGCTGTGCCGCTCGCCCGCGCGCTAGTGGCAGGCGGCCTGAAGGCGATCGAGATCACGCTGCGCACGCCGGCGGCGCTCGAGGCGATCCGCGCCGTGGCGAGCGAAGTGGAGGGCGCCGTTGCCGGGGCCGGCACCATCCTCAACGCCGCGCAGTTCGAAGAGGCGGTGAAGGCCGGCTCCGAGTTCATCGTTACTCCCGGCACGACGCAGGAGCTGATCGATGTCGCCAATGACCACGCGGTGCCGCTGCTGCCGGGGGCGGCAACGGCCAGCGAAGTGATGGGGCTGCGCGAGGAAGGCTACGACGTCATGAAGTTCTTCCCGGCCGAACAGGCCGGCGGTGCCGCCTATCTGAAGTCGCTGTCCTCGCCGCTTGCCGGCACTTTGTTCTGCCCGACCGGCGGCATTTCGCTCGCCAATGCGCGCGACTATCTTTCGCTGCCGAACGTCGTCTGCGTCGGCGGATCCTGGGTGGCGCCGAAGGAGCTGGTTGCGAAGGGCGACTGGGCCGGCATTACCAAGCTTGCCGCCGAGGCCTTCGCCCTCAAAGGATAACAGGCCAAACAGGCAACTCACAAGAAGCCGGGCTCCTGTCCGGCTTTTTCGTGTCCGGGGCGTATTTGTATTTTCGCCTCGCGGTTCCTATGTCTCACACCGCAACGACGCGGTGAGGCGAAAGCTTCCGCGCGTCAAACCTAAGGAGCGAGGCCGATGTTCGACGCGAAGAAATTGCTGGATCAGTTCTTGGGTTCGCAGATGCCCGGCGCCGGCGGCACGGTCGGCGGCCGCGCCGACCAGGTGACCAAGCTCGCCAAGGACAATCCTCTGGCGACCGGCGCGATCGCGGCCGTGCTGCTCGGCACGAAGTCGGGACGCACGCTGGCCGGCAATGCGGCTGTTCTCGGCGGCTTGGCGGCGATCGCCGGCCTTGGCTATCAGGCCTACAAGAACTACCAGGCCGGCCAGGCGCCGCAACCGGCGTCTTCAGCACCCGCACAACTCCCCGCACCGCCGGCCGATTCCGGCTTCGCGGCACCGGAAGCGCTCAGCAACGACTTCGCGCTGGTGCTCGTTCGCGCCATGATCGCTGCAGCCCGGGCGGATGGCCATATCGACGCAACCGAGCGCGGCCGGATCCTGGACAAGCTCTCCCTTTCCGGTCTTTCGGCGGATGCCGCGGCTTTCCTTGAAAAAGAGCTCGCCGATCCGATCGATCTGGACGCCATCGTCGCTGCCGGCAAGACGGAGGAGGAGCGGGTCGAGATCTACACGGCGTCGCGGCTTGCAATCGAGCCGGACGGCCGGGCGGAGCGCGGCTACCTCGATCTTCTAGCCGGACGGCTTGGACTTGCCGATGCGCTTGTCGACCATATCGAGGCGACGGTGTCCGCGGCGAAGGTTTCCATTTAGGCCGCAGGCGGAGCGGAGCACATCCGTTCCGCTCATGGTTCGATCACCAGTTTGAATTTGAAACCGGCCGGCGTCTGTCCTATTGCGAAGCAAGTGCAACGCAGGAGTGATCGATGCGCGATCTTGCCAAGTGGAAGGGATGCCCGGCGCCGCAGCCGGTCTCGATCGAGGGCCGATATGTCCGGGTGGAGCCCTATGACCGGGCGGCGCATCTCGATCCGCTCTGGCACGACGCCTTCGGCGGCTTAGCGATCAACCCGCTGCTCAAATATTTCACCCAGGACGATTTTTCGGGAATCGAGGCCTTCGACGCCTGGCTCTCGGCGGTCCAGACGAAGTCCGGATGGATCACCGAGGTGTTTCGCGACAAGGCGACCGGCAAGGTCGTCGGCATGGCGAACTATATGCGTGCTGACCCCGCCAACGGCGTCGTCGAGGTCGGCGGCGTCGCGCACGGACCGGCCATGTCGCGTTCGCCGCTTTCGACGGAAGCGCATTATCTGATGGCGAGGCACGTTTTCGAGGACCTCGGTTATCGCCGCTACGAGTGGAAATGCCACAGCGAGAACCAGCCGAGCCGCACCACGGCGCTCAGGCTCGGTTTCACCTTCGAAGGCATTTTCCGCCAGCACATGATTTCCAAGCACGCCAATCGCGACACGGCCTGGTTTTCGATGATCGACAGCGAATGGCCGCTCCTCAAGGCGGCGTTCGAGGCCTGGCTTTCGCCGGAGAATTTCGATCCTGAGGGGCGCCAGAAGCGGCGGCTGGAGGACATCCGCGCGGACCTCGCGGCAAGGGAGCAAGCGTGAACACGCCGGAGAAGAAGGATAAGTCGCCGGCGACCGCCGCCGCCATCATCCTGGCGGTCGTCGGCATCGGCTTCTTCGTGCTGCCGTCGATCATGGTGCGGCTCGGCGACATTTCCCCATGGCTCGCCGCCGGCGTCGGGGCCCTCTTCGTGCTCGGCTTCTTCCTGCTCTTCTGGCTGCGCGCCCGACATCAGCGGCGGAAGGGGCTTTGATACTGCCGGCGCAAAGCCGCCTTGATGCAAGTGATTGCCCCTCACCCTAGCCTTCTCCCCGCGTGCGGGGAGAAGGTCGCGGCAGCGGGATGAGGGGCCGCCTCGGCTGAAATTCTCCTGATCAGCCTTGCAGCGCGGCCCCCAGCAGAACAAGCCCCAGAACCAGCACCAGCAGCGCGCCGGCGATCTCGATGCCGTTCGAGAGGCGGGCCGCGGCCGATTGGCTGGAGGCGTAGCGGAGCGCGAAACCCTTGGCGGTGACGGCGAGGGTGGCGAGGATCGAGACGGTGATCGCGGTGCCGATCGACATGGCGAAGACCGAGAGCACGCCGCCGAGGTAGAGGCCGTTCAGGAGCGCGAAGGAAAGCACGATCAAGGCACCGGAGCAGGGGCGTAGACCCACGGCGACGATCGCCGACCAGGCTTCGCTGAGCGCAAAGCGGTCGCCCTTGAGCATCTGCGGATCCGGCGCGTGGACGTGGCCGCAGGTGGCGCAGACCTCGCCGGCGTCATGGGAGTGGGGGTGCTCATGGTGGTGATGCGAATGATCGTGGCCGTGATGGCCGTGATCATAGTGGCCATGATCGTGATGAGCGTGCTCGCGGTGGGCGTGGTCGCTGGCGGCCGGCCGCATCATCGATCGCAGCTTGCGGAACACCAGCCAGCCGCCGAAGGCGGCAATCAGCGCGTAGCTTGAGACCTCGAGCGAATGGGTTGCGCGTGTCATGTTGATCGAGGAGCCGCGCAGCACCAGATAGACGGCGCCGATCAGCAGGATCGCGACGACGCCCTGCAGGATCGAGGAGAGGAACGACAGGAGCACGCCGCGTTTCAGTTCCGTCTCGTTGGCGATCATATAGGAGGAGATCACCGCCTTGCCGTGGCCGGGGCCGGCCGCGTGGAAGACGCCATAGGCGAAGGAAAGGCCGATCAGCGACCAGAGCTGCCAGGGGTTCTCGCGCATGCCCTTGAGTGCCTCGGTCAGCAGCCGGTAGAAGCTTTGCTGCTCCATGTTCACCCAGGCGAAAAACCCGCCGAAGAGGCCCGTCGCTTGGATCGAAGGCTCGGCGGAGCCGATGCCGAGCGGCGATTGCGCCATTGCGAGCGTCGCCGAAAGGGCCGCCAGCAGAAGGCCGGCGGCGAGCGGACCGCCGATCCTGCGCAGGTTCAGCATGTGACCTCGATCCTGGTTGCAAAGAGTTTCGACATGTCGGTCCCGGTCGGATCGTTCCAGAAGGCGTCGGTGAGCGTGTCCTTGTTCTCGGCCAGCACCTCGTCGGGGTCCGGCCGCACCACCTGATGCTTGCACGCTTCGATCTTCTCACCGATGACGGTCAGGTCATCGTCGGTCGGGAAGTCCATCGCCGTGTACATGGTCGGGTCGTAGACGCCGAAAGAGAGCTTGCCCTTGAGCGGCATCGCCTCGGCCGGCTTGACCGCGAACATCATCAAGAGCTGGTTGTCCTTGTAGTCGACGGTGATGCCGTCGGGCCGATTGACCTTCACGGATTTCCCGTTGTCGAAGATCGTCGTGTAGTAGTTGTACTCGGAAAGCGACTCCAGCACAGTCTGGCCGACCTCTTTCAGTTCCTCCGGATCGAGCGTGGCGTTGGAGTTCTTATCGAAGTCGAGCACGACGCTTGCCGAGAACAGCTCGTCGAAGCGCCAGACATTGCGCAACTCGCCGATGTTGCCCTGTTCGTCGGAGACGATTTCCAGCCGCGCCTCGGCAAAGATGTGCGGATGGGCGGCGGCGAGCCCGGGCGTCAGCAGGGTCATGAGGCCGGCCAGGACGAGGCGTCGTGTGTTCATCGAGCGGGATTCCTTTTCGGTCGAAGCGGACCGTACGAATCGCCCCGGAATGTACCGCAAATGGGACGGAATTGGGACTTCGCGGGGCAAAGCGCTGGGCGCCTTCATTGCGTCTTGCGAAACCAGCCATGCAGGAAATCGACGAAAGTCCGCACCTTCGTCGGCAGATAGCGCCGGTGCGGATAGATGGCATAGATGCCGCGGTCCTTGGGCAGGTAGTCGTCGAAGAGCGTCACGAGCTCGCCGGACTGGACCCTCGGCCGGGCGATGAAATCGGGGAGGACCGCGATCCCGATGCCCGTCACCGCGGCGCGGGCTGCCGCAAGCGGGCTGTTGACCTCGATCGGACCGCTCACCGGGACCGAGAAGGGCGACCCGTCCGGCTCGATGAAACGCCAGTTCGAGTAGGACCGGCCGTTGGTGTCGAGGATGCAGGGTATCTTCGAGAGCTCGCTCGGATGCGCGAAGGGACCGGCCTTCGCCATGAAGTCCGGCGAGGCGCAGACCAGCACCTGGAAGTCGTCGAGCTTGCGGGCGATCAGCGTCGAGTCCTCGAGCCGGGTGATGCGGATCGCCACATCGAAGCCCTCCTCGACGAGGTCGATGAAGCGATCGTCGGAAACGATTTCCAGCGACAGTTCCGGGTGCTGCCGGCCGAAGTCGATCAACGACTGGCCGATCTCCGCATCGACGAAGGTCCGCGGCACGGTGATTCGCAGCCGTCCGCGCAGATCGGAATTGTTGGCGCGGACGAGATCGGCAAGATTGTCGATCTCCTTCAGGATTTCGGAGGCGGAGCGGTAATAGGTGTGCCCGGCCTCGGTCAGCGAGAATTGCCGCGTCGTCCGGTTGAGGAGCAGGGCGCCGAGCTCGTCTTCGAGTTCGCGGACATATTTAGACAGCAATGCCTTGGATTTGCCGACGCGCCGGGCGGCCGCCGAAAAGCCCTCCGCGTCCACGACATCGATGAAGGCGCGGATGCGGGTCAAAGTGTCCATGATTCGTCTTTCTCATCTGACCCGCGCGGAGCCGCAAAGCCCCGCCGAATCCCCGGCTTAGGTTGTCTCCGCGGCGCGCACCGGCGCGGCTGCAGTCGTTCATCGAAAGTGAACACGCCCGCTCTGGCCCGGTCCAGAAAAAATTAGCGGCGAAGCGGCAAAAAACTCTTGATTACGACAGCGAATTTTCTTACCTACGCCCTTGCCCAAAGTCGCACGTGCCTGTGGGTGTCCGCCGACCCTCGATTAGGTGAGGATCTCGGTAAGGTACCTGGAACTAACCCCTCCAGTCGCTATTCCGGCCAACCGGGAAATGCGAGGACATCTTGAAGCAACGACGGTGCGGGCCTTTCTGGTGTCTGCCGGCTCTCCAACAGCCGGGGTTACTGAAGAGGCACACCTTCATTGCCGGAAGTGCGGTTGGGTTATTCCCTCCAATCCATGGCAGACAAAGCCGAATCTTAGCCTTTGCGGGCTTCGATTCATCGTTCGCGCATCGAGCGCATGCATGGTTCCGGGGTCTCCACCGGCTGGTTCCAGTGCAAGCGCGCGTATGCCCTTTGTCCTCCACAGTTGTGGAGTCTAATGGATCGGGGAATATAGCCATGACCACCGCACGCATCATCGACTTCCTCAACACCCGACGACCCGAAGGCCCCTGCCTCGTTGTCGACCTCGACATCGTGCGCGACAATTTCAAGGCTTTCCGTCACGCGTTGCCCGATAGCGCCATCTACTACGCCGTGAAGGCCAATCCGGCACCGGAGATCCTGCGCCTGCTCGCCGGTCTCGGCTCCAACTTCGATTGCGCATCGGTCGCCGAAATCGAAATGGCGCTCGATGCCGGTGCGACCCCGGCTCGCATCTCCTATGGCAACACCATCAAGAAGGAGCGCGACATTGCCCGCGCTCACGCGCTCGGCATCAACCTCTTCGCGGTCGACAGCCATGAAGAGGTTGAGAAGGTCGCGCGCGCCGCTCCTGGCGCCCGTGTCTTCTGCCGCGTGCTGACCGATGGCGAAGGCGCCGAATGGCCGCTGTCGCGCAAGTTCGGCTGCGTGCCGCAGATGGCCGTCGACGTGCTCGTCTACGCCCACCAGCTCGGCCTCGTTTCCTATGGCGTGTCGTTCCATGTCGGCTCGCAGATGACGAAGCTCGACGCCTGGGATGCGGCGCTCGCCGATGCCAAGCGGGTCTTCGTGCAGCTTGCCAAGCAGGGCATCGAGCTCAAGATGGTCAACATGGGCGGCGGCTTCCCGACGAAGTATCTCCGGGACGTTCCGTCGGCCGAAGCCTATGGCCAGGCGATCTTCGGTGCGCTGAAGAAGCACTTCGGCAACAACATTCCGGAGACGATCATCGAGCCGGGCCGCGGCATGGTCGGCAATGCCGGCGTGATCAAGGCGGAGGTCGTTCTCGTCTCGAAGAAATCGGACAACGACAGCCATCGCTGGGTGTTCCTCGACATCGGCAAGTTCGGCGGTCTCGCCGAGACGATGGACGAGGCGATCCGCTACCCGATCCGCACGGCGCGCGACGCCGACGCGATGGAGCCCTGCGTGCTGGCCGGCCCGACCTGCGATTCGGCCGACGTGCTCTACGAGAGGAACATGTACCCGCTGCCGATCTCGCTGACGATCGGCGACGAGGTTCTGATCGAGGGCACAGGCGCCTACACGACCACCTACTCGGCCGTCGCCTTCAATGGCTTCGAGCCGCTGAAGGCCTATGTGATCTGATCCTGCCGGCTCCCGCTTCAAGCGGGAGCGGCGACTTCACAATCATCCTTGGTCCGCCTGAAGCGGTTTTGATGACGGGAGGCCCCGATGGCCGCTGTTGTTGACACCCTGCGCGCGTTCTTCGCGCCATCCACCTTTGTAATCGACTCGGAAAACCCGGGCGACGTCGTCGCGCGTGAAAACTTGCTCGACCGGGCCATGGGACCCGGCCGCCGCAGGAAGTCGTCTGAGAAGTTGCGCCGCGGCCGCGTGCCGGCCGAGGGGCTTGCCCTGGTGGCCCGCGACGCCGACGGCCACGTCGTCGGCACCGTGCGTCTCTGGAACGTCGAGGCTGGTGTGAACCGGGAGGGCAACGCCGTCCCCGCACTGCTCCTCGGCCCGCTTGCCGTCGATCCGGCGCAGGAGGGCAAGGGCATCGGCGGCATGCTGATGCGGGTAGCGATCCAGGAGGCGAAGAACCGCGGCCACGGTGCGGTCCTGCTTGTCGGCGACGCGGCTTACTACGAGCGCTTCGGCTTCTTCGCCGATCGGACGCAGCATCTCGTCATGCCCGGCCCGTTCGAGCGCAACCGTTTCCTGGCGCTCGAGCTCAAGGAAGACTGGCTGGAAGGCGCCGTCGGCATGCTCGTCGCCAGCGGCCGGAAGCTCGCTTTGCCGCCGGTCAAGCGCGCCGCCTGATTTTCCGCCTCTCACCCTGCGGAGGCGGACAACGAACAGCGCTCCTGCCGCGAGGCAGGGGCGTTGTCGCGTTTTGCGAGCTGTGTCAGGTGGTGGCGCGACGATAGAATGCCAGCGAACCGGCAAGCGCCAGCAACGCGCCGCCGCAGACGCGATCCAACCAGACCGCGCCGGAGCGCTTCAGGAAGCGTAGGGCCTGCGAACCAAGCAGCGCATAGCCGAACATCACCATGAAATCGATCGAGGCGAAGACGAGGGCCAGCGCGGCGTATTGCTGTGCTTGTGGCAGCGCCACGTCGATGAATTGCGGCAGGAAGGCGGAAAAGAACAGATAGCCCTTGGGGTTGGTGACGGCGACGAGGAAGCTCTTCAGGAAGATCGCGCGCCGCGTACAGGCTCCGGTGCCCTGAGGCTCCTGCGAGACATCGAGCGTGCCTTGGGAGCGCAGCAGCGTGACGCCGAGGAAAGCGAGATAGGCGGCGCCGAGCCACTTGACCACCGAGAACCAGAATTCGGATGCGGCGAGCAGCGCGCCGAGGCCGAGCGCCACGGCGCCGATCAGCACGAAGTCCGAAAGTATCGCGCCGATCATTCCGTAGCCGGAGCGGCGGACGCCATAGCGCGACCCGTTGGTCAGCGCCAGGAGCACGGTCGGTCCCGGTGTCGCGATGCCGATAAAGGCGACGGCGGCGAATGCAAGGATGGTCGTCTCGTTCATGGCTATCTCCTCTCGCGCCTACAGTCGTTCCACATCTCCGAAATCGCTGCAACGAAGAATTGCACGGTCGAAAGCTCACGAACCGCAAGCCGGACCAGCACATTTGACAGCGCACACGGATCCGCTTATGCAGACCGCGGGCGAGGGCCCCTGCCGTCCGCGAGCGCAAGCTTTGGTGAAGTCCCTCCTTGCGACACGGTCACGCCGGAACGGCATGCGAACCGATGGCAATGCGGACCCCCATCCGAATGAGCGCATGCCGTAGCAGGAGACCCTGTCATGCCGCATGAATCACGCGCGCTCCCATCTCTGGAGACACTGAAGGATCAGGCCAAACGCTTGCGCGCCCGGCTTTCCGCCGAAGGCGAGCAGATTGGCCACTCGAAAGCCCTCGAACTGATCGCCGCGCAATACGGCTATCGAGATTGGAACACCCTTTGTGCCGCTGTCGGTAACCGGCCGCCCTTCAACCCGTGGATACTGGGCGCGCGGGTCAGAGGCCGCTACCTCGGACAGCCCTTCAAGGGCGAAATCCTATCAGCCCAGGCGCTGACCGCGAAGCCGGGCCATTACCGGCTGACGTTCAAGTTCGATGAGCCGGTGGATGTCGTCACGTTCGAAAGCTTCTCGGCCTTCCGGCAAAGGGTGACGGCAACCGTCGACGAAAGCGGCCGCACGGTCGAAAGGACGTCGAACGGAAGGCCGCATCTGGAGCTCGAGTGGTGAGGATTTGCGGGGGCAGCCCCTCATCCAGTTGCCGCGACCTTCTCCCCGCCAGCGGGGCGAAGGGGATTCGCGGCGTTCTCTCCGTTCCCTCTCCCCGTTGGAACGGCTAGAAGGCTTTCCCCCGACACCGTGAGGCAGGCTATGCCGCCAGATCCACCACGCCGCAATCACCGGCGGCCGAGCCGAAGGCAAGCTGGCGGCCGGATCCGTTCCAGGCCATCGCGGTGATCGCACCTTTGCCGGGGCGGCGCAGCAGGACTTCCTTGCTGTCGGCGAAGCGGGCAGCCAGGATCATGCCGTCCTCATAGCCGATCGCGACGATGTCCTCGGCCGGATGGCAGGCGACCGTCGTCACCATCGTGTTGCCGCGGGTGCCGAGTTCGAGCGGCGCCTTGCCCATCGGCCCGTCCTTGCCCTGGAAGGGCCAGACGATCGCCGCCGGGGCGCCCGCGGAGGCGAGCCACTTGCCCTTGGCGGACCAGGAGAGCGACTTCACCTTGGCCGGGTAACCGGTCATGCGCATGTGGCGCGCCTCGGCGCCGGGCTTCGCGTCAAGCTTCCAGCCATGCAGCGCATTTTCCTGCATGGTGGTGACGACGAAACGGCCATCGGGGGAGAAGGTGACGCCGGTATGGGCGCCCTTCCATTCGAGATCGATCGGCTGGCCGGCCATTCCCACCCAATGCAGCGACACGCCATTGTAGCGCGCAACCGCTATCCGCAGCCCTTTCGGGGCGAAGGCGATGCCCTCGACTGTGCGTTCTTCTGAAAATTCCTTCGTGGTGCCGTCGGCAAGGCGGACATAGCTCGTCTTGCCGTAGGCATAGGCGACCGCCTTTTGCGGGCCGGCAGCGACCTGGGCAATCCATTTGCGCGGTGTCTCGGCGACGAGGCTCGCCGTGCCGTCGGCCGCAACGCGCATCACCTTGCCGTCCTCGCCGCCGGTCAAGAGCGTATCGGTCGCTTCGTCATTGGCGAGCGACAGCAGGCCGTCGTGCAGGTCGGTCGTCTTGTGGCCCTGGTCCAGACGGTGGATGGTGCCGGCGGCCCCGGCGAAAAAGGGAATGTCCTTCAGAAAGGCGACGCCGACGACGTGGCCTTCGAGATCGAGCGGAGCGACGGTCGGCATCAGATAGTCGGGCTTTCTTCGTTCAGCATGATTTCGTTCGGAGGCGCGGATCTCAACGGCATGACCCGTGGTGTTCGAGGATCATGCCTGGACTTCACAGGCCTTGAAGGTGCGCTCGAGCTTCTCGCGATCGAGGTCGCGGCCGATGAAGACGAGGCGGCTCTCGCGCTTCTCGCCATCCTTCCACGGCCGCTGGTGGTCGCCCTCGATGATCATGTGCACGCCTTGCACCACATAGCGCTCGGCGTCGCCGGCAAAGGCGATGATGCCCTTGAGGCGAAGGATGTTCGGTCCTTCCGTCTGGGTGATCTTCTGGATCCAGGGGAAGAAGCGCTCCGGATTCATCTCGCCGCCACGCAAGGAGATCGACTGCACCGTCACGTCGTGAATCGGCGACGGGGCATGATCGTGGTGATGGTGATGGTGATGGTGATGGTGGTCGTGATCACAGTCGGGGCCGCAGACGTGATCGTCATGCTCGTCCTGGTCGAGGAAATGTGGATCGTTCTCCAGCGCCTTTTCCAGATTGAATGCCCCCTGGTCGAGGACCTTGCCGAGATCGATATCGGAGCGCTGCGTCCGGTAGATGCGGGCGGAGGGATTGATCACCCGGACCGTCGCCTCGATGCGCTCGAGTTCTTCGGGGGTCACGAGATCGGTCTTGTTGAGCAGCACCACATCGGCGAAGGCGATCTGGTCTTCCGCCTCGCGGCTGTCCTTCAGTCGGAGCGGCAGATGCTTGGCGTCGACGAGTGCGACAACGGCGTCGAGTTCGGTCTTGGCGCGCACGTCGTCATCCATGAAGAAGGTCTGCGCGACCGGCACCGGATCGGCAAGGCCGGTGGTCTCGACGATGATCGCATCGAAACGGCCGGGACGGCGCATTAGCCCTTCGACGACGCGGATCAGGTCGCCGCGAACCGTGCAGCAGACGCAGCCGTTGTTCATCTCGTAGATTTCCTCGTCCGACTCGACGATCAGGTCGTTGTCGATGCCGATCTCACCGAATTCGTTGACGATGACCGCATATTTGCGACCGTGGTTTTCGCTGAGGATGCGGTTGAGGAGCGTCGTCTTGCCGGCGCCGAGATAGCCCGTGAGCACGGTGACGGGTATCGGCTTCTGCGTGGTCGTTTCGGTCATGGGAGCCTCGAGGATTGGCGATGCGCCGCGGGCATCTTCGTTGGGGTTCATATAGGAGATGACGCAGCGATGCGCAAATGTGCGGCGCGCCTTTTCGCCGCCGTCATCCGCTCACGCGAGCTCGTCGGGGTCGAAGGCCTGCACGTCCTTGAGCAGCTCGATGATGCCGGTGACCGCATGGCCGAGGAGAGCTTCGCCGCGCTCCGCCGTGGCGGCGGCCGCGTTGCCGGCCGCGCCGTCCGGGTTGAGGTCCGCCATCTTCCATCCGAAGGCATGCGGGCCATAGGCGCGCAGATGCTTGAAACGCTGCTGGAACTCGCTCTGGCGGGAGGGGAAATTGCGTGCCTTTGCCATGTCCACCTTGTCCGGATGGAGGGTCAGCATAACCGATGTTTCGATGTCGCCGCCATGGATATCGATCGCCTTCTCATCGGGTCCGATCCAGCCGTCCGGCTGTCCGAAACGGGTCCAGCTCGTCGCGACCGCCAGCATGCCGAAGCGAATGCGTGCCTCGGTCGCCACGACGGTCATCAGCGGCGAATTGCCCCCATGCGCATTCAGCATCACGAATTTGCGGATGCCCAACCGGCTGAGGCCATCGGCGATGCCGAGCCAGCGCGCAATCGCTTCGCCATAGGCAATCGTCCGAGTCCCGGCAACGTCGATATGCTCGATCGAGTAGCCGACCGGTTCGGCCGGCAGGAAGGTTGCGGGCAGTCCGTCCGGCATGCCGGCAATGATGCGGTCGACGATGCCTTCGGCGATCAGCCGGTCCGTTTCGAAGGGGAGATGCGGCCCGTGCTGCTCATGTGCGCCGAGCGGCAGAACGGCGATCCAGTTGCGCCGTTCGGCCGGTAGAATATCGGCGGGATTGTCCTCCCAGCGGGGCTTCGGCAGCGACATTTCTGTTCGGTCCTCAGTGGCGATTGTCGTAAAATTGTTATTTGAGTCATACAGTTCGTATTCGCAAGCCGACTTGCTATAAAGACAGTGTCAGGGATTCGGCCGGAGGTCCAATGGGCAAGAAGAGCAAAGCCGAAAAGAAGGGCAAGAACGGCAAGAAGCGAGACGAGCTGAATGCCGACGTGCAGGACCACGACCTTGCCTCGCTGCTTGTCCAGGCTGCCCGCTCGATGCGCACCGTGCTTTCCCGCAACCTCGTTGAGAGCGGCCTCTATGCCGGCCAGGACGGCGTTATGCTCGCCTTGGCCGAAACGGACGGTCTGACTGCTGGGGCGCTCGCCGCGAGACTCGGCGTCAAGGCGCCGACGATGACGCGCACGATCGGCCGCATGGAGGCTCAGGGCTTCCTCGAGCGCCGTCCGGACGAAGACGATGCGCGGCTGACCAAGGTCTTTCTGACGGGTCCGGGGCGCGACCGCCTGCAGACTATTGCCGAGGCCGGCCAGCATTCCGAAAAGCTCGCCACGCGCGGCCTCACTGAAAAGCAGGTGCGCACCCTTCTGAAACTCCTGCGCGTCGTCGACAGCAACCTGCAGGCGGCGCGTGCTGCCGACTGACGCAGCTCGTATGGCCAATTCCCGATTGCAGCGGCGATTTAAACAGTTTAAAGAGGGTTTAAAACAGGCCGGCACAATAGACGGGCAAACGGGGGGCACGGTGGCGCAGAAGGTCAAGCTTTCGACAATTGCGGAAACACTCGGCCTTTCGACGGCGACCGTATCCCTGGCATTGAGAGACAGCCCGCTCGTGGCGATCGCCACCCGCGAGAAGATCAAGGAACAGGCGCGCGCTCTCGGCTACATCTACAATCGCCGCGCCGCGAGCCTCAGGACCTCTCGCTCCGGTATCATCGGCGTCGTCGTGCACGACATCATGAACCCGTTCTATGGCGAGATCCTGAAGTCGATCGAGGCGGAGCTCGATCGCGACAAGCAGACCTTCATTCTTTCCAATCACTACGATTCCGTCGAGAAACAGCGCGATTTCATCGAAACGTTGCTGCAGCTCGGCGGCGACGGCGTCATCATGTCGCCGGCGATCGGCACGCCACCTGAGGATATTCAGCTCGCCGAGGACAACGGCATGCCGGCGATCCTGATCGCCCGTTCGATCGAAGGCCTCGACGTGCCGATCTTTCGCGGGGACGACGCTTACGGGATCGCGCTGGCCACCAACCATCTGATCGGTCTCGGCCACCGCTGCATCGCGATGGTCGGCGGCACCGACCAGACCTCGACCGGGCGCGACCGCTACCAGGGCTATGTCAACGCTTTGCGCAAAGCGAATATCGAGGTCGATCCGGACCTGCGTATTCCCGGGCCCCGTTCGAAGCAGGGCGGTTTCGAGGCGGCGGTGCATCTCCTGTCGCTGCCGCAGAAGCCCACCGCCGTGGTTTGCTGGAACGACCTGGTTGCAATCGGCATGATGAACGGCATCGCCCGCGCCGGCCTCGTGCCGGGCATCGATATTTCGGTCACCGGCTATGACGATCTTGAGGAAGCCTCGATCGCCACGCCGGCGCTGACGACCGTCTGGAACGGTCAGGCGGAGGTCGGCCGCAGTGCGGCCCGCGCGCTCCTCGACAAGCTTTCCGGCAGCCATGAGCCGGATGGCATCCACCTGATCAAGCCGGAAATGCGCATCCGCCAGTCGACCGGTCCGCTGCGGGTAACGGCTTGATCCTTTCCTCCGAGTCGGAACAGGATGCGGGCACCGCATTTTTCGCGACGCTCCGAAAAGGGAACCTCGATGAGCCGTCCTAGAATCCTCGTGCCCGGCAAGATCAGCCCGCGCGTCCTCGAGCGACTGCCGGAGATGTTCGAGACTGTGCGCATCGAGCGTGCCGATGCGGCATTTGTAACTTCGGACGTGGCGGATGTCGTCGGCATCGCCGTTTCGGGTCGTCTTCCGAACGAACTGATGGATTCCCTCCCTCGGCTGGAGATCATCGGGAATTTCGGCGTCGGCTATGACGGCGTCGATGTCGCCCGCGCAGCGGAGCGCGGTATCGTCGTCACCAATACGCCGGATGTTCTGACGGAGGAAGTCGCCGATACGGCGATCGGGCTGCTCCTCAACACCGTGCGGCAACTGCCGCAGGCGGAGCAATGGCTGCGGCAGGGCCGGTGGGTTCGCGACGGCGGGTTTCCGCTGTCGCCGCTGTCGCTCCGGGGCCGGAGTGTCGGGCTTTTCGGCCTTGGCAGGATCGGCCTGGCGATCGCCCGCAGGCTGGAAGCGTTCCGCGTGCCGATCGCCTATCACACGCGCAGCCGGCGCGAGGAACTGCCCTTCGCCTATTACCCGAGCCTTTTGGCTCTGGCGGAGGCAGTCGACACGCTGATCGTCATCGTACCGGGGACGGCGAGCACGGCGAAGGCCGTCAATGCGGAAGTGCTCGCGGCGCTTGGACCGCAAGGGGTGGTGATCAATGTCGGCCGCGGTTCGACGCTGGACGAGGCCGCCCTGATCGCGGCGCTCGAGAGCGGCACCATCGCCGGGGCAGGGCTCGACGTCTTCGAGAACGAGCCGCATGTGCCGGAGGCGCTTCTCGCTCTCCCGAACGTCTCGCTGCTGCCGCATGTGGCGTCCGCGTCGGTCGTCACCCGCAACGCCATGGCTGATCTGGTCGTCGACAATCTGAAGGCTTGGTTTTCCACCGGACGGGCGCTGACGCCGGTGGCCGAGACGCCGTTCGAGCGCAAGGGCCATTAGGAGCGGCTATTTCGCCTTGCTCTCCCGATAGCCGCGCGCCGCGTCGCCGAAAGCCTTGAAGAGGGCGGCGGAGGGGCCGTCGGTGCGCACCCAATATTCCGGATGCCATTGGACGCCGACGGCGAACGCCTTGGCGCCGATGACCGACACCGCCTCAATCGTGCCGTCGTCTGCGACCGCCTCGACCGCGAGCCTGGGCGCGGTGGCTGCGATAGCCTGGCGATGCAGCGAGTTGACCCGGATCCGCCCGGTGCCGAGAACGGGAGCGAGGCAGCTTCCTTCCTTGACGACCACGTCCTGGCGGATGCCATAGGCGATGTCGAGATCGGGCACGTCCGGCTTACGATGGTCCGAAATGCCCGGCAGATCCTGAATTTCGGTGGCGAGCGTGCCGCCCAGCGCGACATTGAGCTCCTGAATGCCGCGGCAGATGGCGAGCAGCGGAATGCCGCGATCGAGCGCCCCACGGATCAAGGGGAGGCTGGTCGCGTCGCGGCCGGCATCGAAGGGTCCATCCGCATCCGTCGCGTCTCGGCCGTAAAGGGATGGGTGGACGTTGGAGCGGGCGCCGCTGGCAAGCACCCCGTCGACCCGATCGAGGATTTCATCGATGTCATTGCCGCTTTCGAGCGCTGGAACGAGGAAGGGCATGACGCTAGCCCCCTCGACGGCAGCACGCACATATTGATGAGCGACCACGTGCCAGACATTGCCGTCGAATTCGCGAAAGTCGCAGGGTATGGCGACGACAGGTTTCGGCATCATCAAACTCCGTTTATCGTTCTGAAAAGCCTTGCCGCCAGACCGTGGTCAAAGTCAACCACGGAGAGAGGCGGGCGCCATGCAGGGCCTGCCGGAGTAGTTTTCCGGTCGTTTCCTGGCGCGCAACAGGCATTCGGCGCCGTTTCTTCAAAATCGGCTAACCATTTTCTTCGGAAGCGGTTGGCCGCCCAGCAACCATGGAAGTTCGGTTGGTTTCGATTTTCTTAAAGCATGCCTATGCGCGGTTGCAAAACCCGTGCATTATTGGCAGCTGGCCGCAAGAGAAGGTTGAATCTCTGCCGAAAACACGAAAACCGAGTTGCCCCAGTTCTGGAGTTCTGCAGCTATATTCGATAGTTAGACGAAATCATTCCTTAAGTCCTCAAATTCTAACAATCCGGCAGACCGGAGCTTGGTTCATGACGCGCAATGAACAGGGCGCTTTCCCGACAGACATCTACCTGTCGTCTGTAAGCTCGCTCTACCAACATCGCCGGGCCTTGGTGATCGGCATGCTGTCGCACGTCGTGACCTTTCTGCTCGTCTTTATGAAGACGTCCGATCCCTTCTATCTCGGCTGCGCCGTTGCGATCGTTGTCATCTGGACTCTCCGCAACCTCGACATGCTGCGCTTCGATCGCGAGGATTTCTCTCATGCCGATCGCGCCGTCGTCAGAAGATGGGAAAACCGATATATTGTCGGTGGCATCGGCGTCACGCTGACCTGTGGCCTCACCTGTGGCTATGCCATTGCCGTCAGCCGGGATTCCTTCGCGGAACTCGCCTGCATCTCCGTGACGCTTGCCTCGATGATATCGCTGGTGGGCCGCAATTACGGCTCCGAACGCGCGGTGCTGCTGCTGTCGTCGTCGGCCTGCCTGCCGATCGTCATCGGCCTCATGACGCTGCGCGACCCCTATATGCTGATACTGGCGGTCCTGATCCTGCCGTTCATCTTCACAACTTGGAAGATGGCGAACAACGTGCGCGCCTTTCTATACGACAATGTCCTCGCCGCTCGGGAAATCAGATCGATCAACGGGCAGTTCGACGCGGCCCTCAACAACATGACGCACGGCCTGTTCATGCTGGACGGCGACAACCGGATCGTCGTCGCCAACGAGCGCGCCTGCGAGCTTCTGAAGCTCGGCGACAAGGCGGAAACTAGGGATGTGCTCCTCGACGAGGTGCTCCGGCGCGGCGCCCGCGAGATGACGCTGGACGCGGAAAAGACCGCGACCATGATTCGCCGGCTCGACCTCCTGCTCAAGGGAAAGCGGTCGCGCGCACTCGTTCCCGTTTCCGAGGATTACCTTCTCGAATTTTCGGCGAGCCGGCGGGAGAACGGCGAGATCGTGCTGATCTTCGAAGACGTGACGGCGCGGGTTCATGCGGAAAAGCAGATCCTGCAGATGGTGCGCTTCGACACGCTGACCGGGCTGCCGAGCCGTGACTATCTTTTCGAGCTGGCGCACAATGCGGTCGCCGGCGACACTGTGCCTGATCGCGATATCGGGCTGTTGCTCATCGATATCGCCGAGTTCAAGCACGTGAACGACACACGCGGTCACGTGGTCGGCGACAAGTTGCTGCAATCGATCGCCGAGCGCCTCAAGGATGTCGCGGGCAGCGGCGCGATCGCGGCGCGGCTGATGGGTGACGAGTTCGTCGTCTTCTTCCCCAACAAGGAAAGCAGCCTGGACCTCGACGAGCGCATTCGCGACGTCCACGCCAGGATGCGCGGCACCTACGAGGCCGGCGGCTTCACCTTCTACATGACCATGAGCGCCGGCTTCGTCATCGCCAAGAGCAGCGCTTTTCGATTCGAGGATCTGCAGATCAAGGCCGACCTGGCGCTGGCGGAGACGAAATCCCGCGAAAGGGGAGGGTGCACCGCTTTCGAGGCCGAGATGGATGCGCGCTACCTCGACCGGCAGAAGCTCAAGGGCGATCTGCGCGAAGCGCTCAAGTCCGGCGCCCTGAGTGTCTCCTACCAACCGATGTTCACGCCCGACGGGACGCGCGTCGAATGCTCTGGCGCGCTGGACCCACCCGGAACGCGGGCCGGTGCCGCCGAGCGTCTTCATCCAGCTTGCGGAGGAGATGGGGCTCGTGACCGAGATCACCTGCTTCGTTCTCCGGCAGGCCTGCCGCGATTGCTCGACCTGGCCAGCCGGCGTCTCGGTTTCGGTCAACCTGTCGGTGCTTGATCTTCGCGACAGGCAGATCGTCGAGATCGTCGGCAAGGCTCTGGACGAGACAGGTTTGGACCCGGCTCGGTTGCATCTCGAAGTGACGGAAAGCTGCCTGATGGATGAGCCGGCCAAGGGCCAGTCGCTGCTTTACGAGTTGCGCGAGCTCGGCATGACGCTTGCGATCGACGACTTCGGGACCGGCTATTCGAACCTCAGCTATCTCGACGCGCTGCCCGTCTCGATCATCAAGATCGATCGATCCTTCGTCCGGAACATCCGCGACGATGCGCGCCGTTTCAAGCTGCTGTGCAGCGCAGTCAATCTCGGCCGTGCCCTTGGTCTCAAAGCTGTCGTCGAAGGGGTGGAGACGGTCGATGAGTTGCAGCTCATCAACGATTATCGCTGTGCCGATCTGATCCAGGGTTTCGTGTTTTCGGCGCCGATGCCGGCATCGGCGATCAGGGACTTGTGCAAGCCGCCCGTCCGAAAACGGAACGCGAAAGCGTCGCGCTCGCAGATCGCTTAAGCCCCAATAGGCTACAGTCGTGCACCGCTCGCCGTCCGTTCGCCACGGCGATTTACTTTTTGTTAAGGTTAACAGAACGTTAATTGTGAGTTGTGCCATTTTGTTGTTGCCGACAGCCGTCCCATCAATAGGTTAACCGCCTGTTAACCATGGGTTGGGGTGATGCGTGCCAACGGGGGCTAGGCCGATTCTGGCAGTTTTTCCGAGAAGCTCATGCTGCTCCTCGATCGCGTCGAGTACCGGCGGGTCGAAGGCGGCGAGGATATGGAGGACATCGCACGACTGAGATTCAAGGCTTACAAGGCCGTGAACCTCATGGAGTTGACCGGTCGACGCTTGTCGACGCGCTGGACTTCGACAGCCGCGCCTATGTCTTCGGCATCTATCTCGACGAGAGGCTGGTCAGCACGGTGCGCGTCCACCATGTGACGCCGGATCATCGCTCCAGCACGTCCGGGTTGATTTTCCACGAAGAGATCGAGGTCTTCCTGGATGCGGGCATGGTGCTTATCGACCCGGGGCGGCTTGCAGTCCATCCGGAGGTCCTCGGCGACGACCTGAAAGCCCTGCCGTATCTGACGCTACGCCCGGTGGCGATGGCCTGCGAGTATTTTGCCGCCGACCGGTGCCTGACCGCCTGCCGCCCGCGCCACGCCGCCTTCTACAAGCGCATCTTCGGATCGGCGACCATGGTGGAGCGGCGGGAGAACCTCGGCGTCTACAATGCCGACGGCACGCTCCTCGTTGCGCAGGTGCGCGGCCAGCGGCCGTCAATTCTGGATCGTTATCCGATCTTCGATTCCGAGCCGTTCGAGCGCCGCCTGATGTTCGCCGGGCGCGACGAGGTGCCGTTTGCGCCGCTGACGATCCTGCCAACCGCGCGATTCGCGCAGCTGGGTCAGGGCCGCTCCTTCCTGCGGGCTTAGACAGGCGATTAGGCGCCTCTCCGGTTCCGCCTGCGTCACGCCGAAACAATTCGCCGGCATGTGCGTTCGACTATGCCGCAGCCTACTGCATGTCTCCTTAGATCGACCTCGACTTAAGGACAAAGACATGCAGCCATTCAAAGTGTTACAGCGAACTTTGCGCGTCTGATAAGACGCGCGGCGCTATAGTGGGGCGGGTTTTCGTTGCGAAGGGCCGCCGCTTTGTGTATGCGGAAGCTAAAGGACCGCTCTCTCGCATCACTCGCGGTGCGGTTCCGAATAGTGGGTCAAAGCGAACCGCCGAAAGGCGGTGCCACAGCATTCTGGAGAACTGGAGATGGCAGAGCATCATACGGGACCGGCCGAGACGGGCGCCCCGATGGACTATTCCGAGCACGAGAAGACCTACACGCTCTTTCTCAACGCAACGAAATACGGCACGCTGTTTTGCGTCGCCCTGCTGATCGCCATGGCCGCCGGCTTCTTCACGACCATGGGCTTCATCAGCTCCGTCGTGCTGTTCATCCTGCTCAACGTCGCCGGCTACTTTTTCCTGCGCTGAGCGATCTTTCCGACATTTCCTGTCGAAGGCAGGGGAGGAGGACGCCCCTGCCTTCGTCGCCGGATGCAATCCGGACTGACCTCACCGCGTGAGGAGAGTTTTCGACGGCGGACAGGTTCCGCCTGCGAAAGAAGTGTGTCTGTCGCTGCAGCGATCCGTGCCTTGGTTCGCACAAACCTCGCTGCAGTGCATTGAAGTGATGCATGGCTTCTCCTTGGATCGGGGATTTGATTTGGGGAGCGAGCATTCGGGGCGGCTCGGTTCAAGCGCCGACTCGGCAATCGAACATGTACCCGCATTCAGCGAGGGCCTGGTTGCGGGGCGGAGAGGGGGAGTATTGAGCCAGATTGTCTTTATCGCAAAGGAATTGGATTCCGACGAGCCGCGCGTCGCGGGCTCCGTCGAAAGCGTCAAAAAGCTGAAGTCGCTGGGTTTCGACGTCGTCGTCGAGGCCGGCGCGGGCTCGCGGTCGCGGGTGCCGGATGAGGAATTCGAGAAGGCCGGGGCGCGGATCGGCAGCGCCGCCGATGCCGGCAGCGCCGACGTCATCCTCAAGGTGCGCCGGCCGACGGCCGAGGAAATCGGCGGCTACAAGTCCGGGGCGATCGTCATCGCCATCATGGATCCCTACGGCAACGACGCGGCGATCGCCGCGATGGCTGAGGCCGGGCTGACCGCCTTCGCGATGGAACTGATGCCGCGCATCACCCGGGCGCAATCGATGGACGTGCTTTCCTCGCAGGCGAACCTTGCCGGCTACCAGGCGGTGGTCGACGCGGCGCATGAATACGACCGGGCGCTGCCGATGATGATGACGGCGGCCGGCACGGTGCCGGCGGCCAAGGTGTTCGTCATGGGCGCCGGCGTTGCCGGCCTGCAGGCGATCGCCACCGCACGGCGGCTCGGCGCCATGGTGTCGGCGACCGACGTCCGCCCGGCGGCCAAGGAGCAGGTCGCCTCGCTCGGCGCCAAGTTCATCGCCGTCGAGGACGACGAGTTCAAGGCGGCCGAGACCGCCGGCGGCTACGCCAAGGAAATGTCGAAGGACTACCAGGCAAAGCAGGCAGCGCTGGTCGCCGAGCACATCGCCAAGCAGGACATCGTCGTCACCACGGCGCTGATCCCCGGCCGGCCGGCGCCGCGGCTGGTGACCCGCCAGATGCTCGATTCGATGAAGCCCGGCTCGGTCGTCGTCGACCTTGCCGTCGAGCGCGGCGGCAATGTCGAAGGCGCCGAGGCCGGCAGGGTCGTCGAGATCGGCGGCGTCAAGGTCGTCGGCCACCTCAACGTGCCCGGCCGCATCGCTGCCTCGGCCTCGCTGCTCTATGCCAAGAACCTCGTCACCTTCCTGGAGACGATGGTCTCGAAGGAGGAAAAGGCCTTGGCGGTCGACATGGAGGACGAGCTCGTCAAGGCGACGGCGCTGACCCACGGCGGCGCCGTGGTGCATCCGGCTTTCGGCGGCGCGAATGGGGGGGACAAGTAAATGGCGAACGAACTTCTCGACAAGGCGCTCACCGACCTCGAACGGGCGGTGGAGGCGGTGCGGACCGCGGCCGAATACGTGCCGGACGCGGCCGGCGCGGTGGCGCATGGCGCCACCGGCGGGGCGATCGACCCCTTCGTCTTCCGGCTGGCGATCTTCGTGCTGGCGATCTTCGTCGGCTACTACGTCGTCTGGTCGGTGACGCCGGCGCTGCATACGCCCTTGATGGCGGTCACCAATGCAATCTCCTCGGTGATCGTCGTCGGCGCGCTGCTGGCGGTCGGCATCTCGGCCTCCGGGCTTGCCACCGGCTTCGGCTTCGTCGCGCTGGTGCTCGCCTCGGTCAACATCTTCGGCGGCTTCCTGGTCACCCAGCGGATGCTCGCCATGTACAAGAAAAAAGACAAGTGAGGCGGGCCGATGAACGCTAACTTCGCAGCCTTCCTCTATCTCGTCTCCGGCGTGCTGTTCATCATGGCGCTCAGGGGCCTGTCGCATCCGGTGACCAGCCGCAGGGGCAATGCCTATGGCATGACCGGTATGGGTATCGCCATCGTCACGACGCTCATGCTCGCCGGACCGTCGATCGGCGGCCTGCTGATGATCGTCGCCGGCCTGGCGATCGGCGGCGGCGCCGGCGCCTATATCGCCAAGCGCATCGCCATGACGGCGATGCCGCAGCTGGTCGCCGCCTTCCACTCGCTCGTCGGCCTCGCCGCGGTGATGGTGGCGGCCGCGGCGATGTACGCGCCGGAAAGCTTCGGCATCGGCGCTATCGGCGACATCCATTCGCAGGCGCTGGTCGAAATGTCGCTCGGCGTCGCCATCGGCGCGATCACCTTCACCGGCTCGGTGATCGCCTTCCTGAAGCTCGACGGCCGCATGTCGGGCAAGCCGATCCTCCTGCCGGCACGCCACCTCGTCAATGCGGGCCTTGCGGCGGCACTCGTGGCGCTGGTGATCATGCTGGTCTTCACCGAGAGCACCACGGTGTTCTGGCTGATCGTCGCCCTGTCGCTCGTCCTCGGGGTGTTGATCATCATCCCGATCGGCGGCGCCGACATGCCGGTGGTGGTGTCGATGCTCAACTCCTATTCCGGCTGGGCGGCGGCCGGCATCGGCTTCACGCTTGGCAACCTGGCGCTGATCATCACCGGGGCGCTGGTCGGCTCTTCGGGTGCGATCCTCTCCTACATCATGTGCAAGGGCATGAACCGCTCGTTCGTCTCGGTGATCCTCGGCGGCTTCGGCGGCGAGACGGCAGCCGCGGGCGGCGACGACGGCATCCAGCGGACCGTCAAGCAGGGCTCGGCCGACGACGCCGCCTTCCTGATGCAAAACGCCTCGAAGGTGATCATCGTGCCCGGCTACGGCATGGCGGTGGCCCAGGCCCAGCATGCGCTGCGCGAGATGGGCGACCAGCTGAAGGCGGCCGGCGTCGAGGTCAAATACGCCATCCACCCGGTCGCGGGCCGCATGCCCGGCCACATGAACGTGCTTCTCGCCGAGGCCAACGTCCCCTATGACGAGGTGTTCGAGCTCGAGGACATCAATTCGGAGTTCGCCCAGGCCGACGTCGCCTATGTCATCGGCGCCAACGACGTCACCAATCCGGCGGCGCGCGACGACAAGACCTCGCCGATCTACGGCATGCCGATTCTCGACGTCGACAAGGCCAAGACCTGCCTGTTCGTCAAGCGCTCGCTCGGCTCCGGCTATGCCGGCATCGACAACACGCTGTTCTACAAGGACGGCACGATGATGCTCTTGGGCGACGCCAAGAAGGTCACCGAGGAAATCGTCAAGGCCATCAATCACTGAGGCATGACGCCGGCGCTTCGATGCCGAATGCCCGCCTCACTCAGGCGGGCATTCGCTTTTGTAGGACTGAAAGACCACGACCCCGGTTCCGTTGCGAGGTAGGCGGCCGCATTCGAAGTCATGGGAGCCGGCGGCGGCGGCCTTCCGGCCGCTCCGGCGCTGCCTTGCTGGAGTCGGAGCCTCACATAGGTCCCCGCCGCCGCGGAAGCCTCATGCACCGTCGAGTTGCACGTTGGAGAGCTGCAGCCAGGGCGGGTTGTCGGCGTACATTTCGCGAATGAGCTGCTTGATCTCTTCGACCCGGCCTTTCGCGTCGTCGCGCCTGAAGCTCATGATGATCGGCGAGGTGGCGTTCTCGTCCTTTATGGTGCGATAGCACACGTCGTCGGGCCTTTGCCGCTGCGACGCCGCGGGAATGACGCACAGGCTCATTCCGGCCGCCACAATGCCCAATGCGGTCTGAATTTCGCGAACCTCTTCCACGCTGCCAGGCGAAATGCCCTGTTCGGACAACATGTTGAGGACCTCGTCGGCAAAGCTCGGACGCGGAGCCGAGGGATAGACGATGAGCGGTTCCCCCTCCAGTTCGGCGAGCGCGATCGGCTCGGTCGATACCGATTTCGGATGCCCCTTCGGAAAGGCGACGACCAGTCGTTCCTCCCGCAGCGTCAGCCTTTCGACCTCCCTGTCGTTGAAGCGAACCCGGCCGAAGCCGAGATCGATCCGCCTCTCCTTGAGGGCCGTGACCTGCTCGGTCGACATCATTTCCCGGATTTCGATGTCGAGATCCGGCCAGCGCCGGCGCATGCGGCGGACCAGGTCCGGCATGCCGCCATAAAGGGTCGAGCCGACGCAGCCGATGACGTAACGCTCGCGTTTCGACAGGCCGATCTTGCGCGTCTGCTCGCGCATATGCTCGGTCCGGGCAATGATCTGTCCGGCCTGCTCGTAGAAGAAGCGACCGGCCTCGGTCAGATCGAGCGGCCGGCTCGACCGGTCGATCAGCAGAACGCCGAGTTCGTCTTCCAATTGCTGGATCTGCCGACTGAGAGGCGGCTGCGCGATATGCAGGATTCCCGCCGCACGCGAGAAGTTCCGCTCGCGCGCGACGGCAAGAAAATAGCGCAGCTGCCTCAGCTCCATGGCTATACCTTTCAGGTATCAAATCCAACTTATATAGTTTTGGACTGATTTTACAGTGGGCGCTAATTTCCTTGCGATCAAGGGAGGAAAGCCGGGTGTCTACCGAAATCCGCATCAGCGCGATCGAAACCATTATACTCGATCTGCCCACCATCCGGCCGCATCGCCTGTCGATGGTGACGATGAACCGGCAGAGCATGACCATCGTCCGCGTTCGCTGCTCCGACGGTTTCGAGGGGTTCGGGGAGGGGACGACGATCGGCGGTCTCGCCTATGGGCCGGAAAGCCCGGAAGGCATGAAGCTGACGATCGACGAATATATCGCGCCGCTGCTCATCGGCCGCGATGCGTCGCGCATCCAGGCTGCCATGGACGTCGTCGTCAAGGCGGTCAAGGGCAATCACTTCGCCAAATGCGCGGTGGAGGCGGCCCTGCTCGATTGCCACGCACGCCGCCTCGGTCTGCCGATGTCGGAACTGCTCGGCGGGCGGCGGCGCGAAAGCCTGCCCATCGCCTGGACGCTGGCCTCCGGAGACACCGCCCGGGACATCGACGAGGCGCAAGCCATGCTCGACCGGCGGCGCCACAGGGATTTCAAGCTGAAGATCGGCGTCAAGTCGATCGAGGAAGACATCCATCACGTGGCCGCTATCCGCAAGGCGCTGCCGGACATGGCCTCCATCCGCGTCGACGTGAACATGGCGTGGCGCGAGCGGGAGGCGCGCAACGCGATCGCGGCTCTGGCCGACGCCGGCTGCGTGCTGGTCGAGCAGCCGGTAGAGGGGATCGGATCGCTCGCCCGCCTGCGGCGGACTTCACCGATCGCCATCATGGCGGACGAGGTTCTGGTCGGGCCAGAAAGTGCGCTGGAGGCGGCGACTGCAAGGGCTGCCGACGTGTTCTCGATCAAGATCGAGCAGGCGGGAGGATTGTTTGCCGCCGCCCGGGTGATCGCGATCGCGGAAGCCGCAGGCATCAGCATCTATGGCGGCACCATGCTGGAGGGGCCGATCGGCACGATCGCTGCCTCTCAGTTGATGGCAAGCGTCAAGGAGCTGGAATGGGGCACCGAGTTCTTCGGTCCCCTGCTTCTGACCGAGGAGATCCTGGAAGAGCCGCTTCGCTTCGAGAACTTCCAACTGCAATTGCCGAAAGGTCCCGGGCTCGGCGTGGCTCTTTCAATGGAAGCCGTCGATCGTTTCCGCAGGGACGGCAAGCACGCTTCGACCCTGCGCGTGGTGGGGTGAGATCATGCTGTTTCATGTCGAGATGACCGTCAGTCTGCCGCACGATCTGCCCTCGGGCGTCGCTGCGGAGCTCAAGGCCACGGAACGCGAGCGGGCACAGGAACTGCAGCGTTCCGGCAAATGGCGCCACCTGTGGCGCGTGGCCGGCCGCTACGCGAATGTGAGCATTTTCGATGTGAGCGGGCCGGGAGAACTGCACGAGGTCCTGGCCACCTTGCCGCTCTTTCCCTTCATGGACGTCAAGGTCGTGCCGCTCTGTCGGCACCCTTCGTCGATCCGCGAGGACGATACCTAGACCCTTCGTCGGCGGCACTCCCGGGAGGATGGAGCCGCTGCAGTTCAAGACAATCCAAGTGGAGGAACGAACATGAACGTGAAGATTTTCGACAGGCCTGACATTCGGGACTTTCTCAAGACCCTCAGCGGTCTCGACAAGGAAGGCGGCAATCCGCGCGTCAAAGAGATCGTTCATCGGATCATGTCGGACCTGTTCAAGGCCATCGACGATCTCGACATCACCCCCGACGAATACTGGACCGGCATCGCCTGGCTCAACGAGATCGGCGCGGCCGGCCAGGCCGGCCTGATCTCGCCCGGTCTCGGCCTCGACCACTTCCTCGACGAGCGTCTCGACGCCATCGACGAGGCGCTCGGGATCGACAATCCCACCCCGCGCACGATCGAGGGGCCGCTCTATGTCGCCGGCGCGCCGGTTTCGGAAGGCTTTGCGCGACTGGACGACGGCACCGATGCCGACGGTCACACGCTCATCGTGCACGGCACCGTCCATGATGCCGACGGCAAGCCGCTGCCGGGCGCGACCGTCGAAGTCTGGCACTGTGACACCCGCGGCTTCTACTCGCACTTCGATCCGACGGGAAAGCAGGCGCCGTTCAACATGCGCCGCACCATCGTCACCGACGAAAGCGGCCGCTACAAGTTCCAGAGCATCGTGCCGCACGGTTACGGCGTGCCGCCCGGCAGCCCGACGGAGCAGCTTCTTTCCGCGCTCGGCCGACACGGCCAGCGCCCGGCACATATCCACTTCTTCATCAGCGCCGACGGTCATCGCAAGCTGACGACCCAAATCAACATCGAAGGCGATCCGCTGGTCAACGACGATTTCGCCTATGCGACCCGTGAGGGGCTTGTGCCATCCGTTGTCGAAAGGACCGACGAGGTCAGCATCAGGGTGAACGGCTTGAACGGCCCGTTTGCGGAGATCAAGTTCGACATTCACCTGACGGCCCTGGTGAACGGTGTCGACAATCAGATAAACGAGCAGCGCAAGCGCGCGGCCGCATGAGGCTCGGCGGCCGAACGGCCGCCACGTGAGTAACCAACGTCGCCACCGACATTGTTGCAAAGGCTGTGCCAAGGACAGCGCGCCCTTTGCGGGAGATAGGTCATGTCTGCGATTATCGACAAAGCCCGGGATCTCGATCATCTGCTCGCCACCGCCGTGCAGGACGACAAGGAGGCCGGCATTTTCCGTTGCCGCCGCGACATCTTCACCAATGAAGACCTGTTCGAGCTGGAGATGAAGCACATCTTCGAGAGCAACTGGGTGTACTTGGCACATGAGAGCCAGATCCCGGAAAACAACGACTACTACACGACCTATATGGGCCGTCAGCCGGTGGTCGTCACCCGCGACAAGAACGGCGAACTCAATGCGATCATCAATGCCTGCGCGCATCGCGGGGCAATGCTTTGCCGGCGCAAGCACGGCAACAAGGGCAGCTTCACCTGTCCCTTCCACGGCTGGACCTTTTCCAACACCGGCAAGCTGCTCAAGGTCAAGGACGAGAAGTCCACCCAATATCCGGAGCAGTTCGCCAAGGACGGCTCGCACGACCTGAAGCGCCTGCCCCGCTTCGAAAGCTATTGCGGCTTCCTATTCGGCAGCCTGAAGGAGGACGTCGCGTCGCTCGAGGCGTTCCTCGGCGAGACGAAGGTCATCATCGACCAGATCGTCGACCAGGCTTCGAACGGGCTCGAAGTGCTGCGAGGCAACTCGTCCTACATCTATGACGGCAATTGGAAGCTGCAGATGGAGAACGGCTGCGACGGCTATCACGTCAGCTCGGTCCACTGGAACTACGCCGCCACCATGGGCCGGCGCAAGGAGGAGGGCACGAAGGCGGTCGATGCCAACAGTTGGAGCCGATCCGTCGCCGGCGTCTACGGTTTCGAGAACGGCCATATCCTCTTGTGGACGAACACGATGAACCCGGAAGTGCGTCCGGTCTACGACCAACGCGACGAGATCAGGGCACGCGTCGGCGAGGTGAAGGCGGATTTCATCGTCAACCAGACGCGCAATCTCTGCATCTACCCCAATGTCTTCCTGATGGATCAGTTCTCGACGCAAATTCGCGTGACCCGGCCGATCAGCGTCGACAAGACCGAGATCAGCATCTTCTGCTTCGCGCCGAAAGGAGAAAGCGCTGCGGACCGAGCGCTGCGCATCCGGCAATACGAGGACTTCTTCAACGTGTCCGGAATGGGCACGGCCGACGATCTGGAAGAATTCCGCGCCTGCCAGGCCGGCTATGCCGGCACCGCCGCGCTCTGGAACGACCTGTCGCGGGGCGCACCGCTCTGGATCGACGGTCCTGATGAGAACGCGAAGCGAATGGGCATCGAGCCGCTCCTGTCCGGCGAGCGCAGCGAAGACGAGGGCCTGTTCGTGCGCCAGCACGAATATTGGGCCAAGGTGATGCGCGAGGCGCTGACGGCCGAGAAGAACGGAGTCGTCGCATGAGCATTTTCTACGAAGCCATCTGCGCGTTTCTTTACCGGGAAGCCCGTCTGCTGGACGATCGCGAGTGGGACGAATGGCTGACCTGCTATGCGCCAGACGTGACCTACTGGATGCCGGCCTGGGACGACGACGACCAGATCACCGATGACCCGCAGTCGCAGATCTCGCTGATCTACTACCCGAACCGCGACGGTCTGGAAGACCGGGTGTTCCGCATCAAGACCGAGCGCTCCGGCGCCTCCACGCCGGAGCCGCGCACCAGCCACAGCGTGACCAATGTCGAAGTCTTGGAAGTCCGCGGTGATGAAATCGACGTGCGCTACAACTTCCACACGTTGAATCATCGTTACAAGGTCACCGACCAGTTCTTCGGCACGATGTTCGTGACGCTGCGCAAGAGCGACGACGAGCTGCTGATCTCCAACAAGAAGATCGTGCTGAAGAACGACTACATCCGCCAGGTCATCGACGTCTATCACATCTGACGGGCGTTGCCGGCCGGCACAGGAATTGATGAGGAGGGTTCTATGGCCTGCTACAGAATTGCGTTGAACTTCGAGGACGGGGTGACCCGCTTCATCGAGTGCAAGGACGGCGAGAAGGTTCTCGATGCGGCCTTCCGCAACAAGATCAACCTGCCGATGGACTGTTCCGACGGCGTGTGCGGCACCTGCAAGTGTCGCGCCGAGAGCGGCAGCTACGACCTAGGCAACGATTTCATCGACGATGCGCTGACGGCGGAGGAGGCCAAAAGCGGGCTTGTGCTGACCTGCCAGATGAAGCCGGCTTCGGATTGCGTGATCGCGGTGCCGACGACATCCGTGGCCTGCAAGACCGGGCAGCAGAGATTCTCGGCCACAGTGGCGCGCGTCAGCCTGCACAACGACGCGGCGACCGTGCTGGAGCTTGAGGCGGAGGCCGCGCCTGCCTTCCTGCCTGGCCAGTATGTCAATATCGAGGTGCCGGGCAGCGGTCAGAGCCGCTCCTATTCGTTCAGCACAGCGCCCTGCGAAGGCCGCATCGGCTTCCTCATCAAGAAGATACCCGGCGGCCTGATGAGCAACTGGCTGGAGCGCGCCGAAGTCGGCGCGAAGCTGGAGCTGACAGGACCGGTGGGGAGCTTTTATCTCCGCCACGTCCAGAGGCCACTCTTGTTCCTGGCCGGCGGCACGGGGCTCGCGCCGTTCCTGTCGATGCTGGAAGTGCTCGCCCGCGAGAGTTCTGGGCAGAAGATCCACCTAATCTATGGCGTGACGCGCGATCTCGATTTGGTTCTCGTCGACGAAATCGAAGCCTATGCGGCGCGCCTGCCCAACTTCAGCTTCGCGACGGTGGTGGCCGAGGATTCCTCCGGCCACCCGCGCAAGGGCTGGGTGACACAGCATATGCCCACCGAGGTGCTGCACGGCGGCGACGTCGACGTCTATCTCTGCGGCCCGCCGCCGATGGTCGATGCTGTTCGCTGGCATTTCGACGACAGCGGCGTTAAGCCGAACAGTTTTCACTATGAGAAGTTCACGCCCAATGCGGTCGTGAAGGAGGCTGCGTGAGCAGGGTGCGCTTCGCGGATCGTTTTGCCGGCAAGGTGCTGGTGGTGACCGGCGCGGCGCAGGGCATTGGCCGCGCCGTGGCGATCCGCGCCGCGGAGGAGGGCGGACGGGTCGTCTTCGTCGATCGTGCCGATTTCGTCGCCGATGTGGCGACCGAGGCCCGCGACGCTGAAGCCGCGGCTTTCAGGACCGACCTAGAAACCTATGAAGGTGCGGCTGCCGCGATGCGCTTCGCCGAAGAACGCTTCGGCGGCATCGACATCCTCATCAACAATGTCGGCGGGGCGATCCGCATGCGCCCCTACGGTGAATTCGAGCCGCAGCAGATCGATGCCGAGATCCGCCGCTCGCTGATGCCGACGCTCTACTGCTGCCACGCCGTGCTGCCGCATCTCGTCGCGCGCGGCGGCGGCACCATCGTCAATGTGTCGTCGAATGCGACGCGCGGCATCCATCGGGTGCCCTATTCGGCGGCCAAGGGCGGGGTGAATGCAATCACCCAGTCGCTGGCGATGGAGTTGGCGGAGCGCAACATCCGCGTGGTCGCTACCGCCCCGGGCGGCACGGAAGCGCCGCCGCGGCGCGTTCCGCGCAATGCCGGCGGCGACACGGAGGCGGAGAAGGGCTGGATGGCCGAGGTCGTTCACCAGGTGAAGCAATCCAGCTTCGTGAAGCGCTACGGGACCATCGAGGAACAGGTGGCGCCGATCCTGTTCCTGGCCTCGGACGAGGCGTCCTACATCACCGGCAGCGTGCTGCCCGTGGCCGGGGGCGATACCGGCTGACATTTCAAGACTGACTGCGTAGCAACTCGGGGAGGAGCGATGATGCGCACTATCGATGTGAATGAAGCAATAGATAACAATCCGTTCGGGGGATTCCAGTGGCTGGTGGTGGGGCTCTGCGCCCTGCTGCTGATCGTCGACGGCTACGACGTCTTCGTCGCCGGCACCGTCCTGCCGACGCTGATGGACGAATGGGGTCTGAGCAAACCCCAGGCCGGCGCGCTGCAGGCCTGGGCGCTGTTCGGCATGATGTTCGGCGCCCTGTTCTTCGGGCCGCTGGCCGACAGGATCGGCCGGAAGAAGGGCATCGCGATCAGCTTTCTGCTGTTCACCGTCTCGACCCTTCTCACCGGCTTTGCAGGTTCGCCGGAACAGTTCAAGGTCTTCCGCTTCTTCGCCGGGCTCGGCTGCGGCGGGCTGATGCCGAATGCCGTGGCGCTGATGAACGAATATGCGCCGAAGCGCCTGCGCGGCACCATGGTGGCGCTGATGTTCTCCGGCTATTCGGTCGGCGGCATGGTCGCGGCGGGCCTCGGCATCGGTCTCATCCCGCAATTCGGCTGGAAGCCGATGTTCTTCGTTGCCGCGCTGCCGCTGGTGCTGTTGCCGGTCATCCTGTGGAAGCTGCCGGAATCGCTCGGCTTCCTCATTCGCCAGGGCGAGCAGGAAAAGGCTAGACAAATCTATGCGAAGATCGTCCCGTCCGCGCGCCTCGTCAGTGAAGACAGGCTGGTCTTCTCCGAAGCCAAGGGCGCGTCTGCGTCGGTCGCCGAACTGTTCCGGCACCAGCGGACGCTGCGCACGCTGATGCTGTGGGTCGCCTTTTTCTGCTGCCTGTTGCTCGTCTATCTGCTCTCGTCCTGGCTGCCGAAAGTTCTCCAGGAAGCCGGCTATGCCGAAAAGGCGAGCCTGCTCAGCCTCTTCTCGCTCAACTTCGGCGGCATGGCGGGCGCGATCGCCGGCGGCTGGCTCGGCGACCGCTTCGGCCTGCCGAAAGTGGTGGTCGCCTTCTTCGTTGCAGCGACTGCCTCGATCGCGCTGATCGGCTTCAACCTGCCGGCGGGACTGCTGTTCCTGATGGTCTTTATTGCCGGCGCCACGACGATCGGCACGCAGATCCTGCTCTATGCCAGCGTCGCGCAGCTCTACAATCTCTCCGTCCGGTCGACCGGGTTGGGTTGGGCCTCGGGCGTGGGCCGCATCGGCGCCATCGTCGGCCCGACGCTCGGCGGCGTGCTCCTCGCGCAGCAACTTCCGCTCCAGCAGAACTTCCTGATTTTCGCCATCCCCGCGGCGGTCTCGGCGCTCGCCATGCTGGTCTTCGCGGTCAGCAACGCCCGCCGCGCCGGCACCGTCCAACTCGCTGCCGCGTAGGGCGGTGGTACGATGAGCGGTGGCCCGAGCCGCTCATTACGCTTCTGCCGACGGCCGATCGTAACCCGGCCGTCGGCGCCTTTCTCGCGGCGAGCACGGTCGACACTACGTCATAGGATGAGTGTTCGTCCGAATCGCCCGTAAGCCTCTTCAAAAAAACCGAAGCCCTCGAGCCGTGCCCTATCTAGATCTCGAAAGTCACCGCCTTCATTACCGTATCGACGGCGATACGGCCGCTTCCGGCAAGCCTTGGCTCATGTTCTGCAATTCGGTCGGTACCGACCTGCACATGTGGGCTGCGCAGGTGGCCGCGCTCTCGCACCAATATCGCCTGCTGCGTTACGATCGCCGCGGTCATGGCCTGTCTTCGGCACCGCCGCCGCCCTATGCACTGTCCGATCTTGGTCACGACGTCATCGCGCTGCTCGATGCGCTTGAGATAGAGCGGGCGCATTTCTGCGGCCTCTCCATCGGCGGTCTGACCGGACAGTGGCTGGCCATTCATGCCGGAGAACGGCTGGACAAGCTTGTTGTGTGCGCGACGTCCGCCAAGATCGGCACCGCGGAAAGCTGGGTCGCGCGCATTGCCGCCGTGCGGGAAAACGGCATTGGGGAGCTCGCCGCCGCCACCGCCGAGCGCTGGTTCACGCCGGAGTTCAGAACCGCTGAAGGCGACACCGTCCGCGAGATGCGTGACACGTTCGCCGCGACCAAGGTCGACGGCTATATCGGCTGTTGCGCAGCTCTGGCCGGGGCGGATCTGCGGGAGGAAGTCGGCCGGATCGCAAACCCCGTGCTTGCCGTCTCCGGCGAAGACGATCCGGTGTGTCCGCCGGCCGATTTGGAGGGCATCGCCGTTGGTGTGCACTGGGGTCGCCACGTCTCATTGCCGGGCCGCCATATGGTCAATGTCGAGTCGGCTTCGACATTCAATGCTGCGCTTATCGAGTTTCTCGACAGCGATTGGTGACTCGGCGGCAAGGCGAACGGCTTGCGGTGTAACTGCACGATCATCATATTGCGGTCAATAAAGGCGAGCGCGAGGTTTCGACGATGGTCATTCTGACAATTCGGAATGTGCCCGATGAAGTGCATCGCGCCCTGCGCGTGCGGGCTGCGCTACACGGCCGCAGCACGGAGGCGGAAGTCCGCGACATTCTGGAAAGTGTCGTGAAGCCGGAGCAGCGCGTCCGCATGGGAGACATCCTCGCTGAGCTCAGCCGGCGGCAGGGGCTGACCAATGATGATTTCGCGGTACTCGACCAGCGTCGTGACGAGGCAGCAGAGCCAATAAGGTTCGAATGATCGTCTTGGATACGAATGTCGTTTCCGAGGCGATGAGACCAGAGCCCAACCCGGCCGTCCGTTCCTGGCTGAACGCGCAGGTCGCCGAAACCCTGTATTTGTCGAATGTAATGCTGGCCGAAATGCTGTTCGGCATCGCTGCGTTGCCGGACGGTCGGCGAAAGCAGCACTGACCGAAACGCTTGATGGCATGCTCGGCCTGTTCGGCGATCGCATATTGCCGTTCGACACCGGCGCTGCTCGGCACTACGCCGCCTTGGCTGTGAAAGCCAGAACGGCCGGCAAGGGGTTTCCGACCCCCGACGGATATATTGCCGCCATTGCCTCCTCTAACGGGTTCATCATAGCGACACGCGACATCGGCCCCTTTGAAGCGGCAGGGCTAACCGTTGTAAATCCTTGGAATAATGCATAGTCCAAAGGCACTGAACCGCAGGCTCTTGCCCTCCTCTTTGGTCGAATCGGCGCAAGCGAGACATGGACTGGTCGGCTCGGGGCCTTAAGCTGCCATTGGCAGCGCACCTCTTTAGTCCGGGCAACGACCACGCAGCGATCTTCCGCCACTCGGCGCCGCTCCCGGCGACCGCGCTCCTACGTGGCGACCGTACAAGCTGTGGCCGAAATCGGCGCCGAAGGCTGCCTTTACGGTCAGCGTAGGGGGCTCGCCCGGCGGCTCGCCGCCATTCCGGCGAGCCAAGTCGCGCTCCAGTACCGCCTGCGCCCCTCGAAGACATGGCCCCGCACCGGCCGCCACCTCCCACCGCCAGCTCCCCCGACATGTCACAAAAAAATTCATAATCGCCGTTGCGGCGTGACATAACTTGCGCTATATATCTGACCGATCGGTCGGTTAATGAAAATTACCGATCCAGTGGGAGGAGTCACATGCCTGAGGCTTTCAGCCTGCGTCCTTTATGGACCCCAGCACCAGCCGACGCTTCGCGGGCCCGAAGCTCCGGGCGGCCTTCTGTGTTGATTCCCTGCCGGAGACGGCCGACAATATGGGCGAGGACTTCGGCGTCAGCTACGACGATCAGGATGCAGTCGCCGAACGCAACGAAGCGCGCGGGACCGCGGCACAAAGTGCGGGTTCGTCCGCTCAGCATAAGCGGCGCACGGCTGGTGACGACCGCCACCCATCAGCTTCACCGCCAGGGCGGTCGCGCGTGCGCTGTGCAGGATGTGCATCGGCGTCGGCCAGGCCTTTGCCATCATTCTCTGACGGAGGAGTAGGACCATGTATGCGCAAATGGTGAAAACCGACGCTGCCCGCGTCAAGGGTCTCGGCGAGATGGATGCGCAAGAGCGCGCCTTCCAGCAGCGCATTGATGCGGGCCAAAAGATCGAGCCGAAGGAATGGATGCCGGAAGGCTACCGTAAGACGCTCATCCGCCAGATCAGCCAGCACGCCCATTCCGAAATCGTCGGTCAGTTGCCGGAAGGCAACTGGATCACCCGTGCGCCGACGCTGGAGCGCAAGGCGATACTGCTTGCCAAGGTCCAGGATGAGGCCGGCCACGGCCTCTATCTCTACTGCGCCGCCGAGACGCTGGGGATCAGCCGCGATCAGATGTATGACCAGTTGCACAGCGGCAAGGCAAAATATTCCTCGATCTTCAACTATCCGACGCTCTCCTGGGCGGACATCGGTGCCATCGGCTGGCTGGTCGACGGCGCGGCGATCATGAACCAGGTGCCGCTGCAGCGCTGTTCCTACGGGCCCTATGCGCGCGCCATGGTGAGGATCTGCAAGGAGGAAAGCTTCCATCAGCGCCAAGGCTTCGACATTCTGGCGAAGATGGTGAAGGGCACGCGGGCCCAAAAAGCGATGGTTCAGGATGCGCTGGACCGCTGGTGGTGGCCGTCGCTGATGATGTTCGGCCCCTCCGACGATGCCTCCGTCCACTCGGCCCAGTCGATGGCCTGGAAGATCAAGCAGAACTCGAATGATGAGCTCCGTCAAAAGTTCGTCGATCAGACGGTGCCCCAGGCCGAGTATCTAGGACTCACCGTTCCAGATCCGGACCTCAAGTGGAACGACGAAAAGGGCGGCTACGATTTCGGCGAGCCGGACTGGAGCGAGTTCTTCGAGGTGATCGCCGGCAACGGCCCCTGCAATGCTGAACGCCTCGGGGCGCGCAGGAAGGCCTGGGAGGATGGCACCTGGTTCCGCGACGGCCTGACGGCGCATGCGGAGAAGGTCGCGGCTCGACGCGCCAAGTCGATCGCTGCCGAGTAGAGATAGGGAGAGAGCAGCATGTCCAGCGAATGGCCCCTCTGGGAGGTTTTCATCCGCGGCCAGCACGGGCTGAACCACCGACACGTGGGCAGCCTGCATGCGCCGGACGCGGAAATGGCAATCAACAACGCCCGCGACGTCTACACGCGCCGCAATGAGGGCGTCAGCATCTGGGTGGTGCGTTCGAGCGACATCGTCGCCAGCGCGCCCTCTGAAAAGGGGCCGCTTTTCGAGCCTTCGAATTCGAAGGTCTACCGCCATCCGACCTTCTTCGACATTCCCGACGAAGTGGGGCACATGTGATGGGTAGAGCAACCGTGACGGACACGGCCGTCGACCGCGCCGCACTTTTCGAGTTCCTGCTGCGCATGGGCGACAGCACCCTTGTCCTCGGCCATCGCCTTTCGGAATGGTGCGGCCACGGCCCGGCGCTCGAGGAAGACATCGCGCTCGCTAACACGGCGCTCGACTTTATCGGCCAGACGCAGTTGTGGCTGGGTCTCGCGAGCGAGGTCGAAGGCGAGGGCCGCAGCGCCGACGATCTCGCCTATCTCCGGGACGCGCGCGATTTCCGTAATCTGTTGCTTACAGAACGTCCGAACGGCGATTTCGGCAAGACGCTGATGCGCCAGTTCCTTTTCGACGCGTGGCACTACCTCTGTCTGAGGGCGCTGTTAGGCTCTTCCGATGCGCGCGTTGCCGCGATCGCCGAGAAGGCGTCCAAGGAGGTGGCCTACCATCTCCAGCGCAGCCGCGACCTCGTCATCCGGCTCGGTGACGGAACGGCGGAAAGCCATGCCCGCATGCAGGGAGCGCTTGATGATCTCTGGCCCTATACCGGCGAGATGTTCGTGAACGAAGCCTCCGACGCGGCCCTTGTCGCCGCCGGTGTGGCGCCCGAGCCCGCAAGCCTCAAGGCGGAATGGGATGCGCTGGTTGCGGAAGCGCTCTCAGAGGCGACGCTGAAGAAGCCCGCCGACGGCTATATGCACAGGGGCGGCAAGCGCGGCATTCATACAGAGCATCTCGGCTACGTGCTCGCCGAGCTGCAGTTCCTGCAGCGCGCCTATCCGGGCGCCACCTGGTAGGAGGCTTTGATGGCAACCGCGACGCTTCCGTCGATCAAGGATGTCTGGGACTGGCTTGCGCAAGTGCCCGACCCGGAGATTCCGGTCATTTCGGTTACGGATCTCGGCATCGTTCGTGATGTCGCCTGGGACGGCGGCACGGTGGTGGTGACGGTGACGCCGACCTATTCGGGCTGTCCCGCCACGACGGTGATCAACCTGGATATCGAACGGGCGCTCCATGAAAAGGGGCTCAAACGCGTCAGGCTCGAACGCCGGCTCTCGCCGGCCTGGACCACCGACTGGATCAGCGCCGAGGGCCGCGACAAGCTCAAGACCTATGGGATCGCGCCGCCGGTCGACGGTACGGCCGCGGACGGAACGCTGCTCAAGCGGATCGACCGTCTCTCCGGTCGCCCGAGTCTGACGGTCGGCTGTCCCCGCTGCGGATCCTCACGGACCGAAAAGGTCAGCCAGTTCGGGTCGACTCCGTGCAAGGCGAGCTATCGCTGCTCCGACTGCCTAGAACCTTTCGATTATTTCAAGTGCATCTGACGCGATCCAGAGTGAGGCCCGCTTAAATGGCACGTTTCCACCCCCTGCAAGTCACCGAAGTCCGGCGCGAAACGCGCGATGCCGTGGTCGTGACGCTCATGCCGCGGGAAGAAGACCGCGCCGCCTTCGATTTCACGCAAGGCCAGTACCTGACGTTTCGCCGGATGTTCGACGGCGAGGAGCTGCGCCGCTCCTATTCGATCTGCGCCGGAAAGGACGAAGGTGTGCTGAGGGTCGGCATCAAGCGCGTCGACGGCGGCTGCTTCTCCACCTGGGCGAACGAGGAGCTCAAGCGCGGCGAGATGCTGGAAGCGATGCCGCCGATGGGGGGCTTCTTCACGCCGATTGAGCCGGATGCGGCAAAACACTATCTCGGCTTTGCCGGCGGCAGCGGCATCACGCCGCTCCTCTCGATCATCAAGACGACGCTTGCGCGCGAGCCGCGGTCCCAGTTCACGCTGGTCTATGCCAACCGACACGTCAGCTCGATCATGTTTCGCGAGGAGCTCGAAGACCTCAAGAACCTCTATCTCGGGCGGTTTGCGGCATTGCATGTCCTCGAAAGCGAAGCCCAGGATATCGACCTTTTTACCGGACGGGTCGACGCGGAGAAATGCGAGGCGCTGTTCCGCAGCTGGATCGATCTGAAATCGGTCGACACCGTCTTCATCTGCGGCCCGGAACCGATGATGCTGGCGATCGCCGCGGCGCTGCGCGCGCACGGACTTGGCGACGAGCAGATCAAGTTCGAGCTGTTCGCGTCCTCGCAGCCCGGCCGTGCACGGCGCAAGGTCGCAAGTGCTGCCGGTGCCGACAGGCAATCGAGTTGCGAGGCGACCGTCACCCTCGATGGTACGACGCGCAACTTCAGCTTTCCGAAACAGGGGCAGAGCCTCCTCGAAGCCGCACTCGAAAACAGGATGGATGCGCCCTACGCCTGCAAGGCGGGCGTCTGTTCCACCTGCCGCGCCAAGGTGGTCGAGGGCGAGGTTGAGATGGAGACCAACCATGCGCTGGAGGACTACGAGGTCGAGCAGGGCTATGTGCTGACCTGCCAATGCTATCCGCTGAGCGACCGCATCGTCGTCAGCTACGACCAGTGATGCTCCCAGGGAGAAGTTCCATGTCCGATGAAACGATGCCGATCGAGGACTATCTTGCCCAGGGCGGCCTGCTCACCTCGCCGGACAACGTGCCGCCGCGCTATCGCGGCGAACTTCTCCGGCTGATGGCGAGCTTCGTCGACAGCGAACTCGCCGGTTCTGCCGGCTTCGCCGATGTCATCAACGATGCTCCGGGGATCAAGGAGCGCATCGCGGCGGCGCGGATCGTGTTGGAAAAGGCGGACCATGCGGGGCGGGTGCTCGAGATCATGGGCGATTTTGGTGCCGATACGGTGCGTTATGCGGTCCATCACCCGTGGTCGGCGCGGCTTCCCCGCAATGCCGATATCGGTGCGGAGCGCCGCGGCGGCGACATGCGGCTTTCGGTCCTCCACTACCCGCTCGAAGGCTGGATCGATGCGGTCGTCATGAACGTGCTGATGGGCAAGGCGGTCGTCATTCAGCTCGGCGAACTGGCGCGCGTCTCCTACCAGCCGCTTGCCGAAGTCCTCCGGGCGATTTTGCCGCGCGAAACCCGCCACGCCGAACTCGGCATCGACGGGCTGAAACGAATTGCCGAGACGGAGGAGGGGCGCCGTGCTGCCCGGGAAGCGGTCGCCTATTGGCGTCCGCGGGTTGCCGCGAGCTTCGGCCTTTCCGGCTCGACCCGCTACGACATGCTCGCCCGACTCGGGTTGCGCCACACGCCCAATGAGGCGCTGCTCGCCGCGTGGCAGAAGGCCACCGACGCCGAGCTTGCCGCGCTGAACCTGAACTGACGGAAGGAATATTCGATGAACATACTGGCAGATCGTGCCCGTCGGCTTGAAAGCTATGTCGGCGGCGCCTGGATGAGGGGTGCCAGCGACGGCGCGGCGCTGCTCGACGCCGCGACCGGCGCGCCGGTGGCGATGATCGATTCCACCGGCATCGACTTTGCCGCCGCACTCGCCTATGGGCGCGAAAAGGCCGGTCCGGCGCTCCGTCGCATGTCGTTCCATGAACGGGCGGCGATGCTGAAGGCGCTCGCTGAGGCGTTGATGGATCGAAAGGAGGAGTTCTACGCGCTCTCGACCCCCACCGGCGCCACCAGGACAGACAGCTGGATCGACATCGAGGGCGGCATCGGCACGCTGTTCTCCTATGCCTCCAAGGGCAAACGGGAATTGCCGAACACCCGGGTGCTGGTCGATGGTGAGGTCGAGACGCTGTCGCGAGACGGCACGTTTTCGGCCCGGCACATCCTGACGCCGCTCGAAGGCGTGGCGATCCACATCAACGCCTTCAACTTTCCCTGTTGGGGGATGCTCGAGAAGCTGGCGCCGACGCTGCTTGCAGGCATGCCTGCGATCGTGAAGCCGGCAAGCCAGACAGCCTATCTCACGGAGCTCGTGGTGCGGCGAATGGTGGAGACCGGATTGCTTCCGGAAGGAGCCGTGCAGCTCGTCTGCGGTTCGGTCGGCGATCTTCTCGATCACCTCGACGGACAGGACGTAGTCACCTTCACGGGCTCGGCCGCGACCGGGCGCAAGCTGAAGACGCATCCCGCAATCATCGAGAATTCCGTGCGCTTCACCATGGAGGCCGATAGTCTCAACGCGGCCGTTCTCGGTCTCGACGCAGGCCCCGGGACGGAGGAATTCGATCTCTTCGTCAAGGAGGTCGCTCGCGAGATGACCGCCAAGGCCGGGCAGAAATGCACCGCCATTCGCCGCGTCATCGCACCGCGTGCCCATTGCGATGCGCTTATCGCGGCACTGGGCGAACGACTTGCCAAGGTTCCGCTCGGCAACCCCGCTGCCGAGAGCGTGCGGATGGGGCCGCTCGCAAGCCTCGGGCAGCGCGAGGAGGTCAGGGCGCGCATCCGCGATCTTGCCGCCGATGCGGAGATCGTCGCCGGCGATCCCACGAACCCCCAGGTGGTTTCCGGCGACGCGGAAGCGGGCGCCTTTCTCAATCCGGTCCTGCTTTATTGCGGCAACCCCGGCGCCGCGCGGGCCGTGCACGATGTCGAGGCTTTTGGTCCGGTCAGCACCGTCATGCCTTACGATACCAAGGAAGAAGCTGTGGATCTTGTGAAGCGCGGCAAGGGCAGCCTCGTCACCTCCGTCTTCACCAATGATCCTCGTATTGCAGAGGAGCTGGTGCTCGGCATCGCGTCATTCAATGGCCGGGTGATGATCGGCAACCGCTTGAGCGCCAAGACCTCGACCGGGCACGGTTCGCCGCTGCCGGGCCTCGTCCATGGCGGCCCGGGAAGGGCCGGCGGCGGCGAGGAGCTCGGCGGCATCCGGGGCGTCAAGCACTACATGCAGCGCACGGCCGTCCAGGGAGCACCGGGGCTGCTCTCGGCGGTCACCGGCCGATGGATCGAGGGTGCCCCGGTGCGCGCCGACGGCGAACATCCGTTCCGCAAGTCGCTTGCCGAGCTCCGGATCGGCGACCAGCTGGTGACGGCGACCCGCACGGTGACGCTCGAGGACATCGAGCATTTCGCCAATTTCACCGGCGATACCTTCTACGCCCACATGGACGAGGAGGCGGCGCGGGCGAATCCGTTCTTCGACGGACGCGTCGCGCATGGCTACCTGATCGTCTCCTTCGCCGCCGGGCTCTTCGTCGATCCGGCCCCCGGGCCGGTGCTCGCGAATTACGGCGTCGACAATTTGCGCCTCCTGACGCCGGTCTATCCCGGCGACACGCTGCAGGTCGCGCTCACCTGCAAGGAGATCAATCCCCGGATCAATGCCGAGCATGGCGAGGTCCGCTGGGACTGCCGCGTCACCAACCAGACGGGCGCGACCGTGGCGCAGTACGATGTACTGACGATGGTGGCGAAGACGAGAGGATAGCGACGTCGCGCCTACAGCGCCGCGCGTCTTATCAGAGGGGATGCGGTCCACGCACGAGGGCGCGAAAAGTCAGCGCACCGCCTTGACGCCCTCCAGGATCAGGGTCGTGGCGATCTCGGCATATTCGTCCCGGCTGATCGGGCCGTCGGGGCGGAACCACATATAGACCCAGTTCATCATGCCGAACAGCGACATCGTCACCGGCATCAGCAGTGGACGATCATTATTGAGATCCGGATTGATGTCGTTGAGCACGCTCGAGAAGCGCTTGACGATGCGTCGCTCGATGGCGCGAATCTCGGCCATCTGCTCGGGCGAGAGCGCGCTCGTGCCGTTCAGCTGCACCTTGTGCTGGTCGTCGGCGTCGCGATAGTTTTCGAGCACCTGGCGCACGAGCAGCCGCAACCGTTCCCCCGGAGCGAGATCCGGCCGGTCGGCAGCTTCTATGGCCGCGTCGAGCTCGGCAAGGTGCGTGCGAACGATATCGAAGATCAGCGCGTCCTTGCTCGGATAATAGTGATAAAGCAGTGCTTTCGAGACGTTGCTGTGAGCAGCGATCTGCGCCATCGAGGCCTTTTCCATCCCCATTTCGGCGAACACTGCGGCGGCGCTCGTCAGAATGCCGCGCTGCTTCTCCTCGAAATCGACTGCGCGTGTTCGTGCCATGTTGATCCTGCTCTCACTCTCTACCTGCTCAATCCCACGAATAAGGGAGAACCGTAAAGTCCTCCCGTCTCTATGGTCTACGCGTGCCGTCGCTCCTGTCATTCCTTCGGGCGGTTGTCGACGACCCTTTTTGCCTTTCCTTCCGAGCGGGCGACGCCGCCCGGATCATGTACCTCGATCCTGGTGCTGACACCGACGACGCTCTTGATGTGGTGGGCGAGTTCGCGCGCCGATCCGGCTCGCGCGGTTTCGTCCGCCGCCTCGATCGTGCATTCGACGTGGACGGTCATGTTGTCCATCCGGCCCGTGCGCGTCAGCTCGATCTGGAAGTGCGGCGCCAGGCCGCGGCATTTCAGGATCTGCTCCTCGATCTGGGTCGGGAAGACATTGACGCCGCGCAGGATCATCATGTCGTCCGAGCGGCCGGTGATCTTCTCGATGCGGCGCATCGAACGCGCCGTGCCGGGCAGCAGCCGCGTCAGATCGCGGGTGCGGTATCGGATCATCGGCAGGCCTTCCTTGGTCAGCGTCGTGAAGACGAGTTCGCCCATCTCGCCGTCCGGCAGCACCTCGTCGGTCACCGGATCGATGATCTCGGGATAGAAATGGTCTTCCCAGATATGCAGTCCGTCCTTGGTCTCCACGCATTCGTTGGCAACGCCGGGCCCCATGACCTCCGAAAGGCCGTAAATGTCGACGGCATGCATGTCGAAGGCATGCTCGATCTCCTCGCGCATGGCATTCGTCCATGGCTCCGCGCCGAAGATGCCGACGGCGAGCGAACTCTCGCGCGGGTCCCGCCCTTGACGGCGGAACTCGTCGAGGATGGAGAGCATGTAGGAGGGGGTGACCATGATGATGCGCGGCTTAAAGTCCGCCATCAGCGTCACCTGCCGCTCGGTCATGCCGCCGGAGATCGGCACGACGGTGCAACCGAGCCTTTCCGCACCGTAATGGGCGCCAAGCCCTCCGGTGAAGAGGCCGTAGCCATAGGCGACATGGACGATGTCGCCGGGCCTGCCGCCGGAGGCGCGGATCGAGCGCGCCACGACGTTCGCCCAGCTATCGATGTCCTTCAGCGTATAGCCGACGACAGTCGGCTTGCCGGTCGTTCCCGAAGAAGCGTGGATGCGGCAGAGCTTCTCGCGCGGAACGGCGAACATGCCGAAGGGATAGCTTTCGCGAAGGTCCTGCTTGGTGGTGAAGGGGAATTTTGCGAGATCGGCGAGCGTCTTCAGATCGGACGGATGGACGCCGGCCGCGTCGAAGCGCGCGCGGTAGAAGGGCGAGTTCTCATAGGCATGGGCGAGCGACCATTTCATCCGCTCCAATTGAAGCGCGGCGATCTCGTCGCGCGACGCGGTTTCGATCGGCTCGAGATCGCCGGGGCGGGGTGAAAGGTCTTCCATGAATCTCTCCTCCGGGAATTGTCCTCCCGCATGATGCCCCGCGTTGCCATTGGCCCGCGGAATCATGCAGCTTTCAAAGTATGGCGGCGCTCACGCCTCCGGTGCGCCGTCTGCTTGCGGCAGGTGCGTGCCCTTGACGGTGCGCGAATGGCCGCGGAACTCGGCGATGTGTTCGCCGCGCTGGTTGGTGATGCGGATGTCGTAGATGCCGCCGCGGCCGCGCCGCGAAATCTCGCTGGCCGCCGCCGTCAGCCGGTCGCCCTCTAAGGCCGGCGCGATATAGGTGACCGAGCAGTGCTGGGCGACGGCGCGCTGGTTGTAGCTGTTGCAGGCAAAGGCAAAGGCGGAATCGGCGAGGGTGAAGATGTAGCCGCCGTGGCAGGTGCCGTGACCGTTGGTCATCTCCGACGTAATCGTCATCGAGATTGTTGCCGTACCCGGCGTAACGCGATCGAGCGCCATGCCGAGCCGCTGCGACGCCTGGTCGTCGTCCCACATGACACGGGCGCAGGCGCTGGCGAGCTCCTCGGCGTTCATTCTTGCCGCGTCCATCATCGCCCCTTGAACTCCGGCTTGCGCTTTTCCAGGAAGGCTGTCACGCCCTCGGCATAGTCGCCGCTGCGGCCCGCTTCGCGCTGCAGGTCGCGTTCGAGCTCGAGCTGCTCGTCGAAGGAATTGACGGCGGCAGCCTGAATCGCCCGCTTGGTCATGCCAAGCCCCTTGGTCGGGCCGGCGGCGAGACGGGCGGCAAGCGCCGAGGCCTCGTCCATCAGCGCCGCGTCGTCGACGGCGCGCCAGATAAGCCCCCAGTTCGCCGCCGTCTCCGCATCGAGCGGCTCTGCCGTCAGCGCCAGCGCCTTGGCGCGGGCCTCGCCGATCAGCCGCGGCAGGCTCCAGGTGCCGCCGGAGTCGGGCACCAGGCCGATCTTCGCAAAGGCCTGGACAAAGCGGGCCGAGCGGGCCGCAAGGGTGATGTCGCAGGCGAAAGCGATGTTGGCGCCGGCGCCGGCGGCTACGCCGTTGACGGCGCAGACGATGGGCTTTTCGAGGCTGCGGATCAGCCTGAGGAGCGGATTGTAAAGGGTCTCGATCGTGTGGCCGAGGTCGGGCGTACCGCCCTTGCGCGGGTCACGATCGCCGAGATCCTGGCCGGCGGAGAAGCCGCGCCCGGCGCCCGTCAGCAGCACGGCCCGCACCGTGTCATCCGAGTGAGCGCGCCCGAAACCAGCGCGCAGCGCCAGATGCATTTCCTCGTTGAAGGCGTTCAGCTTGTCGGGGCGGTTGAGCGTCAGGCGCAGCACGCCGGCGTCAAGCGCCGACAGGACGGTGTCTGATTCGGCCATGATTCCTCCCTGCCGCCAGTTGGATGGGCGGCCTGAAAAAAACACTTGCATAAACCGACCGGTCAGTCAATGATAATCCCAGCAGCAGGGAGGAATGGACATGAGCGACCTATTCGACCGGCACCGCACGGTGCTCGGCGCGGCCTTGCAGGCGGCGCAGGATCGCGGCTATTGGTCCGCCTTTCCGGAAATACCGAGCGGCAAGATCTATGGAGAGACCGCCAAGGACGATGGCCTCTCCGCCTACCAGGCACGTCTCGGAAAGGCGTTCGACCTGCCCGGGCATCCCGGTGCAAAGAGGGTCGGCAAGGAAGTCTCGCCCTACGGACCGTCGCTCGGCATCACCTATCCGGCGGCCGACGCGGATGCCCTCATGGCCGCCTCCAAAGGCGCGGCAGCCGCATGGGGCAATGCCTCGCCGGAGGCGCGGGTCGGTGTCTGCCTGGAAATTCTGGCGCGCCTCAACCGCATGAGCTTTGAGATGGCCAATGCGGTGATGCACACGACGGGGCAGGCCTTCGCCATGGCCTTCCAGGCGGGCGGCCCGCATGCGCAGGATCGCGGCCTGGAAGCCGTCGCCTATGCCTGGGCCGAGATGACGCGCACGCCTCGGAGTGCGACCTGGGCGAAGCCGCAGGGCAAGGGTGAGCCGATCGTGCTTGAGAAGCACTGGCGCATCGTGCCGCGCGGCGTGTCGCTGGTGGTCGCTTGCCAGACCTTCCCGACCTGGAACAGCTATCCCGGCCTGTTCGCGAGCCTTGCGACCGGCAATACGGTGATCGTCAAGCCGCATCCGGGCGCCATCCTGCCGCTCGCTCTCACGGTCCTGGTGGCCCGCGAGGTCCTTGCCGAAGAAGGCCATCCCGCCGACGTGGTCCTGCTTGCGGCCGACGAGCCCGGCGCGGAAATCACCCGCGATCTTGTCGCGCACCCTGCGGTCGCCATCGTCGACTACACCGGCTCCAGTCTTTTCGGCGACTGGGTGCGCAACAATGCAGCGACGCGGCAGGTCTACTCCGAGGAGACCGGCGTCAACTCCATCGTGATCGGCGCGACCGACGACTTTGCCGACATGTGCGCCAATATCGCCTTCTCGCTGTCGCTCTATAGCGGCCAGATGTGCACCGCGCCGCAGAACATCTACATGCCGCGCGGCGGTATCAAAACCGATGAGGGGCCGAAGAGCTTCGAAGCGGTCGCGGCGGGCATTGCTGCGGCGGTCGACGCGCTCATCGCCGATCCGGCGCGCGCCGCCGGCGTCTGCGGCGCCATCGCCAATCCGGCAACGCTCGGGCGGATCGAGGCGGCGCGCAGTCTCGGCCGCATCGTCCGCGACTCTGCGCCGCTCCCGGGCGCCGAAGGCGCGCGCACTGCGACGCCGCTGATTCTCGCGGTGAACGCCGATCAAACATCCGCCCATGAGGAGGAGCGCTTCGGTCCGATTTCCTTCGTGGTGGCCGTGGAGAACGCCGCGGAGGGCGTCGCGCGCGCAGCAGATCTTGCCCGCAGCAAGGGCGCCATTACCGCAGCGTTCTACGATACCGACGAGGCACGCATTGCCGCGGCGGCCGACGCCTTTGCGGCGGCGGGCGTGAACCTGTCCGTCAATCTAACCGGCGGGATATTCGTCAACCAGAGCGCCGCGTTCAGTGATTTCCACGTCACCGGCGCCAACCCGGCCGGCAATGCCAGCCTGACGGACACGGCCTTCGTCGCCAACCGCTTCCGCGTCGCGATGTGGCGCCGTCCAGTGGCGGCATAGGCGGCGAACTTAAGCAATAGTCTTGACACCTGCACTCTTGGGAGGAGATGCCGACATGAGACTGCACACCACGACTGCGCTAACAACGCTGGCGCTTGGCTTCAACCTCGCGGCTCCGGCGATGGCCGATATCCGCATCGGTGCGACGCTTTCGGAGACCGGCCCCGCCGCCTTCCTCGGCGATCCCGAGGCCAAGACGCTGAAGCTGCTCGTCGACGAGATCAATGCCGCGGGCGGCGTCAACGGCGAGAAGATCGAACTGATCGTCTATGACGATGGCGGCGACCCGAACAAGGCGCGTACCTTCGCCACCCGTCTCGTCGAAGACGATGAAGTCGTTGCCGTGATCGGCGGCACGACGACCGGTACCTCCATGGCAGTCCTGCAGGTCTTCGAGGATGCGGAGATTCCCTTCATTTCGCTTGCCGGCGCCATCGAGATTATCGATCCCGTCCGTCCCTTCACCTTCAAGACGCCCCACACCGATCGCATGGCCTGCGCCAAGATCTTCGAGGACATGAAGGCGCGCGGCCTGACCAAGATCGGCATGATTTCGGGTTCCGACGGTTTCGGCGCGTCGATGCACAAGCAGTGCCTCCAGATCGTCGGCGACTACGGCATCGAGGTCATCGCCGACGAGACCTACGGTCCGAGCGACGCCGACATGACGCCGCAGCTTACCAACATCAAGGGCAGGGAAGGCGTGCAGGCGGTCCTGAACGCCGGTTTCGGACAGGGGCCGGCGATCGTCACGCGCAACTATCAGCAGCTCGCAGTCGGCCTGCCGCTCTACCAGTCGCATGGTGTGGCCTCGGACGGCTTCATCGAGCTTGCCGGCGCACCCGCCGCCGAGGGCATCCGCCTGCCTGGCACGGCGCTGCTGGTAGCGAAGCTGCTGCCCGAGAACGATCCGCAGCGCCCGGTCGTCACCGCCTACAAGGCGAGCTACGAGGCGGCGACCGGCAAGCCGGTCTCGACCTTTGGCGGCTATGCGCACGACGCGCTGCGCATCCTCGTCGATGCGATCAACCGGGCCGGCAAGGCGGAGCCGCAGGCGATCCGCGACGCGATCGAAGCCACATCCGGTCTCGTCGGCACCACCGGCGTCGTGACCATGTCGGAGGAGGACCATCTCGGCCTCGACCTCAGCGCCTTTCGGATGCTCGAGATCAAGGACGGCGGCTGGAAGCTCGTCGAATAGGTCGGCAATCGTGGGATACCGGACGCGCGGCGCGCGTCCGGTCGACAGATCGTCGCGTGCCGTAGCGGAGGCATCCATGCCCGAACTCATGCAATTCATCCTGTCCGGGGTGACCGTCGGCGCGGTCTATGCGCTGGTCGCCCTGGGCTTCACCATCATCTATAACGCCTCCGACGTCGTGAACTTTGCCCAAGGCGAATTCGTGATGCTCGGCGGCATGTTCACCGTCTTCTCCTTCGAAGCGGGGATCCCGCTGCCGCTCGCGGCGGCGATCGCCATCCTGGCGACGGCGGCGATCGGTGTGGCGCTGAACAAGCTCGCCATCGAGCCTGCGCGGGGCGCGCCGGTCGTCTCGCTGATCATCATCACCATCGGTGCGTCGATTCTCATCCGCGGTCTGACGCAGATCGCCTTCGACAAGCAGCTCCACCGCTTCCCGGCCTTCTCCGGCGACACGCCCATTCAGATCATGGGCGCGACGGTCCTGCCGCAGAGCGTCTGGGTGATCGCGGGGGCGCTGGCGGTCTTTGTCGGCCTGTGGCTGTTCTTCACCCGGACCCTCACCGGCCGGGCGGTTCTCGCCACCGCCAACAATCGCATTGCCGCGCAGCTCGTCGGCATCAACACCAGATACGTGATGACCCTGAGCTTCGCCCTGTCCGCGGCGATCGGCGCGCTTGCCGGCGTGCTCGTCACGCCGATTACGCTCACCGGCTACGACATCGGCATCGCCCTTGCCCTGAAAGGGTTCGCGGCAGCGATGCTGGGCGGGATGGGCAATCCCAAGGGTGCGCTGGTCGGAGGGCTGCTGCTCGGCGTCATCGAGGCGCTGACCGCCGGCTATCTCAGCTCGCAATACAAGGATGCCGCCGCCTTCGTGATCATCCTCGCCGTGCTCTTTGCCATGCCTCAGGGGCTGTTCGGCCGGCAAGCAACGGATCGGGTGTAGCCATGCGGCTCTCGTCGAAGACAAACACTTTGCTCGCGCTCGCCGCACTGATTGCGCTGGCGCCGCTGTTCTTCCCGTCCTCCTACTATTTTCGGGTCGGCTCGCTGATCTTCGTCAACGGGCTGGCGGTGACCGGTCTCGTCGTTCTGATCGGTTATGCCGGCCAGATCAGCCTCGGCCACGCCGGCTTCGTCGGCATCGGCGCCTATGCCTGTGCCTTGGCGCCGGTTCATCTCGGGCTCAATCCGCTCGTTGCTGCCGGCCTCGGCGCCGCGCTGTCGGGCGCGATCGCCTGGCTGGTCGGCCGGCCGATCCTGCGGCTGAAGGGCTATTATCTGGCGGTGGCAAGCCTCGGTTTCGGCGCCCTGGTGTCGATGGTGCTCGCCAACGAGGCGGGGCTCACCGGCGGCCCGGACGGGATGACGGTGCCCGATCCGGGATTGCGGGCCCTGCTCAAGTCGGTCGGCATCGATCTCTCCAACGCCGCCTTCTGGTATGCCTTCTCAGCTGTCGTGCTCGTCATCGGCGCCTGGCTCGCTTTGAACCTCTATCATAGCCCCACCGGACGGGCCTTGCGCGCGCTCCATGGATCGGAGGTCGCGGCCCGGACGGTCGGCGTCGACGTGGCCCGGTCCAAGCTGCAGGCCTTCGTGATCTCGGCCGTTTATGCCTCGATCTCAGGCTCGCTGCTGGCGCTGCAGAACAAGTTCATCACGCCGGACGTGGCGGGCTACATGCATTCGATCGAACTCGTCACCATGACGGTGCTTGGCGGCGCCGGCTCGGTCATCGGCGCGATCAGCGGTGCGGTGATCCTGACGACGCTGCCGCAGGTCCTGACGGTCTTCCAGGAGTACGAGCAGGTGATGCTCGGTCTCGTCATGATGCTGGTGATGATCTTCATGCGTGATGGCCTGCTGCCGAGTCTTTCGCGCAACATCCGGGGGAGGGGTCAATGAATCTGCTTCAGGTCGAAGGGCTGGGCATCGAATTCGGCGGCTTGCGTGCCGTCCGCGATGTCAGTTTTTCCCTCAATGCCGGCGAGATCGTCTCGGTGATCGGCCCGAACGGCGCCGGCAAGACGACCCTCTTCAACATGGTCTCCGGCATCTACCGGCCCGGGCACGGTCGCGTGAAGCTTGCCGGCGAGGACGTGACCGGCATGGAGCCGCACCTGCTGGCGCGGCGGGGCCTTTCCCGCACCTTCCAGAACCTGCAGATATTCCAGGCGATGACGGTGCTGGAGAATGCAATTGCCGGGCATCATCTGCACGAAAAGGGGTCGGTGCTCGCCGATCTCTTCGGCCTGCCGTCATCCCGCCGCCGTGCCCGCGAGGCCGAGGCGAGCTCACGCAGGCTGCTCGACCGGGTTGGCCTCGGCCGTGCGGAGGCCCAGGAGGCCGGGTCGCTCTCCTATGGGGCGCTGAAGCGGCTCGAGATCGCTCGCGCGCTGGCGCTGAATCCGCGTGTCCTTCTCCTCGATGAGCCGGCCGCGGGCTGCAATGCCGTGGAGACGGAGGAGATCGATCGGCTGATCGCCGAAGTCGCGGCTGAAGGTGTCGCGATCCTGCTGGTGGAGCACGACATGAAGATGGTGATGCGCATCTCGAACCATATCGTCGTCCTGGACCACGGCGAAAAGATTGCCGAAGGTGAACCGGCGAAAGTGTCGCGCGATCCGCGCGTCATCGAAGCCTATCTCGGGCCGCAGGCGAGGGAGGCGGCCGATGCTCACCGTTGAGGGATTGCGCTCGCGCTACGGGCGCATCGAGGTCCTGCACGGCATCGATCTCGAAATCGGCTCGGGCGAGATCGTCGCGGTGGTCGGCGCCAACGGCGCCGGCAAGACGACGCTGCTGCGCTGTCTCTCCGGCATCCAGCCCGTCTCCGGCGGAGCGATCCACTTCCGAGGCGAGGCGTTGATGGCGGTTCCAGCCTATCGCCGCCTCGAGCGCGGTCTGGCACAATCGCCGGAAGGACGGCAGATCTTCACCAATCTGACGGTCGAGGAAAATCTCCGCCTCGGCGCCTACCTGTTCTCCGACGACCGGGTGGGGCGCGACATGGAGGATGCCTTCGCGATGTTCCCGGTCTTGAGAGAAAAGCGCAATCTCGCCGCCGGCGGCCTCTCGGGCGGGCAGCAGCAGATGCTGGCTATCGCGCGGGCGCTGATGGGGCGGCCGTCCTGCCTGCTGCTCGATGAGCCGAGCATGGGTCTCGCGCCAATCCTGGTGCGGCAGATCTTCGACGTCGTCAAAGGCCTGCGCGGGCTCGGCGTCACCGTGCTCCTCGTGGAGCAGAACGCCTTCGGTGCCCTGTCGATCGCCGACCGCGGCTATGTGATGGAGACCGGCCGCATCACCATGACCGGCCCGGCCGCCGAACTCATCGCCGACCAGCGTATCCGTGAAGCCTATCTAGGAATCTAAGCCATGGCCGTCAGCATCGAACACCGTGGCGAGATCGCCGTCGTCATCGTAGACAATCCTCCGGTCAACGCGCTGTCGCAGGTCGTGCGCCAGGCTCTTCTTGAGGCGGCGGAGGCGCTCGATGCCGATCCGTCGGTGAAGGCGGTGGTGCTCACCTGCGCCGGGCGCACCTTCATTGCCGGGGCCGATGTCGGTGAATTCGGCAAGCCGCCGATGCCGCCGCACCTGCCCGATCTCGTGTCGCGGATCGAGCGGGCGGCAAAGCCATGGCTCGCCGCCATCCACGGCAGCGCGCTTGGCGGCGGCTTCGAAGTCGCCCTCGGCTGCCGCTTCCGCGTCGCGGTTCCTTCGGCAAGTGTAGGCTTGCCGGAGGTCCGCCTCGGCATCGTGCCGGGCGCCGGCGGAACGGTGCGTCTGCCGCGGATCGCCGAGGTGGAGACGGCGGTCGACATGGTCACGACGGGGAAGCCGCTCGGGGCGCGCAAGGCCCACGAGGCCGGATTGCTCGACGCGTTGATCGAGGACGATCTCGTCGCCGGTGCCGCGGCCTTCGCCCGCGCTGTTCTCGACAGGCCGCTGCCCCCCGCGCTTTGCGATCGCCCCGTCGCGCCACCGCCTGCGGGTTTCTGGGAGGCAGCGGAAAGGACCGTTTCGGCCCGCGCCAAACGGGAAGATGCGCCTCTCAGAGCGCTGGCCTGTATGCGGCGCGCCGCCGAGACGGACTTCGACACGGCGATCGCCTTCGAGCGCGAAACGTTCCTGGCGCTGCGCGGCTCGGCGCAGGCCGCCGCACTCCGTCACGTCTTCTTCGCCGAGCGGGCAGCGACCCGGCCGCCGGAGCTTGCCGGTGTGGCGCCGCGCATGATCCGTTCGACGGCGGTGATCGGCGGCGGCACCATGGGCGCCGGCATTGCCGCGGCGCTGCGCGATTCCGGCCTGCCGGTCATCCTGATCGAGCGCGATGGTGCGGCAATCGAACGAGGGCTCGCCAGCTTGCGGGCGATCTTCGACGGCGCGGCAAAGCGCGGCCGCATTTCCGCTGACGTGGCAACCGAGCGGATGGCGGGCATCACCGCCACCACGGATTACGCGGCGCTCGCCGATGTCGATCTCGCTATCGAGGCGGTCTTCGAGGACATGGACGTGAAGCGGGACGTCTTTGCGCGTCTTGCCGACAGCTGCGGTGACGATGCCATCCTCGCGACGAACACCTCCTATCTCGATCCCGAGCGGATCGCCGTGGGCGTTCGCCGGCCGGAGCGCTTCCTGGGCCTGCATTTCTTCAGCCCGGCACATGTGATGAAGCTATTGGAAATCGTGCCGACCAAGGCGACGGCGCCGGAGGTGCTGGCGACCGGCTTCGCGCTGGCGCGGATGCTGAACAAGATCCCGGTGCGCGCCGGCATATGCGACGGGTTCATCGGCAACCGTATCCTGAAGGTCACCAGGGCGCAGGCCGAGCGACTGCTGCTCTCCGGCGCCACGCCCGCGGCCGTCGACGCCGCCATGCGTGCCTTCGGACTTCCCATGGGACCCTTCGAGGCGCAGGACCTTGGCGGGCTCGACATCGCGGCATTCCAGCGCAAGGCCGCGCGTGCGCGCGGCGAGACGCCCTTCGCGCCGATCGCCGATCGCCTTTGCGCGATCGAGCGCTTCGGCCAGAAGAGCGGCGGCGGCTGGTATGACTACGAGCCAGGCGACCGCACGCCGCGGCCTTCGGATGCGGTCGCGGCGGTCATCGCCGAGGAGGCGAAGGGCCGGCCTCGGCGGGACTGGAACGAGGACGCCATTGCCGACTGCATTCTCTGGCCGATGGTCAACGAGGGAGCACGCATCCTTGCGGACGGCACGGCGCTACGGCCGTCCGATATCGACCTGGTGAAGATCCACGGCTACGGCTTTCCGCGCTGGCGCGGCGGGCCGATGCACTGTGCAGAGGCCCATGGACTCGGTAACGTCGTCGATGCACTGCGCGCGCTTGCCGAAGAGGGGCTGGCCGAGCCGCCTTGCGACCTCTTGCTCGAGGCCGCCCGGCGCGGCGGGTTCCCGACGCCTCTCGTTGAGGCATTGTAGTCCAAAAATGTGCAGGTGGTCTGGGGGGAGCACGACCTCCATAGAACGGCGGGACGAGGAGGGAGTGCGCGGACGCCGGATCGGCATGGAATTTGCGTGATGAGGTCACAACAAACGCGTCGCGACGGAGGGGAGCATGCAGGCGCTTACAGTTCCGGTCTACAGGCCGTTGCCGGTCGAGATCTTGCAAGGCGAGATCCGAAATGTTTGCGGCGCCTTCGATCTGGAGCCCATGCGGGGCACAGGCCTAGTGGCCGGTGATGTCTCGCTGCGGCGCATGGAATACTTCGATGCCGCGGTCGTGGCGCTCGATGCCCGATATGTGCAGCGCGGCGTCCGATCGATCCGCCAGGATCCGGGCGAACATCTCTTTCTGCTGGTCCAGGACGAGGGCCATTGCAGCGTCACGCAGGGAGACCAGTCGCTCGAGCTCGCACCCGGAGACATGTTCCTCGTCGATTCCGTCGAACCCTCGTCCTTCGTTTACGAGGGAAGGCGCTCGAACCAGATCTCGGTGCATATGCCGCGCGACGAGATGCTGCATCGTTTTGGCCAGTCCTGCATGGGCGGCGTTGCGATCGACCGGCACGACCCTCTCTGGGTCGCCATGCGAGCGGTGCTGACGAAAATGCTGACCAGTCCCGATGTTCAGGTGCAGCTCCGGGAAGCCTTCCTGTGCCTGATGGGCGCCTATCTTCAGGCGGGCCGGACCGGCAGCCGCGGGTTCGAGACCCTGTTGTCGCGGGCACTCGCCTTGATCGACCGCCATCGCGAGGATCCCGGCTTCGGCCCGCGCGAGCTCGCCACACGGCTGAACGTCTCGGAGCGCATGCTGCAGCGGCACTTCCAAGCTCTGGGCGAGAGCCCGGGCCACCGGCTGCTCAATCGCCGCCTCGAGCTTGCGCATGCGCGGCTCTCCGGCCGCCTGCCGGAACAGGCGAAGGAAGGGGTCGCGGGCATTGCCTACGATTCCGGCTTCAACGACCTTTCCTATTTCTATCGCGAGTTCCGCAAGCGATACGGCACCACGCCGGGCGCGGTCGCCCGCCACTGACGGATTTGTCCAATCGAAGGGACGTTCCCGTCCAAGCGGGACATGCGTCGCCCTCCTAGTCTTCCATGATGGGCTTGCCGGCATGGCAGGACACAATGGGAGGACGAGGATCATGACGCAGCACTTTGCGACGGTAAACGGAAAGCCCGTCTCCGGAGGGGCGAGCTTTGCCGTCCTCAATCCGGCGACCGGCGGCGAGATCGGTCGCGCGCCGGACATGAATGCGACGGAGCTCAACGCGGCGGTCGCGGCCGCGCAGGCGGCATTTCCGGAATGGTCCGCCCGTAGCGACGAGGCTCTGCAGGCGGCCTGCGCCGCGGTGACCGCCAGGATCGAGGCGCAGGCCGACGAACTCGCGCGGATGGTCACGCTGGAGCAGGGCAAGCCGCTCAACGGCCTCGGGTCGCGCTGGGAAATCGGCGGGGCAATCGCCTGGGCCGGCTATACGACCGGTTTGTCGCTGCCGGTCAAAGTGCTGCAGGACAATGAACGGGGCCGCGTCGAACTGCACCGCAAGCCGCTCGGCGTCGTCGGTTCTATCACGCCCTGGAACTTCCCGGTGATGATCGCCATCTGGCACATCATGCCGGCACTGCGGACCGGCAACACGGTGGTTATCAAGCCGTCGCCGTATACGCCGCTTTCCACTCTGCGGCTCGTCGAGATCATCAACGAGGTGCTGCCGCCCGGTGTCGTCAATGTCGTCACCGGCGACGACAAGGCCTTCAACATCGGCGCGGCGATGTCGGCACATCGGGATATCCGCAAGATCGTCTTCACCGGCTCCTGCGCGACCGGGCAAAAGATCATGGCGTCGGCGGCGCCGACGATGAAGCGGCTGACGCTGGAGATGGGCGGCAACGATGCCGGCATCGTCCTTCCCGATGCCGATCCCGAAGAGATCGCCGAGGGCCTGTTCTGGGGCGCCTTCATCAACAATGGCCAGACCTGTGCGGCGATGAAGCGCCTTTATGTCCATGAATCGGTCCACGACGCCGTCTGCGATGCGCTCGTCGCCTTCGCCCGCAATATCGCCGTCGGGGACGGCATGGATGAGACCAGCATTCTTGGCCCGATCCAGAATCGCATGCAGTTCGACAAGGTGGCGGCGCTCGTCGCCGACGCGAAGACCCGTGGCAGGGTTCTGCTCGGCGGCGAGCGGGGCGCTGGGCTGTTCTTCCCGCCGACGATCATTGCCGGACTGAAGAACGGTGATCCGCTCGTCGACGAGGAGCAATTCGGTCCGGCTTTGCCCGTTGTTTCCTACAGCGACGTCGAGGATGCGATCGCCATGGCAAATGACAGTTCGAACGGGCTCGGAGGATCTGTCTGGTCGTCGGACATCGATGCCGCTCGCAACGTTGCCGGCCGAATGCAGTGCGGCTCGGTCTGGATCAACAAGCATGGGGCGATTCAGCCGAACGCTCCGTTCGGCGGCATCAAGGCATCCGGGCTCGGCGTGGAATTCGCAGAGGAGGGCCTGCAGGAATACACTGACATTCAGGTCGTTTTTGCCTGATCGCGAAGAAAAAACGAAAGACGAAGGGAACAAAGAGATGAAACATTTCAGAGGAGCAACGCTCATCGCTCTGATCGCCTGCGCGGCAACGCCGGCGGCGATCGCCCATCCGCTCGATGGGCTGACGGCGGAGGAATACCAGAACATCAACCGGATCCTGCGGAACGAGAAGATCGTCGACGCCGAAACGCTTTTCCCGCTGATCGAGCTCAAGGAGCCCGCCAAGGCCGATGTGCTCTCCTGGAAGGAGGGCGACGCGCTCGACCGCAAGGCCATGGTGCAGTTCACCAGCCCGGATGGGTTCAAGGAGGCGGTCGTCAACATCACTCAGGGCAAGGTCGAGAGCACCGCGGCCATCAAGGGCCAGCCGATGGTCCTCTTCGCCGAGTTCATGAATGCGCTCGAAGGCGCGCTCGGCCATCCCGAGATGATTGCCGGTCTCGCCAAACGCGGGCTGAAACCGGAAGAGGCCTTCTGTTTGCCGTTGACGGCCGGCAACTTTTTCACCCAGGACTACGAGAACAGCCGGCTGATGAAGGTGCCCTGCTATCGGGTTCCGGAGGGGTCGAACTTCTATGCGAAGCCGATCGAGGGCCTTTTCGCCGTCTACGACATCGGCAAGAAGAGCGTGATCAAGGTCATCGATAGCGGAGCGGTCGATCTACCGAAGGACAATTGGGGCTATACCGAGGATGAGGTCGCCGCCCGCACGCCGCTGAGGCCGAAGACGAACAAGGTCGCGCTCACCCAGGAGGGCGGCCCCAACTACAAAATCAACGGCAGCCATCTGGAATGGGATATCTGGCGGCTCAATCTGAGAGTGGACAAGCGTCCGGGCCTCGTCGTTTCAAACCTAGACGTGAACGACGGCGACACCTGGCGGTCGGTGATCTATCAGGCGCACCTCTCGGAGGTATTCGTGCCCTATATGGACCCAACCGAAGGCTGGTACTGGCGCACCTACATGGACAGCGGGGAGTATGGTTTCGGCCTCTTCCTGAGCCCGTTGACCGCAGGGATCGACTGCCCGGACAATGCGACGTTTCTGCCTGCCACGATCGCCGATGACAAGGGCAATCCGCTCGTCATCCCGAACGCGATCTGCATCTTCGAACGCAGCATCGGCGATCCGGCCTGGCGGCACTTCGAGGTCTTCGCCCAGACGCCGGAAAAGCCGGTTCCGGCGGAAGGCCGGCCGGCGACGGAGCTCGTGGTCCGCACCGCATCGGAAGTCGGCAATTACGACTACCTCATCGACTACCGTTTGCAGCAGAATGGCCAGATCAACATCTACATCGGCGCGAGCGGCCTGGACGCGGTGAAGGGTGTCGCATCGACCTCGATGAAGGATCCGACGGCCAAGGCCGACACCGCCTATGGCACGCTGATCGCGCCCAATCTCGTCGCCGCCAACCACGACCACTATTTCAACTTCCGCATCGATTTCGACGTCGACCAGCCCGCCAATCACTTCTCGACCATGGACATCGTGCCGGCGGACGTCGAGCCGAACAGCCCGCGCAAGTCGATGTGGACGGTCAAGCACTCGATGCCGCATTCGGAAATGGAGGCGCGCTATAAGCTTTCGGCGGCCGAGCCGCGCTACTTCCATGTCTCGAACCCGAACCGCGAAGGCTATCTCGGCCACGAGCCGGGCTGGATGATTCACCACGGCAACGTTGCCTACGGCCCGTTCGATTATGCCAACGATCCGCCGATGAAGCGCAATGCCTATATCGAGTACTCGGTCTGGAACACCGTCTACGATCAGGACCAGCGTTATGCCGGCGGCAAGTACGCGATGCAGAGCGACGGCAGCGATACGCTGGCGGAGTGGGTGAAGGCCGATCGTCCGCTGATGGGCAAGGACATCGTCACCTGGTTCTCGGCAGGCTTCCACCACATTCCGCGCATGGAAGACTGGCCGGTCATGTCGACCGAATGGAAGACCGTGCACATCATGCCGCACAACTTCTTCGCCCATAATCCGGCGCTCTCCATCCGGAAATGACCGCCTGTCGTCAAAGGCGCCTTGGGGGGCGCCTTTGATACTCTCGACCTCCAAGGTCGGCTGCCGACAAGCGCGACAGGAGTCCTATCTTCCGATGGAACGCTCCTGCATCTCTTCGCCTATAAAGCAATTGTAGGACTGTGCATATTCGGCAGGCTCCGGACGGGGCTGCCTGGCGCCGCTGACTTTCAGTCCCGAAATCTCGGCCGTGAGCTTGGCCAGAATAGCGGCTGAGAATTGGCTGGCCTCCGACACTTTCATGACGAACGCCCCTTCTCCGCCGACGACGCACTGCCTGTAATAGGCATCGAGATCCGGGATCGAGGCCGAATCCGGCGTGTCTCTCAACATGATCGCCAGCCCGTCGATGACGATCCCTTGGGCAACGGTGCTGTTGCGGGCAACCGGCGCCGGTACCCCGGCATTGTTGGGTCCATCGCCCGATATGTCGATGACGCGCCGGCTTCCCCGATAGGGGCTCAAGTGAACAAGCCTGCGCGCGAAGGCAAGCACATTGGAGATGGAGGTGAACGAGATCCGTCGGATCGGCTGGCGGCGCAAGGCCTCGGCAAACTGTGCCGCACTCTGCCGGTCCTCGATCAGCGTCCAGGGCAGCACCTGGACGGCCTTGCCGCCCCACTCAACATAGGTCACGGCAATCCTGCCGAGCCGCCCCGTCCCTATCGCCCTCATTATCTCTGGCCTGCGAAACGCCTCCACATAGCCCGTCCGTTGAAGCTGCAGTTCGTCCAATCCAATCGAATAGGATACGTCGACGGCGAGGACCAGTTGGAGGTCCACGGCAACAGGATCCTGTGTCGCGGCGGTGCTGGCGCCGAGAAGAAAAGCCGCAGCCAAATGCGTCCAACGTGGTCCCATGGAGCCGATCGCCATCTGGAGACGGGGACCCGCGCGAGGTGCCTCTGCAGCGCCGCGCGTCCTATCAGATGCCACAGTACGCGACAGTAGCGCAAATTGGACCTTGTTGGATGCTTCTCGTCCTCGTCCCTGTGCTTGTCACAGCGATGAAGCAGCGCCGCGTGCTGCGGCACGAAGGCTCTTTTCAGCCTTCGTGCTGATCGGCGCTGAAACCCGGTAGACGCGGCTCGGCCAAACCGCGGGGAACAGCACAGTAAAAAAGCGAGCCTCCGGCTGGAGAGGCTCGCTTGTTCGCTATTAGGCCCTTCGGAAACGCTAGCTGCGCGGCTTGAGGTTTTCCGGGTCGTAGAGCGGCTTGTAGCCGACACCTGCGACCTCGACCGGATAGGTCTCGGCGAAATATTCGACGTTCAGCTTGCGACCTTCCTGGCAATAGGCCCAGGGCAGATAGGCGAGCGCGATGTTCTTGCCGATCGTCGGGCCGTAGGCGATGGAGGTGGTGTAGGAGCGGCGGCCGAGTTCGTCGATCAGCACCTCACCGGTTTCCGGGTCCATGACCGGCAGGTTGCCGACCGGGTAGCGCTTAATGCCGTTCCTGTCGGTGTTCTCGGTCATGACGAGCGTGCAGAGCATGGCGGGCTGATGCTCGCGCGCCTTGTACTCCAGATGCTTCGCCTTGCCGCGGAAGTCCGCTTCCTTGACCTTCGGACGGGCAAGGTCGGCCTCGATGAGATTGTACTGGGTGAGAAGATCCGCGTTCTGCAGGCGCAGGCTCTTTTCCATGCGCCGCGAGTTCGCATAGGTCTCGACGCCGAAGGCCATGACGCCGGTGGTGCGCAGCGCATCCCAGACCGCCAGGCCGTCCTCATACTTCATGTGCAATTCCCAGCCTTGCTCGCCGACATAGGAGATGCGGAAGGCCGAAACCGGCTTGCCGGCGATCTCGATCGGCTTGATCGCGGCGAAGGGGAAGTTCTCAGGATCGAGGCCGGCCGGATCGGCAACCACCTTCTTCAGCGTCTGGCGGGCATTGGGGCCCCAGATGCCGATGGTGACGAACTTCTCCGAAACGTCGGTAATGGTGACGTCGAGGCCCCGGTCTTCCGCGACACGGCGCATGTAGTGGAAGTCGCGCGGGCCGGCATCGGCGCCGTTCACGAGACGGCAGCGGTCGGCCATGCGGAAGACCGTGAAGTCGGCCCTGACCATCCCCTCGTCATCGAGGAAGTGGGTGTAGATGCCCTTGCCGATATTGCCGTCTCCGCCGATCTTGGCGGCGCAAAGCCACTCGAGAAGCTCCACATGGTCCGGACCTTCGATGTCGACCATGTGGAAGTGCGAGAGGTTGACGATGCCGCAATCCTCGCTCATCGCCAGATGCTCGGCATTGGAGACGCGCCAGAAATGGCGGTTGTCCCACTCGTTCTCGCGCACTGGAACCCGGTTGCCGTATCTTTCCAGGAGGTGCTCGTTGGCGGCATAGCCGTGGGCGCGCTCCCAGCCGCCGAGCTCCATGAAGTAACCGCCGAGCTCCTTCTCGCGCTCGTAGAAGGGCGAGCGCTTGACGTTGCGGCCGCTCGCATAGGGCTCGCGCGTATGCACGGCCGGGAAATAGATCTTCTGTGCCGCCTCGAAGCAGCGGCCCTCGATGAATTTCTCCTCGAGCTGGTGCGGGTAGAAGCGTGCATAGTCGATCGAGGCATGGTCGATCTCGGTGCGCCCGTCCGTCATCCAGTCGGCGATCAGCTTGCCGTAGCCCGGTCCGTCCTTCACCCAGATGGCGACGCAATACCAGAGGCCGCGCACCTTCTGGCTCTCGCCGCAGGAGGGGCCGCCGGCGGCCGATACCTGCAGCAGGCCGTTGAAGGAGTGGCCCTCGTTATAGCCAAGCTCGCCGAGGATCGGCGTCAGTTCCATGGCGCGCTCGAGCGGTTCGATGATCTGCTCCATCTCGAGATCGCGCTGCGAGGGCGACAGGCGTGCCTCGTGCTTCTCGAGAATGTCGCGCGGATGGCAGAGGCGCGGATTGGTGGCCTCGTAGTAGCCCCACTCGATCTGGCCGCCTTCGGTGGTCTTCGGGTCGCCGGTGTCGCGCATATAGGCGGAGTTGCCCTGGTCGCGCAGCAGCGGGAAGCCGATTTCCTTGCCGGTGCCTTCGAATTCGTTATAGGGGCCGAAGAAGGTCAGCGGATGGTCGACCGGCATGACCGGCAGGTCTTCGCCGACCATTTCGGCGATCAGGCGACCCCAGATGCCGGCGCAGACGATGACATGGTCGGCCATGATCGTGCCGCGATGCGTGACCACGCCCTTGATGCGGCCGTTCTCGACGAGGAGCGACGTTGCCGGCGTATTGCCGAAGACCTGCAGCTTGCCGGACTTTTCCGCCGCATCGACCAGCTTGCCGGCAACCGTCTGCGAGCGCGGGACGACGAGGCCGGCATCCGGATCGAACATGCCGCCCATGACCTGATCTTCCTCGATCAACGGGAACATTTTCTTGATTTCGGCCGGCGAGACATAGTGCGCGCGAGTGCCGAAGGCCTTGGCAGAGGAAAGCTTGCGCTTGATCTCCTCCATCCAGATGTCGTCGCCGGTGCGTGCGACTTCCAGGCCGCCGATGCGGGCGTAGTGGCCCATCTTCTCGAAGAAGTCGATCGAATACTGCGTCGTCCAAACCGAGAGAAAGTCGTGGCTCGTCGTGTAGCAGAAGTCGGAGGCATGCGCCGTCGAGCCGATGTCGGTCGGGATGCCCGACTTGTCGATGCCGACGATATCGTCCCAGCCACGCTCGATCAGGTGATGGGCGATCGACGCGCCAACGATGCCACCCAGACCGATGATTACGACCTTCGCCCTTTGCGGAAACTCTGCCATTGCTTGCGACCCTAGTTGGTATGGAAGCCGGATATTAGATTTTGCAGCGACGCGAGTTGCGCCTGTCTACGACATAATCATCGTGCTGCACGACCAGAGCCATGCCGTAGCGAATGGCAACGCTGGTGGCTAGGGGGGATGCAGCCGCTCAGCTTGGTGCTCAAGTGGGCGGTTTGCGCCACAAGGCTGCCGTTCGTCTTCTGGAGTTGCAGCAATCCATTCGCGTCTTGCGTCCGGGAGTAACGATAATCTCCACCGGCGAGGGACTTTTTGGAACAAGTTTCCTTAGTAAATTTATAGACTATCTTATCATTCTCCCGAACTGCATTGTTCCTCAGCGACCAGACAGAGGTGGAAAATGATCACTCGCAGGCAGACCCTCGCGCTCATCGGCGCAACCGCCGCGGCCTTGAGCGCGCCGAACATCCGGCAGGCAAGGGCGGCAAAGGAGTTTCGTATCGGCTGGCAGAAAAACGGCGTGCTCGCCTTGGCGAAGCGTACCGGCGCGCTGGAGAAGCGGCTTGCTGAACGCGGCCTGACGGTGAGCTGGGCCGAGTTCACTTCGGGCCCGCCGCTCCTCGAGGCACTCGGCGCCGGCTCGCTCGACTTCGGTCCGACCGGCGACGTTCCGCCGCTTTTCGCCCAGGCTGCCGGGGCCAATCTTCTTTACGTCGGGAGCTACAAGGGCACGCCATCGGGCTCCGCCATCCTCGTGCCGAAGGATTCGCCGATCACTGCGCTCGAGGAGCTGAAGGGGAAGAAGATCGCTTTCAAGCGCGGTTCCAGCGCCCATAATTTCACAGTCAAGGCGCTGCGCAAAGTCGGCCTGACGACCGACGACATCGAAGCGGCCGATCTCGCCCCGCCAGACGCGGCGGCCGCCTTCAAGACCGGAGGTATCGACGCCTGGGCGATATGGGACCCCTATTTTGCCGTTGCCGAGGCGGATCCGCGGACACGGGTCCTGACCACGGCGGAAGGCATCGTCGACAACTGGAGCTTCTTCTTCGGCAATGGCGATTTCACCGCCTCCGAGCCGGAGGTCATCGCCGAGGTGATTGATGAACTGGCCAAGGTCGGAGCCTGGGCGCAGGCCAATCTCGATGAGACCGTTCCGGCGCTCGCGGAGATCACCGGCATTCCAACCGAGGTGACCCGAACGATCCTGACGCGAAAGGGGGCCGACCTCAGCAAGGTGGCGCCCCTGTCGGATGACGCGCTGACCTACCAGCAGGCGCTCGCGGACGAATTCCATGGCCTCGGCATCCTGCCGAAGACCCTGACGATCGCCGACGTCGCCTGGCGACCGAAGGCAAGCTGAAACGCCGCACGCTGAAAGGATCAGGCCATGACAAAGACAGACAAACCACTCGATTTCCTCTGGTTCATCCCGACCTCCGGCGATGGCGCCTATCTCGGCTCCGATGATCTGAGCCGCCCTGCGGACATCGGCTATTTTCGCGAGATCGCCACGGCGGCGGACCGGCTGGGTTACTCCGGCGTGCTCATTCCGACCGGGGTCGCCTGCGAGGAATCCTTCATCCTTGCAGCACACCTCGCGGCCTCCACGGAGAACCTGAAGTTTCTCGTGGCCATACGACCCGGCATCGCTTCGCCCGCCTACTACGCGCGGCTCGCCGCGACGCTCGACCGCGTCTCGAGGGGGCGGCTGCTCCTCAATATCGTCGCGGGCGGAAGTGCCAAGGAGCTTGCCGGCGACGGCGTCTTCCTGCCGCATGACGAACGCTATGCGCATGCCGAGGAGTTCTTCCAGGTCTTCAACCAGCTCCTCGAGACAGGCAAGGCGCATCTCGACGGCAAATACATAAAGGCGCACGAAGCACAGCTTGGCTTCCCGTCGGTACAGCAGCCGCGCCCGCCGCTCTATTTCGGCGGATCGTCGGATGCCGCGATCGAATTTTCGACGGGCGTGGTCGACAAATACCTGACCTGGGGCGAGACGCCGGCCCAGGTCGCGGAAAAGATTGCCACGGTCCGCAAGGCCGCGTTCGACAAGGGGCGGGAGGTGACCTTCGGCATTCGCCTGCACTTCATCGTCCGCGAGACCGACGAGGAGGCCTGGGCTGCCGCCGACCGGCTGATCTCCAAGCTCTCGGACGAGACGATTGCCGCTGCCCAGGAAGGATTTGCCCGGAACTCCGATTCCGTCGGCCAGGCTCGCATGCGGGCGCTGCACGGCGGCCGTCGAGACAGGCTCGAAGTGTCGCCCAACCTTTGGGCCGGCATCGGCCTCGTCCGCTCGGGCGCCGGGACCGCGCTTGTCGGCTCGCCAAAGACGGTGGCCGCCCGCCTCCGGGAATACCAGGAAATCGGCATCGATACGGTGATCGCCTCCGGTTATCCCCATCTCGAGGAGGTCTATCGGGTTTCCGAACTGCTCTTTCCGGAAATCGGCCTTGCTGGTCCGCGCAACCAGGTCCGCTCGTCCTTCGGAGAACAGCCGCTTTTCGCTGGCGGTGGCCATGGAGGCAATCTGCGAGTCGTCGCCGGCTCCTGATCCCGAACGGGAATCCGTGCGGGCCGCGCTCGCCAATCGAGAAGGAGAAGAATATGACCGCATACGACGTTGCAAGCGATCGCCCGCGGCAAAGACGGAGCTGGGTCTTGCCGGCCCCACCGGCGCGGCGGATCCGTCTGGAGGGGCTCTTGCCCTATGCCGTGCCGATCGTCCTGGTTCTGGTGTGGCAGTTATTTTCGTCGCTCGGCTGGATTTCGACGCGGATCATGCCGGCGCCGACGGATGTGGCAGCCGCCTTCGTCGAGCAATTGCTCTCCGGCGCGCTGCTTCATAACGTGGCAGTTTCGGGCGCGCGCGCCCTGGCCGGACTTATCGTCGGCGGAACGATCGGTCTGCTGCTTGGCATTGCGAACGGCGTCTCCAAGCTTTCCGAGCAATTGACGGACACCTCGCTGCAGATGCTCAGGACCATTCCGCATCTGGCCATGATCCCGCTGGTAATCCTCTGGTTCGGGATCGGCGAGGAATCGAAGCTGTTCCTCACGTCTTTGGGCGTGCTTTTTCCAATCTATCTCAACACCTTTCACGGCGTCAGGAACGTCGACCGCGAGCTGATCGAGATGGGCCGGATCTACGGAATGAGCGGCTGGACACTGTTCAGGAAGGTCATCCTGCCCGGCGCCCTGCCTTCGATATTCGTCGGACTGCGTTATGCGCTCGGCATCATGTGGCTGACGCTCATCGTCTCGGAGTCGATCGCCGCATCATCCGGGATCGGCCATATGGCGAATCAGGCGCGAGAATTCATGATGACGGACGTGGTGGTTCTGTCACTGCTCATCTACGCGGCGCTTGGCAAGCTCGCCGACGTGATTGCGAGGGCCCTGGAGCGTAATGCCCTGTCCTGGAACCCGGTCTATCAGAAATAGGAGGCCAGCATGAGCGGCTATGTCAGCAGGTTCGAGGGGCGCCAAGGCACTGTCGAACCCTTGGGAGAACAGGGGCGAACGGTCTCCGCCGCAGCGACCGAAGCGGTCTCGATCGAGCTGCGGCGGGTCGAGCAATCCTTCGGTCAAAACCGGGTCCTTCGTGGCATCGACCTTGACGTCCTGGCCGGGCAGTTCCTGGCGATCGTCGGCAAGAGCGGCTGCGGCAAAAGTACCTTGTTGCGCCTGCTCGTCGGGCTGGACCGCCCGACCGCCGGCTCGCTTCGCTTCGCCGATCGATCGGGAAACACGGTGGAGGCCAATGCGCGCATCGTCTTCCAGGAGCCTCGGCTGCTTCCCTGGGCGAGGGTGGTCGACAATGTGGCGGTTGGCCTCGGCCAGGATATCGACAAGGATACGGCGCGCGTGAAAGCGCTAATGGCGCTGGACGACGTACAATTGACCGACAAGGCGGATCAATGGCCGGCGCGGCTCTCCGGCGGCCAGCGGCAACGGGTGGCGCTCGCTCGCTCGCTCGTCAGCCGCCCGGGTCTGCTGGTTTTCGACGAACCGCTCGGTGCGCTCGACGCATTGACGCGCATCACGATGCAGGAACTCGTCAGCCGGGTCTGGCGGGAGTTGGGATTCACGGCGGTCCTGGTGACCCATGATGTCAGCGAGGCGGTGCATCTGGCCGACCGGGTGATTGTCCTCGACGGCGGCAGGGTGGCGCTCGATCTCGAAATTCCGACGGAGCATCCGCGGCGCCATGGCGATCCGGGTCTCGCCGTGTTCGAGCGCCGCCTGCTGGATGCCATCCTCGGCTGACGACGCCCGGGCCTTGCCCGCTACAGCGATCGGATCGTGATCGTCCGCGTCGTGGCGAAGCGCATCGCCAAGATTTTCTGGACGATCCTTTCCGCCTGGGCGGCGATCTCCGGCACCCCTGTGAGTTCGCCGAAGGCGCCGCGCGCCGGCGGTCCGGCGATGAACAGATCCTCCACCGGGTAGCCGTCCCGCGCCACGGCCCGGCTGTCTTGATCGCATGCGATGCCGAGACCGCGCGGGTCCTTCCTCAGGAGGCCGGAGCCTTTCAGATCGGCAAGACAGCTTTGGCGACCGATCACGTTGCCGTGGTCGGGTCCGGTCGCCGCGATGATCCATTGTGCAGCGTGGCGCACCACAATCCCATGTGGCTTCGTCGCAATATCGACGGCGATTTCAGCGTGGCCCGGGCGGACCGCGACGATCCGACCCGCACGGCTTCGCAGGCGTCCCGCCGCTCTTTCGCGCTCGACAAGTTCGGCGATCTGCGGCGACATGCGAAAGCGATGCGCTTCGAAGCGTCGGCGAAGGTGGCGCAGGATGCGGCGCTGTTCGACGAGCGGCAATGCCTGCCAGATGGTTTGGCCCTGGTGACGCAAGGCGTCGAAGACGCTCTGCCAGGGCAGGCCGGCTTCGGTCACCTCTTCAAGGGCGAAGCGCACCCGCTCGAGAAGCGAAAGGGCGGTGTTCGGGAGACCGATAAGGAAGTCGCCATGCGGCGCGAAATCGCCGGATGCCTGTGGCTGCGGCAGCTGTCCCGTTCGTGAAAGGAGCGTCACCTCCGAGCGATGGCCTTGCGCGTGCAAGGCACCCACGGCGTCGAGCGCCGTCAGGCCGGCACCGACGACGAGGACCTTATCGTCCTGTCCTATCGGCCGGAGGGCGCCGGACCGCAAAGGGTCCGGTATGAAGCGAGCGTCGCAGCCAAGATGGTAGGAAAGCACGTCCGGCGGCGTCGGCGGCGGATGGCCGGTCGCGATCACGACGATATCGGCCTGCACCGCTGCGCCGCCATTTCCCTCGATCTGCCAGCGGCCGTGCCGGCGGCAGATTCGCTCAGCGCGCTCGCGGACATGCCTGACGCTTCCCCTGTCGAGGAAGGGCTGGATCTGCTCGGCCATGAACGCTGCGAAATCGGCCCGGCGCGCGTAGATTCCGCCATCTGCCACGGCATCCGGGTCCAGATCGAAACGCCCGGAACCCGACAGCCAATGGACGAAGGCTTGCGGGTCGCCGGGCACGGCGCGCATACGGTGAGCCGCGACGTTTAGGCGGAGCGAGGGATCATCGGTATCATAGGCCAAGCCGGCGCCGAGGCCGGCGCGGGGCTCGAAGACGATGATGTCGTCAGGCCCGTATTGACCATTCACGGCAAGAAGGCGGGCAAGGCTTGCTCCGGTGAAGCCTCCGCCGATGATTGCTACTCTGCTGGTGGTCGGAGCCGGCCCGATGTCCTTCGGCAATGGCAGCGTTATTCTCAGCATTCCGATCTCCCTTCGGTTGGAGCGGCGGCCTTGAAGTGCCTCGTACGAGAGGATAGTTATATTTTCTATAAAATATATATACTAAAGAACCGGATGTCTACCGGGGGCGCGCCGTCGCTGTTACCAATCGGGAAATCGTGGATCTGCCGAATAGAGGAGCGGAAAAATGTCGGTTCAGCCTTCAGTACGAGCCTTCGAGATCGAGGAGAACGCCAGCCGGTCCACGAATCGGCCGGCCGATGCCGACAGTCTGAAGGCGGCATTGCGCGCCTTGGGCGGCGGCGTCAGCATCATAACCGCGGGAGAAGGGGAGGCGCGGACCGGGGCGACCGTCACCTCGGCCACCGCCCTCTCGGTCGAGCCGCCGCGTATGCTCGTCTCCCTCAATCGTGCGTCATCGACGTGGCCGGTCGTCGAGCGGTTCGGTCATTTCTGCGTCAACATCGTCGGCGAACAGCACGAGTTCCTCGCCAACCAGTTCGCCGGCCGTGGCGGGCTCAAGGGGCCGGACCGCTACCGTGGCGGCGAATGGACCCGCCTTGCCAGCGGCGCGCCGGTGCTTCAGGATGCGGTGGCGGCGATCGACTGCGAGGTGGAAGAGGCAATCGAAAGGCACAGCCACGCAATCGTGCTCGGCCGTGTGGTCGGCATCCGTATTGGCGGGGGTGAAACCCTAATCTATCGGGAGGGCCGGTACTTTGCACTGTCCCGATAGGGCATTCGTCGAGCGATGTGGCCGAGCACTTGTAATGCACAGTTTACATCGAAATTATTGACGAACGAGCAGAATGCGGCGACACTGCGCGCCGACCCATGAAGGGCTCAACGGGAGGAACGCCGAAATGCCGCTCGGTATTGTGAACTTCTCCTTCGACCTGTTCGCACCTTGGCGCGAGCAGTTTCGTATCCGCTCCGAAAGCGCACCGAGGAAAGCTGCCGACGAGACAAGGACCGACACGGTCGACCGCAGCGACGAGGAGCAGGAGCGCCGGCAGGCCCTGTTCTGGGGACTGTTCCCGGTTCTCTGAGGCGGAATGGCGAGCAATGTATGCGGCCTCTGTGCAGATCGCAGTCCGGCCAATGGAATGGAGCCTCGCCGCGAGCCATCATCTCCTACGATGCCGCGCCTAATGTCGGACGCGCCGCCTTTGCGATCGACCCGCCGGTTCCAGCTGAGCCCGCATCAGTAAGGATGCACGAGATGGGGTCCATTACACATCTGCATGAGCGTCTTCGGCCGGTGCCGCTTCGCATAGCGTCCGACGAGGAGGTATTGACGGCGGCCGGCGAGCTCGTGGCGCTTGGCGCCGAGGCTCCCGCCATTGTCCTGGCGGACGCGCTGGTGCGGTCCGGCCTGCTCGCGATCTCCATCCCCTCCGATTTCGACGGTGCGGACGTTTCGAACGGGCTGATAGCCGATGCCGTGTCGAAGATCGCCGAAGTGCAACCCGCTGCGGCCGGTGCCCTCGTTCATCATTATCGCGCCCTAGAATTGGTTCGTAACGCCGGCAGCGAAGAGCAGCGGCGCAGCATCTATTCGCATGTGGCGTCCGGTGAGAGGCTGTCGGCCGCAGCCCCGAGCGATCAGGGCACGCCACGCTACGTGCCCGATGGCATCGGCTTCAAGTTGACCGATGCGCTCGAGGCCGCCTGTCTCGGCGAACCGGATTGGTTCGCCGTCCTGGCACTGAACGACGCCGAGGCGTCGAGCCTGTTGCTCGTCCAGCGTGGCCGCACGGAAACCCGTGTCGTGCACACCGGCGAGCCGGCACTTTATCGGCTTGGCGAGGCGCATGTGCCGGCCGACGCGGTGCTTGCCCTCAATCGCGATGCGCTTCTGCTTGCCCGATCGCTCGGAACGATCCTGCAGGCCGCGGTCGTCCTTGGCGAGAAGCGCCGGCAACTGGCCGGCAATCTGAACATGTGGCGCGACGGCCGGCCTTCCAGCGACGGGCCCTGGGACGAACGGATCGGGCGGTTCCAAGTTGAGATCGAGACCTTAGCGGCGTTGATCGACCGAGCTTCGACCGCCCTCGACCTCGCGCAGGTGAACTCCACGCCCGCCGCAGTCGCGGCCGTGGGTAGGCTAGCGACGACGATCGAAATCGCCTTTCCGTTAGAAGTCACGCGCGGCACCGGGCACCTGCTTGCGGAGCTCGGGCGCATGCTGTTCACCTGAGTGAACGCGGGATCACTCGCCGGCGATGAGCGCTTCCTCGACCGTCTTCGTCCGGTCCTTTGAGACGAACTGCGCAAGCGTCATGTTGTCGAGGATGGTGGCGATTGCGTCGCGAACCTCCGTCATCGACAGGCGAACCTGACAGCCGACCGGATCGTTGCAATCGTCGCAGGCCTCGAAGGCCGTTCGGCTCGCACAGCGGATGGGGGCAAGCGGACCGTCAAGCGCGCGGATGACCTGGCCGATCATGATCTCCGTGGCGGGCTTCGACAGCGAATAGCCGCCGTTGGGGCCCTTCTTCGAGCGCAGGATGCCGGTGTTGCGCAGTTCCAGGAGGATGGTGTCGAGGAACTTCTTCGGAATATTGTTGCGCGTCGCAATCTCCGTCACGAACGCGGTTTCTCCAGGACCAAGGCGCGCCAGATCAACAAGCGCCTTCAATCCGTACTTGCCTTTTTTCGTAAGCATCGTGGCACTCGGATGGTGTCGATCGCGCACGCGCCGGATGGCGCGCGGGCACGTCTATTATTTCTCACTAAGTAAATAGTTTTTGGTGAATTAATCTGCAAGCCAGTTTCACTGAAACTGCTACTCCACGGCGATGAATTTTAGGTCACTCCCGTAAGAATCCTTGATTTGACCTGTGTCGCAGGCGGCGTGTGCAAAAAAAGCGGATATTGCGCCCTCATTTGCTCGCCTCGACTGTCAGGGCCCTGTGCCGAAGAAGGCTAGGCGGGTGAACAGGACGTAGTTCGACTCCGACGCCATCAGCGCCACGAAGACCAGGACCAAGAGCGGCGGCAGAAGGATGGCATAGGTGAGCGCGAGCCGCTCCCAGGCCATGTGCATGAACACCGCCACGATCAATCCGGCCTTCAGCATCATGAAGATCAGGATCAGCGACCAGCGGAGATAGCCCTGCAGGCCGAAATAATCGACCAGGTAGGAAAAGGCGCTGAGCACGAAGAGCAGGCCCCAGACCAGCAGGTAGAGCTTGATCGGGTGCTGCTGCTGTTCCGTATGTGCCGTATGTTGCGCGGCTTGAGCCTCTGCATGCGCCATGGTGCCCTCCTCACCAGAGATAGAAGAACGCGAAGATGAAGACCCAGACGAGGTCGACGAAGTGCCAGTAGAGGCCGGTGATCTCGACGATCTCGTAGCGGCCCTTGCGGCTGGTGAAGAAGCCGGGCCGCTCCGTGTCGAAATCGCCGCGCCAGACCTTGCGGGCGACGATCAGCAGGAAGATCACGCCGAAGGTGACATGGGTGCCGTGGAAGCCGGTGATCATGAAGAAGGAGGAGCCGAACTGCGCCGCTCCCCAGGGGTTGCCCCAGGGCCGCACGCCTTCGGCGATCAGTTTCGACCACTCGAATGCCTGCATGCCGACGAAAGTGGCGCCGAACAGGGCGGTCACCAGCATGAGAATTGCGGTCTTCCTGCGGTCGCGGCGATAACCGCAATTGACCGCCATCGCCATGGTGCCGCTCGAGGAGATCAGCACGAAGGTCATGATCGCGATCAGGATCAGCGGCATATGCGTTCCGCCGATCTCCAGCGCGAAGACTTCGCTCGGGTTCGGCCAGGGCACGGTGGTGGACATGCGCGCCGCCATATAGGCGAGCAGGAAGCAGCCGAAGACGAAGGTGTCGCTGAGGAGGAAGATCCACATCATGGCCTTCCCCCAGGAGACGTTCTTGAACGTCCGCTGGTCCGAGGCCCAGTCCGACGCCAGCCCGGCCAGGCCGGCCGGGCGGGGAAGCGTTTCTGCGGCGGGGGTCTTGATCGGGGCAGACATTGTCAGCGGTTCCTATGTCAGGAGTTGGCGGCAGAAATCGACGACGTCGCTGGCCCAGCCGGAAAAGAGGCCGAAGAGCACCAGCCAGACGAACAGCATGAAATGCCAGTAGATGGCGCAGAGCTCGACTGTCAGGCGTATTCTGCGGTCGAGCGGTCCGCCCCAGGCGCGGACAGTGAGCCGGCCGAGCGCGGCAAGTCCGCCGACGATGTGCAGGCCGTGCATGCCGGTCAGCAGGTAGAAGAAGCTGTTGGCGGGATTTCCGGCCAGGAAATAGCCGGCAGCCGTCAGTTCGCGCCAGGCGAATAGCTGTCCGACGAGGAAAGCGAGGCCGGCGGCCAGCGCTGCAAGCAGGGCGGTTCTGGTCGCCTCGTCGTGGCGCTTCTGGGCCTCGACCTTTGCCCGGTGCAGCGTGAGGCTGCCGGCGGCCAGAATGCCGGTATTGACCCAGAGCAGAGCGGGCAGGGGAAGGGAGCCCCAGTCGGACGAGGCCATCCGCATGAAATAGGCGCTGATGGCGAGCGAGAACAGCGCGCCGACGACACCGAGGAAGACGCCGAGCCCGATCTTTGCCGCTGGCAGCGGCGCGCCGCTCCGGCGGTCGTAGACGTGGCCGACTTCGAGCCAGGGGCGCGAAGCGAGCCGTTGCCGGGCAAGCCACCAGACGATGACGGCGGCGACCAGCGTGAGGAAGATGACAGCGACGCTCATGAAGCCGCCTCATGACCGACGCGGCTCGGCGTCGGCTGGTTCTGCGGGATGAAATCCTCCGGTGCCCCCGGAACGCTGTAATCGTAAGCCCAGCGATAGACGACCGGCAGCTGATGACCCCAATTGCCGTGCGGCGGCGGCGTCTCCGGCGTCTGCCACTCGAGCGTTGTCGCCCGCCACGGATTGCCGCCGGCTTCGCGGCCGTGGCGCAGGCTCCAGACGAGATTGAACAGGAAGACGATCTGGGCGGCGCCGACGATCAGCGCCATGACGCTGATGAAGGCGTTGAGGCTGTGGACCGAGTCCTGCACGAAAGCCATTTCGCCCAGGTCGTAGTAGCGGCGCGGCACGCCGACGAGGCCGACATAGTGCATCGGGAAAAAGATCAAATACGCGCCGATGAAGGTGACCCAGAAGTGGATCTGGCCAAGCGCTTCATTGAGCATGCGGCCGGTGATCTTCGGATACCAATGATAGATCGCACCGAAGATGACCATGATCGGCGCCACGCCCATCACCATGTGGAAATGCGCGACGACGAACATCGTGTCGGAGAGCGGCACGTCGACGACGACATTGCCGAGGAAGAGGCCCGTCAGCCCGCCATTGACGAAGGTGACGATGAAGGCCAGCGAAAACAGCATCGGCAAGGTCAGGTGGATATTGCCGCGCCAGAGGGTCAGTACCCAATTGTACACCTTGATCGCTGTCGGCACGGCGATGATCAGCGTCGTGGTGGCGAAGAAGAAGCCGAAATAGGGATTCATCCCGCTCACATACATGTGGTGCGCCCAGACGATGAAGGAGAGGCCGCCGATGATGACGATCGCCCAGACCATCATCCGGTAGCCGAAGATGTTCTTGCGCGCGTGGGTGCTGATCAGATCGGAAACGATGCCGAAGGCGGGGAGCGCGACGATGTAGACCTCCGGGTGCCCGAAGAACCAGAAGAGATGCTGGAACAGGATCGGGCTGCCGCCGCCATGCTGCAGCTGCTCGCCCATTTCGACGATCGCCGGCATGAAGAAGCTGGTGCCGAGCAGCCGGTCGAACAGCATCATCACGCAGGCGACGAATAGCGCGGGAAAGGCAAGCAGCGCCATTGCCGTCGCCGTGAAGATGCCCCAGACGGTCAGCGGCAGGCGCATCAGCGTCATGCCGCGGGCGCGGCCCTGGAGTACCGTTACGACATAGTTGAGGCCGCCCATGGTGAAGCCGATGATGAAGATGATCAGCGACGCGAGCATCAGGATGATGCCCCAATCCTTGCCGCCCGGCGTGCCGGAAAGCACGGCCTGCGGCGGATAGAGCGTCCAGCCGGCGCCCGTCGGTCCGCCGGGTGCGAAGAAACTCGCGACCAGCACCAGCACGGCGAGCAAATAGATCCAATAGCTCAGCATGTTGGCGTAGGGGAACACCATGTCGCGGGCGCCGACCATCAGCGGAATGAGATAATTTCCGAAGCCGCCGAGGAAGAGCGCGGTCAAGAGGTAGATCACCATGATCATGCCGTGCATGGTGATGAACTGGTAATAGGCATCGGCATCGATAAAGTCGAACGTGCCGGGAAAGCCGAGCTGCAGGCGCATAAGCCAGGACAGCACCAGCGCCACCATGCCGATGGCGATCGCGGTCGTCGCATATTGGATGGCGATGATCTTCGCATCCTGGCTGAAGACGTAGCGCGTCCACCAGCTGTGCGGATGGTAGAGCTCAACATCCTCGACTTCGGGAGGCGGAAGCGCCTCGCCAATACCGGACCGGACATCGACCATCATAATCCTCCCAGGTCGCTACGCCACGGCGCCTCCTACTGCGCCGCTGCGGCGGCAACCGTTGCCGCCGGGCTAGTTTCGGACGATGCGGATAGTTGCGAAAAACTCTGCTGCTCGGCGAGCCAGGTCCTATAGTCTTCCTCGGTATCGACCACGACGGTGCCGCGCATCTGCGGATGGCCGACGCCGCAGAGCTCGGCGCAGAGGATTTCGAAGGTGCCGGTGCGCGTCGGGGTGAACCAGAAATAGGTCACCATGCCCGGCACCATGTCCATTTTGGCGCGGAATTCCGGTACGTAGAAATCGTGCAGCACATCGACGGAGCGGAGCAGCACCTTCACCGGCTTGCCGACGGGAAGGTGAAGCTCGCCGCCCTCGATGATCAGGTCGTCGAGGCTGGCGGCGTCGTTCCGGTTGAGGCCGAGCGTGTTTTCCGGGGTGATGTCGCGGGTTTCGCTGGTGCCGAGCCGCCCGTCCGCGCCGGGAAGCCGGAAGCTCCAGAGCCATTGCGCTCCGATCACCTCCACTTCCGAAGCACCCTGCGGGACGGTGATGTACTGGTTCCAGACGAACAGGCCGGGCGCCAGCATCGCCGCGACGCCCAGCGTCGTGCTCGTCGCCAGCCAGCCTTCGAGCTTCCTGTTCTCGGGCTCATAGGCGGCGGTGTTGCCGGGACGATGGCGGAAGCGCAGAACGCAATAGGCCATGAACAGGACCACGGCGGTAAAGGCAATGCCGGTGATCCAGAAGGTGATGATGATGGTATTGTCTATGTAATTCCAGTTGGAGGCGATCGGCGTCCACCACCAAGGACTGAGCAAATGGAACAACACTGATCCGGCGGCCAACACAACCAGAATCACTACCACCGCCATTTTCTGTCCCTCCCCGCCGCGATTGGCCGTGAGACGAATACGCAATCCGCGGCGTTCCGATCAGAATTATTGCACGAACGGATAATACTGGCAAATCCTCGGTAAGGCGGAGAATTCTGCCTACCCGGGAGATGCTCCTATTTGGGGTGTTGCTTGAGATAGGCGATCACATTGGCGATCTCATCGTCCTTCTTGAGGCCGGGGAAGACCATCTTGGTGCCTTTGACCTTGGCTTTGGGATCTCGGAGATACTCATTCAGCGCCGCCTCGTCCCAGACGAGCCCGTTCTTGCCCGCATCGACCATGGCTTTCGAATATTTGAAGTTCGCATGAGTTCCGGCGGTTCGGCCGATGACGCCCATGAGCGATGGCCCGACCCTATTCTGATCCTTGTCCACGACGTGGCAGGCGGAGCATTTCTTGAAGACGGTGGCGCCGGCCTCGGCGTCGCCCTCCTGCGCCTGTCCGGCGGTCGGACAGAGAAGGAGTGCCGAAAAAGACAGGGCAACAACTGCAATTCGCATGATACTTCCCCATTTTCGCCCGGCGCGGGCAAAGAAGAGTATCGTCAATCGTGGCTTTGGACGGTGCTTGCTCTCTAAGAATGCGCGCCGGAGCGGTTGATACTTGCGACAAAAAGAAGCTAGTCCACACCGGGGAGAAGTCAATTGCTCCTTCGGGATAGAGACGGATAGGGCGCCCGTCAGACGCGGGTCCCCTCGCTGTCGAAGAAGTGCAGGCTGTGCGCCGGGAAGTGGACGGGGATGGTGCCGGAGGCGGTCAGGAAGGAGCGATCGTTGGTGAAGACCTTAAAGCCCGCCCGCCCGAGCGAGAGGTGCAGGATGATGCCGAAGCCGGTCGGCTCGACGAGGTCGACGGCGGCGAGCAGCGTCTCCGGTCCATGGCCGGCAAGCACGATGTGCTCCGGGCGGATGCCGAGCGTCGCCCTGGCGTTGTTCGCAAGCGGGGGAGATGCGTCGAGGGGAATTCCGATGTCTCCGGCGATTTCGAACAGCGGCCCGTCGGCAGCGCGACAGGTGCCCTCGAAAAAGTTCATGCCGGGCGATCCGATGAAGCCGGCAACGAAGAGATTGGCGGGACGGTCGTAGAGGTCCAGCGGACTGCCGACCTGCTGGACGACGCCGGCATTCATGGCGACGATCCGGTCGGCGAGCGTCATCGCCTCGATCTGGTCATGCGTCACGTAGATCGAGGTGGCGCCGAGATCCTTGTGCAGCTTCTTGATTTCGGCGCGCATCTGCTCGCGCAGCCGTGCGTCGAGATTGGAGAGCGGCTCGTCGAAGAGGAAGGCCTTCGGCTGGCGCACGATGGCGCGGCCCATGGCGACGCGCTGGCGCTGACCGCCGGAAAGCGCTTTCGGCCGACGCTCCAGCAGCGGCTCGAGGCCAAGCTTGGCGGCGGCACCGGTCACCACGGTTGCGATCCTCTCCTTCGGCGTCTTGCGAAGCCTCAGGCTGTAACTCATGTTCCGGGCGACCGACATGTGCGGATAGAGCGCGTAGGACTGAAACACCATGGCAATGTCGCGGTCCTTTGGTGCGAGCTCGTTCACCCGCTTGCCGGCAATGCGGATCTCGCCGCCGGTGACGCTTTCAAGCCCGGCGATCATCCGCAGCAAGGTCGACTTGCCGCAGCCGGACGGGCCGACGAGGACGACGAATTCGCCGTCGCGGATCTTGAGGTCGACGTCGTGCAGCACCGGGTGGACGCCGTAGGATTTCTGGATATTGGCGATGTCGATGGAAGCCATGAGCAATCCTCAGCCTTTGACCGCGCCGGCCGTGAGGCCCTGGACGAGATAGCGTTGAATGAGCAGGAAGAAGAGGCAGGCCGGGATCAGCGCAAGCACGCCGGCAGCCATCATCTGGCCGAAATCGACCGAGAATTTCGAGACGAAGGAGAGGAGCCCGACCGGGAAGGTCGCCTGATCGTTGCCGGAGATCAGCATGAGCGAGAAGAGCAGTTCGCTCCAGGCGGCGGTGAAGACGAAGCCTAGCGTTGCGGCGATGCCGGGCAAGGTCAGCGGCAGGATGATCTGGCGGAAGGCGACGAATTGCGTGGCGCCGTCGATCATCGCCGCCTCTTCCAGATCCTTCGGAATGCCGTCGAAGAAGGACTGCATCAGGAAGGTGGCGAAGGGCACGTTGAAGGCGCTGTAGACGATGACGAGGCCCGTCAGGCTGTTGGTGAGCCCGAGCGGCGAGAGGATCTTGAAGATCGGCGCGACGAGCATGACCAGTGGGAACATCTGCGTCAAAAGCATCAGCGTCACCAGCCAGTATTTGCCGCGGAAGCGGAAACGCGACAGCGCATAGCCGGAAAGCGAGGCAAGGATCGTCACGACGACCGCCGTCGAGCCGGAGACGATCAGGCTGTTGCGAAAGAAAACCGGAAAGGCGCTGTGCCGCAGCACGAAGTCGAAGTGCTCGAGGCTGGCGCGCGACGGCCAGAGGCGGATGCCTTCGGAATAGAGCAGGTCGTTGGGCGTCACCGCGACCTTCAGCAGCCAGAAGAGTGGAAAGAGGGCAAAGGCAATATAGGTCACGATCGCAAGGCGGTGCGCGACGGTGAGGAGGGCTGACTTGACGCGCATCGGTTCAATCCTTGCTCAGGAGCCATTGCCGCAGGATGACGATCAGCAGCGAATAGGCCAGCAGCAGCGCCAGGAGCACCAGCGCGATCGCCGAGGCGTAGCCGAAATCGAGCCGCTTGAAGGCCTGGGTGAAGATGTAGCTGGCGACGATCTGGGTCCGGTCGGCCGGACCGCCATTGGTCATGACGATGATCAAGTCGGCGAAGTTCGAGATCCAGACGGTGCGCAACAGAATGGTGATTGCGATCGTCGGCGCGAGGAAAGGCAGGGTGATCGACAGGAAGCGCTGAAAGGCGCCGGCGCCGTCTATGCTCGCCGCTTCGTAGAGGTCGCGCGGGATCGCCTGCAGGGCGGCAAGCAGGGTAATTGCGAAGAAGGGAATGCCCCACCAGATATTGGCGACGATCGGTCCCCACATGGCAAGCTGCGGATCCGACAAGATGTTCGCCGGCTGGCTCATGATCCCGAGCGCATAGAGCCAGTGCGGCAGCGGCCCGACGACCGGGTTGAAGAGCCAGGCCCAGTTGAGGCCGGCAAGGAAGCTCGGCACCGCCCAGGGCAGGAAGACGAGCGCCTGGGCGATGGCGCGGCCGCGAAACGGTTTGTCGAGCAGCAGCGCCAGAATCAATCCAAAGGCAAACTGAAGAAGAACGGATGCACCGGTCCACCAGAGCGTGTTGCGCAGCGAGCGGAAAAAGGCCTGGTCTTGAGAGAGCGCCCGAAAATGATCGAGTCCAATGAAGGCGCCGGAGAAGGGATTGAGGAGCTGCACGTCGCGGAACGCATAGGAGACGCCGAGCACCAGCGGCACCAGCATCACCGTGACGATCAGGATCAGCGCCGGCGCACTGTAAAGATAGGGCGCCGATGCGTCCGCGATGCGCTTCATCAGCGGCCGGCGGCTTGCGGACTGGCGCTGTTGGCGTGCGGCATAATCCATCGATCGGAGTTCCTCCTGGCCGCCCCGCGGGCGGGCGCAGTCCATGTTGATGAAGGGCGGCAGGCGACCCTGTCGCCCTTCATGTCGGATCACTTCTTGTTGGCCAGATATTTCTGCTGTGCCTTGGTCAGGTAGTCCGCCCATTGATTGGCGAGCTCTTCCGGCGTGATGTCGCCGAGGAGCGCTTCCTGGCTCGTCTTGATGGCGAGTGAATCCTTGAAGAAGGCGAATTCCTCGAGGTAGGTCGGCATGACGGTCAGCACGACGTCTTTGTCGGCCAGTTCGTCGAACCAGCCCTTGAACTGCGGGCCCGAATAGAAGGGGTCCTTCTCTGCGGACTTGTGGACCGGCAGCGCGCCGGTGCGCTTGTTCCACTCGATGTTGCCTTCCGGCCCTTCGAGCGTCTCGATCAGCTTCCAGGAGAGGTCCTTGTTCTGGCTTGCCGAAAGCATCGACCAGCCGGCGAAGCCGATCGTCGTGAAGGCCTTGCCGCTCGGGCCCTTGGGCATGGTGGTGACGCCGAAATCCTCCGGCTTCATGCGCTGGGCGATGGCGATCAGCGCGTCCGGATCCTGGTCGAGGAAGGCGCAGGTGCCGCTATAGAAGCCGGCGACGATTTCGTTGAAGCCCCAGTTGACGCTGTCCTTCGGCGCCAGACCCTTTTTGTAGAGGTCGATCACCCAGGTGAGGCCCTTGATCCAGCCCTCGCTGTTCATCGTCGAGGTGCCGTCCTCCTTGAAGAAGGTGTTGTCGCCGGCCATGGTGGCGCCGAACATCACCCAACCATTGAGGCCGCCCGGGCCGCCGCGCAGGCAGTAGCCGGATTTGCCGGGCAGCTTGGAGATCGCTTCCGACGCCTTGACGAAGTCGTCCATGGTCTTCGGCGGCTCGGCAACGCCGGCTTCCGAGAGCAGTTTCTTGTTGTAGAACATCGCCCGGAGATAGAAGCCGTAGGGCAGCATATAGGCGGTATCGTTGACGTCGCGGCCGAGTTCTAGGGCGCGCTCGGTGAGGCCTGGCGTGTGCTCCCACTTGGCGAGGTAGGGTTCGAGGCTCTCCAGCATGCCGTTATTGGCGTAGAGCGACAGCCAGGTGTCCGGCATTTCCATGACGTCCGGGATTTCGCCCGCCGAGACCATCGTTGCGAATTTCTGGAAGGCTTCGCCCCAGGGCAGCGAGATGATCTCGACAGTGGTGCCGGGATTCGCCGCCTCGAATTTGGCGACGATCGACTTCAGCGTTTCGGTGCGCTCGGGGCTGGTGATGACCTCGACGAGCTTCAGCTTGGTATCAGCAAGCGCGCTGCCGGCCATCAGCGTGGCGAGCAGGGTGGCTGTGATCAGTTTCCTCATTTTTGTTCCCTTTGTCCTTGGCGTTGATCGATTTTTATTGGGGCGGGATGCGGAGAGCCGCCTTCCCGCTGGTCGTCAGCCTGGTGAAGCGGCGCCGAGCGCCGCTTCGAGATCGCTCCAGAGGGCCTCCGTTCCCTCCAGGCCGACATGGAGCCGTACCGACCGCGGAGAAATGCCGAAGGCGGCCGCGGAATTGGGTTGCGCTTTCTGCGCCAGGACGACCTCGCCCGGGACGATGAGGCTTTCGTGGCCACCCCAGGATACGCCGAGCTTGAACAGTTCCAGATGATCGGCGAAGCGGCGGATGTCGACGCCCTCGCGGAAGATGAAGGAGAACAGGCCGGAGGTACCCGAAAGACCCGGCGGCAGGTGATTGCCGAGCCCGGGGTGGCAGACGGTCTCGACCAGCGGATGCTCGAGCAGGCGGCGCGCAAGGGCAAGCGCCGAGCGCTCATGCGCCTTCATCCGGATCGGCAGGGTACGCAGGCCGCGGATTAGCAGCCAGGCATCGAAGGGCGAGAGCTTGCCGCCGAGGTAGGGATAGGCTTCGGAGCGGATGCGGCCGACGAGTTCCCTGGAGCCGGCGACGACACCGGCGACGACATCGCTGTGGCCGCTCAAATATTTCGAGGCCGAGTGGATGACGAGATCGACGCCGAGCGAAATCGGCTGCTGGAACACCGGGCTCGCCCAGCTATTGTCGATGACGGTGACGATCCCTTGCGCCCTGGCAAGTGCGGCCAGGCCCGCCACGTCATGGGTATCCATCACCCAGCTCGTCGGGCTTTCCATGTAGAAGAGCTTGGCGCCGGGAAGTGCCTTGGCAACCGCTTCCTCATCGCGCCCGTCGACATAGGTGACCTCGATGCGCATGCGCTTCAGATGCGTGCCGAACAGCCGGAAGGCATCGGGATAGAGATGCTTGACCGCGACGATGCGGTCGCCCGGCTCGACGAAGGACAGAACCGTGGAGGAGATCGCCGACATGCCGCTGGCAAAGCCGATCGCATCCTCGGCACCCTCGAGCTTCGCCAGCATCTCCTCGAACAGCCTGACGGTCGGATTGAGGCCGCGGGTGTAGATCGGCCGGACGCGTTCGCCTCGGTACGAGGCGATCATCTCGTCATAGTCCTTGAAGGTGAAGAGGGAGGTCTGGACGATCGGCGGAACGACTGCGTCGAAGGCATGGGCCTCGTCATGGGCGGCAATCAGCGAGGCTCTGTCGAACGGGTCGAGGCCGTCATTCATTTGGACATTTCCTTGATGTCTTCCTCGACGATCGCGAGGATTTTCAGTGTCTCTTCCCGGGCGGCGTTCGGGTTCTGCGAGGCGATCGCGTCGAAGAGCGTCCGGTGATACGGAAACGACCGCCGCGCGAAGTCCGGCCGGTCGAAGGGCTTTTCCCAGAAGCGCTCGAAGGCCTCGCGCATCTGCTCAAGCAATTGCCGGAAGAGCGGGTTGTGGGTCGCGTCGTAGATCGCCAGATGGAAGGCGAGGTCCTCGGGGCCGGACGTGCCCTTGGCAAGGTGAACGCGCTCCATCGCGTCGAGCTTCGTTTCGATGTTGATGAGGTCGGCCTCGGTGCGGCGCCGCGCAGCGACCATGCCGGCCTCGACCTCGATGCCGCGGCGAACTTCCAGCGTCTGCAGCAGCGCATCGCGAAGGTGCGCGGTGTCGAGGGTCAGCGGCATGTGGATGGTGGCGCCGGAAATGGCGCGCAACAGATAGGTGCCGCTGCCCTTGCGCGCCTCGACGACGCCGAGCGCCTGAAAATGGCTGATGACCTCGCGGATGGTGGAGCGCCCGACGGCGAGCGCCGCCATCAATTCGCGTTCGGCCGGAAGGCGATCGCCGGGCTTCAAGCCGGAGCGCTGGACATAGTCGGCGAGCGCGGAGATCACCTGCTGCACCCGATCGACCGGGGGCAGGGGCAGAAGCATCGCTTTCTCCGGCTCGGGCATGCAGTCGCTCTCAAATTGGTCTGACATCTGAGCAATATGACAGCCGTTGCGCCGCATGGTCAAGGGGCAAGATTTGCGATATGGCTCCTAGCGACAAAGACCTGCGGCAGAGGGGAATCCTCGGGGTGAGCGTCACAAAGTCCTATGCCGGCGACGGCGGCTATCCGGCGAGCTACTACGCTGCCACCCGCAACATCATCCGCACGCCGGTCAAGCTGCAGGGGCGGGTCGAAACCGATATCTGCGTCGTCGGCGCCGGTTACACAGGTCTGGCGACGGCCATTCATCTCGCCGAGAAGGGCTACAAGGTTACAGTGGTGGAGGGCGCCCAGGTGGGCTGGGGCGCTTCCGGGCGCAATGGCGGCCAGATCGTCAATGGCCTCAACGCTAGCCTCTCGACGATCCGGAGTCGCTTCGGAGAGGACGCGGCGCGCTTCATCGGCGGCCTCGTCCAGGAAGGCGGGCGGATCATCCGCCGGCTCGTCAGCCGATACCGGATCGACTGCGACCTGAAATCCGGCAACATCTACGCCGCCTATACCGGCGCGCATATGAAGGAGCTCGAGGCCAAGCAGGCGCTCTGGCGCAAATATGGCATGGACGACCACTTGCTTCTCGACCGGGAGGCGCTGCGCAAGCTCGTCGATTCCGAGGCCTATTGCGGCGGCATGCTCGATATCAGCGGCGGCCATATGCATCCGCTCAATCTGGTGCTCGGAGAGGCCCGCGCCTTCGAGAGCCTCGGCGGCACCATCTACGAGATGTCTCCAGTGGCACGCGTCGACCATAAGCGGGCGCGGCCGACCGTCCATACCAGGGAAGGTGAAGTCTCAGCCCGCATTGTGGTGCTCTGCGGTAATGCTTATCTCGGCGATGCGGTGCCCGAGCTCGTCTCGCGCGTCATGCCCGTCTCGACGCAGATGATCACCACGGCACCGCTCGGCGAGGAACTCGCGGACGCGCTGATCCCGAGCGACATGTGCGTCGAGGATGTGCGCTACATCCTCGACTATTTCCGGCTGTCGGCCGACAAGCGGATGATCTTCGGTGGCGGCACCGTCTATGGCGGAACCGATCCGGCCGATGTGGTGGCGAAGCTCCGGCCCAATTTTGAAAAGGTCTTTCCGCGCCTGAAGGGCGTGAAGATCGACTATGCCTGGAGCGGCAATTTCGCGCTGTCCTTCACGCGCATGCCGCAGATGGGCCGCATCGGCGCCAACACATATTTCGCCCACGGCTATAGCGGTCACGGGGTGACAGGCTCGCATCTCTTCGGCCGGACGCTCGCCGAGGCGATCGACGGCGACCAGACGCGCTTCGACATGTTCGAGAAACTGCCCTGGTATCCCTTTCCTGGCGGGCGGCTGTTCCGCGCGCAGTATTCGACGATCGGCTCCTGGTGGTATTCCTTCAAGGACGCCGTCGGCTGGTAGGCTTGCGGCTGCCGGCTTCTCGCCGAATACCGCTCGCTGCAACGATGCGCTAGTATTCCGGCCCGCGGGCGGGTCGCCCGCCGGCTTGGCGCGGACATCAAGGGAACTTCAGGGAAGAGCTTCGAACGGGTTGCAAACCCGGGCTGCCACCGGCGTTTAGGCGTGCGGGAGCAAGTGTCGGTAAATCACCGTGCGGAGGTCGAACATGTTCATCCGCTTCGGTTATGAGATTGCCATCGATTGTCCGCAACCCACGCCGATGATGACGTTTCTGTCCGTCCCCAAGGAACGGCGCAATGCAGTCGTGACGGAGCGCGGGCGGGTCGCGTCACCGCTCATCCCGATGGAAGAAATCACCGACCCGCATCACAATATCTGTTTCGCATGGTTCTCTCTCAGGGTGAAACCCGGCTCGGCTACGACGCGGTGATCAGCGACGACGGGCGGCTCGACGCGTCGGATCCGCTGGCGGAGGCGGTGCCCGTCGAAAAGCTGCCTCCCTCTCTGCTACCCCACCCTTGCGCCAGCCGCTATTGCGAGACCGATCGGCTGAGCGCGCTTGCCTGGCGGCTCTTCGGCAGCATTCCGGCAGGCTGGCAACGGGTGCAGGCGATCTCAGACTATGTGCATGATCGGCTGATCTTCAGCTACGGCTATGCGCCGGCGATGCGTACGGCGCTCGAAGCGCACGAGGACCGGCTTGGGGTCAGCCGCGACTATGCCCATCTCGCCGTCGCTCTCTGCCGCTGCATGAACATGCCGGCCCGCTACGTTCACGGCTATATGGCCGACATTGGCGCTCCAAACAGCCCGGCGCCGATGGATTTCAACGCCTGGTTCGAGGTGTTCCTCGGCGACCGATGGTACACGTTCGACGCCAAGAACAATGGCGGGCGGGCCGGCCGCATTCCTGTCGCCCGCGGCCGGGACGCGGCAGACATTCCGCTGATCCAGACCTTCGGCAAGCATCGGCTGACGCACTTCACCGTCTGGACGTCGGTGGAGCCCGACAGCCGGCTCAGCCGCTCGCACAGTTCCGCCGACGTTTCGCTGCTGACCCCGTGGTTCAGCGAGACCTGGTCGCGCCACCTTCGGGAGCGCGAACGCAACAACAGCCACTGAAGTCGGGAAACGGATTTTTCATCCCCCGCACGTTCCGGGGAAAATAATATCTATATACTCAATGGAGAATATAGGAGAACATAGCTACAGTCGAAGGTCAGCAGCGGAGAGAAAAATGAACCCGACAAAGGCGATGACCCACTCCCGCTACGCGTTTCATGTGGCGCAGCCGACGAGGCGCCTGCCGGTCAACCTCGTTCCCCACACGATCGCCATCGTCGCAGCGTTCAGCTTCGTCTCGGCCCTCATCATCGGCGCCATCTGACGGTTCCCACCACAGCACTCTTCAGGACGCGTCGCGAACGCCGCGCTTGACGCTCGACACCGCGGCCGCGCCATCGTACCCCTTGCGGGCCACGCCGCCTGCGTCGTAGCGTGCCTTGGCACGCGGGACTGCACTCGCGGCGGCAAACCAATCATCCACGCTCAAAGCCGTCGCAAATGCGCGGAAGTCGCTTGCCGGCAGGGTGACGATGTCCTGTCTGCCGCAAAACAAGAGACACCTTGACGGGAAGGAGGAGCGGCATGCTCGACAAACGCAAGTTCTACATCAACGGCGAATGGGTCGAACCGGCAGCACAGAACGACCTCTATGTGCTCAATCCTGCCACCGAAAAGCCGATCGCGGTTATCTCCCTCGGTACTGCAGTCGACATCGACCGGGCCGTTGCGGCCGCCAAGAAGGCCTTCGAGACCTACAGCCGGACCAGCCTGGAGGAACGGCTGGCGCTTCTTGAAAAGCTGCTGGCGATCTATGAACGCCGCTACGACGAGATGGCCGACACGATCACCGCGGAACTCGGCGCGCCGAAGACCATGAGCCGCGAGCAACAGGCCGATGTCGGCGTCGGCCACCTCAAGGGTTACATCGACGCGCTGAAGCGGCTGAAGCTGCGCGAAAAACTTCCGAACGGCGACACGCTGATGCGCGAGCCGATCGGGGTTTGCGGGCTGATCACGCCGTGGAACTGGCCGGTCAACCAGATTGCGCTCAAGGTCGTGCCAGCGCTTGCGACCGGCTGCACCTGCGTGTTGAAGCCGAGCGAGTTCACGCCGCTCAATGCCATGCTCTATGCGGAGATGATCGAAGAGGCTGGCTTCCCGCCCGGCGTCTTCAACCTCGTCAATGGCGACGGCCTTCACGCCGGCGCCGCACTGTCGAAGCACAAGGACATCGACATGATGTCCTTCACCGGTTCGACGCGGGCCGGCATCGCCGTCAGCAAGGACGCCGCCGATACGGTCAAGCGCGTCACGCTGGAGCTCGGCGGCAAGTCGCCGAACATCGTCTTCGCCGATGCCGATCTCGAGCAGCGGGTGACGGCCAGCATCCTCGAATGCTTCAATAATTCCGGCCAGTCCTGCGATGCGCCGACCCGCATGCTGGTGGAGCGCAGCGTCTATGACGACGTGGTGGCGATCGCAAGGCGCGTGGGCCGGGAGGCGACCGTCGGCGATCCGAGCAAGGAAGGCGCGCATATCGGTCCGCTGGTGAGCCACATCCAGTTCGAGCGGGTGCAGGCGCTGATCGAGGCGGGCGTCGGCGAAGGGGCGCGGCTCCTCGTCGGCGGCCCCGGCAAGCCGGAGGGCTTCGAGACCGGATATTTCGTCAAACCGACGATCTTCGCGGACGTCGACAATTCGATGCGGATCGCACGCGAGGAAGTGTTTGGGCCGGTGCTGGCGATCATTCCCTTCGACACGGAGGAGGAAGCGATCGCGCTTGCCAACGACACGAACTATGGTCTCGCGGCTTATGTCCAGACGGGCGATCGGCAGCGCGCCGAGCGGGTCGCGGCGCGATTGCGGGCCGGCATGGTGCATATCAATGGCGGGCCGCACCGCTACGGCAGCCCCTTCGGCGGCTACAAGCAGTCCGGCAACGGCCGTGAGGGCGGTACCTTCGGCCTCGAGGATTTTCTCGAGGTGAAGACGGTGCATCTGCCGGACGCGGCTTGATCGGCGGCTGGAGCTCGCCGGCTGCGACGTTGTCTGCGGCTGCCAACGATTGCCTACCGGCGATTTTTCAGGGCTGTTGCTTGACCCGCAGTTCTGATAGCTGGCGGGGGCGCCTTTTGGCGCTCCCTCCCAGTACCCGGACATCACCGTGAGTCAAACCGTCAGTTCCGCCTCCCCGCAACAGTCGCTCGCCATGGCCGCGCTGCTCATGGGCGGTGTCGCCATTGCCGGATCGCCGATCTTTGTCAGGCTCTCGGAAGTGGGGCCGATGGCAACGGCCTTCTGGCGCGTGGCGCTGGCGCTGATCCCGCTCCTTGCCTGGTCGTGGCTCGCCAAGGATACAGGCGCAGACCGGCGCCCGGAGCGCTTGTCCGACTATGCGCTGCTCGTCCTGCCGGGCGTGTTCCTCGCCATCGACCTCGGGGCGTGGCACCTCTCGCTCACCATGACCTCCGTGGCCAATGCGACGCTGCTTGCCAATCTCGCTCCGGTCTTCGTGACGCTTGCCAGTTGGGCACTGTTCCGCTCGCCGGTGAGCCGCATTTTCCTGGCCGGTCTCGTCACGGCCGTCGCCGGCGTCGTGGTGTTGAAAGGCGGCCCGGGTGCGCTTGGCGGCGGCGATCTCATCGGGGACGGCATCGCGATCGTCGCCGCGATGTTCTATGCCGGCTATATTCTTGCCGTCGGGCAATTGCGCAGCCGCTTCGGCACCAACCGCATCATGATCTGGAGCACCGCCTCGGCCGCCGTCTGCACGCTCCCGATGGCAGTGCTCGCCGAGCCCGCGCTCCTGCCGCCGACGGGCTTCGGCTGGGCGATCCTTTTCGGACTCGCCTTCGTCAGTCATGCCGGCGGGCAGGTGGCGATCACCTATGCGCTCGCCTTCCTGGCGCCCGCCTTTTCATCGCTGACGCTGCTCGTGCAGCCGGTCGTGGCTGCGGTGCTCGCCTGGGTCCTGCTGAGCGAGCCCGTCGGTGTCATGCAGGCAACGGGCGGGGCGATCGTGCTCATCGGCATCCTGATCGCCCGCCGCGGCTAAGGCATGTCGCCGAAAAAGTGTGCAGCGGTTTTTGGGATGACGACATGCACAAAAACAAAGAGCTAAAGCGCGCCGCGTGAATACGTTTGAACGCGACGCGGTTTAGCGCTCCTCAAATGCCCGGCAGCGCAAATCCCGCCAGCCGCTCCTCCAATTTCCGGATCGTGGGCACGTCGGCATTGGCGAAGGCAAAGCGCAGATAGCTTTCCTGGCCTTCACCGAAATAGTCACCCGGCAGACAGACGATGCCGGCGAGCTTTGCCAGCTTCTCGGCGACGAACTGCGAGTCGATATCGCGGAAGGGGTGGCGGACATAGGCGAAATAGGCGCCGACGGCCTGCAGCTTCCACTGCGGCAGGCGGCCCATGACGTCCTTCAGCGCGTCGGCGCGGGCAGTGATTTCGGCGCGGTTTGCGAGCCGCCAGTGGGCGAGTGCCGGGATCGCCCTGGCGACGGCGGCCTGGGCCGAACGCGGGGCGCAGATCTGCAGGTTGTCCATGATCTTGGTTACCTGCTCGATCAGCGCGGGTCCGGCGGTGATCGCGCCGAGGCGGTGGCCGGGGATGCAGAAGGACTTGGAGAAGCTGTAAAGGCCTATGAAGCCGTCCTGCCAGCCCTTGGTCTGAAGGAGGCGATGGGGTGCCACCGCGGCCTCGGGCAGGAAGTCGCGATAGGTCTCGTCGAGGATGAGCCAGGTGCCGTTTGCGCGGCAGACCTCATAGATGCGCTGCAGCAGGTCGGCCGGATAGACGGCGCCGGTCGGGTTGTTCGGCGAAACGAGGGCGAGGGCGCGAATGCCGGGCCGAAGGGCCGAGGCGATGGTCTCGACCTCGGGCAGGAAGCCGGCGCCGGCATCGCAGGGTGCGAGTTCGACATTGATGCCGAGCATCGCCAGGGTGGTTTCCTGGTTGAAATAATAGGGATTGGTCATCAGCACCGTGTCGCCGGCGCCGGCAACCGCCATGGCGGCACAGATGAAGGCCTGGTTGCAGCCGGAGGTGACGTGAATGTTTTCCGGGCCAATGGGAGCGCCATAGAGTTTTGCCACCTCATCGGCATAGGCGCTGCGCAGTTCAGGCTCGCCCTCGATCGCGCCGTAGCCGGTATAGGCGGGCGACACTGCGGCTTCGCCAAGCCATTTGAGCATATCCGGATGGGCAGGATAGCCGGGCACCGCCTGGGAGAGATCGATCAGCGGTCCCTTTGCCCCGTCATAGGCCTTCGCCCACGCAAGCACGGAGGGGACCGGCGGCGGCGAGAGCTTTGCGACGAGCGGATTGAGATGAGGCATCGGGCGTTCCTGTGGTTGGGCGAGTGGCATGGGCGAGGGTCCGGCACTACGGCTTGGTCTTGCGCTTTTGCGGGGTTTCCAAGCGCCGCTTGCGGGGTGACGAAACCGGCCGGAAGCTCTCCGCTACCGATTTCGGATCTTCCGGCCTGCGGGACCGAATGATCGTCCGGGCGGAGGTCTGCAGCTCTGGCATCGGATCGCCTTCGAGTGCCGCAAACAGCCAGTCGATGAAGACGCGGACGATTGGCGCGGCGCGGATCTCGTTACGGCAGGCAACGAAAAAAGCGTCGTTGGCCGGCACCGTCAGATCGAAAGGCGCGATCAGCTCGCCGCGGGCGATCAGGCTGCCGGCGGTGATCGTATCGCCGAGCGCCACGCCCTGGTTGTGCAGGGCGCCTTCGGTCGAAAGCCGCGCGTCGCTCATGAAATGCTGGCGGCCGCGCTGAAGGTCGGCCGCGTCGGCTGCGGCAAGCCAGGTGTTCCATTCGCGGCCGTCGTCGCCATGCAGCATCACATGATCGCGCAGATCCCGGATCGAGCGCAGCGGCCGCATGTTGAGAAGGGTTGGGCTGACCACGGGAAACAGCTCGAGCCGACTCCAGAGCTTGGCCCAGCAGTCTCCCCAATTGCCGTCGCCATAGAGGAGGCAGACGTCGACTTCGGGCGAGTGGAGATGCAGCGCGTCATTGGAGGCGATCAGTGTCAGCTGCACGTCGGGAAACTGCTCGGTGAACTGATGCAGGCGCGGGATCATCCAGAAGGAGAGCAGCGCCGGCACGCAGGTGATCCGGAGTTCGCCGCTGGTGGCGGGCCGGGTCATCGCCGCCGTTGCGGCGGCGATTTCCGCGAAGGCGTGGGTGACGGCCGGCAGCAGCAGCGCGCCCTGCGGGGTCAGCCTCAGGCGTTTGCCGCCGCGCTCGAAAAGGGTCGCGTTGAAGGAGAGTTCGAGCGCACGGATCTGATGGCTGATCGCCCCATGCGTGACGTTGAGCTCGCGGGCCGCCGCGGAAACCGAGCCGCGCCGGGCGGTCGCCTCAAAGGCGCGCAGCGGGTTCAAGGGGGGCAGGCGGCTCGACAACGGGAACTCCGACGGGTTCGATTATGTGAATTTTTCTCACACGAAATGCTATAACAATGTCAATTGATTTTCTAGAGGATTTGTCACCTAATAGGTTCCAACAAGGGCAAAAGCCTGGGGAACACGATTGCGCCTGTATTGCTCGGCAACGCCGCCGGTTGCGATCGGCGTTGCGATGCTTTCTTCCCCCGGCGACAGACATGGAGGCTCCGGCACATGGCCTGGGACGAGAAGAAGCTCGGCGAACTGAGGGCGAAGTATGGCGAAAGCCATGGCGGCGAACTTTTCGATCCGACCTTCCGCAAGGTGGCGGACAAGATCTTCACCAAGAGCGGCACGCGGCTGGCGCCCTATTCCGGCATCCCCACCTTCCTGACCGCGCCCTATATGCCGGTCGATCCCGAGCAGCCGGACTTCGGCAATCTTCAGGTGGCGATCGTCGGCATCCCTATGGACCTCGGCGTAACCAACCGCCCGGGCTCCCGCTTCGGACCGCGGGCGCTGCGCGCCATCGAGCGGATCGGGCCGTATAACCACGTTCTCGGCTGCGCACCAGTGCATGATTTGCGCGTGGCGGACATCGGAGACGTGCCTTTCCGCAGCCGCTACCGGCTGGAACTCAGCCATGAGGACATCGAGAAGCGCCTCAACCAGATCGTCGATGCCGGTGTCGTGCCGCTCTCGGTCGGTGGCGACCATTCGATGACCCATCCGATCCTCAAGGCCGTCGGCAAACGAGAGCCCGTCGGCATGATCCATATCGATGCGCATTGCGATACCGGCGGCGCCTACGACCTCACCAAGTTCCATCACGGCGGCCCGTTCCGCAATGCCGTCCTCGACGGCGTTCTCGATCCGACCCGGGTCATCCAGATCGGCATTCGCGGCTCGGCCGAATATCTCTGGGAGTTCTCCTACGAGTCCGGCATGACCGTGATCCACGCGGAGGAGGTCTCCGGTCTCGGCATCCCGGCGATCATTGACAAGGCGAAGAAGATCGTCGGCGATGGTCCGACCTACCTTTCCTTTGACATCGACAGCCTCGACCCGAGCTTTGCTCCGGGCACCGGAACGCCCGAGGTCGGCGGCCTGACGACGCGCGAGGTGCTGGAACTGATCCGCGGCCTCAAGGGCGTCAATCTCGTCGGCGGCGATGTCGTCGAGGTCGCCCCACAATACGACGCGACGACCAACACGGCCCATGCCGGTGCGCAGGTGCTGTTCGAAATCCTGAGCCTGACGGTTTTCAGTCCGACGATCACCGGCAAGGCGGGCTGATCCTTGAAACCGGTTCTGCCGCCGAACTGGAAGCGGTGGCAGGACCATCCTGAGCAGACAAACTTCCAGATTGGGGAACAAAGATGACAATCCAAACCAAGCTGAAAGCAGTATTTGCCGCCGCACTGATGGTCGGTGCCGCGGCTGGAATGGCGCATGCCGATGCCGTCGACGACATCAAGGCCGCAGGCCAGATCAATGTCGGCATCTTCTCGGATTTCCCGCCGTTCTCGTCGGCCAGCGCCGATATGAGCATCAAAGGCTATGACGTCGACGTCGCGCAGCAGATCGCCGATGCGCTCGGCGTGAAGCTCAATCTCGTCAGCGTGACCGGTCAGAACCGCATTCCCTATCTCAATGACAAGCGCGTCGATATCCTGATGAGCGTCGGCTACTCGAAGGAGCGTGCCGAGGTTATCGACTTCGCGGCCGCCTACGCGCCCTACTACATTGCCGTCATCGGTCCGGCCGAACTCAAGGTCGCCGGCAAGGACGATCTCGCCGACAAGACGATCGCCGTCAATCGCGGAACGCTGGAGGACACGTCGCTGACCGAGGCTGCACCGGCCTCTGCCAACATTCAACGCTTCGACAACTACAATGCGGTTATTCAGGCCTTCATCTCCGGCCAGACGCAGCTGATGGTCGTCGGTAATGACGTCGGCGCACAGGTTCTCGCGCGGCAGGAGGCCTTGAAGCCGGAACAGAAGTTTCAGCTGCTGACCTCACCCTCGCATATCGGCCTCAACAAGAACGAGGAACGTCTGAAGCAATCGGTCAACGAGACAGTCGCCAAGATGCTCGCGAACGGCAAATTGGACGAAAGCTCGCAGACATGGCTGAAAACGCCGCTCAACCCCGACAACCTAAAGGACTAAGCCGCTCACGCTAAGGCACGGGCGGCCTGCGGAGGCCTTTTCCGCAGGCTCGCCCTGGAAGGGTTGCAACGATGGGCTACAGCCTCGATTTCGGTTGGCTAAATGGTGCAATGGGCGCGATCGCTCACGGCGCTGCCATGACGTTGCTGCTAATCGCCTGCACGACGGTGCTCGGCATTCTCATCAGCGTTCTCCTGGCGGCTGCACGCCGCAGCCGCTATGACCTTCTGAGCAAGGCTGTGGCGACCTATGTCGAAGTGATCCGCAATACGCCCTTCCTGGTACAGCTTTTCTTCATCTTTTTTGGCTTGCCGAGCATTGGCATTCGCCTCGATCCGGTCATCGCGGCGATCCTGGCGATGACCCTCAACATGGCCGCCTACACGACCGAGATCGTCGGCGCGGGTCTCGATGCCGTGCCAAAGGGACAGAGCGAGGCGGCTTTGGCACTCGGCCTGAAGCAGCGGCAGGTCTTCATCAAGATCATCCTGCCTCAGGCACTCAAGGTGATCTTCCCGGCACTGACCAGTCAGGTCGTCATCATGATGTTGGAATCGGCGGTCGTTTCGCAGATCGCCGTGCGCGAACTCGCCCACGAGGCAGACCTGCTGCAGGCGCGGACTTTCCGCTCCTTCGAGACCTATCTTGTGGTCACCATGATCTATCTCGGCCTGTCGATGGCGATCAGACGGTTTCTTGTCGCCGGCGGCCGGCGGGTGTTAGGGGCGGGTGTGTCGTGATCGAATTCACCTTTTGGGACATTCTGCGCAATCTGGTTTTCGCAACGCGCTGGACACTCTTGCTCTCAATCGTGGCCTTCGCAGGCGGAGCGGCGGTCGGGCTGCTGATCCTCTTTGCGCGTATATCGAAGCGGCCGTGGCTGCGCCGCTTCGGTGCCGGCTACATCGCGCTCTTCCAGGGCACGCCGCTGCTGATGCAGCTCTTCCTGATGTTCTTCGGCCTGCCGATGCTCGGCTTCCGCATCGAGCCCTGGACGGCCGCAGCCCTTGGACTCACTTTCTACGCCAGCGCTTATCTTGCAGAAATCTGGCGAGGGGGCGTCGAAGCGTTGCCTCGCGGCCAGTGGGACGCCGGTGCGAGCCTTGGCCTCCACTATCTCCAGGAGTTGCGTCTCGTCATCCTGCCGCAGGCCTTCGCGATCACCCGTCCGCCGGTGGTTGGGTTCCTGGTGCAACTCATCAAGAGTACGGCACTGACCTCGATCATCGGATTCGAGGAGCTTCTCAGGACGGCCAATGCGATCAATAATGCCACTTTCGAACCTTTCACGGTCTATGGGTTGGTCGCGGTGATTTTCTTCGTGCTGTGCTACCCTCTGACGCAATATGCGCGAATGCTCGAGCGACGTACGCCAGCACATTGAGACCAAGAAGATGTAAGCAATCAACGACAACAGGGAACGCGGCGACTGCCGTCAAAACAAAGGAGACATGCAATGAACATCAGTTCCATCAAGCGCCGCACGCTGCTGGGGGCGGGGCTTGCCGGTGCATCGATGCTGGCAATGCCGGCGGTGCTGAGGGCCCAGGACAAGTCGCTGAAGGTCGGCGTCTATGGCGGCTACTTCAAGGACTCCTTCGACAAGAACATCTTCCCGGAGTTTACCAAGGCAACCGGGATTGCCGTGGAGTCGATCGCCGAGCCGACCGGCGAGGCCTGGCTGGTTCAGCTCGAGCAGGCTGCCCGTGCCGGTCAGGCGCCGGCAGACGTTTCGATGATGTCGCAGGTCGCGATGCTCAAGGGTCAGGCGACCGAGCTGTGGACGCCGATCGATATGGCGAAGATCAAGCATGCGTCGGACCTTCTCGACCGCTTCGTCAACAAATATCCGGATGGCCGCGTTGCCGGCGTCGGGGCGGTCTCCTGGTACATTACGCTCGTCACCAACACCAATGTCTACAAGGAGGCGCCGACCTCCTGGACAGCCCTCTGGGATCCGGCGAACGCCGACAAGCTCGGCCTGCTGGCGCTGGTTTCGAACTCCTTCCTGCTGGAAGTGACCGCCAAGACCCACATGGGCGGCACGAATGCGCTCGACACGGAAGAGGGCATCCTGAAGGCGTTCGAGAAGCTCGCCGAAGTGAAGCCGAATGTCCGCCTCTGGTACCGTGACGAGGCGCAGTTCGAGCAGGCGCTGAAGTCGGGCGAAATCCCAATGGGCCAGTACTATCACGACGTCACCGGCCTTGCCGCTGCAGACGGCCACCCGGTTCGCTCGACCTTCCCGAAGGAAGGCGGCATCCAGGATTCCGGTTGCTGGGCCCTGTCGCGCGCCTCGCAGAAGTCGGCGGAGGCGCACATCTTCATCGACTACATGTGCCAGCCCGCCATCCAGGCGACGCTGTCGCGCAAGGTCGGCACCTCACCGACCGTCAAGCGCGAGTCGACCGACCTGACGGACAAGGAATTTGCCGCGGTGTCGTCCGATATCGAGCCGATCGTCCCGCGCTACGATCTCTATCAAACGAAGTCCGATTGGCTGAACCAGAAGTGGACGGAACTGATCGTCGGCTGAAACAGGCAACGAGACTCCGCCCGCCCTGAAGATCCGGGGCGGGCTTGGATGGCTCGATGCATGATCCCTTAAACCGCAAGCGTTTTGGGGATAACCTATGCGGAAATTGAAGATGCTGCTGTGCCGTATCGCCCGCGTCTGGACGGGGGCGCGGCCGGCATCCGCGCATGAGGCGCGAGAGCAGGGGAACTTATGTCGGGACTTGCCCTTCAGAACGTCGTCAAGGAATTCGGGGCCTTCCGGGCCGTCAACGACGTCGACCTCACCGTGCCGCACGGCACCTTCGTCTGCATGCTCGGCCCTTCCGGCTGCGGCAAGACGACCCTTCTGCGGATGATTGCCGGGCTCGACCTGCCGACCGCGGGCGCCATCCGGCTCGACGGCGAGGACATCACCCGCGTGCCGACCCACAAGCGCAACCTCGGCATGGTGTTCCAGTCGCTGGCGCTTTTTCCGCATCTGACGGTCGGCGAGAACATCGCCTACCCCTTGCGCATCCGCGGTGCGCCGAAGGAGGAGCAGAAGAAGCGGGTCGACGAACTCCTGTCGATGATCCATCTTCCCGGTTACTCGGACCGGCCGGTTTCCAAGCTCTCGGGCGGCCAGCGCCAGCGTGTCGCGATCGCCCGGGCGCTGGCGATCTCGCCGAAGCTCTTCCTGCTCGACGAGCCGCTCTCGGCACTCGACGCGAAGCTGCGCGAGGCGATGCAGGTGGAGCTCCGGCAATTGCAGCAGAAGCTCGGCATCACCACGATTGTCGTCACCCATGACCAGCGCGAGGCGATGACCATGGCCGATACAGTGGTTGTCATGAGCGGCGGCGAAATCCGCCAGGCGGCGTCGCCGATCGAAATCTATCGCCGGCCGGCCGACAGCTTCGTCGCCGACTTCATCGGCCAGACCAATCTCATCGAAGCGGAAGCGGATAGCCGCAATCATGTGACCGTGCTCGGCCAGCCGGTGCCGGGCCTGCAACTGCCGACCGGGGCCGCCAAGGCGACGATCTCGATCCGGCCGGAGGACGTTCATCTGACCGCACCAGGGGCCGGGGCGCTGACCGGCACCGTCACTTTCGTGCGCGACCTCGGCGGCACGATCGAGACCTTCGTCGATGTCGCCGGCCGCCAGATCGTCGCGGTCTCGACCCCGCGCGAGCGTCCGGAGGTCTCGGTCGGCCAGCAGGTGGGCGTAGCCCTCACGCCGGATGTCTGCGTGGTGCTGCGCAAATGAGACGCGAACCGCCCCAGACCCTTGGCGACTACTCGCCGCTGCTCTTCCCCGCGGCGATGCTCACCATCTTCTTCGTCGTGCCCTTCGGCACGATGATCGCCGTCAGCTTTTTCCAGCGCCAGCAGGGCGGTTTCTATACAACGGCCTTCGTCTTCGACAATTACCAGCGATTCCTTTCGGCCTTCTTCGGCGGGGTGCTCGGCTTCTCGCTGATGATGGCGATCGCGGTCGCCATTTGCTGCGTGGTGCTGGCGCTGCCGTTCACCTATCTGCTGACGCGCATGGCACGTCGTGTGCAGATCGTCTGGCTGGTCGCGCTGCTCTCGATCCTCTCGCTTTCCGAGGTCATCATCGGCTTTGCCTGGTCGACGCTCTTCTCGCGCACCGCCGGCATCACCAACATCCTCGTCGCCCTCGGTCTGATGGGCGAGGCCAAGGCCTTGACGCCGAGTTTCGCAGCGGTGCTGACCGGAATGGTCTATCAGGCCTTCCCCTATACGGTGCTCGTCCTGTTCCCGGCGCTCGTCCGGCTCGATCCGACCCTGACCGAAGCCGCCCGCACACTCGGCGCCTCGCCGCTCAGGGCCTTCTTCACCGTCGTCGTGCCGGCACTCAGGAACACCATCGTCGCAACGCTGATCATGGTGTTCATCTTCGCCCTCGGCTCCTATCTGTTGCCGCAACTTCTCGGTCGGCCGCAGCACTGGACGCTCTCGGTGTTGATCACCGATCAGGCGATCTATCAGTCGAACATGCCCTTTGCCGCCGCGATGGCCGTATTCCTCGTGCTGGTGACGCTCGGCCTGGTGGCGCTCACGGTGATTGCCGGACGGAAAGGAGAGGCGGCATGACGTCCGTTTTCCGCAAGTTCTATTTCTTCCTGATCGCCCTTTTCCTGGCGCTGCCGCTGATCGTCGTCGCCGGCGTCTCGGTCAACCAGAAGCAGACCCTCGCCTTTCCGCCCGAAGGCTTTTCGACCTCCTGGTATGGGGAGATCTTCCTGAACACGGAATGGCGAAACGCGCTTTTCGCCTCGGTGACGCTTGCGGTCCTTTCGGCGGCACTTGCCGTCGCGATCGCCCTGCCGCTCGCCTGGTTCCTGTGGCGGCGGGTGGCGCCCTGGGCGAATATTTTCCAGCTCCTCGGTGTCGCCCCCTTCACGCTGCCGCCGGTGATCACGGCGCTCGGCCTCTTGACCTTCTGGGCGACCGCCGGCTTCTACGGTCAGCCGTGGACGGCGGTGGTCAGCCACGGGATCTTCTTCGTGACCTTGCCGCTGGTGACGTTGTCGCTCGGCTTCACCTCGATCGATCGCTCGCTGGTCGAGGCCGCCGCGACGATGGGTGCCGACGAACGCACCATTTTCCGTACCGTAGTGCTGCCGCTGATCCTGCCCTATATCGTCTCGGGCTACGCCTTCGCCTTCGTGCTGTCGCTCAACGAATATATCGTCGCCTATATGACAGTTGGGTTCACGATGGAGACGCTGCCGATCAAGATCTTCAACGCGCTGCGCTATGGCTACACGCCGACCATGGCTTCGGTGACGGTGCTCTTCGTTTCGACGGCGGCGCTCATCTTCGGTCTCGTCGCCCGCTTCGGCGATCTACCGAAGCTGCTCGGCGCCATGGCATCCGATCAAAAATGATGAAGCTCGCGGCCCTGCAGATGAAAAGCGTCGGCGGCGATATCGCCGCCAATCTCGCCCGTATCGAAGGCGCGGCTTCCGAGTCTGCGGCCAAGGGGGCGACATTGCTGGTGACGCCCGAACTCGGGATTACCGGTTACGGCGCGGGTGAGGATATCCGGGCGCTCGCCGAGCCTGCCGACGGATCGACCGTTGAAGCCTTGCGGCGGATCTCGCGTGACGCCGGGATCGCCATCATCGCCGGCTTTGCCGAGCGCGAAGGCGCGGCCGTCTACAACAGCGCCGTCCATGTAGACGGGGACGCCGCGCCGACGGTTTACCGGAAATCGCATCTCTATGGTGACTACGAGCGATCGCTGTTTACGCCGGCGGAGCCCTCGACGCGCCTCTTCGAGCATCGCGGCGTCACCTGCGGCATGCTGATCTGCTACGATGTCGAATTCCCGGAAAATGTCCGGCGCCTGGCAGCGGCCGGGACCGATGCCGTGTTGGTGCCGACGGCGCTGCCGGCCGGCTGGTCGGGCACCTTCATAACCGATCACATGATTCAGACCCGGGCCTTCGAGAACCAGGTCTTCGTCGCCTATGTCAACCATTGCGGCTCGGACGCGATGTTCTCCTTCGCCGGTCTTTCCTGCATCGCATCGCCCGACGGACAGGTCATGGCGAAAGCCAATTCCGCCGACGAAACGGTGATCTTCGCGGAAATCGACCCGCAGGCCTTTGCCATTTCGCGGGCGGAGAATACCTACCTCAAGGATCTCAGACGGGTCTGATTTCGATCGGAACAATCCGTTCGAGCCGTCCCACTTGCAGAACGCATGGCCGGAGGCCGATATTCGGGTCAACGGAAGGCCTCAGGAGGGCAATCATGAGCTTGCAACTGACAGGTATTCACCACTTGACGGCGATTACCGCGAATGCGCCGGAAAATTTGCGCTTCTACACGAAAGTGCTGGGGCTGCGGCTCGTCAAGAAGACCGTCAACCAGGACGACACCTCGGCCTACCATCTCTTCTACGCCGACGGTAAGGCAACGCCGGGCTCGGATCTGACCTTTTTCGACTGGCCGGTCGGACCGGAAGGGCGCGGGACGCACAGCATCTCGCGCACCGGGCTGCGCGTCGGTGGTGCGCAAAGCGTCGAATGGTGGAAGCGGCGCTTCGACGAGCTCGAAGTGTCGTCAGGCGAAATCGGCGAAATCGATGGCCGGATGTCTCTCGATTTCGAGGACGGCGAGGGCCAGCGGTTCCGGCTGGTGGACGACGGCGGAGTCACGCCTTCGCATCCGTGGGAAAGGAGTCCGGTCACGGCCGAGCACCAGATCAGGGGTCTCGGGCCGATCACCATCAGCGTACCGGATATCACCAATACGGCGCTCGTGCTCACCCATGTCATGAACATGCGCGAGGTGCGCCACTATCCCTCGCCGGACGGAAACGGCAAGGTGCATGTGTTCTCGATGGGCGAGGGCGGGGCGGGTGCCGAACTCCATGTCGCGGTCCAGCCGGACCTGCCGATCGCCCGGCAGGGAGCCGGCGCCGTCCACCACGTCGCGTTCCGCGCGCCGGATGTCGCCCATCTGCACCAGTGGACGGAGAGGCTGAAGGCCTTCCATCTGCCCTCGAGCGGCGAGGTGGAGCGCTTTTATTTCCGTTCGCTCTATTTCCGCGAGCCGAACGGCATCCTGTTCGAGATCGCCACGGACGGCCCCGGCTTTGCCGTCGACGAGCCCTTGGAGTCGCTCGGGGAGAGGCTATCTCTGCCGCCCTTCCTGGAGCCGAAGCGGGCGCAGATCGAGGCGCGGCTTAAGCCGCTGGAATAGCGTGGCGCGCCCGTTTTGACATCCGTCGCCCCACAATTGAAGCGGGTGCGATCGCGGGCTTTCCTTTCATCTCATCGCTCCTAGTTTTCCTGGCAACCAGGAATTCGCGACCGAACAGACCGGAGGATGCACATATCGATGACGAAACTACTCGGCATATCGGGAAGCCTGCGCAAGGCTTCCTTCAACACCGGACTGCTTACGGCCGCGAAGGCGGTCGCACCAGAGGAGGTCGAGTTCGAGGCCGCAACGCTGCACGGCATTCCGCTGTATGACGGGGATGTCGAGGCGGAGAGCGGCGTGCCGGCTCCGGTAGAGGCGCTGAAACAGCGGATCATCGCGGCGGACGGCGTCATTCTCTTCACGCCGGAATACAACAACTCCGTGCCCGGCGTTCTCAAAAATGCCGTCGATTGGCTGAGCCGCCCGGCCGCCGACATTGGCAAGGTGTTCGGCGGACGTCCCTTCGCGCTCGCCGGCGCCTCGCCGGGGAATTTCGGAACCATTCTCAGCCAGAATGCCTGGCTCCCGGTGATTCGGACGCTCGGTGCCGAGCTTTGGTCGGGCAAGCGGCTGATGGTGCCGAAAGCCCGCACCGTTTTCGACAGTGAAGCGCAATTGACAGATGAGGAAACCCGCGAGCGACTGCGCGCCTTCGTTCAGGCCTTTGCGGAATATGCGGCGACGGTGAAGGCGCATCGGTAGCTGCGCCCGCTGGGATTATAGCCCTCGTTCCGCGAGCCAAGGACGAATGACGGCAACGTCTTCCGGGCCGATGCCGTGTCCGGTGTCGAGGTCGACCGCCTCGAAATTCGCGCCGCTTTCCCGCAGTTCCGCCTTCAACTGCGGCGCGTGTCTGCCGTAGATGTCGTCCTTGCCGGTCAGCATCAAGACGTTCGTGCCCGCGAGGTCGGCCCTCGGTGCATCCTCGAGGGCCGCCATGGCCCGCATCAGCACCGCATTCCTGATGGCGCCCGGGTGAAGGAGCATGACGGCCGCGAGCAGATTGGCGCCGTTCGAATAGCCGATGAACACGGTCCTTGCGAGATCAAGCCCGTAGGCCTCGCGCGCCTCGTCGACGAAAGCGGCGAAGGCTTCCGCTTCCGAGCGGATGTCGCGCTGGTCGAAGGTGGTCATCGACAGGCGGCGAAACCAGCGGGGAAACCCTTCCTCGGTGCTGCGGCCGCGCACGCCGATCAGCGTCGCGCGCGGATCGAGCTGATGGCCGAAGGGGAGCATGTCGGTCTCGTTACCGCCGCTGCCATGCAGCAGCACAAAGGTCCGCTCGTTCATCCGCTCCGGATGATGAAAGCGGTGGATAAAGGGCAGGTCACGGAGCGTCAGCCGCGGCTCATCGGGAAGCGCGAATTGCGGCAGCCGGACCAGCGTCGCGGCGGGATCGCTGCTCAAATGCGGCGGCAGGAAGAGTTTTGAACCGAGCGCGTCAGGAAGTTCATCGACCGCAAAGCCGGGGCCGTCGGTGGCAAGCTCGTAAAGCGAGCCGCCGGGCTCGCGCACATAGAGCGAGAAGAAATATTTCCGATCATGGGCGTTGGTGGCGCCGGCGTGTTCCTGTTCGAGATCGGCGCGCACGGCGAGCACGGTCGCCTCGTCCGGGGCGCGAAAGGCGATGTGATCGATCGTCCCGGTCCCGGGTGCCGCAGCCCAGAAGCCGGTTGCGTCACGCACGTCGATGACATCGCCGGATGAGGAGACGAGGCGATGTATCGTCTCCGTCGCGGCGGCCTCCCGATAGCCGAAATGGCTCTGGAGAAAATGCGCCGTTTCCTTCGGCTTTTCGGTCAGCACGGTGGCTCCGCGCAGGCGCCGGATCGAATCCGACTCCGGGATGTCGCGGCTTGCCCAGGGGGCGGGCTCGGCGAGCGCGTCGGTGCCGACCAGCTTGACGATCACCCCGTCCGGATCCTTGAGCCGCAGCACCGGTTCGCCGAACTCCTGCGCCGGACCGGTCGCCTGGATGTTGAACCGCAGGGCGCGCGTCAGCCAAAAGCCGATGCTCTGCGTTGGGACGGCGAAGGCGATCTCGCTCGGTTGGCCGGAGCCGACGCGCCCCGGCGAGCCATCCTCCCATATCAGGAAGGAGACGAGCGAGCCGGGCGAGCCCGACGCATCGCCGTAGAAGAGGTGCAACTGATTGGGATCCTCGAAGCCGCCGGTTCGCTTGACGAGGTGCAGGCCGAGGAATCCGACATAGAAGTCGACATTCGCCTGAACCCTGCGGCTGATCAGCGTGATGTGGTGAATGCCGCTGGTCACAGTATTAGCCCTCCTTGCCACCGTTGGGGCGCTTCATTGCCCAAGGATCGATCAAGCCGGGATGCGGATCAATCCCGATTTCCGGTGAGGAAGGAGCGGAACGCCTCGCCGTGGTCCGGGTGCCAACGGGAAAGGGGAGGGCGGTTCTCGACGATGTCGCCGGCCGCCCACAGGATGCGCTTTTCGTCGGTGGACCTTTCGACTTCATTGTCGGGGCAGAGGATGTAGAAATCGCCGCGGGCGAGGCTCTCCAGCATGAAATCGACTGTCTGTTCCGGCGTCCAGGCGCCGGCCGGCTTTTCGGTGCGGCCATGCGCCGTCAGCGCCGTGTAGACGAAGCCGGGGATCAGCAGATGCGCGTTGACCTGGCAGTTCTCGGTGTTGCGCAACTCGTGCTGCAGCGCCTCGGTGAAGACCTTCACGCCCGCCTTCGAGACATTGTAGGCCGGGTCTCCGGGCGGCGTGGTGATTCCCTGTTTGGAGCCGGTATTGATGATCAGCGCCGGCTCGCCGTGGGCGATCATGGCGGGTGCGAAAATGCGCGAGCCGTTGATCACGCCCCACAGATTGACGCCGAGCACCGATTCCCAGTTCTCCAACGGGCCGAACATCGAGCTGCCGGGCTGAATGCCGGCATTGTTCATCAGCACATGCACATGGCCGAACCGCTCATGCGTCGCCCGCGCCAGGGCGACGAGCTCGTCGGCCCGAGAGACGTCCGTGGCAATTGCAGCGACGTCCGCCGCCCCGCCCGGGGCAAGCTTCGCCACTTCCGCCGCGGCCGCCTGCAGCCGTTCGCCGGCGAGATCGGCAAGCACGACCTTCATGCCGCGATCGGCGAAACGTCTTGCGACGGCAAGCCCGATACCGGAGGCGGAGCCGGTGATAACGGCGACGTTGTTTTTGGCGATGGCGGAAAAGGACAACATGGTTCACAATCCTGCTTGCGACGGACGATCGACGAGAGATAGGGCCTGGCGGCGCACAAGTCCATGAGGGATGGCTGCCGACACTTTTTCGAAACAACCTCCCGCCTGGCCGGTCGCTGAGTGCGTGCGTTCATCCTCCCCGCGAGATTTCCATGGCTGTTGAAGGCAAGTTCGGCAAAGGCATACCCTGTCAGGACTGTCCCCTGCGGCCGCTCGACGCGTTCCGCCCTTTCACGCCTGAGGAACTCGCCTTCGTGTCCGACTTCAAGATGGGCGAGCAAACGGTCGAAAGCGGCGGGACGATCCTTTCCGAGGGCGAGACGAGCGCGCATCTCTTCACCGTGCTTTCCGGCTGGGGGTTCCGCTACAAAATGCTCGACGACGGCCGCCGCCAGATCCTGAACTATGTGATGCCGGGCGACATCGTCGGATTGCAGGGCAGCCTCATGGGCGAGATGCAGCACTCGATCGAGGCGCTCTCGCCGGTCACCCTGTGCGTGTTCAAGCGAAGCAGGCTCGGCGAGCTCTACCGGGGCTATCCCGAACTCGCCTATGACCTAACCTGGATCGCGGCCCGCGAGGAGCGCATTCTGGACGAGAACCTCTTGAGCATCGGCCGGCGTTCCGCGCTCGAACGGGCGGCCTATCTCGTTGCTTTTCTCTATCAGAGGGCTGAGACGCTGGAGCTTTTCCGTGGCGGCCGCGGCGTCATTCCCATCACCCAGCAACATCTTGCTGACACGCTCGGCCTGTCGATCGTCCACACCAACAAGACCCTCAGGAAACTAGCCGCGCTCAAGCTTATCCGTTGGGCCGAGGGAGGGTGCAATGTCCTGGAGATCGACGGCCTGTTGTCACTAGCGGGATGGGAGGGACTGAGGGAACTGAAGAGGCCGCTGATTTGACGCGGAATAATTCGTGCGAAGAGCGCGATATGTCTTTTTTAAATGCCACGTCTGTCCGTCTGGCCTAGCGTGCGCGAAGTGGTCGGTTCTCGGCAGAACGAGGAGACCGAGGGATGCTAGTAGATGACAAGTCAGATTTCGCCGGCCATCGAATCGGTCCTCGTTCTCGAGGATAATTTCCTCATCGCCATGGATATGGGAGAAATCCTCAGTGCGCTCGGCGTCAAGAGCGTGCACATCGCCAACAGCGTCGAAAAGGCGATGGAGATCGTCTCGGCACATCCGGTCGACTTCGCCATTCTCGATATCAATCTCGGCGACGAGACAAGCTTCGCCGTTGCCGAATCGCTGATGGCGCGGGGGATCCATTTCGGGTTTACCAGCGGCTACGGTGATTTGCTGGCTCTGCCCGGCCATCTCCGCGATATTCCGCGGATCGAAAAACCCTTCAGCGAAGGCAGTCTCAGCAGTCTCATTGCGGCCGCTTTCCGCCCGGAAAGTCCTTAAGCGGAGAATCACACCCTGCCGCGCGCGACGAACCAGGGATTGGCGAAGTCGCAGTCGTTCGGCTGGTTGCGCTTCCCATAGGCGAGCGGCCGGCCGTCGATGACCAGCGTTTCGCCGCCCGCCGCCCGGAGAATCGCATCGCCGGCGGCCGTATCCCACTCCATCGTGCGGCTGAAGCGAGGATAGACATCGGCCTTGCCCTCGGCGAGCAGGCAGAATTTCAGCGACGAGCCGACAGCCTCGTAATCACGGATGCCGTTTTCAGCGAGGTGGGCGAGCGTTTCGGCGCTGTTGTGCCAGCGGCTGATCAGCGCGACCGGTCGGCCGCCGCAGGGGCGGCAGCCGATAGGCTGCCAGTGTCCAATCCGGCCGTCTTCGACCGGCGCCTTTCGTGCCATTCCGCCACTTGCTGCATGGATCACCCCAAGGGCAGGCGCATGGACGACACCCGCGGCGGGAAGCCCATTTTCAATGAGCGCGATGTTGACTGTGAAATGATCATTGTGCTCGACGAATTCCTTGGTGCCATCGAGCGGGTCGACGAGAAAGAACCGCTTGCCGGCAATGTCCGGGACGTGCCCGGCGGCGACGGCTTCCTCGGCGATGACCGGTATGTCTGGAAAGGCGGCGGCAAGCTCGTCGAGGATGATGCGCTCGGCGCGGTGATCCGCGTCGGTCACCGGCGAGGTGTCCGGCTTGTAGGTCACGGCCGGTCCGGCATTGTAGATTTCCATGATCGCCCGCCCGGCCGCAAGCGCCGATCGTTCCAAAATCTCCAGCATCGTTCCCCTGCTCCAAGGTCAAATAGGGCGGCAATCCTTGCGAGTGGCCGTCGGTTCTAAACCACGATCTGTTGGGCCACATCAACTGTAAACTACCGCCCATAAAGTCATGCTCTTTCGTCATGGGTTAATACCGCCGGCGTTCGCGTTTTTCCGGTTTCCGGGCGAAAATTGATTGTTTTCGCAGCGAGAGCTGCAAATTTTTTGATTTTTCTGGCAGGAAAAACGTCAAATCGATTTTATAGCGGAAGAATCTGCGGGCCACGCAATTTTTGACTTTCATTTTCGCTTGAAAGAGGTATGAAATCCTCTGAGAGCACGCTCATGAAGGAAAACTAATAAAAAGAGATCGGACCAACAGGATCCGGTCCAGGGGAAGATTGATGGAGTATTTCATCCAGCAGCTCGTCAACGGGCTGACGCTTGGGTCTATTTATGGTATGATCGCGATCGGTTATACCATGGTCTACGGCATCATCGGCATGATCAACTTCGCCCACGGCGATATATTCATGCTGGGCGGCTTTGCCGCTTTGATTGTGTTCTTGCTTCTCACGACTTTCATGGCAGGCATACCGGTTGTACTGGCGCTTTTGCTTATGATGATCGTCGGCATGCTGACGGCGGCGCTTTGGAACTGGACGATCGAGCGGGTAGCTTACCGGCCGCTGCGCGGTTCGTTCCGACTGGCGCCGCTGATCACCGCGATCGGCATGTCGATCGTGCTGTCGAACTTCATCCAGGTGACACAGGGTCCGCGCAACAAGCCGATCCCGCCGCTCGTCTCGTCGGTCTACGACCTGTTCGGGATCACCGTCTCGCTGAAGCAGATCATCATCGTCGTCATCACCGCGATCCTGCTTTCCGTCTTCTGGTATATCGTCAACCGGACGCCGCTCGGCCGGGCCCAGCGGGCCACCGAGCAGGATAGCAAGATGGCGGCGCTGCTCGGCGTCGACGTCGACCGCACCATTTCGGTGACCTTCATCATGGGCGCAGCGCTCGCTGCCGTCGCCGGCACCATGTATCTCATGTATTACGGCGTCGTCGTCTTCACCGACGGTTTCGCTCCGGGCGTCAAGGCGTTTACCGCCGCCGTCCTCGGAGGCATCGGCTCGCTGCCGGGCGCCGTTCTCGGCGGACTGCTGATCGGCCTCATCGAGTCACTGTGGTCGGCCTATTTCACAATCGACTACAAGGATGTCGCGACCTTCTCCATTCTCGCGATCGTCCTGATCTTCAAGCCGTCGGGTATTCTCGGACGACCGGAAGTCGAGAAGGTATAGTTCCATGGCAAATGTTGCATCTACTACTGCAAGCGCCGGCAGTGAACTGACGGCGCGGGCCCTGCGCGAGGCTGTCTTCTCGGGGCTCATCACGCTCGGGCTGTTCGTGCTGTTCGTCGGCCTCAAGACCGACCAGAACATCCGCAACGAGCTGATCCTCAACCAGCGCTGGGGCCTCTTGGCGATCTTCGTGGTCGTCGCCATGGTCGGCCGCTTCCTGATGGTTGCCTATGTGCAGCCCTGGTTCGCCCAGCGCAAGGCAGCGAAAGCCGCCGTTCCGGAAGTGGCGAAGGAGGAGAGCTTCTTCAGCCGCAACTTTTCGAAGATCGCTATCGTTGCGCTCATCCTCTATCCGCCGGTCATCATGGCGCTCTTCGGCGTCCAGGGTTCGCTTAAATGGGTGGACAATTTCGGCATCCAGATCCTGATCTATGTGATGCTCGCCTGGGGCCTCAACATCGTCGTCGGCCTCGCCGGGCTGCTCGATCTCGGCTATGTGGCCTTCTACGCGGTCGGTGCCTATTCCTACGCGCTGCTTTCCAGCTATTTCGGCCTGTCCTTCTGGGTGCTGCTGCCGGTCGCCGGCATCCTCGCCGCCTGCTGGGGCGTGATCCTCGGCTTTCCGGTGCTGCGCCTGCGCGGCGACTACCTGGCGATCGTGACGCTTGCCTTCGGTGAGATCATCCGCCTCGTGCTGATCAACTGGACCGAGGTCACCAAGGGAACGTTCGGCGTGTCGGGTATCGCCAAGGCGACGCTGTTCGGCATCAAGTTCGATGCTTCGAAGGACGGCTTCGCGGCGCTGATGGGGCTGCCGATTTCCTCGGCCTACTACAAGATCTTCCTCTTCTACCTGATCCTCGGCCTGGCGCTGTTGACGGCCTTCGTCACCATCCGGCTGCGCCGCATGCCGATCGGCCGGGCCTGGGAGGCGCTTCGCGAGGACGAGATCGCCTGCCGTTCGCTCGGCATCAACACCGTCACGACCAAGCTGACGGCGTTCGCCACGGGTGCCATGTTCGGCGGGTTTGCAGGCTCGTTCTTCGCGGTGCGCCAGGGCTTCGTCTCGCCGGAATCCTTCGTCTTCCTGGAGTCGGCCGTCATCCTCGCCATCGTCGTGCTTGGAGGCATGGGTTCGTTGACCGGTATCTTCGTCGCTGCGGTCGTGATGATCGGCGGTACGGAGATCCTGCGCGAACTCACCTTCCTGAAGATGATCTTCGGGCCGAACTTCACGCCTGAACTCTATCGCATGCTGATCTTCGGGCTTGCCATGGTGGTCGTCATGGTCTGGAAGCCACGCGGCTTCGTCGGATCGCGCGAACCGACCGCCTTCCTGCGCGAACGCAGAGCGGTCTCCGGCAGCTTCACCAAGGAAGGGCACGGCTGATGACCTTCGAGACAAATACAATGACAAAAGACCCCATTCTCAAGGTCGAGCGCCTGTCGATGCGCTTCGGCGGTCTCATGGCCATCAACGACTTCTCCTTCGAGGCCGAGCGCGGCGAGATCACGGCGCTCATCGGCCCCAACGGAGCGGGCAAGACGACGGTGTTCAACTGCATCACCGGCTTCTACAAGCCGACCATGGGCATGATCACCCTGCGGCAGAAGTCCGGCAATGAGTTCCTGCTGGAGCGTCTTCCGGATTTCGAGATCACCAAGCGCGCCAAGGTGGCGCGCACCTTCCAGAACATCCGGATGTTCTCCGGCCTGACGGTGCTCGAAAATCTCCTGGTGGCGCAGCACAACAAGCTGATGCAGGCTTCCGGCTACACCCTGCTCGGCCTGCTCGGCTTTCCGGCCTACCGCCAGGCTTCCAAGGAGTCGATTGATCTCGCCCGCCACTGGCTCGAGATGGCGTCGCTCATCGATCGTGCCGACGATCCGGCTGGCGATCTTCCCTATGGTGCGCAGCGGCGCCTCGAAATCGCTCGCGCCATGTGCACCGGACCGGAACTGCTTTGCCTCGACGAGCCGGCTGCGGGCCTCAATCCGCGTGAATCGGCCGCTCTCAACAACCTGTTGCAGACCATCCGCCGCGACACCGGTACCTCCATTCTGTTGATCGAGCACGACATGTCGGTGGTGATGGAGATTTCCGACCATGTGGTGGTGCTCGAATACGGACAGAAGATTTCCGACGGCAATCCGGATTTCGTGAAGCATGATCCACGGGTCATCGCGGCTTATCTGGGCGTCGAGGACGAAGAGGTTGAAGAGGTGATCGAACAGATCGAGGAAATCGGAAGCGAGCAGGGAGGCGCCCCGCAATGACTGCTCCGCTGCTGAATGTGAGAGGCGTCGAGACCTATTACGGCAATATCCGGGCGCTGAACGGCGTCGATGTCGAGGTCCATCGTGGGGAAATCGTTTCGCTGATCGGCGCCAACGGCGCGGGGAAATCGACGCTGATGATGACCATCTGCGGCAAGCCGCAGGCGCGCACCGGTTCGGTCTTCTTCGAAGGGCAGGACATCACGCGCATGCCGACCCATGAGATTGCCCGTCTCAGGATCGCCCAGTCCCCGGAAGGCCGCCGCATCTTCCCGCGCATGACGGTGCTCGAAAATCTGCAGATGGGCGCCAGCCTCGACAATCTGAAGCACTTCAAGGAGGACGTGGAAAAGGTCTTCACGCTGTTCCCGCGGCTCAAGGAGCGGCAGGCGCAGCGCGGCGGAACGCTCTCGGGCGGCGAACAGCAGATGCTGTCGATCGGCCGGGCGCTGATGGCGCGGCCGAAGCTGCTGCTGCTCGACGAACCTTCGCTCGGCCTTGCGCCACTGATTGTCAAGGGCATTTTCGAGGCGATCAAGAAGCTCAACAAGCAGGAGGGTCTCACGGTGTTCCTAGTCGAGCAGAACGCTTTTGGGGCGCTGAAGCTTTCAGACCGGGGCTACGTCATGGTGAACGGCCGGGTTACGATGAGCGGAACGGGCAAGGACCTGCTCGCCAATCCGGAGGTCCGTGCGGCCTATCTCGAAGGCGGCCGGCATTGATGCACGCTGGAGTTAAGTGACATGCAGGGAATTCTTTACGAAGAAGCCTCCATCTGGCAGTTTCTGTTCATCACCTGCGTCCTCGGCGGCTGGACCGCCTGGCGCACCGGCAAGAGCGTTGCCGAGAGCTGGGGGGAGTTTCCGCGGCTCATCGTCTACGTGGCGCTTCTGGGACTTGCTATCCGCTTCGTGCACCACGCGCTTTTCGAAGGCACGATGTTCAGCCTGCAGTACTATATCGTAGACACGCTCGTACTTTTGTTGTTTGCTACCGCCGGTTACCGGTACTACCGGACCAAGCAGATGGCGAACAACTACTACTGGCTCTATGAGAAGACCTCACCTTTCTCCTGGAAGGCCAAATAAGGGAACAGCGCGTGCCGGTCGGGTGCGGCCGGTGCGAAGAAACACCGGCGCAATGATAGTGGGCATTGCGCAGGGTTCTGAAACGAGACCCGCTCGAATATTTGGGAGTAACAAAATGAAAAAGTCTCTTCTGTCGGCTGTGGCGCTGACAGCAATGGTCGCCTTCAGCGGCACCGCATGGGCTGATCTCCTGGTCGGCGTCGCTGGTCCGCTGACCGGCCCGAATGCCGCTTTCGGCGCCCAGCTCCAGAAAGGTGCGGAGCAGGCGGCCGCTGACATCAACGCGGCAGGCGGCATCAACGGCGAACAGATCAAGCTCGTCCTCGGCGACGACGTCTCGGACCCGAAGCAGGGTATTTCGGTCGCCAACAAGTTCGTTGCTGACGGCGTGAAGTTCGTGATTGGCCACTTCAACTCCGGCGTGTCCATTCCGGCATCGGAAGTCTATGCCGAGAACGGCATCCTGGAAATCACGCCGTCCGCGACCAACCCGCAGTTCACCGAGCGCGGCATGTGGAACACGTTCCGCACCTGCGGCCGTGACGACCAGCAGGGTGCAGTTGCCGGCGCTTACCTCGCTGCCAACTTCAAGGACGCGAAGATCGCCGTCATCCACGACAAGACGCCGTACGGCCAGGGTCTTGCCGATGAGACCAAGAAGTCGATGAACGAAGCGGGCCTCAACGAAGCTCTCTACGAAGGTATCAACATCGGCGACAAGGATTTCTCGGCGCTGATCGCCAAGATGAAGGAAGCCGGCGTTTCGGTCGTCTACTACGGCGGCCTGCACACGGAAGCGGGCCTCATCATGCGTCAGATGAAGGACCAGGGCCTGAAGGCAACCTTCATGTCGGGCGACGGCATCGTTTCGAACGAACTGGCTTCGATCGCCGGTGACGCCGTCGACGGCACGCTGATGACCTTCGCGCCGGATCCGCGCAAGAACCCGGCTTCGAAGGAACTCGTCGAGAAGTTCCGCACCGCTGGCTTCGAACCGGAGGCCTACACGCTCTATTCCTACGCAGCGCTGCAGGTGATTGCGGATGCCGCCAAGGCTGCCGGCGGCAACGACCCGCAGGCGGTTGCCGAAGCGATCAAGGCGAAGGGTCCGTTCAAGACCGCGATCGGCGAACTCGGCTATGACGAAAAGGGCGACATCACCCGCCCGGACTACGTCATGTACACCTGGAAGAAGGGTGAAGACGGCAAGTACAGCTACTTCCAGAACGAATAGTCTCGTTCTAACGCTTTAACAGCGAAGCAGGGCCCGGCGTGGAAGCGCCGGGCCCTTGCTTTGTGAGCATCCCTGACGCGGGAGATTTGCCGCAGCCCAGTCCGGCGCGGCTGAATTACGGCATGGAAGGATCGATAGGCAGTTGCGTCCCTCTCAACAGCCGAACTATAGATAAAATCCGATTCTATCTATATCGATGGCAGTAGGCAGAGGGGGACAGCCGCGAATGCAGGATGCGTTGGTAACGAGCGGAGCGGATTCGATGAGCTCCGGCTCCGATGTAACAGCTTGGACTCTCGCTGCGGCGACAAAAATCTATAATTTACCTTTCAACGACCTTCTGTTCCGTGCGCAGTCCATCCATCGCACGCATTTCGATCCGAATGCGGTGCAGATGAGCCGGCTCCTGTCGATCAAGACCGGGGGATGCGCCGAGGATTGCGGCTATTGCAGCCAGTCGGCGCATTACCCAACCGGCCTCAAGGCGTCGAAGCTGATGGAAGTCGAGCGTGTGATCGCGGAGGCGCGCAAAGCCAAGGACGGCGGCGCGACGCGCTATTGCATGGGAGCGGCCTGGCGCAGCCCGAAGGAGCGCGACATGGAGGCCATCGTCGCCATGGTGCGCGGCGTCAGGGCGCTCGGGATGGAAACCTGCATGACCCTCGGGATGCTGTCGCCCGCCCAGACGGAGCGGCTCGCAGAGGCCGGTCTCGATTACTACAACCACAATGTCGACACCTCGGAGCGCTTTTACAACGAGATCATCACCACGCGAACCTTCGCCGACCGGCTGGAAACGCTTGCCAATGTCCGCGAGGCGGGCATCAAGGTCTGCGCGGGCGGCATCTTGGGCATGGGCGAAGGGGTTGATGATCGCATTTCGATGCTGGTGACGCTCGCCAACCTTCCGGCCGCGCCGGAAAGCGTGCCGATCAACATGCTGATCCCCATCCCCGGGTCGAAGCTTGCGGATTCGCTGCCGGTCGATCCGATCGACTTCGTCCGGATGATCGCGCTCGCCCGCATCCTGATGCCGAAATCGCATGTTCGCCTTTCGGCCGGCCGGACCGACATGAGCGACGAAATGCAGGCGCTCTGTTTCTTCGCCGGGGCGAATTCGATCTTCGTCGGCGAGACGCTGTTGACGGCGGACAACCCGGGCGAGCATCACGATGCGGCGCTGTTCCGCCGCCTGGGGCTGAAGCCGATGGCACTGGAGCCGATGGAGCCGGCCGAATGATCGCCGTGCGTCTGGGCCGCTACGAGAAGATCCTGGCAGGACTGGAGCGAAAGGGGCGGCGGCGTGCGCTTGTCGCCCGGGCGGGCATTGATTTCACCTCGAACGACTATCTGGGCCTCGCAGGCTCTCCGCGGCTGAAGGAGGCGATCGCCTCCGCCCTCGACCGGGACGTAGCGGTCGGCGCCGGCGGATCGCGACTGCTGCGTGGCAATCATCCCGAGCATGAGGCGCTGGAGGCGGAGGCGGCCGAGTTCTTCGGTTCGCAACGAGTGCTCTTTTTCGGCAGCGGCTATATGGCCAATGTTGCGCTGTTTTCGACCCTGCCGCAGCGCGACGACATCATCATCCACGACGCGTTGATCCATGCGAGCGCCCATGAGGGCATCGCGGCAAGCCGTGCGCAGGCGGTCGCCGTCCGCCACAATGATGTCGGCGCCTTCGCCGACGCCATTCGGGAATGGCGTGGTGCTGGCGGAACGGGACGCCCGTGGATCGCCGTTGAAAGCCTCTATTCGATGGACGGAGATCGGGCGCCGCTCCAGGAGCTTGCGGCGCTCGCCGAAGAGCATGACGCCTTTCTGGTCATCGACGAGGCGCATGCCACCGGCGTTTTCGGTCCCGGCGGCCGCGGCCTTTCGGCGGCGCTCGAGGGCCGGGAGAACGTGATCGTCCTGCATACCTGCGGCAAGGCGCTCGGCGTCTCCGGCGCGTTGCTCTGCGCCAGCGGAACACTTTGCGACTATCTCGTCAATCGCGCCCGCGGCTTCATCTATTCGACCGCGCCGTCGCCCTTGACAGCAGCCGCGGTTCGCGCGGCCTTGCGGATCGCCGCGGACGAGCCGCAGCGTCGCGCCAAGTTCGACACGCTCAGCGCTTTTGCCAATGCGGCGCTTGCCGCGACAACCGGGATCGAAGGCAGCGGATCGCAGATCCTGCCGGTGATGATCGGCGACAATGGCCGTGCCGTGAAGATCGCCGATCGCCTGCGCGAGGAAGGATTCGACATCCGCGCGATCCGGCCACCAACCGTTCCCGAAGGCACGGCCCGGCTTCGGATCGCGATCACGCTGAACGTCGACAGGCAGGCGATCGCGCAGATGCTGGCTCGGCTGAAGATGGCGATGGCGGAGGAACAATGATGGCAGTTCGCGTCGTGATCACCGGAACGGATACGGGCATCGGCAAGACCGTCTTTGCCGCCGCGCTCACCGATGCGCTTTCGGGCCATTACTGGAAGCCGGTCCAATCCGGGCTCGACGGCGAAACCGACAGCGAAGCCGTCCAGCGGCTTGGCCGGTTAGAGCCTCGCCGCATCCTGCCGGAGGCCTACAGGCTCGCCACACCCGCCTCGCCGCATCTCTCGGCCAAGCTCGACGGCGTGACGATCCGGCCGGAAACCCTCTTGCCACCCCCGGTCGCGGCGCCGCTCGTCATCGAAGGGGCGGGCGGGCTTATGGTGCCGCTGACGGAGCGGACGGTCTTCGCCGACGTCTTTCAGCGCTGGCAAATTCCCGTCGTCCTCTGCGCCCGCACGGCACTCGGCACGATCAATCACACGCTGCTGTCGCTCGAAGCGCTGCGGGCCCGCTCGATCCCGGTTCTCGGCGTCGCCTTCATCGGCGACGAGCAGGCGGACACGGAAAGGACGATCGCGGAACTGGGTCATGTTCGGGTGCTCGGTCGGCTGCCGCACCTCGCGCCGCTGACGCCGGATAGTCTTCGCCGGAACTTTTGCGAAGGCTTCAATATGGACGATTTCCGCGAGGCGCTGGCATGAGCGCCTCTCCGGTCTGGCACCCCTTCACCCAGCATGCGCTGGAGCCGGCGATGAAGCGCATCGTCCGCACCGAGGGCGCCTATCTGATCGACGAGGAGGACTCGCACATTGTCGATGCGATCTCGTCCTGGTGGGTGATCACCCACGGCCATCGGCACCCGGCGATCATGGAGGCGATCCGGCGCGCCGTTGAAAGCTACGACCAGGTGATCTTTGCCGAGTACACTCATGCGCCGGCGGAGGAACTGGCGAGCGGCCTGATCGAGATCGCGCCCGCCGGCTTGAAGCACGTCTTTTATTCCGACAGCGGCTCGACCGCCGTGGAGGTAGCGCTGAAGATGGCGATCGGCTATTTCCACAATATCGGCGCGCCGCGTAGCCGCATCTCAGTGATGGAGCACAGCTATCACGGCGACACGATCGGCACGATGTCGGCCGGCGAGCGCGGCGTTTTCAATTCGGCCTACGAGCCGCTTCTTTTCGCCGTCGACCGCCTGCCGTTTCCGGAGCCCGGCCGCGAACAGGAGACGCTCGACGCTTTCGAGCACTTTTGCGCTTCCGGCCAGGTGGCGGCGCTCATCGTCGAGCCGCTGGTTCTCGGGGCCGGCGGGATGAAGATCTATCCGGCCTTCGTGCTGACCGAACTGAAGCGGATCGCCGAACAGCACGGCATTCTGCTGATTGCCGACGAGGTGATGACCGGCTGGGGCCGCACCGGAACTCTCTTTGCCTGCGAGCAGGCGGGGATCGCGCCCGACATCCTGTGCACGTCAAAGGGCTTGACCGGGGGTGCGCTTCCGCTCGCGGCAACCCTTTGCACGGCGGAGATATTCGACGCGCATCTTTCACCGGACCGGCGCCGAACATTCTTTCATTCGAGCTCCTATACCGCCAATCCGATCGCCTGCGCCGCGGCCGTCGCCAATCTCGCTGTGTGGAAGGAGGAGCCGGTCGGCGGGCGCATCGAAGCGCTTGCCGCGAAGCAACGGCGACATCTGAAGCGCTTCGCGGCCGATCCGCGCTTCCGCAATGTACGTCAGGCAGGTACGATCGCCGCGCTCGACCTTTGCGTGCCGGCGGGGGGCTACCTGGCCGATGTCGGGCCGCGGCTCAGGGCTTTCTTCCGCCAGCGCAGGCTGCTCATCCGGCCGCTCGGCAATGTCATCTATCTGATACCGCCCTATTGCATCGCCGATGCGGATCTCGATCGGGCCTATGACGCAATCGACGAGGCTGCGTTTGCCTTCGCGACGGGGCGGCTATGAGCATCGTCCGGTCATCCCGCCTTGCCGGATTTGGCCACGCCGTGCCGACGCGGCGCGTCGAGAACGCCGAAATCGAAGCGAAACTCGGCCTTGAATCGGGCTGGATCGAACGGCGGACAGGCATCCGGGCACGACGCTGGGTCGAGCCCGGAGAGACGCTGACCGGTCTTGCGGCGAAGGCCGGGGAGGCGGCACTCGAGGATGCGGCTACCGCGCGCGGCGACATCGCCTTGACGCTGCTCGCCACATCAACGCCCGATCACCTGCTGCCGCCCTCGGCACCGTTGCTCGCCCATCGCCTCAGGCTTGGCAATTCCGGTGCGATCGATCTGGCCGGCGCCTGCTCGGGCTTCCTCTACGCGCTGACGCTCGCCGACGGGTTCGTCCGCACGCAGGGCAAGCCGGTCCTTGTCGTTGCCGCCAACATCCTGAGCCGGCGCATCAACCCGGCTGAGCGGGCAAGTGCCGTTCTCTTCGCGGACGCTGCCGGCGCAGTCGTCGTCGCGCCCTCGCACGATCCCCAGAAGGGCGTGCTCGGCATCGACCTCGCGTCTGACGGAAGCCGCTACGATCTGATCACCATTGCCGTCGGCGGCAGCAGCCGGCCCTTTGCGCCGGATATGCCGGCGGAGGACGTGCTGATGACCATGCGCGACGGGCGGGAGGTGTTCGTCCGTGCGGTGGAGATGATGACGGCCTGCGCCGCTCGCGCGCTCGCCGCCGCGGGCATCGACCCCGCGGAGGTCGGCCGCTTCGTGCCGCATCAGGCGAATGTCCGGATCTTCGATGCGGTTTGCGCCAATCTCGGCATCGATCCGTCCAGGACCGTGCGCACCCTCGAGGAGTACGGGAACTCGTCGGCCGCGACGATTCCGCTGTCGCTTTCACTTGCACACAGGGCCAAGGCCTTCGTTCCCGGAGAAAGGCTGTTGCTCACCGGGGCGGGCGCGGGGCTGACCGGAGCGGCCGTGCTACTCGGTATCTAAGAAACTGCGGTCTGCTGCACCCCGCTCCAAGCATGCCTACCGCAGCAGCGATGCCCGGAGCGCTGCGATTTCCCCCTTTAGGCGCCCGATCTCCGCGGGCTCCATTCCGGTCGCTTCGATGATGCCGCACGGGACGGTGCTGGCCTTTTCCTTGAGCGCCTCGCCGGTTTCGGTCAGGCGCACGCGCACCTGCCGCTCGTCGGCGCGGTCGCGGACTCTCGAAATATAGCCCATGGCCTCCAGGCGCTTCAGCATAGGCGTGAGGGTGCTCGATTCGAGAAAGAGCTTGTCTCCCAGGCTGCCGACGGTTTGATCATCTTTTTCCCACAGGACAACCATTACGAGATATTGTGGATAGGTAAGATCCAGCTCGTCGAGTAGTGGCTTGTAGACGCGCGTAAACGCGTGGTTCGCGGAATAGATTGCAAAGCACAGGAAATTATCGATTTTCATCAACTCTTCGGGAGAGGGGATATTTGCCTTCGCCATCGCTGTCTTTCCGTATTCGCCGAGGCAGCACAGTAAATCGTTCGCGATATAATCGCAAGGTATTGACATCGATGTGCTGGCGCAATAAAGATCGTGCACGATTTAATCGTTGACTAATTAAGAGGGGACGGGCGTCTTATCGCATAGGTTACATCGCAACGATCCCATTTGCCGCCACGAAGCGAAGGAGCAATTCCATGACAAAGGTTCAAGACAGCGCGACCGCCGTTTCCAGAAGGGAGATGCTGGCGGGAGCACTCGGCGCCGCCAGCGCGGCCGCCGCATTCGCAGCCGCCCGGCCAGCCGCAGCGGACACAGCAAAGCCATCAACAACGGAAGGAGCAAGGACCATGGGAAGCAGGATCACCACGCGCGACGGCGTTGAAATCTATTACAAGGACTGGGGTCCGAAGGACGGGCCGGTCGTCATCCTCAGCCACGGCTGGCCGCTCTCGTCCGACAGTTGGGAAGCCCAGGCCTTCCATCTCGCCAATAACGGTTTCCGCGTCGTCACTCATGATCGCCGCGGCCACGGCCGGTCCAGCCAGCCCTGGGACGGCAACGACATGGATCACTATGCCGACGACCTTGCCGACCTGATCGAGCAACTGGACCTGAAAGGTATCTTTCTAGCCGGATTCTCGACCGGCGGCGGCGAGATTACCCGCTATATCGGTCGTCACGGCACCAGCCGCGTTGCCAAGGCCGGGTTGATTTCGGCGGTGCCGCCGCTGATGGTAAAGACCGACAAGAATCCGGGCGGCCTTCCGAAAGAGGTGTTCGATGGCTTGCAGGCGGCGAGCCTCGCCGACCGCTCGCAGCTCTACAAGGACATCGCTTCCGGTCCCTTCTTCGGCTTCAACCGTCCGGGTGCGAAGCCGTCGCAGGGGATGATCGACAGCTTCTGGCTGCAGGGCATGGCGGGGGGCCACAAAAATACCTATGACTCGATCGTCGCCTTCTCGCAGACCGACTTCACCGAGGACCTGAAGAAGTTCGACGTGCCGACGCTCATCATCCATGGAGACGACGACCAGATCGTGCCGATCGACGCCGCCGCCCGGGCCTCGAAGACGCTCATTCCGCACGCGGATCTGAAGGTCTATCCGGGTGCGCCGCATGGCATCACGGACACGCACAAGGATCAGTTGAACAAGGACCTGCTGGAGTTCGCCCGCTCCTAGGATGGCGCGTGCCAAAATTGTTGTTCGGAGGGCGCCGCAAACCGGCGCCCTTTTTTTTGGTGGGCCCTCAGCCTCTTCAAAGTTGGCCGGTCCGACGAGTTTCTTTCGGCGGACCCGATTGTGCTTGTGAAACAGTGACTTGACATTGATCATGCCATTTCGGACGATGCCGCATGACGATGCACGTCGCAGGGGCGTGCCGGCTGGGGATATCTGAACACCTTGAATGACGCGGCGATCATCGCTCCGCAAAGGGCGTGGGGAAAAGGGCGGCTTGTTGCCAAGTCCGAACGCGGACGCACGCGCATCGCCGAACTCTATCAGGAAGGTTGCGCCAAGATCCGCTTGCCGAAGACCTTCGATGCCTCGATGGAGGCGGTGCTCATCAACTCCTCGGGCGGCGTAACCGGCGGCGACCGGCTCGAATGGGATTTCGAAGCCGGCGAGGGGACCGAGCTCACGCTGACGACGCAGGCCTGCGAGAAGATCTACAAGGCGAGCGCCGGTACGGCCTCAATCGCCACGTGCATATCCGTCGCCGCCGGAGCGCGGGTCGATTGGCTTCCGCAGGAAACGATCCTCTTCGACCGCGCCTCGCTGTCGCGCTCGCTCGAGGTAGAACTGGCGCCCGATGCAAGCTTTCTCGCGGTCGAGGCGGTGCTTCTCGGCCGCAAGGCGATGGGCGAGGCGGTGCATGCCGGGCTGTTTCGCGATCGTTGGCGCGTGCGGAGCGGCGGCAGATTTGTCCATGCCGAGGATCTGGCCCTTGCCGACGACATCGCAGGGCTTGCCGCCCGGCCAGCGACGCTCGGCGGTGCGGCTGCCTTCGCAACCTTGCTTTATGCCGCGCCCGATTGTGAAGCGATGCTTTCGAAGCTGCGTGCAATGCTCGCGCCGGTGGTAATGGCTGGTGCCAGCCACTACAAGGTCGGCGGCTGCGACAAGCTCGTTGCCCGTGTCGCCGCGGTCGATGGATTTGCGCTCAGAAAAATCCTGATCCCGCTCATTTCGCACTTGCGTGAGGACGCATCTGTGCCGAAAGTCTGGACTCTCTGATCCCGCAATCAATCCGGATAGCGACGCATGAATCTCACTCCGCGCGAAAAAGACAAGCTGTTGATTTCCATGGCGGCAATGGTCGCGCGCCGACGACTGGAGCGAGGCGTCAAGCTCAACCATCCGGAGGCCATCGCCCTCATCACTGATTTCGTCGTCGAGGGTGCGCGCGACGGCCGGTCCGTCGCTGAGTTGATGGAGGCGGGCGCCCATGTGCTGACCCGCGACCAGGTCATGGAAGGCATCCCCGAGATGATCCACGACATCCAGATCGAGGCGACTTTCCCGGATGGGACGAAGCTCGTCACCGTTCACGAACCCATCCGCTAGGAGACTATGATGCTGAGCCTGCGCCCGAACTGCGAATGCTGCGATCGCGACCTGCCGCCCGAAAGCCGGGAGGCCGTGATCTGCACTTTCGAATGCACCTTTTGCACTGATTGCGCCGAGGGGAAGCTCGGCGGGACCTGCCCAAACTGCAGCGGTGAACTGGTCCGCCGTCCCGTCCGGCCGGCGGCGATGCTCAAGAAATATCCGGCTTCGAGCGAGCGCGTGCTGAAGCCGCAAGGCTGCGCGCCGGAAAAGGCCGCGTAAGGAGAGACGAGCATGATTCCAGGCGAGATCATCGCAGCCGCGGGCGACATCGAACTCAATGTCGGTCTTCCGACGATCACCATCGAAGTCTCCAATTCCGGCGACCGGCCGGTTCAGGTCGGCAGCCATTATCATTTCGCGGAAACGAACGCCGGCCTGATCTTCGACCGTGGTGCGGCGCGCGGCAAGCGGCTCGATATCCCGGCGGGCACGGCGGTGCGTTTCGAACCGGGGCAGACGCGGCAGGTGACGCTGATCCCGCTTTCCGGCAAGCGCGAGGTTTTCGGGTTCCGTCAACAGGTCATGGGCAAGCTATGAGAGTAGCCGCATCCGCCCTTGGCCTGCTTTTCATTCTCACGACCTTTGCGCTCGCTCAGGAACAGCCTGAGGTGAATTGCCAAGAGGCGGTAGCGCAGATGGATTTGAACATTTGCGCCGATCGGGAATACCAGGCCGCGGATGCGGACCTGAACAAGATCTACAAGCAGGCGATGACCGCGGTGCAGCAAACCGACAAGGAGCTCGGTGATATCGACGCGGCTTATATCGGTGCCATCGCGGCATTGAAAAAGGCGCAGCGGGCCTGGATCGGCTACCGCGACGGCCAGTGCGAACTCGCCGGCTTCGAGGCTCGGGGCGGTTCGATGGAGCCCATGCTCGTCTCGGGCTGCCTCGCAGAGCTGACCCGAAAGCGCACCGCCGAACTCAAGGAACTTCTCGAGGCGCAAGGAAACTGAGTGTTGCTGGGCCGGCGCGTCATGATCGTGGGAAATGGCGAGGTGCCGGAGGGTGCTGCCGCGACGATCGACGCAGCCGACCTGGTAGTCCGCTTCAACGATTGCCGCTCGGTCGGCCGGGGCGGCGCCCGGACCGACATCGTCGCCGTCTGCAACACGGGCCGCCCGGCGCTTGCAATGCTCGGCGGTGGCCGCTGGAAGACGAGCGAGCCGGTGCGCCAGGCACGTGAAATCTGGAGCGTGCGCTCCGCTGCTAAGTTCGTGGCGATGCGGGCAGCGCTCGCCAAGACCCATCCGGACCTCGACGATTTCTGCGACGACTACACCGCCGGCTTCGAGGCCTTCGCGCGTGCGACCGGCCGACGGCACCGGGTCGTCCCGATCGAAGCGCACGAGCGGCTGGAGCAAGATCTCGCCCGTTTCGCGCCGCCGCCTTACGTCGCTCCATCGAGCGGTCTGGTGGTGATCGCCGACATCCTGTCCGACGTCGCTTCCGCCGGCGACGAGATCGTGCTCGCCGGCTTCGGTCACAGCGGCTGGGAGTGGCATCCCTTCGCCGCCGAGCGGCGTTATGTCGATGCGCATGCCGCCGCATGCCGCCTCCGCCGCCTCAATCCATTGCCTTCGTCAGACTTGTCCCAAGGAGCCTGAACCATGTCCTACAAAATGTCGCGCGCGGCCTATGCCAACATGTTCGGTCCGACGGTCGGCGACAGGGTGCGGCTTGCCGACACGGAGCTCTTCATTGAGGTTGAGAAGGACTTCACCACCTATGGCGAAGAGGTGAAGTTCGGCGGCGGCAAGGTCATCCGCGACGGCATGGGCCAGAGCCAGGTGACGCGCGAGGGCGGCGCGGTCGATACGGTCATCACCAACGCGCTGATCGTCGACCACTGGGGCATCGTCAAGGCGGATATCGGCCTGAAGGACGGGCGGATCGCGGCAATAGGAAAGGCCGGCAATCCCGATACGCAGCCGGGCGTGAACATCATCGTCGGACCGGGCACCGAGGCGATCGCCGGCGAGGGCAAGATCGTCACGGCCGGCGGCATGGATAGCCATATCCATTTCATCTGCCCGCAGCAGATCGAAGAGGCGCTGATGAGCGGGCTCACCTGCATGCTCGGTGGCGGCACGGGCCCCGCACATGGCACGCTGGCGACGACGTGCACGCCGGGGCCGTGGCATATCGCGCGTATGATCGAGGCCGCCGATGCCTTCCCGATGAACCTTGCCTTCGCCGGCAAGGGCAACGCCTCGCTGCCGGGCGCGCTCGTTGAAATGGTGCTCGGCGGCGCCACCTCGCTGAAGCTGCACGAGGACTGGGGAACGACACCGGGAGCGATCGACTGCTGCCTGTCGGTGGCGGACGAATACGACGTTCAGGTGATGATCCACACCGACACGCTAAACGAGAGCGGCTTCGTTGAGGACACGATTGCGGCGATCAAGGGCCGGACCATTCACGCCTTCCATACGGAAGGGGCGGGCGGCGGCCACGCACCGGACATCATCAAGATCTGCGGCCAGCCGAACGTCATTCCGTCCTCGACCAACCCGACGCGGCCCTACACCCAGAACACGCTGGCCGAGCATCTCGACATGCTCATGGTCTGCCACCACCTGTCGCCGTCGATCCCCGAGGACATCGCCTTTGCCGAAAGCCGCATCCGCAAGGAGACGATCGCCGCGGAGGACATTCTCCACGATATCGGCGCCTTCTCGATCATCTCCTCCGACAGCCAGGCCATGGGCCGTGTCGGCGAGGTGGCGATCCGCACCTGGCAGACGGCCGACAAGATGAAGCGCCAGCGCGGCCGGCTGAAGGAGGAGACCGGCGACAATGACAATTTCCGCGTCAAGCGCTATGTCGCCAAATACACGATCAACCCGGCGATCGCCCATGGCCTCAGCCATGAGATCGGTTCGCTCGAAGTCGGCAAGCGCGCCGACCTCGTCATCTGGAACCCTGCCTTTTTCGGCGTGAAGCCGGATATGGTGCTGCTCGGCGGAACGATCGCGGCCGCGCCGATGGGCGACCCGAATGCTTCGATCCCGACGCCACAGCCGGTCCATTACCGGCCGATGTTCGGCGCCTATGGCCGAAGCCGGACCAATTCCTCCGTCACCTTCGTCTCGCAGGCTTCGCTCGACGCCGGCCTCGCGGGAAGGCTCGGCGTCGCCAAGGAGCTCGTCGCCGTCCAGAATACCCGCGGCGGCATCGGCAAGGCCTCGATGATCCACAACGGCCTCACACCGCATGTCGAGGTCGACCCGGAAACCTATGAGGTGCGCGCCGACGGCGTGCTGTTGACGTGCGAGCCGGCGACCGTGCTGCCGATGGCGCAGCGGTATTTCCTGTTCTAGACATTCCGGACGAACTGGCAGCCATGCGGCAGTCGCATGCCTGCCATGCGCCGCCGCCCGATCGGCGCTTTGATGCTGCACTGCAGCGGAATCTTCGATAGAAGGGGCCTTCCCTTTCGCCGGCTGCTCTTCCTCCCAAGACTTGACGGCCGGCTGCCCACTCGAAGGAGATGATGATGCTCGGCAGAAAAGTTCCCGTTGTAACCTTCCGCACCCGCGTCCGCGACGAATCCGTTGGCGGTTCCAATCCGTTCCGCTGGCAGGATGTCTCGTCGAACGACTATTTCGTCGGCAAGCGCGTCGTCTTGTTCTCGCTGCCGGGCGCCTTCACCCCGACCTGCTCGACCTACCAGCTGCCGGATTTCGAGAAGCTGACGCCCGAGTTCCGCGCGCTCGGCATCGACGAGATCTATTGCATCTCGGTCAACGACGCCTTCGTCATGAACGCCTGGGGCAAATCGCAGGGGCTGGAAAACGTCAAGCTCATTCCGGACGGTTCGGGCGAGTTCACCCGCAAGATGGGCATGCTGGTCGCCAAGGACAATCTCGGCTTCGGCATGCGCTCCTGGCGCTACGCCGCCATCGTCAATAACGGCACGGTCGAGCAGTGGTTCGAAGAGGAAGGCTATTCCGACAATTGCGATAGCGACCCCTATGGCGTTTCCTCGCCGCAGAACATTCTCGAGGCGCTGAAGTCGCAGAAGATCGCTGCCTGATCCGGCATTGTGATCATATAAGCCCCGCTGCCGCACGCAGGTTGGAAAGCCGTTTGGATTTTCCTCTTGCTGCTGGCGCCGGGGCTTTTTCTTGTTAATGTGAAGCCCGTCGGAGGTACGCATTTCAATGGTTTACGTCATCGCATATCTTAAGGCGCATGCAAGCAAGGGCGACGACGTCGTGGCCCGTGCCGCACCGCTGATCGAGGCCACCCGCAAGGAGGAGGGCTGCATCAGCTACGATCTCTATCGAAAGCCCGCCGAACCGGACGCGCTCGTCTTCGTCGAGACCTGGAAGAGCCGGGCGGCCCTCGATGCGCACTTCGGCGAACCGCATCTGAAATCCTTCAAGGCGGCGATGGCCGACCTGCTCGTCGAAGCGCGTGTCGAGGTCGTGCATCCGGAAAAGGTCGAGGTCATCTGACGTGCCCTATCGTTCGACGGAGATCCTCTCTCCGGGTGCCGCCGACAAGGCGCCGCTTCACCGGGTGACGCTGACCCACGACCAGCGGCATCTGCGCCGCAAGCTCCTGCATCTCGAAAATGACGATGTGGTGATGCTCGACCTCAAGGAGCCGGTAATGCTCGCCGACGGCGACCTGCTGGTGCTGGAAGGCGGCGGCTATGTCGAAGTGAAAGCGGCCGAGGAGGCGCTCTACGAAATCCTTCCGCGCGACGGGCTGCATCTGATCGAAATCGCCTGGCATCTCGGCAACCGGCATCTGCCGGCGGCGGTCGAGGAGGGGCGGATCTTGATCGCCCGCGATCCCGTCATCCGCGTCATGCTTGAAGGGCTCAGAGCGACGGTAAGCGAAGTGGTCGAGCCGTTCCAACCCTTGCGCGGCGCCTATCACGGCACCGGCCATCACCACCATGGGCACGGTCACCACCACGACCATGGCTGACGAGGCCGCCACGCAGGCTCTGCTGCGCCTCGTCACCTGGCTCTCGCCTGCCTTTCCGGTCGGCGCCTTTTCCTATTCCGGCGGATTGGAGCAGGCCGTTCATGACGGCCTCGTTACAAGTGCCGGCGATCTGCGGCAGTGGCTGGAAACGCTGGTGAACCGCGGCCCGATCTGGAACGACGCGCTGCTTCTGGCGGAAAGCTATCGCGGCCATGACGATCCAGCCCGGCTACGGGCGGTCGGCGAACTTGCCGAGGCGCTTGCCGGCTCGCGCGAGCGGCACATGGAAACCATGCTTCTTGGCGAGGCGTTCCTTGCCGCCGCCGGCCACTGGCCGCACCCGGTGCTGGAGACGCTCGGATCGACGGCCGCCTATCCGGTGGCGGTCGGTGCCGTCGCCGGTGCGCATCGGACCGGACTTGAGCCGACGATCGCGGCCTTTCTCAACGCAACGACCTCCAATGCCGTATCGGTCGCCATCCGTTGCGGCGTCATCGGCCAGCGCGACGGCGTCGGCTTGCTTGCCGGGCTGGAGGCGGCGATGGCGGCGATTGCCGCTCGCGCCGCGCGCGGCTCGCTCGACGATCTTGGCTCGGCCGCGATCATGGCCGATATTGCATCGCTCAGACATGAAACCCTGCATTCGCGCCTGTTTCGTTCGTGATGCATGTCGCCCAAAAGTGGCAACGGTTTTGGGCCAACGACATGCATGGAAAACAAAGACTCAGGCGCCCGGAAAGGACATAGAAAATGCCATCGAAAAACGGTCCCCTTCGCGTCGGCATCGGCGGCCCGGTCGGGTCCGGCAAGACGGCGCTGACCGACAAGCTGTGCAAGGCGATGCGCGAGAAATATTCGGTCGCCGTCGTCACCAATGATATCTACACGAAAGAGGACGCCGAGGCGCTGGTGCGGATGCAGGCGCTGCCTTCGGAGCGAATCGTCGGCGTCGAGACCGGCGGCTGCCCGCACACGGCGATTCGCGAGGACGCCTCGATCAATCTTCAGGCGATTGCCGACCTCAACCGCCGCATCCCCGATCTCGACGTGGTCTTCATCGAATCGGGCGGCGACAACCTCGCTGCGACCTTTTCGCCCGACCTGGCGGACCTGACCATCTATGTGATCTCCGTCTGCCAGGGGGAGGAAATCCCGCGCAAAGGTGGCCCGGGGATCACCAGGTCGGATCTGCTGGTGATCAACAAGAAGGATCTCGCTCCTTATGTGGGCGCCGATCTCGAAGTTATGGAGCGCGATGCGACACGTATGCGCGCCGAAAAGCCCTTCGTCTTTTCCGACATGAAGCGCGGCGACGGCATCGACCGGATCGTCGAGTTCCTGACGGTGCAGGGCGGGCTCTAAACTCGGTACCTTAGAACTGTTCGAGCGCCTGACGGTCGCGAATTTCGATCACCCGGCCCTTCACCACGACGCCCGATTGACGAAGCGTGGAGAAGGCGCGCGACAGTGCCTCGGGGGCGAGGCCGAGTTTGCCGGCGAGCACGCTCTTCTGAAACGGCAGGCGGAAGGAGAAGCTCTGGGAACCGTTCGGGCAATGGCTCAGAATGTAGTTCGCGACGCGCTGAGGCGCGGTGAGAAGCCGGTCTTCGGCAAGGCAGTCCTCGGCCAGCTTGCCGTGGTGACAAAGAATTTCGAGAAGCGCCTGGGCAACGGGCGGGTCTTCGGCGGCCAGCCGGCGCAGCTTGCCGCCTTCCAGCCGGGCGATGATCGAGTGTTCGGCGGCCTGGGCATTGGCGGTCGCGCGGCGATCCAGGAACATGGCGTTGACGCCGATCAATTCGCCTTTCGGGAAGACTGCGACACCGGCTTCGCGCCCGTACCTTGCCCAGGCGATAGAGGCGGACGAGCCCCGAGAGGACGACCAGCACATCGTCGAGCGGCTCGTTCTGGCGAAACAGCGTGACGTGCGCTTCGTGCGTCGAAACTGTCGCGCCCTCGACAATCGCCTCTATCGCGGATCGCGGCAGCCGCGAAAAGAATCGCGCATTGAGGAGGATGGCCCGGTCGCTGGAGGTCAATCGCAAGGTCTTCATACCGCTCGTCCGAAAAATCGTGACTAAGCTAGCGGTTTTCGCGCCGGTCCTAACTTGACCCATATCAAACAACTTGGCGAAAAGAGGCGCTGCTGCTTGTCCCTGCTCGGAACGGGTGCAGCAGTAGTTCTTAGAAAATACGGCTTACTCGGCGGCGAGTGCCGGATGGCTGATGACCTTGCGGTCGGACTTGCCGCGCCGCTCGGCCTCCAGCGCCTTGACACGCTCCTCCAGGCTTTCGATCGTCGTGCCCTGTTCTGCGGCAAGCTTGCTGAGCGCCTCGCGGTCGAGCGGCAGGTCTTCTTCCTCCTTCTTGCCGACCATGCGGCCGAAGGTCCAGGCGAGAAGACGCGACAGGTCGTCCATGATCAGGAAGAAGGAGGGGACGACGACGAGGCTGAGCACCGTCGAGACGATGATGCCGCCGATGACCGCGATCGCCATCGGCGCCCGGAACGAGCCGCCTTCGCCGACGCCGAGTGCAGAGGGGAGCATACCGGCGGACATAGCGATGGAGGTCATGACGATCGGCCGGGCGCGCTTGCGGCCAGCCTCGATCATCGACAGCGTCCGGTCCATGCCGTGATGCATCATCTCGATGCCGAAATCGACGAGCAGGATGGCGTTCTTGGTGACGATGCCCATCAGCATGAGGATGCCGATCAGGACGGGCATGGAGAGCGCATTCTGCGTGAGGATCAAAGCGGCTGCCACGCCGCCGATCGCCAGCGGCAGCGAGAACAGGATAGTGAATGGCTGGATGACGTCCTTGAACAAGAGGATGAGCACGACCAGCACCATCATCAGGCCCAGCAGCATCGCATTGCCGAAGCTCTGCTGCATTTCCGCCTGCACTTCGGCGTCGCCACTTTCGAGGAACTCGACGGTCCCCGGCAGCTTCGCTTCGGAGGCGATCTGCTTGAAGCGGGCCGACGCGGTGTCGAGGGCGACGCCTACGGGCAGATCGGCGCCGAGCTTCACAACGCGGTTGCGGTCATAGCGTTTGATGGAACTCGGCCCTTCTCCATAGTTGATGTCGGCGACGCTCGCGAGCGGGACTGTCGCACCGGACGCCGTCTGTACCCTGAGATTGCGGATCGCAGCCAGATCTGTCCGGAAATCGCGGTTGAGCTGGACCCGGATCGGGATCAGCCGCCCGTCGAGCGCAATCTTCGTCAGTTGTGCGTCGATATCGCCGATCGTGGCGACGCGGATAACTTCCGAGATCTCCGCCGTGGTGATGCCGAGGCGGGACATCTGCTCATCGCGCGGACGAATCTGCAGTTCCGGCCGCGGCAGGGCACCGTCGGGGCTGACATTGGCGAGCAGCGGATCCCTGCGGAGCTTCGCTTCGAGCGTGGCGATGGCCGTCTCCAGATCCGCCTCGTTGTTGGAAAGCAGGTTGAACGACAGGTCGCGCTCGCCGCGATCGTTCAACTTGGTAACGCGGAGATCCGGGATCGATTGCAGCCGCGCGAAGATTTCCTTCTCGATCTGAGATTGCGGCTTGGTGCGGCCAGCCGGCGGCAGCTTCGGCAGATACTCACCGATCAGCGGCGTGCGCCCGATAACGTCGTTGACGACCTTGTTGACAAGCGAGTGATCGAGCTTCTTGAGCAGCACGGTGACGGCGGCGCGGCGCAGTTCGAGATCGCCCTTCGGCGAGGCGCCCCCGAGGACGAAGACGTTCTCGACTCCCTCGATATCCTTGATGCGGTTGTAGATTTCCGTGGTCGTCCGGTCCGTGTCCTCGAGCATCGCATCGGGCGGCAGTTCAATCGACAGGCTGACGCGCGAATTGTCCTCCGGCGGCAGGAAACTACCGGGCACGAAGGCGATGAGCGCGGCGACGGAGCCGATAGTGAGCAGGATTGCCACGACCAGCGTGGAGTAGCGCGTATACCAGCGTTTCGTGGTGAAGTGCACGACCCGCGTGTACTGCCGCATCATGAAGCCGTCATCATCGTGGTGACCGCCGCCGACATCCGTCGGCTTCATCAGATAGGCCGCCATCACCGGCGTGATCAGGCGGGCGACGAGCAGCGAGAAGAAGACCGAGACAGCGACCGTCAGCCCGAACTGGATGAAGTATTGCCCCGGAATGCCTGGCATGAAGGAAACGGGCACGAAGACCGCGATGATGGTGAAGGTGGTGGCGATGACCGCAAGGCCGATCTCGTCGGCTGCCTCGATCGCCGCCTTGTAGGGCGACTTGCCCATGCGGATATGGCGCTCGATATTCTCGATCTCGACGATTGCATCGTCGACGAGAATGCCGGTTGCGAGCGTCATCGCCAGGAAGCTCACGAGGTTCAGCGAGAAGCCAAGGAGCTCCATGACCCAGAAAGTCGGGATGGCTGAAAGCGGCAGGGCAACCGCTGAGATCAAGGTGGCGCGCCAGTTGCGCAGGAACAGCATAACGACGATGACGGCGAGCAGAGCACCCTCGATCAGCGTATGTATCGCCGCCTCGTAGTTGCCATAGGTGAAGTAGACCAGATCGTCGACCATCTCGATGGTGACGTCCGGATGCTTGGCGCGGATCTCGTCGAGGGTCTTGGCGACTGTTTCGGCGACGCTCACCTCGCTCGCCCCCTTGGCACGGAACACCGCGAAGGTAACGCCCGGGTGGCCGTTGAAGCGCGAGAAGGACTTCGGCTCCTCGTAGGTATCGGTAACCTTGCCGAGCTCCGACAGACGCACGAAGCGTCCGTTCGGCAGCGAGATCATCGTGTTGGCGAGCTGGGAAACGTCGCGCGCGTCGCCCAGCGTACGGATCGCCTGTTCGCTGCCGCCGACCTGACCGCGGCCCGAGCCGAGATCCATGTTCATGCGGCGGAGCTGGCCGTTGACGTCAGCCGCGGTGATCCCGAAGGAATTCAGCCGGTCGTCATCGAGCTCGATGCGCACTTCGCGGTCGGACCCGCCATAGCGGTCGACCCGACCGATGCCGCTTTGGCCCTGGATGGCGCGCTTGATCGTGTCGTCGACGAACCAGGACAGCTCCTCGAGCGTCATGCCGGGCGAGGAGACGGCAAAGGTCTGGATGGCCTGGCCTTCCACGTCAACCTTGGAGACGATCGGCTCCTCGATCGAGGTCGGCAGGTCGCCGCGGATGCGGTCGATCGCGTCCTTGACATCCTGAACGGCCTGTTGCGTGGGCACTTCCATGCGGAAGATGACTGCGGTGGTGGATGTCCCGTCGGTAATCGTCGACTCGATATGGTCGACGCCGGAGATGCCGGCTACCGCGTCCTCGATTTCCTTGGTCACCTGGGTCTCGAGTTCGGCGGGGGCGGCTCCGCTCTGCGCCACGACGATCGAGACGATCGGGACGTCGATGTTCGGGAAGCGGGTGATCGGCAGCGAATTGAAGGACTGCCAGCCGAGCACGACGAGCACGAAAAACGCCAGAATCGGCGCGACCGGATTGCGGATGGACCAGGCGGAGAAGTTCATGGTCTCTGTTCCCGTCAATTGGTTATCGGCTGGTCGGACTTGACCGGATTGATCCGGTCGCCGTCACGCACGTAGGCGCCGGCCTTGGCCACGGCCTGCTCGCCCGGCTTGAGGCCGGAAAGGATCTCGACAAACTGCCCGTCCTGGATGCCGGTCTCAACCGGAACCAGCCGAACGATGCCGTCTTCGACCTTGCGAACGATGGTCTTGCCGTCTTCCGATGTAACGGCGGTTTGCGGCAGGACGACCGTCTGCTTTTCTTCGACCGTAATGACCGCGCTCGCGTACATGCCGGCGCGCGCCTCGGTCGTGTCGGTGAGGCTGATGTGAACCTTGCCGAGCCGCGTGTCTTGATCGATCGTCGGCGCGATCAGGCGGATCTTGCCCGCGACGGTCGCATTGCTTCCGGCGAGCTTCACCGTTGCGGGTTGCCCGACGGCAAGCTTGACGATATCGGACTCGGCGACATCGGCCTTCATCTCGATCGCACCGTCGCGGATCATTGCGAAGAGCGGTTCCCCATTGCCGCTGGCGATCGCGCCGACCTTGGCGTTCTTTGCCGAGATCACGCCGCTGACCGGGGCCTTTACCTCGGTACGGGCAAGCCTGAGGTCGATCTCGTCGATCTGCGCCTGGACAACCTTGATGTCCGCTCTGGCGACGCCCACCGATTGCTCGGCCGAGCGAAGGCGGGCGCGCGTGGCGGCGGCGAGTGCCTTCAGGCGGTCCGCCTCGGCGGTCGAGACCGTGCCGTTCTCCGAAAGCCGTACGGCGCGATCGGCGACGCGCGTCGCCTCTTCGGAATTCGCCGTCGCCTCGGCAAGCTGGGCTTTGAGCTGCGCGAGCGAGGCTTCCGCCTTGGCGAGATTGGCCTCCAGCTGACTTTTCTGCAGAAGCAGCGCGTCGTCGTTGAGGACGACAAGGATGCTACCCTCTTCGACGCGATCGCCGACATCGACATTCAACGAGCGGATGGAAAGCCCGTCGACGAGCGGTGCAACATAGGTTTCCTCGACCGCCTGGATCGACCCGGTGGCAAGGACGCGGTCGCTGATCTTGCGTTCTGCCGCTTCCGTCACGACGATCGATGGCAGTGCCTGCGACGGCTGCGGCTTTGCGGCCTCCTCGGCCGAGACGCCCGAAAACGTGCCGAGCGTGATTGCTGCACATGCGCCGAGAAGAGGAAGGAGTTTCTGAGCCATCGGCATATTGTCCTGACAGAAGTAAATCATGCTGCCTCGCCGCTCATCAAGGGCGAAGCTCCGCGTGCAATCATGCTATTTCCCGCGTGTTCCGCCGGCATTGCCGACCGGTGCGATCCACGCGTTCAAAATGCCCGACCCAGAGCATCAAATCGAAGGTACCGACGCGGGAGAAATTACTCAAGGAAGCGAAACCAGAGAAAACCGGTTCCTCCCTGCGCCTCGTCTCCAGTCAATCGTTCCGGGCTATGTAAGCGCGGTAGCAAATGCTTACAAGAGGCCGGAAACGATGGTGCCTCAGTATTTCTCCCTGGTGATCTGCCGGGAGGCTATAGTGGAGCGAGTTAAATGCAAGCTTAACAACTGGGGCGGGTTGCCCAAAAGCGCGCGGCATACCGCCGCGCGCTTCTCGGTCTGACGCAAGCCGCGGCCTATTTCAGCGCTGCGTCGGTGATCTCGTGGGTCCAGGCGCGTTCCGGCTCCTTGGAGATGACCGGATCGGACCCGCCGGAGAGCAGCGACTGGACCGTGCGCTTGTAGTCGGCCTCGTCGAGCGCGCCGTTCGAACCTGCCGTCAGCTTGGCGATTTCGCCCATCATGCGCTTCTGGTGCTTCTCCGTCTGGGCGCCGGTCGAGTCGTTTTCGAGCACGATATCCGCGGCCTCGTCCGGGTTCTCCTCGGCATATTTCCAGCCCTTCATCGAGGCGCGGACGAACTTCACCATCTTCTCCTTGAAGGCCGCGTCCTTGAGCTTGTCCTCGAGGACATAGAGGCCGTCCTCGAGGGTGGCGACGCCCTGGTCCTCGTATTTGAAGGTGACGAGATCCTCCGCCTTGATGCCCGCGTCGATGACCTGCCAGTATTCATTGTAGGTCATCGTCGAAATGCAGGCCGCCTGCTTCTGGATCAGCGGGTCGACGTTGAAGCCCTGCTTCAGGACGGTGACACCGTTCGGGCCGCCATCCGTCGGGATTTTCAACTGCGACATCCAGGAGAGGAACGGGTACTCGTTGCCGAAGAACCAGACGCCGAGCGTCTTGCCTTTGAAATCCTCGGGGGTCTTCACGCCCGATTCCTTGAGACAGGTGAGCATCATGCCGGATTTCTTGAAGGGCTGGGCGATGTTGACGAGCGGCACGCCCTTTTCGCGGGTGGCGAGAGCGGACGGCATCCAGTCGACGATGACATCGGCGCCGCCGCCGGCGATCACCTGCGGCGGAGCGATGTCCGGACCGCCCGGCTTGATGTCGACGTCGAGGCCCTCTTCCTCGTAAAACCCCTTGTCCTTGGCGACGTAGTAGCCGGCGAACTGGGCCTGCGTCACCCATTTCAATTGCAGCGTGACCTTGTCGGCGGCATTGGCATGGAAGGCGGCAAGCGAAAAGGCGCCCGCTGCCAGCAGAGATGCAAGTTTTTTGTTCATGTCAGTTCCCTCTTATCATTGCTTGATTGTCAGGCTCGGCCACTGCGGATGGACGGATGCCAGAAGGTGACGGCGCGCTCGATGAGCGCGACCACCCCGTAGAAGGCGGAGCCAGCCACCGCCGCAACGGCGATTTCGGCCCAGACCATGTCGACGTTCATGCGCCCCACTTCCGTGGAGATCCGGAAACCCATGCCGACAATGGGCGTTCCGAAAAACTCGGCCACAATCGCGCCGATCAGCGCCAGCGTCGAGTTAATCTTGAGTGCGTTGAAAATGAAAGGCCAGGCGGCGGGCAGCCTCAGCTTGACGAGCGTCTGCCACCAAGTCGCCGCATAGGTGCGCATCAGGTCGCGCTCCATCTGGCTGGCGACAGCAAGGCCGGAGACGGTGTTCACCAGCATCGGAAAGAAGGTCATGATGACGACGACGGCCACCTTCGATTGCCAGTCGAAGCCGAACCACATGACCATGATCGGGGCGACGCCGATGACGGGGAGGGCGGAGACGAAATTGCCGAGCGGCAGCAGGCCTTTCTGGAGGAAGGGAGAGCGGTCGATGAGGATTGCCACCAGGAAACCGAGGCCGCAGCCGAGTGCATAGCCGGTCAGCACGGATTTCAGGAAGGTCTGGCGGAAATCGGCAGTCAGCGTCGGTACCGAATTGACGAGCCGCGCCCAGATCATCGACGGCGCCGGCAGCAGCACAGACGGGATGGCAAAGCCGCGAACGATGCCCTCCCACAGGACCAGGATCGTGACGCCGAAAAGGAGCGGCACGGCGGAGCGCGCCGCATTGTTGGCCGCTTCGCTCTCAAAGCGCTGGCGGACCAGCCATTCGTTGACGGCCCAGGCGACCAGCCAGAAGAAAACAGCGCCGGCGAGAGCGGTAAAATTCATGGCTTGGCTCCCATGCGCTTGAGGACGGCCGTGTGCGCGAAGCCGACGATCATCACGAGAACTGCCGCTAGGGCAGCCGCCATGAACAGCGCCGCCCAGATTTGCACGGTCTGGCCGTAATAGGAGCCTGCAAGCAGTCGCGCACCGAGCCCCGCCACGGCCCCGGTCGGCAGTTCGCCGACAATGGCGCCGACGAGCGAGATGGCGACGGCGACCTTCAGCGAGGTGAAGAGATAGGGCATGGAGGAGGGCCAGCGCAGCTTCCAGAAAGTCTGCGCCGCCGAGGCATTGTAGGTGTGCATCAGGTCGAGCTGGATCGTTTCGGGACTGCGCAGGCCCTTGACCATGCCGACCACCACCGGGAAGAACGACAGATAGGTGGAGATCAGCGCCTTCGGTAAGAGGCCGGCGATGCCGATCGCATTCAAGACGACGATGATCATCGGCGCGATCGCCAGGATCGGTATCGTCTGGCTGGCGATCACCCAGGGCATCAGCGAGCGGTCCATGGCGCGATTGTGAACGATGCCGACGGCGAGAAGCACGCCGAGCGCTGCGCCGATGCCGAAGCCGAGCAGGGTGGCCGAAAGCGTGATCCAGGCATGGTAGACGAGGCTGCGCTTCGAGGTGATCGCCTTGTTTACTGTCGTGTCCCAGATTTCGGCGATGACCTGGTGCGGTGCGGGCAGCACCGGCCTTTCCTGCACCATCGTGTTCCTGACGAGGTCGGAAAACGCGATCTCGGTGCCGGCACGCGCCGCCGTGTCGCGCTCGAAGGGCGCGTTGAGGAAGATGGCGGCGACGTACCAGACGGCGATAAGAACCAGGACGACGGTGCCGATCGGCAGCAGTTTGTCGCGGGGGAAGCTCGGCTTATGCATCGGCGCCTCCGCCGCTCAACGGCTCGGCGCGCCAAAGATAGAGAATATCGGGCAAGCCTTCCTCGTTGTCGCCGCTCGTTCGGCGTATCGGCACGAAGCCCTGGCGTTCGTAAAAGCGCTGGGCGCGGGCATTTTCTGCAAAGGTCCAAAGCTTGAGCTCGCCCTTTGCTCGCCTCTTCGCTTCGCTGAGTAGCGCGGCCCCAATTCCCGCGCCCCTGTAGGATGGATCGAGATAGAGCGCCGACACAAATTGCTCCTCGGCGAGGGCGAGAAAGCCTGCAATTTCGCCTCGAGACTCGGCAATGATGATGACCGTGCCCTTCGCAAAGAGCGTTTCCCGGTAATAGCGCTCTACATCGGCGGGCCCGTGGATCCTCGGCATCCAGACCGTAGCATCTACCCAGCGATTGAAGATGTCGGCGCAGGCTTTCATGTCCGCCAAGGTTGCATCCCGACAGCGAACCTGGGCGGCGCAGGCACTATTCATCATAGCTGTGCCCCGCTCTCAGGCCTTCCCGCACCCGGTGGGCAATCTCCAAGAACTCCGGCGTTTCGCGGATGCCGAGCGGCCGTTCCCTCGGCAGCGTCGATTCGATGATGTCGGTCACCCGGCCGGGGCGCGGGCTCATCACGACGATTTTGGTCGAGAGATAGACGGCCTCCGGGATCGAGTGGGTGACGAAACAGATCGTCTTGTTCGTCTGCGCCCAGAGCTTCAGGAGCTGCTCGTTCAAGTGATCGCGGACGATCTCGTCGAGGGCGCCGAAGGGTTCGTCCATCAGCAAGAGGTCAGCGTCGAAGGCGAGCGCGCGGGCAATCGAGGCGCGCTGCTGCATGCCGCCGGAAAGCTGCCAGGGATATTTCTTGCCGAAGCCGGTAAGGTTGACGAGCTCCAGCGTCCGTTCGATCCGCGCCTTCTGCTCGTGCCCGGAATGGCCCATGATCTCGAGCGGCAGGGCGATGTTCTTCTCGATCGTCCGCCAGGGATAGAGCGCGGCCGCCTGGAACACGTAGCCATAGGCGCGATTGTGGCGAGCCTCCTCCGGCGTCATGCCGTTGACGGCGATAGTGCCGGCGGTCGGCTTCTCGAGATCGGCGATGATGCGCAGGAATGTCGTCTTGCCGCAGCCGGAAGGGCCGATGAAGGAGACGAAGTCCCCCTTGGCGACGTCGAGGTTGACGCCCGTCAGCGCATTGACCGGCCCGTCGCTGGTCTGAAACGTCAGGCCGAGATTTCGGGCCGAGACCACGGAGGCGGGATTGGATGTCATGGATGGATTCTCATTATGTCTTGCCTGTGCCAGACTGCTATCCGGGCCAGCAACTTGCAATCGCGGATTTGCCGCGGAAGGCTCCTGTTCAAGGTTTTTCAGCGAATTCTGGAGAACGGTCATGTCTCGATCATCCCATCCTGGCTGTCGCGTCGTGCGGCCGGGCAGCGGCTATGCCGGCAAGCAGGGGCTCAACTATTTCGAAGGCATCGCCGCCGAGACGGTGGGCTCCACCGGCATCTGCATGCATTTGTTGACCATGCCGCCCGGTGCGCGCGCCAAGGCGCATCTCCACGAGAGCCATGAGACGGCGATCTACGTGCTTGCCGGCGAGGCGCATACCTGGTTCGGCGAGCGGCTCGAGGAGCATGTGATCGTCAGGGCCGGCGAGATGTTCTACATCCCGGCCGGCGTGCCGCATCTGCCGGCCAATCTTTCCGACAGTCCCTGCACGGCGGTCATCGCCCGGACAGATCCGAAGGAGCAGGAGAGCGTCGTGCTGCTGCCGGAACTCGATGGACTGGTTCCGGCCGATCCTCTCACACGTGGCGGATGACGAACGCAGCATCCGAAATCCGTCACACGCCGGTCGCCGGAATGCCCGTGCGCTGCACGGCGCGCGGTGCGGTCACTTCCTTCCAGGTCGACAGCGCCGTGCTGACCGCCGGGAAGGGGTCGCGCCGGACGAATTCGCCGTGGCCTTCCTGCGTTTTCACCGCCCCTTCCTCGATCGCCACGACGCCGCGCGTCAGCGTGAAGCGCGGCAGGCCGGTGACCGTCTTGCCCTCGAAGACATTGTAGTCGATCGACGATTGCTGATTGTTCGCCGAGATCGTCTTCGAGCGCTTCGGGTCCCAAACGACGAGGTCGGCATCGGCGCCGACGAGGATCGCGCCCTTCTTCGGATAGATGTTGAGGATCTTGGCGATGTTGGTGGACGTCACCGCAACGAATTCGTTCATGGTGATGCGGCCAGTATTGACTCCGTAGGTCCAGAGCATCGGCATGCGGTCCTCAAGACCGCCGGTGCCGTTCGGGATCTTGGTGAAATCGCCGACGCCGAAGCGCTTCTGCGCCGTCGTGAAGGCGCAATGATCGGTCGCCACCACCTGCAGCGAACCGGAGGCAAGGCCGGCCCACAGGCTATCCTGATGCTGCTTGTTGCGGAAGGGTGGCGACATCACCCGGCGGGCCGCATGATCCCAGTCTTTGTTGAAATACTCCGTCTCGTCGAGCGTCAGATGCTGGATCAGCGGCTCGCCGAAGACGCGCATGCCCTTGGCGCGGGCCCGCCGGATCGCCTCATGCGCCTGCTCGCAGGAGGTGTGGACGATATAGACGGGACAGCCGGCCATGTCGGCGATCATGATGGCGCGGTTGGTGGCCTCGCCCTCGACCTCGGCCGGCCGCGAATAGGCGTGCGCCTCGGGGCCGCTATTGCCCTCGGCAAGCAGCTTCGCCTGGAGCTGGGCGACGACGTCGCCGTTTTCGGCGTGGACCAGTGGCAGGGCGCCGAGCGCGGTGCAGCGCTGGAAGGACGAGAACATCTCGTCGTCGTCCACCATCAGCGCGCCCTTATAGGCCATGAAGTGCTTGAAGGTGTTGATGCCCTTGTCCTTGACGATCGCCTCCATCTCGTTGAAGACCTGCTCGCTCCACCAGGTGATCGCCATGTGGAAGGAATAGTCGCAATTGGCGCGGGTCGACTTGTTGTCCCACATGGTCAGCGCCTCGAGCAGCGACTGGCCGGGCGAGGGAAGCGCGAAATCGACGACCATGGTCGTGCCGCCGGCAAGCGCCGCACGGGTGCCGCTCTCGAAATCGTCGGAGGAGTAGGTGCCCATGAAGGGCATTTCGAGATGCGTGTGCGGATCGATGCCGCCCGGCATGATGTAGCAGCCGGTCGCATCCAGCGTGTCGGTGCCGGTGAGATTGGGGCCGATTTCGACAATCTTGCCGCCTTCGACCTTGATGTCGGCCTTGTAGGTCAGGTCGGCGGTAACGACGGTTCCACCCTTGATGACAGTGCTCATTGGTTATCTTCCTCTGGATGGTGCTTCGGCGGCCGGGGCCACCAAGTAAAAAGGGCGGAACTTGTCGTCCCGCCCGCAAACTCACTCGACGACCTCGGCCGTTTCCAGAACAGCGTGGAAGAGAACGTCCGCGCCGGCGGCGGCCCATTCCTTGGAAATGTCTTCCGCCTCGTTGTGGCTGAGTCCATCGACGCACGGGCACATGATCATCGTGGTCGGGGCGACCTTTGCCGCCCAGCAGGCATCGTGGCCGGCGCCGGAGATGAGGTTCATATGGCTGTAGCCGAGCTTCTCGGCGGCGCCGCGGACAGTGGACACCAGCTTGGGATCGAAGGTGACCGGGTCGAAATGGCCGACCGCCTCGATCGAACAGCCGACGCCGAGCGGTTCGCAAATCTTCGGCGCTTCGGCTTCGATCCGGGCGCGCATCCCATCGAGCTTGGCCTGGTCCGGCGAGCGGATGTCGACGGTGAAGACGACCTTGCCCGGCAGCACATTGCGGGAATTGGGCGAGAAGAACATTTGGCCAACCCCGCCGACGGCGCCCGGCTGGCTTTCCATGGCGACGGTCTGCACCATTTCGAGGATGCGCGCCATGGCGAGGCCGGCATTGACACGCATGTTCATCGGCGTTGAGCCGGTATGGGCCTCCTTGCCGGTCAGCGTGAACTCCAGCCACCACAGGCCCTGACAGTGGGTGACGACGCCGATCTGCTTGTTCTCGGCCTCGAGGATAGGTCCCTGCTCGATGTGATATTCGAAATAGGCATGCATCTTGCGGGCGCCGACCTCCTCGTCGCCCACCCAGCCGATGCGCTTCAATTCGTCACCGAAGCTCCTTCCCTCCGGGTCCTTGCGGGCATAGGCGTAATCGAGCGTATGGACGCCGGCGAAGACGCCGGAGGCGAGCATTGCCGGCGCGAAGCGGGCGCCTTCCTCATTGGTCCAGTTGGTGACGACGATCGGATGCCTGGTCTTGATGCCGAGGTCGTTCAGCGTGCGGATGACCTCGAGGCCGCTCAGGACGCCGAGCACGCCGTCATACTTACCGCCGGTCGGCTGCGTGTCGAGATGGGAACCGATATGGACGGGGAGGGCATCCGGGTCGGTGCCCGGACGGGTCATGAACATGGTGCCCATCTTGTCGACACCCATGGAGAGCCCGGCCTTTTCGCACCAGGATTGGAACAGCCGGCGGCCCTCGCCATCGGCGTCCGTCAAGGTCTGGCGATTGTTGCCGCCGGCAACGCCGGGGCCAATCCTCGCCATTTCCATCAACGAATCCCACAGGCGGTCGGCATTGACGCGCCTATTCTCGCCAGGTGCAGCCATGGCGCTCTCCTCTTTTGCCGGCTAGGCCCTCCCCGGGGATAGCCATGTTCCCGTCGGTCAAATCGGAGCTTTCCTTTGCGCCCTTCGATCAGCCGTTGCCTTTGTCGGCAATCTGACTGATAATTTGACCGGTTGGTAAACATTACAACTTCCGTGGCGGCACTCAAGCCGGAAAAAGAAAAAAACCAGTTTGTTGCCCAAATAAATGGCGCGTCCGAAATTTGGGCAAAACGCGACGGTGCGGGCATCGGCAGGGGGAGAGATGGTACTTCCGAGAGCGGCGAAAACCCAGAGGCGCACGCGTATCCAGGAGGAGAAGGAGGAGCGGATCCTCGAAGCCGCGCTTGAGGTCTTTTCCGCGAGCGGCTTCCGCGGTTCGACCATCGACCAGATCGCCGAGGTGGCGGGCATGTCGAAGCCCAACCTGCTCTATTATTTCCGGACGAAGGAAGCCATGCACCGCGCCTTGATCGACCGCGTCCTCGATACCTGGCTCGATCCGCTGCGCGAATTCAACGCCGAGGGCAACCCTGTCGCCGAGATCCGCAGCTACATTCGCCGCAAGCTCGAAATGGCGCGGGATTTCCCACGGGAAAGCCGATTGTTCGCCAATGAGGTGCTGCAGGGCGCTCCTCATATCGAGGACGAGCTGAAGGGGCCGCTGAAGCAATTGGTCGACGAAAAGGCCGAGGTTATCCGGGCCTGGGCGAAGGCCGGCAAGATCGCCAATTGCGATCCCTATCACCTGATCTTTGCCATCTGGTCGACGACGCAGCACTACGCCGATTTCGACGTACAGGTGCGGGCGGTGCTCGGCCAGGAGCACGCAGGCGAGGGGCGCTTCGAAGATGCGGCGCGCTTTCTCGAGCGGCTGTTCGTCGACGGGCTACAGGTGCGCGAGTAGCGGTCGACGTTGAATTGCAATGGCGGTGCCGCCCCTCATCCCGCTGCCGACCTTCTCCCCGCAAGCGGGGCGAAGGGGTATGCCACGCCGCCTCAAGTCCGCTCTCCCCGCGCGCCGGAGAGTGCTAGTTTTTGGTTAAACCCGAGGAGAGGGCCAGAACCGGCTCTTGTGCTCACGTTGGCCAATATAGCTATCCCTGTGCCGGGATGATCTTGGCAATGCGCGCGGCATCGTCGACGATCCAGGTCTCGAGCGTCGCCTTTCGGCCGCGCAGGCTGATATCCAATCGCCTGTCGCCCTCGAGACTGAGGCCGGCGCGTTTGACGAGTTCGACGGAGACGGCAAGCTCGGCATCGTGCTCCTTGGCCAGGCCCTCGAGCCGGCTCGCGGTGTTGATGGTGTCGCCGACCGCCGTCAGCGAGGTCGCCTGACCATAGCCCATCTCGCCGACGATGGCCGGTCCGGCATGGAGGCCGATCGCGAGCCGGAGCGGCCGTTCGAGCTCGTCCCCGAAGGTCTGGTTGAGCGCGCGAATACCCGTCGACAGCCGCGAGGCGGCGGCGAGCGCCTGGCGGCATGCTTCGGGCAGCGGCGACTTCAGCCCGAAGATGGCCAGCGCTCCGTCGCCGATGAATTTGTCGATGACGCCGCCGGAACTCTCGACCGCCTCGCCAACCATCTCGAAGTAGCGGTTGAGCAGGAATACCGTATCGTAGGGCAGCTTGTGCTCGGCAATGCGGGTGAAGTCGCGCAGGTCGCAGAAGAGCACGGCCACGCGCCGCTCACGCCCGCCGCCGTTCTGCCGGGCAAGCTGCGTCTTGATCCCGAGGCTGTCGGTGTCGAGGATGGGGACGACGGTGACGTTGTGAGTGGGCCGGAACTGGCAGGCCAGCCGGACATTGTCGGGGGCACCGATCCGGCCAAGCGTGGCACGTTCCGCGGCCTCGGGCGCCGGCTGCCCGTCGAGACCCTCGATGACCCGCACCCGGCAGGTCGAGCATCGGCCGCGGCCGCCGCAGACCGAGACATGCGGGATGCCGGCGGCGCGGCTTGCCTCAAGCACGCTGAATCCGATCCCGACCGCCGCCACGCGCCCATCCGGATAGCGCACGCGGATACGGCCCCGCGCCGGCAGCGCGCGCAGCGCCAAGGTCCCGCCGATCAGGCCGGCAAAGCCGCCATAGAAGGCGAGCCGGATGTTTTCGGCGAGGGCCGGATCGAGGCGCGGCCGCTCGCTGACATAGGCCCGGTCGCCATAGCCGCCATGCTCAGCATAGTCGCGACCGAGAGAACGGGCGCCGTTGACGAAGCCGAGCAGCGCGAAGATGGGCACGAGCAGAGCAACGGTATAGAGCAGGAACTCGTAGCGCGGAAACCAGTCACGCCCGCGCATCCAGAACCAGGCGCCGAGGCAGGCGTGGCTCCAAACAAAAAGAAGAGCAATCGTCTGTCGGGTCGTGCTGATCGAACTCGACCAGAGCGCGCGCAGAATGCCGGGATAGTCGGCATCGACCCCGGTCAGGAGGGGCTCCACCCGGGTGGCGACGACGTGGGGTATCAGCAGAAAGGGCAGGCTCAGGCCGAAGATGATCTTCACGGCCTCTCCGACCGGCATCCTCAGCGTCTGGCGGCGATAGAGACTGTCGAGCGCCATCAGGAAGTGCAGGAGTAGCGCGCCGTAGAGCAGGACGGTTCCGGGTACGCTCTGCCAAACGATCGTGAAGACCTGCCGGCCGGCTTCCATCGCGCCGATCGAGATCAGGCCGAGGGAGTGATTTGTGAAATGCGTTAGCACGAAGACGCTGAGCACGGCGCCGGAAATCAGGTGCGTCTTCTTGCGTGTATTGGCGGAAAGGATCGTCAAACAGTCTGCCCGGGTCTGCCGGCGGCGACCGGCCGCTGCTGGTTTTCCCCTTATCGACCAGTTTGCCGGTGGCGACAACTTACGTTTTCTACACAATCTGTTTCGCGTTCGTGTTCGCTCGGCGATACCACGCCAGGGGCTTGGCCCGACAAATCTATTCCATGATGCGCGGCAGTCCGGCGGCGAGAGCATCGATCGCCAGGCGCAGTTTCGGCAGCAGGTGCCGTGTTTGCGGCCAAACGGCATGGACCTTGAAAACGAGACCCGGCCGATCCGTCAGAACCCGGACGAGCTCGCCGCGCTGTACGCGCTCGCGCACCAACCAGCATGGCAGCCAGGCAAGGCCCAGTCCCTCGGCCGCCGCATCGGCGATCGCCGCGAGATCGTCGAGCCGCAGCCGGGTTTTCGGCAGGATGGTGTCTGCGGCACTGCCTTCGGCGGGGAACGACCATGGCCGCTGTTGGCCTGCGCGGCAGTAGACCACGGCGTCGTGATCTGCGAGGTCCGCCACGGTCTGGGGCGCACCGGATGCCGCGAGATAGGCCGGCGAGGCACAGACCGTCATGCGCTGTTCGGCGATCACCCGCGTCATCAGGCCGGAATCATTGCCCAATACATTGTTGCGGATCGCGAGGTCGAAACCGTCGTCGAGCAGGTCGACCACGCGGTCGTTGAAGGAGAGTTCGAGCTCAAGCCGGGGGTGAATGCGGACGAGGTCGCGAAAGACGGGAGCCACGCATTGGCGGCCGAAGAGCACCGGCATGGAGATCCGCAACCGGCCGCGAATCTCCTGTTTGCCGGATTCAAGTAGGGCTTCGGCCGTCCTGATCTCGCCGAGTGCTTTCTGGCAGCTCTCATAGAAGAGCTGTCCTTCGTCGGTCAGGCTCTGCGCCCGTGTCGTGCGGTGAAAGAGGCGGGTGGCGAGGCGTTCTTCAAGGCGGGCAATCGTCTTACCGACCGCGGAGCGCGAGAGGTTCAACCGTTCTGCCGCCGCAGAGAAGCCGCCGGCCTCCGCCACCTCGACAAACACCGAGATGCCATTCAGATGTTCCATTTAATTGTATCCGCCTAGGAACCAATCTCGGGAAATCTTATCGCAACTGGCGATCCTGGTTCAACACTATGCTTGTCCAATCACAACCGAAAGGAACGAGCATGTCGAAATGGATGCAGGAGTGGAGCACGGAGACGGTCGGCCCATACAACCTGAAGATCACCGAGCGCAGGATGCCGGAAACCGGCGAGTTTGATGTGCTCGTCCGCACGACGGCGGTGTCGCTCAACTACCGCGACAAGCTGATGCTGGAAAGCGGCATGGGGCTGGATCTCACCTTTCCCTTCGTGCCGGCTTCGGACATGAGCGGCGTCGTCGAAGCGGTCGGCAAGGGTGTGGCCCGCTTCCGCCCCGGCGACCGCGTCATCTCCACCTTCGCCCCTGGATGGCTCGATGGCTTGCGGCCGGGAAGCGGCAGAACGCCGGCCTACGCCACACTTGGCGGCGTGCATCCGGGTGTCCTGTCGGAATATGTCGCTTTTCCGCAAGACTGGTTCGTCGCCGCGCCGAAAAGCCTCGATGCCGCCGAGGCGAGCACCTTGCCGTGCGCCGGCCTCACCGCCTGGTTCGCGCTGGTCGAGAAGGGCCACCTGAGACCCGGCGACCGCGTCGTCGTGCAGGGCACGGGCGGCGTCGCACTCTTCGGGCTGCAGATTGCCAAGGCCGTCGGCGCCGAGGTGATCGTGACCTCGAGCAGTTCCGAAAAGCTCGATAAGGCGCTCGCCCTTGGCGCCGACCACGGCATCAATCGCCGGAGCGAAGATTGGGTAGAGTGCGTCTATGAGCTCACCGGCGACCATGGCGCCGACCACATTCTGGAGATCGCCGGCGGCGCCGGCCTCGGCCAGTCGCTGAAGGCGGTCGCGCCGGACGGGCGTATATCGGTGATCGGCGTGCTCGAAGGCTTCGAGGTTTCCGGCCCGGTTGCGCCGCTGCTCCTGAAATCGCCGGTGCTGCAGGGTATCAGCGTCGGGCATCGCCGGGCGCTCGAAGATCTGGTTGGTGCCGTCGACCGCTTGCGGCTGAAGCCGGTCATCGACAAGCGCTACAAGTTTACCGAAGTCGGTGAGGCGCTCGCGCATCTCGATCGCGGCCCTTTCGGCAAGGTGGTGATCGAGTTCTGATCGCGCCACAATGAACATGGCCGGCGGCGATTGCCGGCGGCCATGCTGTCCTGTCGACTGTGCTTACTCGGCCGCCTGGCGCGCCATCGGGTTGTTCGGGTGAGTCGTCCAGTTGGCGTAATTGGGGTCGACCGGCTTGCCGGTGCGCTTATCGAGTTCACCGGCGGCGAGCGGCTCCATGGTGATGCAATTCTGGACCGGACAGACATTGACGCAGAGGTTGCAGCCGACGCATTCCTCCTCGATCACCTCGAAATGGCGCACGCCATTGACGAACTGCGTGATCGCCTGGTGCGAGGTGTCCTCGCAGGCGATGTGACAGCGGCCGCATTTGATGCAGGCATCCTGATCGATCTTCGCCTTGGTGACGTAGTTGAGGTTGAGATATTGCCAATCGGTGACGTTCGGCACGGCGCGGCCGCAGATGTCGTCGAGCGTCCGGTGGCCCTTGGCATCCATCCAGTCGGACAGGCCGGTGATCATTTCCTGGACGATCTTGAAGCCATAGGTCATCGCCGCCGTGCAGACCTGCACGTTGCCGGCGCCGAGCGCCAGGAATTCGGCCGCGTCGCGCCAGGTGGTGATGCCGCCGATGCCGGAGATCGGCAGGCCGTAGGTTTCCGGATCGCGGGCGATCTCGGCGACCATGTTGAGGGCGATCGGCTTCACCGCCGGGCCGCAATAGCCGCCATGGCTGCCGCGTCCGTCGATCGAGGGCTCCGGCGAGAAGGTGTCGAGATTGACCGAGGTTATCGAGTTGATCGTGTTGATCAGCGACACGGCGTCGGTGCCGCCGGCCTTGGCGGCGCGGGCCGGCTTGCGGACGTCGGTGATGTTTGGCGTCAGCTTGGTGATCACCGGCATGCGCGTGTACTGTTTGCACCAGCGCACCACCATCTCGATATATTCGGGCACCTGGCCGACGGCGGAACCCATGCCGCGCTCGGACATGCCGTGCGGACAGCCGAAGTTGAGCTCGATGCCGTCGGCCCCGGTTTCCTCGACCAGCGGCAGGATCGCCTTCCAGGCATCCTCGACGCAGGGCACCATGATCGAGGCGATCAATGCCCGGTCCGGCCAGTTCATCTTCACCTGCTTCATCTCGCGCAGGTTCACGTAAAGATCGCGGTCGGTGATGAGCTCGATATTGTTCAAGCCGAGCAGGCGGCGGTCGGCGCCCCAGATCGCGCCATAGCGCGGGCCATTGACATTGACCACCGGCGGCCCTTCCTCGCCGAGCGTCTTCCAGACGACGCCTCCCCAGCCCGCCTTGAAGGCGCGCTCGACGTTATAGGCCTTGTCGGTCGGCGGCGCCGATGCGAGCCAGAACGGGTTCGGGGATTTGATGCCGACAAAATTGTTGCGAAGATCAGCCATTGTTCTCGTCCTCTCGATCCTGTTCAGGCTACGGCGCTCGCCAGCGGCGCGTCCGCAGCGAAAGCCCGGTTGATCGATTCGGCGCTATCGCGTCCCATCGCCACGGCGGAAACCGTCAGGTCCTCGCCGCCGAGCACACAGTCGCCGCCCGCCCAGACCCTGGCGAACGAGGTGCGGCCTTCTGCATCGACGACGATGCGTCCGCTCTCCATCTGCAAGGCACCGAGGCCGGAGGCCTGAAAACTCTGGCCGATTGCCTTGAAGATCTGCTCGGCGGCAATAATACCCGTTTCCCCGGTCGTCGTCAGCTTGCCTTCCTCAAGGGCCGTGTATTCGAGTTCGATGCCGGCGACCTTGCCGTCCTTCACGGCGATGCGCTTCGGCTGCAGCCAGTGGCGGATGGTGACGCCCTTGGATGCCGCGAGATCCTGCTCGAACTCGGAGGCGTTCATGTGCTCCTTGCCGCGGCGATAGCAGATCGTCACTTCCTCGGCGCCAAGCAGCTTCGCCTGGACGGCAGCATCGATCGCGGTCATGCCGCCGCCGAGCACCACGACGCGGCGGCCGACCGGAACGTCGGCCTTGGTCTTCGACTGACGGAGTGCGGCGATGAAGTCGACGGCATCCTCCACGCCTTCGGCGTTCTCGCCCTCGATCCGCAGTGCGTTGACGCCGGCGAGGCCGAGGCCGAGGAAGACGGCGTCATATTGCTCGGTGAGGTCGGCCAGGGAGAAATCGCGGCCGAGGGCCTCGCCGTGTCGCACCTCGATGCCGCCGATCGACAGGACGTAATCGACTTCCCTCTGGGCGAAATCGTCCACCGTCTTGTAGGCGGCGATGCCGTATTCGTTGAGGCCGCCGGATTTCTCACGCGCATCGTAGATCACCACGTCGTGGCCCTTGACGGCCAGTCGGTGGGCGCAGGCCAGGCCCGCCGGCCCTGCGCCGACGACGGCGATGCGGCGTCCCGTTGCGGCCGCGCGCGCATAGAATTGCTTGTTCTCCTTCATGGCGACATCGGTCGCGTAGCGCTGCAGGCGGCCGATCTCGACCGGCCGCTCCTCCGCCGTGTTACGTACGCAGGCCTGTTCGCAGAGTGTTTCGGTGGGACAGACGCGGGCGCACATGCCGCCGAGGATGTTCTGGTCGAAGATCGTCTTGGCCGAGCCGATCGGATTGCCTGTCGATATCTGCCGGATGAACAGCGGGATATCTATGGAGGTGGGACAGGCCGTCATGCACGGCGCGTCATGACAGAAGTAACAGCGGTCAGAAGCAACCAGCGCCTCGTGCCTGTCGAGCGGCGGATGCAGATCGGAGAAATTGGTTTCGTACTCCGCGAGCGGCAGCCGCCCGTAGAGAATCCCAGATTGCGTCGTTCCCATTTTTAGCTCCCAATGTATTCTCAGGATGGGGAACGGTAACACGCTTTATTTTTTTATCAAACGGTAAAATTTTGGGTGCGCTTTCCGCGAATTCCCGGTGTTGCGGGCGTTTTTGCCGGCAGCGACACGTTACGCCTTTGTTTGACAGTACACGGCAAATAATGGCAGCAAATCGGGGGAAGGAGACTCGCTGGCGATGGCGCGCAGGGCGGAGAGCAACAACAGGCTGGACGATGCGGCCCGGGCGGGCTGGCTCTACTACGTGGCCGGCCGGACGCAGGACGAGATCGCGTCGATCATGGGGATTTCGCGCCAGTCGGCGCAGCGCCTCGTGTCGCTCGCCATGGCCGAACGGCTGATCAAGGTGCGGCTCGATCATCCGATCGCCGCCTGCCTCGAAGCAGCGGCGCGGCTCAAGGAGAAATACGAGTTGCGGCATGTCGATGTCGTGCCGAGCGATCCCGGATCCAATTCGACGACCGTAGGGATCGCTGAAGCCGGGGCGGCAGAAATCGAGCGCTGGCTGAAATCAACCGAGCCGGTCGTGCTTGCGATCGGCACCGGCCGGACGCTGAAGGCGACGATCGACCAGTTGCCGTCGATGGAATGTCCGCAGCACCGCATCGTCTCCCTCACCGGCAATATCCGCCTCGACGGTTCGGCCGCCTATTACAACGTCATCTTCAGCATGGCCGACACCATCAATGCGCGGCATTTCCCGATGCCCTTGCCGGTGCTCGTCTCGTCGGCCGAGGAGCGCGAAGTGCTGCACAAGCAGAGCCTCGTCAGAATGGCTCTGGAGCTTGGCGCCGAGGCCGATGCCGCCTTTGTCGGGGTCGGCGAGCTCGGGCCGGATGCCCCGCTTTGTGCGGATGGGTTTCTGGCGCGCGACGAGATGGAGCGGCTGACGGCGGCGGGTGCCGCCGGCGAGATCTGCGGCTGGATGTTCGATCATCACGGTGAATTGCTCACCGGCAGCATCAACGAGCGCGTGGCCTCCGTGCCGCTGCCGCCGCGCGAGCGGGCCGCGGTGATCGGCATCGCCAAGGGCAAGCGAAAATACGGAGCCCTGGGAGCGGCTCTCAAGGGACGGATCATCAACGGCCTCATCACCGACGAGACAACTGCCGAGTACCTGCTAGGCGATTGAGTCTACTTCCGGGGAGCAGTCCGGCAGCGGCGTTTTACCGAATGGGCTGCGTCCTCCCGGCCCATCACCACAAAAAGTCCTCAACAAAAATGAACTCTTAGCGCGTTGGCTATTTGGCGGCGGCGAATGCGCATTGACTTTTTTTGCCAATGGGTGAGTAATTGCCCAGGAGCAAAGCAAATGCTCAATTTCTTCTGGGAGGAAGTCGATGAATTTGAGAACTTTCCTGCTGGGCACGTGCTCGGCAGTCGCTTTGGCAGGCCTGGCCCAAGCAGAGACCCTGACCATCGCGACCGTGAACAACGGCGATATGATCCGGATGCAGAAGCTGACGGACGCGTTCACGTCGAAAAACCCGGACATTCAGCTCGAGTGGGTGACGCTCGAGGAAAACGTGCTGCGCCAGCGCGTCACGACCGACATCGCCACCAAGGGTGGCCAGTACGACATCATGACGATCGGCACCTACGAAGTGCCGATCTGGGCCAAGCAGGGCTGGCTCCTGCCGCTCGACAACCTCGGTGCCGACTACGACGTCGACGACCTCTTGCCGGCGATCCGCAGCGGTCTGACCATCGACGGCAAGCTCTATGCCGCGCCGTTCTACGGCGAGAGCTCGATGGTCATGTACCGCAAGGACCTGTTCGAGAAGGCCGGCCTCACCATGCCTGAGGCGCCGACCTGGGAGTTCATCGCGGACGCGGCGCGCAAGATCACCGACAAGAACAATGAGATCTACGGCATCTGCCTGCGCGGCAAGGCGGGCTGGGGCGAGAACATGGCCTTCCTTACGGCGACGGCCAACGCCTTCGGAGCGCGCTGGTTCGACGAGAACTGGAAGCCGCAGTTCGACCAGCCGGAGTGGAAGAACGCGCTCGACTTCTACGTCAAGCTGATGAACGATGCCGGCCCGCCCGGCGCCTCCTCCAACGGCTTCAACGAAAACCTGTCGCTGTTCCAGACCGGTAAATGCGGCATGTGGATCGACGCCACGGTGGCGGCCTCCTTCGTGACCAACCCGCACGAGTCGACGGTCGCCGACAAGGTCGGCTTTGCGCTCGCCCCGGATACCGGCCTCGGCAAGCGCGGCAACTGGCTCTGGGCCTGGAACCTTGCCGTCCCGGCGGGTTCGCAGAAGGCGGAAGCGGCGCAGAAGTTCATCGCCTGGGCAACCGGCAAGGACTATCTGAAGCTTGTCGCCGAGAAGGAAGGCTGGGCGAACGTGCCTCCCGGCACCCGCACCTCCCTCTACGAGAACCCGGAATACCAGAAGGCGGCGCCGTTTGCGAAAATGACGCTCGACTCGATCAACGCCGCCGACCCGAAGAACCCGGCAGTGAAGCCAGTGCCCTATGTCGGCGTGCAGTTCGTGGCGATCCCGGAATTCCAGGGTCTTGGCACGGCGGTCGGCCAGGTGTTCTCGGCCGCGCTCGCCGGCCAGATGAGCGTCGATCAGGCGCTCGCCAGCGCGCAGCAGCTGACCACACGCGAGATGACCAAGGCCGGCTACATCAAGTGAGGCTCCCAAGGGGCCGGGGCGCCGTTCGGAAACGGCCGGCGCCCCGGCCACCTCCAGAGCGGGACGAGGGAGGGGCGAACCCCGCCTTCACCCGCGTCCCGCTCTGTCTTTTTTGCCGATGGGCGCGCGTTCGGCAGGCACGATGCGCCTGCCTCTTCTTGGAACACCGTTGAGACCACATGGGGGACGCCATGGCGACCTTGCATACCCGCTCCGCCGCGCGGCTGATGATCGCACCGTCGGTGCTTCTGCTCCTGGCCTGGATGATCGTGCCGCTGGCGCTGACGATCTACTTCTCGCTCCTGCGCTACAATCTGCTGATGCCGGGAATGGAGGAGTTCGCAGGCCTCACCAATTACACCTATTTTCTGACCGATCCAGCCTTTTTCCAGGCGGTCTTCAACACGCTCGCAATCGTGCTCGGCGTGCTCTTCATCACCGTCGTCGGCGGCATCGCCCTGGCGCTGCTGCTCGACCAGCCGATGTTCGGGCAGGGGATCGTGCGGATCCTGGTGATCGCGCCTTTCCTGATCATGCCGACGGTCGCGGCGCTCGTCTGGAAGAACATGTTCATGAACCCGGTCAACGGGCTCTTCGCCTGGCTTGCCAAGCTCGTCGGCCTGCAGCCGTTCGATTTTCTCGCCAATGCGCCGCTCTTCTCGATCATCCTGATCGTCGCCTGGCAATGGCTGCCCTTCGCGACGCTCATTCTGCTGACGGCGCTGCAGTCGCTCGGCGAGGAGCAGAAGGAGGCAGCGCAGATGGACGGCGCCGGCGCTTGGAGCCGGTTCATCTATCTCGTCCTGCCGCATCTTTCGCGCGCGATCACCGTCGTCATCCTGATCCAGACGATCTTCCTGCTTTCGGTCTTCGCCGAAATCCTCGTCACCACCAATGGCGGCCCCGGCACGCAGAGCACCAATCTCACCTTCCTGGTCTATGCCCAGGCGCTGCTGCAGTTCGACGTGGGCGGCGCGTCCGCCGGCGGCATCATCGCGGTCATTCTCGCCAATATCGTCGCATTCTTCCTGATGCGCATGATCGGCAAGACGCTGGAGGCTTGATATCATGGCACGCAATGTCTCGACCCAGCGCAAACTGGTCACCACGGCCCTGGCCTGGACGGTCGGCATCCTGATCTTCTTCCCGATCCTCTGGACCTTCCTGACGAGCTTCAAGACGGAGGCGCAGGCGATCGCCTCGCCGCCCGCCTTCCTGTTCTTCGATTGGACGACCGAGAACTATTTCGAGGTGCAGAGCCGCTCGGACTACTTCAAGCACTTCATGAACTCGGTGGTGGTCTCTTTCGGCTCGACGCTGCTCGGCCTGGTGATCGCCATTCCTTCGGCCTGGGCCATGGCCTTCGCACCGACCAAGCGAACCAAGGACGTCCTGATGTGGATGCTCTCCACCAAGATGATGCCGCCGGTCGGCGTGCTGGTGCCTATGTATCTGATCTTCCGCAACACGGGGCTGCTCGACACCCGCACCGGGCTGGTGATGGTGCTGACGCTCATCAACCTGCCGATCATCATCTGGATGCTCTACACCTATTTCAAGGAAATCCCGGGCGAGATCCTCGAAGCGGCGCGCATGGATGGCGCTTCGCTTGCCAAGGAGATCATCTATGTGCTGACGCCGATGGCGATACCGGGCATTGCCTCGACGCTGCTCCTGAACATCATCCTCGCCTGGAACGAGGCGTTCTGGACCTTGAATCTCAGTGCCGCCAAAGCGGCGCCGCTCACCGCCTTCATCGCCTCCTATTCGAGCCCTGAAGGCCTGTTCTACGCGAAGCTGTCGGCGGCCTCGACGATGGCGATCGCCCCCATCCTCATTCTCGGCTGGTTCTCGCAGAAGCAGCTTGTGCGCGGCCTCACCTTCGGCGCGGTCAAATAAGGGTCAGACTCATGGGAAGCATCACACTCAAGAACGTCTCGAAGGTCTTCGGCGCCCATGCCGTGATCCCGTCGATCGACCTCGACATCAATGACGGCGAGTTCGTCGTCTTCGTCGGCCCTTCGGGCTGCGGCAAGTCGACGCTTCTGCGGCTGATTGCCGGCCTCGAGGATGTCAGCGACGGCGCCATCGTCATCGACGGCAAGAACGCCACCGAATTGCCGCCGGCCAAGCGCGGCCTGTCGATGGTGTTCCAGTCCTACGCGCTCTATCCGCATATGAGCGTCCGCGCCAACATCGCCTTCCCTTTGAAGATGGCGGGCGAGGACAAAGCGGTGATCGACAAGAAGGTGGCCGACGCCGCCCGCGTTTTGAACCTCACCGACTATCTCGACCGCAAGCCGCGCCAGCTCTCCGGCGGCCAGCGCCAGCGCGTGGCGATCGGCCGGGCGATCGTGCGCCAGCCGGAGGCCTTCCTGTTCGACGAGCCGCTTTCGAACCTCGACGCGGCGCTGCGCGTCAACATGCGGCTCGAGATCAGCCAGCTGCACCAGCAACTGAAGACGACGATGATCTACGTGACCCACGACCAGGTGGAGGCCATGACGATGGCCGACAAGATCGTCGTCTTGAACCGCGGCCGCATCGAGCAGGTCGGCTCGCCGCTCGAACTCTACCACCGGCCCGACAATCTTTTTGTCGCCGGCTTCATCGGCTCGCCGAAGATGAATTTCATTTCCGGCGGCCCGGCGGCCAGCCATCAGGCCCATACGATCGGTGTCCGCCCGGAGCACTTGGTGCTGTCGAAGGACCACGGCACATGGCAGGGCACGGTCGGCGTGGCCGAGCATCTCGGCTCCGATACCTTCCTGCATGTGAACGCCGACGGCATCGGCACGATGACGGCGCGCGTCAGCGGCGATTTTGCCGTCACGCATGGCGACCGGGTCTTCCTGACGCCGGACCCGCAGCGCCTGCACAGATTCGATGAAAAAGGGCTGGCAATTCGATGAAACGTCTTGAAGGAAAAAGCGCGCTGATCACCGGATCGGCGCGGGGAATAGGCCGCGCCTTCGCGGAGGCCTATGTGCGCGAAGGCGCCACCGTGGCGATCGCCGATATCAATGTCGAGCGCGCAAGACAGACGGCCTCGGAGATCGGACCGGCGGCCTACGCGGTGGAGATGGATGTCACCCGGCAGGATTCGATCGATGCGGCGATCGCCACGGTCGTCCGCCAGGCCGGCGGTCTCGACATCCTGGTCAACAATGCCGCGCTCTTCGACCTTGCGCCGATCGTCGAGATCACGCGCGCAAGCTATGAGCGGCTTTTCTCGATCAACGTCGCCGGCACGCTCTTCACGCTGCAGGCGGCGGCGAAGCAGATGATCGGGCAGGGGCGGGGCGGCAAGATCATCAATATGGCAAGCCAGGCGGGGCGGCGGGGTGAGGCGCTGGTCGCGGTCTACTGCGCGACCAAGGCGGCGGTCATCAGCCTCACCCAATCCGCCGGCCTCGATCTCATCAAGCACCGCATCAATGTGAACGCCATCGCTCCGGGCGTCGTCGAGGGCGAGCATTGGGATGGTGTCGACGCGCTCTTCGCGAAGTACGAGAACCGGCCTCTCGGCGAGAAGAAGCGTCTGGTGGGCGAGGCCGTTCCCTATGGGCGCATGGGCACAGCCGAGGACTTGACCGGCATGGCAATCTTTCTCGCTTCTTCCGAAAGCGACTACGTGGTGGCGCAGACCTACAACGTCGACGGCGGCCAATGGATGAGCTGAGGCTTCGTCCAAGGACGGGTGCTCGAAAGGAACGATAGAATGACGACCAAACTCTCGCTTGCCGCACTCGACGTCATCAGGGCCAAGGCCGGCGTCCCGAACTATGACCGGCACGATCTGCGCGCCGGGATCGTCCATTTCGGCGTCGGAAACTTCCATCGCGCCCATCAGGCCGTCTACCTCGACGATCTCTTCAATCTTGGGCGCGACCACGATTGGGCGATCATCGGTGCCGGCGTCCTGCCGTCGGACGAGGTCATGCGCGCCAAGCTCGAGGCGCAGGATTTTCTGACCACGGTGGTCGAGCAGGACAACAACCGCACCGGCGCGCATGTGACCGGCGCGATGATCGCCTATCTGAAACCGGGCGATATTCCGGCCATCGTCGCGCAACTGGCCAGTCCGCACATTCGCATCGTTTCGCTGACGATCACCGAGGGCGGCTACTTCATCGACCCGGCCTCGGGCGAGTTCAATCCTGGGCACCCGGCGATCGCCGAGGACGCTCGCAACCCGGCAACGCCGAAGACGGTGTTCGGGCTCATCCTGGCCGGCCTTGCCGAGCGCAGGGCGCGCGGCGTTCCGCCTTTCACCGTCATGTCCTGCGACAATATTCCCGGCAATGGCGAAGTTACCCATGCGGCCGTGTCCGGCCTCGCCCGCCTGTCGGATCCGGCGTTCGCCGACTGGATCGACGCCAATGTCGCCTTCCCGAACGGCATGGTCGACCGGATCACGCCGGCGACGGGCCCGCGCGAGATCGGCATCGTCGCCTCTGACTACGGCATCGACGATGCCTGGCCGGTTTTTTGCGAAGAGTTCAAGCAATGGGTGCTGGAGGACAATTTCCCGCAAGGCCGCCCGGCGCTCGAAGAGGTTGGGGTGCAGTTCGTCCCGGATGTCGCACCCTATGAGCACATGAAGATCCGCATCCTCAACGGCGGCCACGCGGCAATCGCCTATCCGGCGGCGCTGCTCGACATTCATTTCGTCCACGACGCGATGGAGGAGCCGCTGATCCGCGCCTTCCTGGCGAAGCTCGAGCACGAGGAGATCATCCCGGTCATTCCGCCGGTACCGGATACGGACCTGAGGGACTATTGCAAGCTGATCGAAACACGGTTCGCCAATCCGAAGATCGGCGACACGGTCGCCCGACTGGCACAGGACGGCTCGAACCGGCAGCCGAAATTCATCCTGCCGTCGACGGCCGATCGCCTGCGGCGCGGCGAGGACGTGGTGGGCCTGTCTCTTGTCTCCGCACTCTGGTGCCGTTATTTCGCCGGCACGTCCGACAGCGGCAAGGCGATCGTCTTCAACGACGCCAACGCCGATCGTTTGCAGGCGGCAGCGCTTGCGGCGAAGGACGATCCGATGGCCTTCCTCGCGCTTTCCGATATTTTCGGCGATGTCGCCCACTCTGATCTTTTCCGCCGCCGCTTTGCCCATGCCTTGAAAACACTTTGGGAAAAGGGTACGCGCGCCACGCTGCAACTTTATCTGGACGATAAACTCGGAGAATAGCGCGATGGCGGGGCACGCCTCCAGACTGGTCATCTTCGACTGCGACGGCGTGCTTGTGGACAGCGAACCGATCTCGCTCAGCGTGCTGGTGGATTCATTGGCGACCGCCGGCGTTTCGATGTCAACGGAGGAGGCGAGCGAGCGCTTCCTAGGCCGCAGCCTCCAGAGCATGTCGGCAATCCTTCATGACGACTACGGCCTTGCGACCGACCACGCATTTCTCGAAGCGATGCGGACGCGGCTCTATGCGCGTTTCCGCCAGGAGTTGAGGCCGATTCCCGGCATACGTGAGGCCGTCGAGCAGCTGGACGCGGCCTGCTGCGTCGCCTCTTCAAGCCAGCCGGAGCGCATTCGTCTGTCGCTGAGCGTGACCGGCCTTGCCGACCTTTTCGAGCCGCATATCTTCAGCGCCACCATGGTGACGCACGGCAAGCCGGCGCCGGACCTGTTCCTGCATGCGAGTGCTGAAATGGGCTACGCGCCGGCCGATTGCATCGTCGTCGAGGACAGTGCGGCTGGCATCGAGGCGGCCAAGGCGGCGGGCATGCGGGTCTTTGCGTTTGCGGGCGCCAGCCACGCCCGCAGCGAGCGGCATCGGCAGCTGCTCGCCGGTCTCGGGCCGGACCTCCTGTTTGACGACATGGGCGAATTGGTACAGTTTGTCCGTCAATAGGCAGGGCAGGGTGGAGCGGCCCGGCGCGCTCTTCAGGCACACTGAAAATCCATCATCATCTCGGGACGGGGTCATCCATTGATGCGCGAATATGTCGTGGCGGTCGATATAGGAACCGGCAGTGCGCGCGCTGGCATCTTCGACAGGAAGGGTGCGCTTCTTGCGCGTGCCGACCGGGCCATTGCCATGAACCGGCCCGAGGAGAACCATGCCGAGCACGATTCCGAGGATATCTGGGCGGCCGTCGGCGAAGCGGTGCGGGCGGCGCGCGAAAGGGCGGGTATAGGCGCCGAGAGCGTTGCGGCAATCGGCTTCGATGCCACCTGCTCGCTGGTGGTCCGCGACCGTGACGGCGCTCCGCTTTCGGTCAATCGGCGGGGCGAGCCACGCTGGGACACGATCGTCTGGCTCGACCACCGGGCGCTTGCGGAGGCGGATTTCTGTACGGCGACCAGGCATCCGGTGCTCGATCATTCGGGCCGGGTGATGTCGCCGGAAATGGAGATGCCGAAGCTGATGTGGCTGAAGAAAAATCTGCCGCATCAATGGGAGAGGGCAGGCTATTTCTTCGACCTGGCGGATTATATGTCCTGGCGGGCAACGGGAAACACGGCGCGGTCGCGCTGCACGCTCACGGCTAAATGGAACTATCTCGCGCACAAGGAACGCGGCTGGCAGCAGGACTATCTCGAGCGGATCGGTCTCGAAGACCTTCTGACGCGCGGCGGCCTGCCCGCGGAGACGCTGCCGGTGGAGCGCGCCGTGGGGAAACTGACGCCGACCGCGGCCGCCGACCTCGGCCTCGATACCGAATGCCGGGTCGCGCCGGGCTTAATCGACGCCTATGCCGGCGCGCTCGGTGTGCTCGGAGGATTCGCCGGCGATACGGCGAAGCTCGAGCGCCAGCTGGCGCTGATCGCCGGCACGTCTAGCTGCATCGTCGCCTTCTCGAAGGAGATGAAGCCGGGTTACGGCATGTGGGGGCCCTATTTCGAGGCGGTGCTGCCCGGCCTCTGGCTTATCGAGGGCGGCCAATCGGCGACGGGCGCGCTGCTCGACCATGTCGTCCGGCTGCATGGCGGCGGGCTGGAGCCGACGACCGAAACCCACAAGAAGATCATCGAGCGCGTCCAGGAACTGCGCGCCGAGCATGGCCACGGCTTCGCCGACCGGCTGCACGTTCTTCCTGATTTCCACGGCAATCGCTCGCCGCTTGCCGATCCGCATGCGCTCGGCGTGATTAGCGGCTTGGCGCTCGATTCCTCTTTCGACGCGCTTTGCCGCCTCTATTGGCGGACCTGCGTCGCCATCGCGCTCGGCATCCGCCACATTCTCGAGATGATGAAGGAGGCGGGCTACGACCTCGATACGCTGCACGTCACCGGCGGCCACGTGCGCAATCCGCTACTGATGGAGCTTTACTCCGACGCGACCGGCTGCCGGGTGGTCGTGCCCGACGCGCCGGATGCCGTTCTGCTCGGGACGGCCATGGCCGCGGCCGTGGCCGGCAACCTCTATCCCGACCTTGCGCATGCGGGGGATGCCATGGCCTCGGGCGGACAGGAGAGGCGTCCGAATCCGGCCCTGCAGGATTTCTACGACCGCGACTATCGCCGCTTGCTGGCGCTCTATCGCCACCGCGCCGAACTGGAATCGATCGAATAGCTGAATCTTCGCTTATCGCGGAACCTTTTTCTCGCTCGCGGATTATTGCGTATAGCCGAGCGGTGACGCACATCGCCCCCAATGTGACGTCGGAGGCATACCGCCGGTTGCCAACTCACATCCCCCTCAGTGAGTTGCATAACCTCAGCCAGTGCCCTTCCCTCGGCACTGGCTGTTTTGCTTCTGAATTCCGGATTTCCAAATGAGCCCTGCCTCGTGTGAGGCCGCCCAGATACGCGGACGCCCTGCCGAAGTTTGCTCCGGCACGGCGTCTGTTTCAGCGAGGAATTGACCCTAAGCGGCCGCCTTGGTCGATTCATTGAAGAACAGTGCCTGGCTGATCAGCGCCTTGACCATTTCGGGGTTGAAAGGCTTCGTCACAAGAAATGTCGGTTCGGGCCTTTCGCCGGTCAGCAGCCGCTCGGGGAAAGCGGTAATGAAAATCACCGGCACGGCACTGGTCTTGAGGATTTCGTTGACCGCGTCGATGCCGGAACTGCCGTCGGCGAGCTGGATATCGGCGAGCACCATTCCCGGTTCGGCCGTCTTGAAGAGAGCGATGGCTTCGTCCTTGGTCCGCGCGATGCCTGTTACGCGATGGCCGAGACTCTCGACCATCTGCTCGATATCAATGGCGATCAGCGGCTCGTCCTCGATGATCATGATGTCGGTCGCCACCTGGCGCGAAATCTCCTGCGAGGCGCGGTCGAGCAGAGAGGTGAGCTTGGCGGTGTCGACGTCGAGAACTTCCGCGGCCTCCTGGGGCGTAAAGCCCTCGACCGAGACGAGGAGGAACGCCTGGCGGGCGACCGGCGACACGGCCCCAAGATTGACGGAGGCGCGCTGCTCCCAGGCAAACGGCGAGACGGGTTCCGGGACGAGCACCGACGAGGAGCCGAAGAGCGAGGTGAAGAGGCGAAACAGCGCGACTCTGTCGCTGCTGGCCTCGGGGAAAATGGAAGTGTCGGCGATCAGCGCTTCGAGCACCGCTGCGACATAGGCGTCCCCGGATGTCTGAGATCCGGTCAAAGCGCGCGAATAGCGGCGCAGATAGGGAAGAAATGGCGCGATGCGGGTGGACAATGTCATGCAGGACTCCCTCAATCCGTGTCTTTTGATCTTTGTTCCGCTGCGGAAACGTGCCGAGGAAAAAAAGGTTCCGGAGTGGAACATTTCATTTTTTCGTCGCGTTATGGGGCAGGCGAAGTTTCTAGGGCGGCAGTCATACGATGAGATATAATTCAGGGGCAGGGCGGACGGTGAGCATGCGTCCGAAGTCTGACGATCCGAATGCGCAGATCGCGGCGAAGCTCAAAGCGCTTTATCTTTCGGTACAGGAGGAGGGAATTCCGGCTCGCTTCCTCGACCTTCTGGAAAAACTTGAGGCCGTGGAACAACGATCCATGCTGGATGGCAAGGAGTGAGCGCCGGAATGTCGGAAAATCAAGAGTTCAAGCGTGAGATGCTTGCGGCGCTGCCGAGCCTCCGCGCTTTCGCCATGTCGCTGATCGGCCGCCACGACCGGGCCGACGATCTCGTGCAGGACACCATCATGAAGGCTTGGGCCAAGCAGGACCACTTCGAGATGGGCACCAACATGAAAGCCTGGCTCTTCACCATCCTGCGCAACGAACTCTATAGCCAGATGCGCAAGCGCGGCCGTGAGATCCAGGATAGCGACGGTCATTTCACGGAAACGCTGGCGCACCATCCGGAGCAATACGGATCGCTCGACCTGCAGGATTTCCGCCGCGCCCTCGACCAATTGCCGCCGGACCAGCGCGAGGCGATCATTCTCGTCGGCGCTTCTGGCTTCTCTTACGAAGAGGCCGCGACGATATGCGGTTGCGCGCTCGGCACGATCAAGAGCCGCGTCAACCGTGCACGCCAGCGCCTCCAGGAGATCCTCCAGATCAAGGGCGAGAACGACTATGGGCCGGACGAGACCTCGGCGCCCATTACTTCGCGTGCCTTCGTGTCCTGACAGACCCTCATCGCCCTCGGCACTTCCTTCCTTATTTCTGCTTTGCTATGCGCGTTTACTCGAAGCAAGGATTGCGGCAGCCTCTGGAATTGTCGCATAATTCCCAATCGGTCTTGCCGGCGGGAGCGGGATTGGAGTTCGGGCCGAATGCACGAGAGGGCAGACGCAATGCTTCCCGCAGTGGCTGACACGCTTGGTTCGCGCGAGCGGCTCAGTGTCCTGCATGCGGCCGCACCGGACATGACGGTCGCCGACAGCGACTTCGAACCGCTGGCCAGGCTCGCCGCCAGTCTGTTCGACGCGCCGATCGCCCTTGTCACGCTCGTCGATCACGAATGGGAATGGTTTAAGGCGGCTGTCGGGACGACGGAAACTCGGGCGCGCACCGAGGAGTCCTTCTGCGCCCATGCGATCGGCGACCGTGGCCCGTTTCTCGTGCTCGACGCGTCGGCCCACCCGGTCTTGCGGCACAATCGAAAGGTCGCGCAAGCACCTTTCTTGCGTTTCTATGCAGGCGCTCCGATCGTTCTCGGAGGGCAGGCGGTGGGCACCGTCTGCGTGCTGGATGGAACACCCCGCGCCGAAATCGCGGCGAAACAGCTCGATGCGTTGCAGGAAATCGCCGACGCGGCTGCGTCGCTCCTCAAGTTGAAGGACGAGGCGCGTCGGCGTGCGCTGAAGGAGGCCGCGCTATCGCGCGAAGAACAGCGGCTCGCCATGGCGCTCGACGCCGCCAATGTCGGCAGCTGGCTCTGGGATATCCGCTCCGGAACCGTGGCGGGCAACGGTGCGATGATGCGCATGTTCGGCCTGCCGCCGGAACGGACCCTGACCGCCAAGGCGGTCTTCGGCGCGATCCATCCGGACGACCGAGGTGCAACCTTCTCGAAGCTCAGGCAGGCGATGGCCGCCAACGAGGAATATGACGGCATGTTCCGGATTCGGGCGAACGGGCGCTGGCTGCTCGGCCGAGGCCGGGTGCACGATCGCGACAGCAGAGGTATGGCGCTGACCTTTCTCGGCATGACCATCGACGTCTCCGAACAGCAGGCGTCCGTGCAGCGGACGAGGCTGCTGCTGAAGGAATTGAACCACCGGGTCAAGAACACGCTGGCAATGCTGCAATCGCTGGCGCGCCAGACCCTTCGTCAGACGAGTGACCCGGCCGAGTTCATGACCGCCTTCGCGGGCCGGCTACAGGCGATCTCCGAGGCGCATGGGCTGCTTTCGGACTACGAATGGGGGACGATCCGCCTTGCGGAGCTGATTTCCAAGCAGCTGAAACCCTATGTCAGCGACTATGCCGAGCAGGTGGAGATCCACAAGGACGAAGTCCTGCTCGGACCGGACCAGGCGGTTGGTCTCGGCCTGGTGCTGCACGAGCTGGCGACCAATGCCGTTAAATACGGGTCGCTCTCGGTACCAAAAGGCAAGATCGTGCTGACGGCGCGCAGCGTCGTCGAGGAAGGCAGTGCCGTGCTGCATTTGACCTGGACGGAAGTCGGCGGACCGCCGGTCCGGGAACCGCGCCGGCGCGGCTTCGGCTCGCTGCTGATCGAGCGGAGCCTCGACAAGATTATCGGCAGTTCCGTAAAGGTCGAGTATCTGCCGGCCGGCGTTACCGCGCTGATCCGCCTGCCGCTCTGAGATAACCGTTGGGCGCGCCGGAAATCAACGGCGGTCGCTGCGCCGCCGCCCTTTGCCGAGCCCCAGCAGGAGTCCTACGGCGATCGCCGTACCGACGCCGATCAGCGGCTGCTTACGCAGGATGCTGGTCGCCGCGGCAAGTGCCAGGTTCGTCTGAAGCAAGGAGCGGCGACGCCGTTCGTCGACGAGACGCCGGTCGCGTGCGTTTCGTACAGCCATGAGCGCGACAATCATCAGGGCGACTGCCAGAAGCGCCACGGCGATCGCCACAGAGGCGATGATTGGCGAATAATACTCGGCGAGAACGAGTGCGATCGCCACGAGGGCGAAAACATAGGCGGTGACGAAAAGCACCGCGACGATCCCCCATAGAGCCGCATTGCGCTTGAAGCGCGAGGCCGCGGCACCGAAATCGACTGCAAGCAAGGCGGTGAGAACGGCGCCTAGGGACTGCATGCCATTGTCTCCCCTTCACAACACGCCGAAAGCGCCGAAGCCCGCTAGCGGCGCAGAAGGGCTGCAGCGATCAGGCCGATTGCCGCTGCGGCGCCGAGCGTGGCGAGCGGATGTTCGCGCACCGCGCGGCGGACCTGTTTTTCCGTGTCCGCATAGCGGCCGCGCAGATCCGACAGCAGCTCCTCACCGCTCTCCAGCAGGTCCTGCAACTCCGATTCGGCTTGCTTGCGGGTGCTGCGCGCTTTAGCTTTGGCTTCTCGCGAGGCCGCCACACCCCGATCGGCGATCAGCGCCATCAGTTGCGCAACGTCTTCCCGAAGATCATGAAGCTGGTCCTCGATCGATGTATCGACCGCACCGCCGTTGCGCTTCCTGCTGCCTGAACCTGAAAAGAGACCCGTGGCCATCCTGTCGCTCCCTTCGCTTCGCTGCGATGCCGGCTGAAGGCCGGCGCATTCTCGGCGGCGCACCGGACGTGGCACGCCGGGGATCAACGCATGAGGGAGGAATTTGTTTCGATAAATCTTGACGTTGCTCTCAGCGCCGAGGTCAAAGCGATGCCGTTTGCGGCAGAACGAAGGGGACATCGCGTGCCGGCGCGATGCCGACCCGCATCCGGCATCCGAAGACCGCTTCCATGGTCTCGTCGGTGAGGACCTCCTTCGGGGCGCCGAGGGCGCGGATGCGGCCGGCCTTCATCATCACCATCTGGTCGGCAAACATTGCGGTCAGGTTGAGGTCGTGCATCACCGCGATGACGCCGCCGCCGCCCTCGCAGAATTGGCGCGCCAGCTGCATGATGGTCAGCTGGTGGCGGATGTCGAGGCTCGAGACCGGCTCGTCGAGCAGGAGGTAACGAGGCTCGCCGTCGCCGACCGGCGCGGCGATCTGGCAAAGCACGCGGGCAAGCTGGACGCGCTGCTGCTCGCCGCCCGAAAGCTCCTCGTAAAGGCGGCCGGAAAAGCCGGCGAGGTCGACGGCTTCCAGCGCCTCATCGACGGTGCGGCCACTGCCGGCGATATCGGCACCGCCGGTTGACAGACCCAGACCAACGATCTCCCGGACCGTGAACGGAAAGGAGATGACCGTCGATTGCGGCAGGACGCCTCTTTTCAGGGCGAGTTCAAAGGGCTTCAGCTGGGCGATGTCATGATTGTTGATGGTCACCTTGCCCTTGGACAGGTGCAGCTCGCCGGAGATCGCCTTCAAGGTCGTCGTCTTGCCGGAGCCGTTCGGACCGACGATCGCCGTCATTCTCCCCGGAACGGCTTCGAACGAGACGCCGTGGAGCACGGGCCGGCCGGCGAGGCGGGCGGAGAGATCGGAGGCGCGGATCATCTTAGGTCAAAGTCCCATGTTCGAGCGCCCGCGGAGCAGAACCCACAGGAAGAACGGCGCCCCGACGAAGGCGGTGATGATGCCGATCGGCAGTTCGGCGGGGGAAACGATGGTGCGGGCCAGCATGTCGGCGAAGATCAGCATGGTGCCGCCGAGCAGAGCCGAAGCTGGCAGAAGGTAGCGGTGATCCGGGCCGATGACGAGCCGCAGCAGATGCGGCACGACGATGCCGACAAAGCCGATACCGCCGCTGACCGCCACAGATGCGCCGGTCGCCGCGGCGACGCTCAAAATGGCGATGTTCTTGAGGCGCTGCACTGGCACGCCCATGTGGAAGGCGGCCGCCTCGCCGAGGGTGATCGCGTTGAGGCCTCTCGCCAGGAAGGGGACGACACAGAGCGACAGGAGGATGATCGGCCCGGCGGTAAGGATTTTCGTCCAATTGGCGCCGGCCAGCGAACCAAGCCCCCAGAAGGTGAGATCGCGGAGCTGCTTGTCGTCGGCGACGAAGACGAGCACGCCCGTTACCGCGCTGGCGAGTGCGCCGAGCGCAATCCCGGCAAGCAGCATCGTCGCCACGGAGGTCTGACCGCTGCGTGTGGCGATGCGATAGAGGAGCATGGTCGTCGCAAGGCCGCCGCAAAAGGCGCCAAGCGGCAGCGCATAGAAGCCGAAGAGCGCAAAGACCGGCCCGAAGGTGGTGCTGCCAAGGACGATAAGCAGGACGGCGCCGAGGCTCGCCCCGGACGACACGCCGACCAGACCGGGGTCGGCCAGTGGATTGCGGAACAGTCCCTGCATGACGACGCCGGAAACGGCGAGCGCGGCGCCGACCAGCATGCCGAGCACGGCGCGCGGCAGGCGGATATCGAGGATGATGATGCGATCGCGCATGCTCAGGGCCTGGTCGCCGGACGCGCCACCGGCGAGCCATCGCAGGACATTGCCAAGCGAAGCGTCGGCGGCTCCCGTCATGATCGAGGTCGCGAAGGTCGCGGCGGCAAGCGCTGCGAGGGCGGCAATAAGTGTGCGCGCCAGACCGGAACGGTCGCCCTTCCGCCACGCATGCACGATCCTTGCAGCCAAGGCAGGCCCCCGCGCGCCGTCCATCGCCTCACTGCGAGGCATTGGTCTTCTTTCCATAGATTGCGGTGTTCAGTTCCCGGATCGCGCTTGCGGTGCGCGGGCCGAAACCGAGCAGATGCAAGCCATCCATGCGGACCAGTGCCTTGCTTTTCGCCGCCGGCGTCAGGCTGAGGGCGGGAAGGGCGAAGAGTTGGTCGGCACTCATCCCATGGGCGCCGCCCCGATCCATCATCAGAATGACGTCCGGCTTCGCCTCGACGATCGCCTCGTCGGTCAGTGGCTTGTAGCCGGGGAACTTCCCGGCGGCATTGACGGCGCCGGCAAGCTCGATGATGCCGCTTGCGGCCGTGCCGGTGCCCGATGCCATGATCTTGCCGTCCTGGGTGCTGAGGATGAAGAGAACCCGCTTGCGCTCGCTTTCCGGGCGTGCGGCGCTGTCGGCGAGTGCGGCGTCCAGATCCTGCTCGACGGATTTCACGAGCGCTTCGGCCTTGTCAGGCACGCCGAGAAAGGCGCCGACGGCGCGTATCTTGGCAAGAATGCCCGCCTCGTCATAGGTCTCGCCAATCGTCGTGAAGGGAATGTTCGCCTGCTTCAGCACGGAAAGCGCCTCGGGCGGGCCACTGCCTTCGATGGCGACGATCGCCGCCGGGTTGACGGCGATTATGCCTTCCGGCGCCAGCTGCCGCATGTAGCCGACATTGGGGAGCTTCGCCGCCGCCTCTGGATAGGTGCTGGTCGAGTCGCGGCCGACGAGCCGGTTTTCCTCGCCCAGCGCATAGATGATCTCGGTGACCGCTCCGCCGATCGAAACGATCCGGGACGTGTCCGGCTTCTCGACCGTCTCGGCCATTGCGGGGCTCACAAGGGACGAGGAGACGGGGGCGAGCGCCGGCAGCAGGAAGGGTGTCGAGAGCGCAAAGGCGGCGAGCGCCAATTCCCAGCGGCGAAGGCGGCGGAAGTCGAAGCGGTGCATGCCTTGTCTCCTCAGGCTGCGACGATGCTGTCGAGGCGCGGCAGGTTCTCGACCAGGCTGCGCCATTCCGGTCTTTCGCCAAAGCCTTCCTTCCGCTTGCCGAAGAACTGAATGACCATTTCGGCCTTGGCATCGAGGGCTTCGAGCGAGGTTACATGGCCGTCCGACGTCGGCTTGCGCACCGCCCAAAGCTCGGCGATGTGATCCGCGCGCAGATGCAGGTGGAAGGCCGGATCCATGACGTTGAGCCACGGGCCCATGGAGGCGATATTCTTGACCGGGCCGGAGTGGATCTGGATGACGCCGCGATTGCCGACGAAGCACATGATGGGCAGCTCGGTCTCGGCACTGCCCCGCATCATCGTCTCGATGCCCCGCGCGTCGAGCTGCCAGGCCAGATCGTCGCCGACTGCATGCAAGGCTTGGCGCCGGCCGATTTTCAGATTGCGCAACATGCCGTGGAACTGATGGGTGTCGGTCAGCTTCGTCCAGTGCTCACGCAGCGCCTGGGTGTCGACGGTGGCGGACGCGTCGTCGCCCGCCGCGGCGCCGGATTCGGCAACAAATTGCTGCGACTGATCTTCGAGGCGGAAGTCCGCGACGATCCAGTCATAGGCTTCAAGATCAGACGTCGGGCGCAGGTGAACCTTGTGAACCGCATTCCCCCATTTGTCGAAGAACTGCAGGCTGCGGCGGATCTCGCCCTTGGCATCGGTCTTCGTGACGGCGAAGCCGTGCGCCCAGGCGGACGGGAAGACCCGCAGATCGATTTCCGATCCGAGAACCAGGCTCGCAGACGGACCTGTCTTGACGTTCTCGTAGATGCCGATTTTCTCGTGGACAGCGGATTCGTTGCGGGTGAGCGCCATGACCTCGCCCAGCTCCCTGGCGCGGCCCAGGAAACGATTGGCGTCGGCATCGATGCGGCTTGCCGTCAGGCCGCATTCCGCGGCGACGAGGGCGGCTTCGGAAATGCCGAGCTGGGCGGCTATGTCGCGCTCGCGCATCGTCGGGTTCGCCGCGCGGTAGGCGCGAATCTCGGAGGGAGTGGGGCGCGTGCTGTCGATCATCGTTGTCTCGCTATTTATTCAGAATCAGCTTGCCCTGCCGGGTGATCCGCATCCGGTAGATCGCGCCGTCATGGGAAATCAGGATCTCGCTGGCGCCGCGGAAGAGCTCGTGGCTTTCCACAATCGGCTGCGAGCGGGTGGTCGCGCTCGGCGCCGGCGAGGAGAGGGGGGTATCGGTGTCGTTCGGTGTCACAGTTTCGGCCAGTTCACGAGGGTGGAAGCGGGTCGATGTCCCCTGTTCGCTCGTGCATTTCCAATTAGTATCTTGACTGCATTACTCATATTTCATTAAGGACGCAATACCGGAGACTTGCAGTCAAGTTTAGTTTATCGCCTCCGTCGCTGGCTCAAGGCGGGCGGCTCGGATGCGGAGCATGGGTGGTGTTAATGATGGTCTGTCTTTCCCGTTTCGCTTCCTCGACCGCAGCGATGATCCTGTCGATCGCCGGGACGGCCGTGGCACAGGAGCCAACGGCCGTCGGCGGGCTGACGGTCGAGCTCAACGAGGTCGCGCCTTCCGAGAAGGGGTGCAAGCTGACCTTCGTCGCCGGCAACGGCCTGCAGCAATCGCTTTCCAAGGTCTCGTTCGAGTTCGTCCTCTTCGATCAGAAGGGCCTGGTCGAACGCATGGCCGTTCTCGATTTTCGCGACCTGCCTGCCGGCAAGACGAAGGTCCGTCAGTTCGACCTGCCGGGGACGAAATGCGAGGCGGTGAAGAGCCTGCTGATCAACGATGCACCGGCCTGTGTCGGTGAGGGCATCGACAAGGGCGCCTGCATGACGGGGCTCCAGACCGGCTCGAAGTCGGCAGTCGAACTCAAGGGCTGATTGCCCGATCACTGAGGTGCCGTTGGAAGGCAGACTTGGATGAAGCACATCGTGAAATGGACGGGCGCGGTCGGCCTCTCTCTGTTGGCGCATGCCGGCGGAGCGATGCTGCTGGAGCCTAGCAAAGACGATTTCCAGATGGCCGGCGGGGCGGCGACCGAAGTTACGCTGCTCGGCAACGCCTTCGAGGAGACGCTGCAAGCCGGCGACCTCTCGGACGTCGTAGAACCCGCCGAAGACACGCCCGAGGAGGTGCAGCCGAGCGAGGTCCAGCCGACGGAGGAGATGGCGGAAGAGATCCCGCCGGCAATGCCAGAGAGCGTCTCCGAGCAGCCGACCGACATTGCGCCGACGGAGGCGGACGTCATCCTGCCGGCAGATCAAATGCCGGTGACCGAGGTCGCCGAGGCGCCGGTCACGGCCACTGTCGCGCCTGTGGAAACCGTGGTTCCGGAACAGAAGCCGGAGCCGGAAAAAATCGAAGAGAAGGTCGAGAAGCCGGAACCGAAGAAGGAGCCGGTGAAGAAGAAAAAAATCGTGCGCAAGAAGGCCGGCGAGCGCGGGGAGCAGGCGAATTCGCAGAGCAAGGGCCAGGCGGACGGCGTGGAGAATGCAAATGCGAGCGCGGCCACCGGCGCGAGACAGAGTTCAGTGGCCCGGGAAGCGGGCAATGCCGCAGTCGACAACTACAAGGGGAAGGTCCAGCGCAAGCTGAACAGGGCCATGCGCTATCCGGCCGAAGCCAAGCGCCAAGGGCTGCGCGGCGTCGCGCAGGTGCGCTTTACCGTCACCTCCAGTGGCGGGCTCGCCGGCGTCAGTCTGGCAAGAAGCACGGGGTCGCCGATTCTCGACCAAGCTGCACTTGACACCGTGCGACGCGCCGCACCCTTTCCGGCTATTCCTGCCGCGGCCCGACGTGACAGCTGGCAGTTCACCGTCCCCGTTGAATTCAAACGATAATTCCCCTGGGCACCACGCCGCAGAGGGCTTCGGCAGGCCGAAATTTAATATGATTACGTACTCATGTTTATACTTTACTCAAACAATCAAGTTTTATAAGTTGCCGCCGTCGCACAACCGAGCGGTGTGCCGAACGAATATTTGATGGCGGTCAGCGGAAGGTCCGCACGTCGCCCACAGAACGGAGAAAACGGATGCGCGGCAAGCGGCACCAGAACACAGGCAAGGGCGGCAAGGGAAAGGCGAGGGAGGAAACGCCTGCTGTGCAGCCGAACGGCGGCAAGGCAACGCTGGAGGGGCGGAGCTTCCTCTATGTCGGCGGCCGCGATTGCCAGGTCGCCCATTTGCGGGAGATCGCCAGTTCCTATGGCGCGGAACTCATCCATCACGACGGCGGTTTACGAGAGGCGGTATCGCGCATCGACCGGGTCCTTCCCTCGGTCGACTGCGTCTTCTGCCCCATCGACTGCATCAGCCACGATGCGTGTCTGCGCGTGAAGACCGGCTGCAAGAAGTGGGGCAAGGCCTTCGTGCCGCTGCGCAACGGCTCGAAATCGAGCCTGGAGCGGGCCCTTCAGGACCTGTCCGCCAGCGGCGACAACTGAACCTTTGATGAAAGCGACGGCGCATTTCACAGCCTGATGCGGTCACTCGGAGTATCGATGATGAACGACGAACGTCCCGATCAAATGATGATGATCGGTCTTCACAAGCTAGCCTCGCAGCTCGGCGATGGTCTGGTGCCGGAGCTCTATGAAGTCCTGACGCGCCGCTCGCGCATGCTGGAGGACAACCCCAATGTGGCGGAATTTCCGGCCTGGCAGACCCGCCCTCCGGCCCGTGAACCGTTCGGGCTTGAACCATCGTCGAGCGCCGTTATCCTGCCGTTCCCGCGGAGCGAAGCCGGAGTCCCGGAAAAGAAGGCACGCGAAAGGTAGCCCCATGTTTGTCGCCATGAACCGTTTCCACGTCGCCATCGGTCAGGAAGAGGCATTCGAGGCCGTCTGGAAGGCACGGGATTCAAGCCTTTCGGACATGCCGGGCTTCATCGACTTCCATCTCTTGCGCGGCGAGAGCGTGCCGGAAGAGGGCTACACGCCGTTCATCTCGAAATCGAATTGGGAAAGCAGGGACGCCTTCGTCGCCTGGACGAAATCGGAAAACTTCCGGGCCGCGCACCGCAATGCCGCCGACAATCGGGCCATGTATCTGGGGCCGCCGAAGTTCGAAGGATATACGGTTGTCGAGGGCGCCTGAGCGTCTCTAATCGGCTTTGCGAGGCAGCAGCGCTCCGAGCGCCACTGCGAGCCATCCGGCCATCATCGTCACGCCGCCGAGCGGCGCCGACATTGGAAAAAGACCGTGGCCGGCGAAATGGCGCATGGTGAGGTCGGCGGCAAAGAGGGCTGTGCCGAGCGCGAGCAACAGCGCAGCAATCGCCGCCGTCCGGAAGTGCGACCATCCGGCATGAAGCGCGACCAGTGCCGGCGCATGGGCGAGGCACATGGCGGAGGCGCCGCCGATCAGCCGCGGATCTGTACCGTGCGAGGCGGCTGCAGCGGCGGCGACGCCGAAAACCCCCATCAGCCCGGCGATGAAAAGCACGCTTCCACGCATTCCGCGGTTCGGCATTAGACGTTCATTTCTTGTTCTGCATGTGATGGGCGAGCCGGGTGATCGGCTCGAGGATGATGTCGCGGAGCTGCGGGTGGGGGACGGTCTCCTCGAGAGCGCGGGTGAAGCAGAGTAGCCACTCGTCGCGTTCGGCCGGACCGATTTCGGCGATGAAATGCCGCCGGCGCAGCATCGGATGGCCGCGCTTCTCGACATAGATCGGCGGCCCGCCGAGCCAGCCGGTCAGATACTCGTAAAACTTTTCCTCGCTGCCGGAGAGGTCCGGCGGATGCACGGCGCGGCATCGAGCCGCCTCCGGCAGGCTGTCCATCAGCGCATAGAACCGACGCGTCAGGGCGCGAACCGCGGCATCGCCGCCGATCGCCTCGTAGAGCGTCGTGGTTTTCGTTTCCGTCATGAGCGTATCCTTGTCCGACTTCGTATCGCGGCGCCGCCCCGCGCACAACATCCGCACGTACCTTGCGGCGTTTCATCGCGTTGCCTCCCCTCGGTTGACAAAACCGTCCAGACGGTATCTTTATGGAGCATGACGAGCGCCTATCAGAGAAAGAAGCAGCCGGAGCGGGTTCGCCAGCAATTGCTGGATGTCGCGGCGCGGCTGTCGTTCGAAGAGGGGATCGCCGCCGTGACGCTCGATAAAGTGTCTCAGGCGGCTGGCGTCAGCAAGGGTGGGCTGCTGCACCACTTCCCCAACAAACTCGCCTTGCTGGACGGCCTGTTCGACGAACTGGTGGCTCGTTTCGACCGGGCGATCGAGGCGGCAATGGCCGATGATTCGGTGGACCGGGGACGTTTCACCCGCGCCTATCTCACTGTCTGTTTTGCGTTGGAAGAGGAAGGCAAGGACTGGCAGGTGCTGGCGATCGCTCTGCTGGCGGAGCCGCATCTGAAGGCGCGCTGGCGGGAATGGGTCGAGAGACGGTCGGCCGAGTTCGCCGCGACAGACAGCTCGCAGGATTGTCTTCTTGCCCGCTTCGCCGCTGACGGCGTCTGGCTGGCGGATCTCCTAGAGAGCCACGCCATCGAAGCATCCACGCGGGCGGCGCTGCTCCGGAAGCTCAAGGCGCTTTCGTTGCAGTGAGGCCGCCCGGAACGGGCTGACTTTTTTACACCAATCGATCGGAGACGTGCCGTGAACCCCGCAATGCTCTACACCGTCCTGGTGATCGCCATTGTCTTCGAAGTGCTCGGCACTTCGGCCATGCAGGCGGCGCAACATTTCACGCGGCTGGCGCCGACCGTGCTGATGGTGGTTTGCTATGCCGTCGCCTTCTTCTTCCTGTCCTACACGCTGCGCTATATTCCCGTCGGGATCGCCTATGCGCTGTGGAGCGGCCTCGGCATCGTGTTGATTTCGGCGGTCGGCTACATCACCTTCGGCCAGAAGCTCGACCTGGCGGCGATCCTCGGCCTGGCGCTGATCATCGCCGGCGTGCTGGTGCTCAATCTCTTCTCGAAGTCGACCTTTCACTGACGCCGTTGCCATCGCTTTGGCGGAGCGCTTCGCCCTACGGTGCGACGGTCGAACCAACGGTGTTTTCCACCGATTGGCCGAAGCGTCGCAGTTGCGCGTTGTAATTTTGTCGGGTGCGCGGATCGAAGATCATGATCGGCGTCGAGACGGCGACGCTTGCGGCGCTGCCGACGGTCTGGGCAGTGCCGAGCGCAACGGCGCCAACCCGTTCGCCGAGGCCGACATCGGAATCCGTCACGGTCTGGCCGGCAATCAGCCGGTTGCCGAGCAGCCGCACCACCTCCGGACTTTCGGCGAATTTGCCGTGGTTGAGGCGGTCGCCGCCCTTGAGGGCCGTCAGGTCGAGCACCGTGATGCCCGCCCGCTCTAGCTGGCTGCGATAGGGTTCCACTGAGGGATCGATCTGCCCGAGCCGGTCGATATTACCGGAAATCCGCCGCGAAACGGTCAGTGCCCGGTCGTCGCGGGAGACGAAGAGGGTGAATTTCGGCCGCGATTTGCCCATGGCCTGCATTTGCTTGGTGAAGACATCGACGTCGAGATCGGGCGAGGCGAGAATGACGTCGGTGATCTTGGGGGCGACGCGGCCGTCGCGGATCGCCATCTGCCGGAGCGCCTCGACGGTGAGCCACGACCCCATCGAGTGGGCCATCAGTGTGATCTCGCCGACGGAAGGGTTCTTCGAGGCTCGCTGCAGCAGTTCTTCCAGCGCGTCGCGCGAATAGTTGGTGCTTTCCTTGTCGTAGTTATAGTCGAAGATGCTGGCGCGCGACGGCCACGTGAAGATGACCGGCGCGACATCGGCGCCGGAATCGTGAACGATCTGGGCGTAGCGGTAGACGGCGTCCTCGAAGCGGTTGTTGAAGCCGTGGACGAAGATCAGCACGCGTCGGCTCTTCGGCAGATGGCCGTGAAGCCAGGCCTGCGTCTCCGCCCCGGGCTCCAGCGGTTTGACGCTGACGGTGGAGAAATCGCGGCTCGGATCGGCTGGCAATCTCTTCGGCCATTGGACCTGGCCGACCTTGCGGTTCTTCTCCGGGGGAATCGAGACGACGATTTCGGTCAGCGAGAGCTCCGGGGCGCGTTCGCCGGTGAAGAGGATGCCAGGATCATTCGACTGGGCGCGGGTGGTCGCCACGAGCAGGTCCACCTGCGAGGCCCCGGCGGCGGTGCCGGAGGGAGCAAGCACGCCGACCGGGCGCCCGCCGCAGCCGGCAAGGCAGAGCATCAGCCCCAGGCAAAGCAGGACGCGGTTCATCCGCGCAGCCAGGCTTGCATCAGCGATCGACGGCACCCCGAGCCCCCTCATGAGCACAACTCGCGACCGGTCGTCATGACCGGCGACCATCGGACAGCAATGGCAGATTTTTGCTTGGCGCGACACCCCGCCTGAGATTTTTCTGATCGTCCCGCATGGTCTCCGCTCCATCCTGCCGTGGCGTGCATGCAAGCTTTCGCTACAATGCGCAGGCGGAGAATCCCCCGGATATTCATTGAAATGGCGGATATCTTTCAATAGCATCGCGCCTATCCTGACCGGGGTGCGGCGATAGCGGATGATCCATCCGATCTCCCTGAAATACCAAAGGAATAGAGGGAATGCAGGCGGTTTTCGACGGCCATAACGATGTGCTTTTGCGCCTCTGGCAGCATGCGCGCGGCGGGAGCGACCCGATAGCCGAATTCATCGAGGGAACCGACAAGGGCCATATCGACATGCCGCGCGCCAAGGCGGGCGGCCTCGCAGGCGGCCTATGCGCCATCTACATTCCATCGGGCGATCTGGTGCTCAGAACCCCGGACAAGAACGGCCACTACGTGACGCCGCTATCGGTGCCGCTCGACCGAATGCCGTCGCTCGCGACGGCGATCGAGCTGGCCGACATCGCGATGAGGCTCGACCGGGCGGGCGCCTGGCGGCTCTGCCGCTCGACCGCCGAGATCCGCGAGGCAATGGCCGATGGCATCTTTGCGGCCGTCCTGCATATGGAAGGCTGCGAGGCGATCGGGCCGGATCTCGCCGCACTCGAGACCTTCCATGCGGCCGGCTTGCGGTCGCTCGGACCGGTCTGGAGCCGCCACAATGTTTTCGGCCATGGCGTGCCCTTCGCCTATCCCTCGTCGCCCGACACGGGACCGGGTCTGACGGAAGCGGGATTTGAACTCATCCAGGCCTGCAACCGGCTCGGCATCCTGATCGATCTCGCCCATATCACCGAGAAAGGTTTCTGGGATGTGGCGGAAACCACCGATCAGCCGCTCGTCGCCAGCCATTCCAATGCCCACGCACTGACGCCGGTCGCCCGCAACCTGACCGATAGGCAGTTGGATGCCATCCGTGAGAGCCGCGGCCTGGTCGGCCTCAACTATGCGACGACCATGCTGCGCGCCGACGGGCAGGAAAATGCGGCCACGCCGCTTTCCGACATGGTGCGCCACATCGACTATATGGTCGAGCGTGTCGGTATCGATTGCGTCGCGCTCGGATCGGACTTCGACGGCGCGACGATACCCGAGGAAATCGCCGATGCCGCAGGCAATCAGAAGCTCGTTGCCGCGCTCAAGAGCGCCGGATATGGTGACCGCGAGCTGGAAAAAATATGCCGCGGCAACTGGCTTAGAGTTCTGGGACAGGCTTGGCACGAGGCTGCCTGAACCCATGAAGAAGAGCCCGGAAAGGGCTAGATAGAGGGAAGCGCAAAATGATGCATAAGCTCAATGGACGTTTTCGACTTCTGACTGCTTCCGCGGCGCTTGCGCTCGCGCTGGGTGCCGCCCTGCCGGCATTTGCCGAAACGCCGAAGGACACGCTGGTCGAGGGGTTCGCCTTCGATGACATCATCACCATGGATCCGGGCGAAGCCTTCGAGCTTTCGACCGCGGAAGTGACCAGCAACACCTACAGCCTGCTCGTCCGTCTCGACCTCAACGATACGTCCAAGGTGGTCGGCGACCTTGCGGAAAGCTGGACCGTTTCCGATGACGGCCTCACCTATACGTTCAAGCTGAAGCAGGGCATGAAGTTTGCGTCGGGAAATCCGATCACCGCCGAGGATGTCGCCTATTCCTTCGAGCGAGCCGTCAAGCTCGACAAGAGCCCGGCCTTCATCCTCACCCAGTTCGGCCTCAGCGGAGACAACGTCACGGAGAAGGCCAAGGCGGCGGATGAGCATACCTTCGTCTTCACCGTCGACCAGCCCTACGCACCGAGCTTCGTCTTGAACTGCCTGACCGCGACCGTCGCCTCGGTCGTCGACAAGAAGCTGGTGCTCGAACACGTCAAGTCCGTCGAACCGACCAAGGACTACAAGTACGACAACGATTTCGGCAATGAATGGCTGAAAACCGGCTACGCGGGCTCGGGCCCCTTCAAACTGCGCGAATGGCGGGCCAACGAAGTGGTCGTGCTGGAGCGTAACGACAATTACTACGGCGAGCCGGCCAAGCTCGCCCGGGTCATCTACCGGCACATGAAGGAAAGCTCCGGCCAGCGGCTGGCGCTCGAGGCCGGCGATATCGACGTTGCCCGCAATCTGGAGCCGGGCGACTACGAGGCGGTCGGGAAGAACGCCGATCTGGCGACGACCAGCGCGCCTAAGGGCACGGTCTATTACATCAGCCTCAACGAGAAGAACGAGACGCTCGCAAAGCCCGAGGTGCAGAAGGCCTTCAAGTATCTGGTCGACTACGACGCGATCGGCGCCACGCTGATCAAGGGAATCGGCGAGATCCACCAGAGCTTCCTGCCGAAAGACGTGCTCGGTGCTCTGAACGAGAACCCCTATACATTCGACGTCGCCAAGGCGAAGGAACTGCTGGCCAAAGCCGGCTATCCGGACGGCTTCACCGTCACCATGGACGTGCGCAATACCCAGCCGGTCACCGGCATTGCCGAATCCTTCCAGCAGACGCTGGGGCAGGCCGGCGTCAAGCTCGAGATCATTCCGGGTGACGGTAAGCAGACGTTGACGAAGTACCGCGCCCGCAATCACGACATGTATATCGGCCAGTGGGGCATGGATTATTTCGATCCGCATTCAAATGCCGATACGTTCACCAACAATCCGGACAATTCCGATGCGGGTACGAACAAGACGCTCGCCTGGCGCAATGCCTGGGACGTTCCGGAACTGAGCAAGAAGACCAAGGAAGCACTCCTTGAGCGCGACAGCGCCAAGCGTGCGGAGATCTACAAGGAACTGCAGAAGAGCGTTCTCGACGACAGCCCCTTCGTAATCATCTTCCAGCAGACGGAGGTCGCCGGTCTTCGGGGTAACTTGAAGGGCTTCAAGCTCGGTCCGAGCTTCGACACCAACTACGTCTGGAACGTCTCCAAGGAATAGTCGAGAGGACCATTCCCTTGAGCATGAGCGATACAGTGCGAATGAGCGGGCGCCGGCGCGCCCGTTCCCGCAAGGCCGTTGCCACGGTGCTGCAGTTTGTCGTCGTCGTGGCGACCACCTATCTCGGTCTTCTTGCCGTCACCTTCTTCATCGGCCGCGTCATCCCGATCGACCCGGCGCTGGCTGTTCTCGGCGACCGGGCGCCGCAGCACCTGGTCGAACGGACCCGCGAGGCGATGGGCCTCAACCTGCCCCTCTACCAGCAGTTCCTTCTTTACTGCCGGCAGGCGCTCTCGGGCGATTTCGGCGTGTCGGTGCTGACAACCAATCCGGTGATGACCGACATCCGCCGCGTCTTCCCGGCGACGATCGAGCTTGCGACGCTTGGAACGCTGATCGGCGCCGCGATCGGCGTTCCTCTTGGTGTCCTTGCCGCCGTCAAACGCGGCAGCATTGCCGACCAGATCGTCCGCGTCATCGGGCTTGTTGGCTATTCCGTGCCAATCTTCTGGCTGGCGCTGCTCGCACTCCTGGTCTTCTACGCGCGGCTGAAATGGGTCGCCTATCCCGGCCGTATCGACGTGGTCTACGAATATACGTTCTCGCCGATCACCGGCCTCTATCTCGTCGATGCGCTCTGGCAGCGGCAATGGGATGTGCTGCGCGACGTCTTCCGGCACATCATCCTGCCGGCCTCGCTGCTCGGCTATTTTTCGCTCGCTTATATCAGCCGGATGACCCGCAGCTTCATGCTGAACGAGCTGCAGCAGGAGTATATTGTCGCGGCTCGGGCCAAGGGGCTTTCCGAGGCACGGATCATCTGGGGCCATGCGCTGCGCAATGCCGCCGTGCCCCTCGTCACGGTGATCGCGCTTTCCTATGCCAGCCTGCTCGAGGGGTCGGTGCTGACCGAGACCGTCTTCGCCTGGCCGGGGCTCGGCCTCTACATCACCAATTCGCTGCAGAATGCCGACATGAACGCCGTTCTCGGCGGCACGATCATCATCGGTTCGGTCTTCATCGGCATCAATCTCCTGTCCGATCTGCTTTACCGGACGCTTGACCCGAGGACGCGCGCCCGATGAGCATTGCCACGCAAACTCGCCCGTTGACGCGCCGCGAATGGCTGCTTTCCGACCGGCCGCAGTCGCGGCTGCAGGCGCGCCTCGGCCGCGCCTACATGACCTGGCGCCGCTTCTCGGCGAACCGCCTCGCGGTGGTCGGCCTGCTCATTCTCCTGGGCCTCTGCATCGTCGCCGCATTCGCCGATCTCCTCGCGCCGCATTCCCCGGTCATCGGCAATCTCGCCGGCGCGCGGCTGCTGCCGCCGGGCAGCGAGGGTTATCTGCTTGGCACCGACGACCAGGGCCGGGACATCCTGTCGCGGCTGATCTACGGTTCGCGGCTGACGCTCGCCGTCGTGGTGCTCGTCGCGATCATCGCCGCACCGGTCGGCCTGGTCGTCGGCGCCGCCGCTGGCTATGCCGGCGGCTGGATCGATGCGATCCTGATGCGCATCACCGACATTTTCCTCGCCTTTCCGAAGCTCGTACTGGCGCTCGCATTCGTCGCGGCGCTTGGCCCCGGCATCGAAAACGCCGTGATCGCCATCGCGATCACCTCCTGGCCGCCCTATGCGCGCATTGCCCGCGCCGAGACGCTGACCGTGCGCAATTCCGACTACATCGCCGCCGTCCGATTGATGGGCGCCTCGCCGACGCGCATCGTCTTGCGGCACGTGATGCCGATGTGCATGTCGTCGCTGATCGTCCGCGTGACGCTCGACATGGCCGGCATCATCCTGACGGCGGCGGGCCTCGGCTTCCTCGGCCTCGGCGCACAGCCGCCGCTTCCCGAATGGGGCGCGATGATCGCCTCCGGCCGCCGCTTCATCCTAGACCAGTGGTGGGTCGCCACCATGCCCGGCATCGCCATCCTCATCGTCAGCCTCGGCTTCAACCTGCTCGGCGACGGCCTGCGCGACGCGCTTGATCCGCGGGAGAGCGGGCAATGAGCGCCTTGCTGACTGTCGAAGACCTTCGCGTCCGGTTCCCGACCCGCACCGGTGTCGTCGAGGCGGTGCGCGGGGTCTCCTTTACGCTCGCACGCGAGCGCCTCGGCATCGTCGGCGAGAGCGGCTCCGGCAAATCGCAGACGGGCAGGGCGATCATGGGCCTTACGCCGCCGCATGCGGAAGTCACGGCGAAGCGGCTCGCCTTCGACGGTATCGACCTCCTCTCGGCGCCGCCGAAGCTTCGGCGCGATCTTCGCGGCAAGCGCATCGCCATGATCCTGCAGGATCCGAAATACTCGCTGAACCCGGTGATGAGCATCGGCCGGCAGATCGTCGAGACACTGCAACGCCACGAGAAGGTCGGCCGTGCGGAGGCGCGCAAGCGGGCACTCGACATGCTGGCGGCGGTGCAGATCCGCGATCCCGCCCGCGTTTTCGACCTTTATCCGCACGAGGTCTCGGGCGGCATGGGCCAGCGGGCGATGATCGCCATGATGCTCGTCGCCGGCCCGGAACTGCTGATTGCCGACGAGCCGACCTCGGCGCTCGACGTGACGGTGCAGCTCGAAGTGCTGTCGATTCTCGACAGGCTGGTAGCCGAGCGCGGCATGGGACTGATCTTCGTCTCGCACGATCTGCGGCTGGTCTCGTCCTTCTGCGACCGGGTGCTCGTCATGTATGCCGGCAAGATCGTCGAGGAGATCGCCGCATCGGAGCTCGGCAACGCCAAGCATCCCTATACCCAGGGACTTTTGAACTGCATGCCGGTTATCGGTGCCGGCCGCCATCCCTTGCCGGTTCTCGACCGCAAGCCTGAGTGGGCGCTATGACCGCGGCCGTCTCCGTCGAAGGCCTCAGCGTCGTCTATGACGATTTCCGAGCGCTCGACACCGCCAGCGTCGACGTGGAGGCCGGCGAATCCTTCGGGCTTGTCGGCGAGTCCGGCTCGGGAAAGTCGACGCTGCTGAGGGCAATCGCCGGGCTCGCGCCGGTCAGCGCAGGCACGATCCGCGTCGAGGGGCGCGAGCTTCGCGGCGCGCGCCGCGACAAGGCGTTCTACCGCGCCGTCCAGATGGTCTTTCAGGACCCCTACGGTTCGCTGCATCCGCGCCAGACCATCGACCGGCAGCTGGTGGAGCCGTTGGCGATCCACGGCATCGGTGACGGCGAACGCCGCATCCTGAAGGCGCTCGACGAAGTGGGCCTCGGCTCCGGCTTCCGCTTCCGCTACCCGCATCAGCTCTCCGGCGGCCAGCGCCAGCGCGTCGCCATCGCCCGGGCGCTGATCCTCGAGCCCTCGATCCTGCTGCTCGACGAGCCGACGTCGGCGCTCGATGCGTCGGTCCAGGCCGAGGTGCTGAACCTGCTCGAACAGGTGCGCCGCGACCGCAAGCTGACCTTCATCATGGTCAGCCACGACCTCGGCGTCGTCACCCATATGTGCGAGCGGCTGGCGGTGATGCAGGGCGGCCGTGTGGTCGAGCGGCTGACGTCAGCGGACCTCGTCGCCGGCCGCATTGCCGAGGACTATACGCGCAACCTGATGGTGGCGAGCAAGGGGTTTCGACGGAAGACGGCGTAAACTTCCGGTTGGCGATCCTCAGATACAGTAAAGCGGCGTCTCGGAGCTGCCGAGGCTAGAACCCCCCTCTTTCCTGCCGGGCATCTCCCCCACAAGGGTGGAGATCGGCAAGGGTCGACGCTTTCGCCGGTCGGCAACGCCGCAGATTGGGCTACGGGCTTATCGCGCCGCCTCTACTTCGCGATTAATGCTGTCTGAAAGTTGAAGCAGGGGCTTGGCGTCTTGCCAATCTCCACCCTTGTGGGGGAGATGCCCGGCAGGGCAGAGGGGTTATCCACACCCGCTTTCCCGCTCAGAGCAAGCCAAAACCCCGATCGCGCTCCGACATTTGCGTCACCTCGAGCGGCCAGGCGATGGCGAGGCGTGGATCGAGCGGATTGAGGCCGCCTTCGGCCTCCGGCGCATAGAATTTGTCGTGCAGGTAGAGAAGCTCGCAGTCTTCGGTCAGCGTCTGGAAGCCATGCGCGAAGCCGCCGGGGATCATCATCGAGCGGGCGTTTTCGGCACTCAGGATTTCGCCGTGCCATTGGAGATAGGTCGGTGAATCCGGCCTGATGTCGACGGCCACATCGAAGACGGCGCCGGAAAGACAGGAGACGAATTTCGTCTCGTCGTGCGGCGCCCGCTGGAAATGCATGCCGCGGATCGCCCCCTTGATGCGCGTCAAAGTGTGGTTGATCTGGGCGACGCAGCCGTCTGCGCCGAAATCGCGCAGCTCGTCACGGCAGAAGAAGCGCGAGAAGAAACCACGTTCGTCACCGGCCTTCTTGCGCTCGATCACGATCAGGTCCGGCAGAGGGGTCTGGATACGGTTGAAGCGCGACATAAGGGTCCTCGCGAGGTGGTGCTATTTCGAACCGCTTCTTGCACGATCAAGCGTTGACGCGGCAAGCGGTAACTGGAAAAGAGGGCGAACGACAATGGAGCCACCATGATCGACGTGCATCCGACGGCGAGGATCAGCCCGCTCAGCGACATCGAAGATTCCGTTCGCGGGACGCGGATCGTCGTCGGCGAGGCGTCGGTCATCGACAGCTTCGTCAAGATCAAGCCGGCAGGCGGCTCGGGCGACCTCACGATCGGCCGCTTCTGCTACGTCAATAGCGGCTGCGTCTTCTATACCGGCAACGGCATTCGGATCGCCGACAACGTGCTGATCGCCGCCAATTGCACCTTCGCCCCGGTCAATCACGGCTTCAAGGACAGGGATCGCCTGATCCGCGAACAGGGGTTCCAGCCGAGCCGCGGCGGCATTGTCGTCGAGGAGGATGTCTGGATCGGCGCGAATTCGGTGATCCTCGACGGCGCCATTCTCAGGAAAGGCTGCGTCATTGCCGCCGGCTCGATCGTCCGCCGCGAGGTCGACGCTTACACGATCTGCGGCGGCAATCCGCTGCGCCGGCTCGGCGAGAGGTCGTGATGTTCACGGTTCTCGGCGGTTCCGGCTTCATCGGGCGCAACCTGGTCCGCCGGTTGCGCGCGCTCGGACATGTCGTCGATGTCCCCGCCCGGGCCGACCTGCCGCTCGCCGGCAGGGATCTCGGCCATGTCATCTATGCCATCGGCCTGACCGCCGACTTTCGTACCCGGCCGTTCGACACGATCGAGGCGCATGTGTCGCTCGCGGCCGACGTCTTGCGCCACAACGCGTTTTCCTCCTTTCTCTATCTTTCCTCGACGCGGGTTTACGCGAACGGCCAGGATACGCGCGAGACTGCCCATCTGTCGGCGTCGCCGCTCAATCCCTCGGACCTCTACAATCTGTCGAAACTGACGGGGGAGGCGATCTGCCTTGCCTCCGGACGCGAGAATGTGCGGGTGGCTCGGCTGTCGAACGTCGTCGGCCCCAAGGAGGCACAGGCGGATACGTTCCTGGGGGCGCTCTGCCGAGAGGCGAAGGCGGGCCATATCCAGCTCCAGACGGCGCTCGATTCCGCAAAGGACTATATCTGGATTGACGATGCCGTCGATCTGTTGCTCCGCATCGCTGAGCAGGGGCGTCACACGGTCTACAACGCGGCAAGCGGCGGGCAGACCAGCCACGCGGACTGGTGCGCGGCAATTCAATCCCGCACGGGATGCACCGTTGCTGTAAACGACGAGGCGCCGACCGTTTCTCTTGCGCCGATCTCCAATGAACGGGTGAAAGAGGAATTCGCTTTTGCCGCCACACCTGTGCTAGAGCGCATCTCTGAAATCCTGGGCATGAGCGGATCGGGGCCCGATACCGATCCGCGGCCTTCCACATGAAGACAGGACCTGACATGGACCCTATCGAACAATTCCGCTCCGAACGGGTGGCGACGATCGAAAGCTATCGCCGCGACGGCGATTTCCAGGCGCTCTCCGATCAGTGGCGCGAAGCCACCATGGCCAAGCGCTATGTCTATAATTTCGACTGGCTCGGCCGTCCGATCATCCAGTATCCGCAGGATATCGTGGCGATGCAGGAACTGATCTGGGCGACGCGTCCCGATCTGGTCATCGAAACCGGCATCGCCCATGGCGGCTCGCTAATCCTCAGCGCCTCGCTGCTTGCCATGCTCGACATGTGCGATGCCATCGAAGCGGGCGTTTCGTTGGATCCCAGCCAATCCAAGCGCAAGGTGATCGGCATCGACATCGACATACGCGCCCACAATCGCGAGGCGATCGAAAGCCACCCGATGGCGAGCCGCATTCAGATGTTCCAGGGTTCGGCCATCGACCCCGAGATCGTCGCACAGGTGCGCGAGGCCTCGGCTGGCTACAAGCGCGTCATGGTCTGCCTCGATTCCATGCATACCCACGCGCATGTGCTTGCTGAGCTCGAGGCCTATGCGCCCTTGGTGACGCCCGGCTGCTACTGCGTCGTGTTCGACACTTTGGTCGAGGACCTGCCGGCCGGCTTCTTCAGCGACCGTCCCTGGGACGTTGGCGACAACCCGAAGACTGCGGTGCATGAGTATCTGCAAACCCATCCGGAGTTCGAGATCGACAGGTCCGTTCAGAACAAGCTGATGGTCACGGTTGCCCCGGACGGGTTCCTGAAGCGGCTATAACCGTGCAGCGACGGGATCACCACAGCAATTGAAGAGGGGGCCGTTCGCGACAGCGACGGCCCCTTTTGCTTTCGGCCCCGCTGCGCCGAGCCGCCGGGTCAAATCACCCGCACTTCCGGGATGGCGACGACGAAGCGGCCGCCCCAGCTGCGAATATAGGCATGCGCATCGACGATCTCGTCGGTCAGGTTCCAGGGCAGGATGACCACGTAGTCGGGCTTCGCCGCCTCGAGCCTGGCCGGTTCGTAGATCGGAATATGGCTGCCCGGCGAGAGCTTGCCCTGTTTCAGGTCGTTGCGGTCGACGATGAAGTCGATATCGGCCGCGGTCACGCCGCAAACATTGAGGAAGGTATTGCCCTTGGCGGCCGCGCCATAGGCTGCCACCCGCTTGCCCTCGCTCTTCGCCTTTTCCAGAAACGTCCGAAAACCCTCGCAGACGGCGGCGATCCGTTTGCCGAAGGCGATGTAGGCCTCCATATCCGCAAGGCCGGCCTTCGCCTCGTCCGCCCGCACCTTCGCAAGCCCGTCGGTCGCGGCCCGTGTGCCGGTTGCCGGCTGGGCAAAGATGCGCAGCGAGCCTCCGTGGGTCGGCAATTCCTCGACGTCGAAGACCTTCAGGCCGCTGGCCTCGAATATGCGTTCGACGGCCACGAGCGAGAGATAGGAATAGTGCTCGTGATAGATCGTGTCGAACTGGATGCCCTCGATCAGGCGCAAGAGATGCGGGAACTCGAAGGTCGCGACGCCGTCCGGCTTCAGGAGGATCGCGAAGCCGCCGACGAAATCGGCGATATCCGGCACATGGGCGAGGACATTGTTGGCGGCCGTCAGGTCGGCGCGGATGCCGCGGCCGACGAGCTCGTTGGCGGTGTCGCGGCCGAAAAAGGCGACATGGGTCGGCACGTTGCGGCCTTCGGCGATCTTGGCGGCATTGCCGGCCGGCTCGACGCCGAGCACGGGTATCCCTTTGGCGGCGAAATATTGCAGCAGGTAGCCGTCATTCGAGGCAACCTCGACGACCTGCGACGTGCCTTCAAGGCCGAAGCGTTCGGTCATCTTTTCGGCATAGCGCCGCGCGTGGTCCAGCCAACTCGTCGAGAAGGACGAAAGATAGTGATAATCGGCGTTGAAGATCTCGTCCGCCGGCACCGTTTCGGTGGTCTGGACGAGCAGACATTCCGAACAGACCATCACCTTCAAGGGGAAGGCTTTTTCCCGCGCGATCGCTTCCTTGCTCGGCTCCAGAAACGAGTTCGACCAGGGTGTGACGCCGAGGTCGGCGACAACGGTTTCAAGCGGGCTCGAGCAGAAGCGGCAGGAGTGAGACATCAGCGGCCTTTCGTGAATGCGTCGATCTGATCAAGCGTCAGCGGCAGTGCGGCTTTGCCCTGGCGCCAGCCGTCGTACCAGCGGGCGGTCCATTCGATCGCCTGCCGCTGGGTAAACCGGGCGCGCCAGCCGAGGCTTTCGCCGGCAAGCGCCGGGTCGAGGCCGAGCGTCTGCATCTCGCGGGGTTGCTTTTGCGACGAGACGTCGTCCCATTCGGGTTCAAGCCCCATGGCCGCCTGGATGGCGTTCGCCACATCGCGCACGGGGATCTGCGGTTCGGCGGGCGAGGGGCCGAAGTTCAGGGCATCGACCGCGCTCGCGCCATTATAGATCGCTTCGGCGAAGAGGAAGTAACCGTTCAGGCAATCGAGTACGTGCTGCCAGGGGCGCGTCGCGAGCGGGCTGCGGATATTGAGCCTGGTGCCGGAAAGGGCGGCGCGGACGATATCCGGCACCAGCCGATCGGCCGAAAAATCGCCGCCGCCGATCACGTTGCCGCCCCGCGCCGTGGCGATGCGGATGCCGCGCTCTTGGAGAAAGGCGCTGCGCCAGGTCGCGACCGCCACCTCGCAGGCTGCCTTGGAGCCGGAATAGGGGTCGTGTCCGCCGAGCGTATCGCTCTCCCGGAAGTGCCTGCCGCTCTCGTCGTTGCGATAGACCTTGTCGGTGGTCACAACGAGGATCGCCTTCACCGAGGGAACGTCACGCGCCGCCTCAAGCAGCCGGATCGTGCCCATGACATTGACGGCGAAGGTCTCGGCGGGCGTCGCATAGCTCTCGCGCACCAGCGGCTGGGCCGCCATGTGCAGGATGATCTCCGGCTCGCTCTTGCGCAGGACGGCGGCAAGCGCCTCGCCGTCGCGGACGTCGCCGAACTGCCCGTCCGGCAGCCCGTCCGCATGGAGAAGCGCATGCAGCGACGGGTCGGAAGCGGGCGGCAGGGCGTAGCCGGTGACTTCGGCGCCCATCTTCTTGAGCCACAGGCCGGCCCAGCTGCCTTTAAACCCGGTATGACCGGTCAGCAGGACGCGCTTTCCCTTCCAGAAATCCGGATCGGGCAGGCGGCTCATGACCAGAGCTTCCAGGGGGCGCGGTTCTGCTGCCAGAGCTCCTCGAGCTGGTTCTTGTCGCGCAGCGTATCCATCGGACGCCAGAAGCCGTCATGCGGGAAGGCCATCAGCTGGCCGTCGCGCGCCAGCGCCTCGAGCGGCGCGCTCTCGAACGCCACGTGATCGCCATCGATGCGGTCGAGCACGGCGCGGTTGAGCACGAAGAAGCCGCCATTGATCCGGCCGTTGTCGCCCGCCGGCTTCTCGATGAAGCTCTGCACCTTGCCGGAGTCGATCGCCAGCGCGCCGTAGCGTCCCGGCGGCACGACGCTGGTGACGGTCGCCTCGCGGCCATGCCGAAGGTGGAAATCGGTGAGCGCCCGGATGTCGATGTCGGCGACCCCGTCACCATAGGTGAGGCAGAACGTGTCGCCGAGATATTCGCCGACGCGCTTCAGGCGCCCGCCGGTCATGGATTCCGCCCCGGTATCGACGAGCGTCACCCGCCAGGGCTCGGCCTTGCTCGAATGGTAGATCGTCTCGCCCGTGGCCATGTCGAAGGTGACGTCGGACAAGTGCAGGATGTAATTGGAGAAATACTCCTTGATCATGTAGCCGCGGTAGCCGAGGCAGATCACGAAATCGGTAAAGCCGTAATGGCTATAGATCTTCATGATGTGCCAGAGGATCGGCCGACCGCCGATCTCGATCATCGGCTTGGGCCTCAGGTGACTTTCCTCGGAGATGCGGGTGCCGTATCCGCCGGCGAGAATGACGACCTTCATGCCCTAACCTGCCTCTACCCAATCTGCCGCCCTTATGGCCGGCGTTCCGGCGGTTCATTGGAGCATTTTCAGCCTGATTGCAACAATTGCGGTGCCGGAACCGGGTTGGTCGGCTCTGCCGGCTAACTCGAAATGAGTATGCCGCCCGGCGGGCGGCGTCGCTTGCCGGGTGCCCGGCAAAGGCGCAGAATGCCGCGCGCTGGGGCATGGTTCACCGAGGGAGGATCGAATCATGAATGATATGAGCCTCACCAATCTGCAGGCAGGAAAGACAAGCATCAGCGCCGCGGCCGTCGAGGTCCTTGCGGGGCGGCTGCGCGGCCGCGTGCTGGACGGGCGCAACCCGGCCTATGACGAGGCGCGCACCGTCTGGAACGCGATGATCGACCGCAGGCCCGGCCTGATCGTGCAGGCGGCCGGCGCCTCCGACGTCATCAATGCGGTTCGCTTCGCGGCGGAGAACCAGCTGCTCCTCTCCGTCCGCGGCGGCGGTCACAATATCGCCGGCAATGCGGTTTGCGACGGTGGACTGATGATCGACCTCTCGCCGATGAAATCGGTGCGCGTCGACCAGACGACGAAGCGCGTGGGTCGAGCCAGGCGCGACGCTTGCCGACGTCGACAAGGAAACCCAGGCCTTCCGCCTGGTGCTGCCGACCGGCATCAACTCGACCACCGGCATCGCCGGCCTGACGCTCGGGGGAGGCTTCGGCTGGACCACGCGCAAATTCGGATTGACGATCGACAATCTCGTTTCGGTCGATGTGGTGACCGCCAATGGCGAGCTGCTGCGCGCCAGCCAGACGGAACACCGCGATCTCTTCTGGGCATTGCGGGGAGGTGGCGGCAATTTCGGCGTCGTCACGGCCTTCGAATTCGCGCTCAACGAACTCGGCCCGGACGTTGTCGCGGGGCTGGTCGTGCATCCCTTCGCCGATGCCGAAAACGTCCTCAGGCAGTATCGGCAGGCCCTGGAAAACGCTCCGGACGAGCTCACCTGCTGGGTGGTGATGCGGCAGGCGCCGCCGCTGCCCTTCCTGCCCGAGGAATGGCATGGGAAGGAGATCCTCGCGCTCGCGATGTGCTATTGCGGCGATCCCGAAGCAGGCGAGAAGCCAACCGCGGAGTTGCGTTCCATCGGCGAGCCGATCGCCGATGTCGTCGGTCCCGTTCCCTTCGTCGCCTGGCAGCAGGCCTTCGATCCGCTGCTTTCGCCCGGCGCCCGCAACTACTGGAAGAGCCATGACTTCATGGAGCTTTCCGACCAGACGATCGGCATCCTCACCGATGCGATCCGCCAATTGCCGGGGCCGGAATGCGAGATCTTCATCGCCCATATCGGCGGCGCCGCCGGCCGGGTTGCGGTGGAGGAGACCGCCTTTCCGCAGCGCAATTCACATTTCATCATGAACGTCCATGCCCGCTGGCGCGAACCCTCAATGGATCAGGCCTGCATCGCGTGGGCACGCCGGCTCTTCGAGGCGGCCAAGCCCCATGCAGCCGGCACGGCCTATATCAACTTCATGCCGGAGGACGAGGGCGACCGCGTCGAGGCGGCCTATGGCGGCAACTACCGTCGCCTCGTCGAGGTCAAGCGCCGCTACGATCCCCAAAACCTGTTCCGGATGAACCAGAACGTGCGGCCGAGCGAACTGGCCGGAGCGGCATGACCAAGGGTTACGCAAGCTGAAGGAGAGGCCGCATGGATGACCGATCGGTCCGTGACCTTTTTCGCCGCGCGGCCGATCACGCCGCGCGGTTTCGCGAGACGATCTCCGATCGCCGGCAAGGCCCTGAGGTCTCCTATCTCGGATCGCTTGATGCGTTCCGCGAAGCGGTTCCGGAGGAGGGGACAGCCGGCGCCGAGGTGATTGATACGCTTGCCGCCAAGGCGGAGCCCGGGCTTCACGTCATGACCGGCCCGCGCTTCTTCGGCTGGGTCATCGGCGGTTCGCATCCGGTCGGGGTCGCGGCCGACTGGTTGACCAGCGCCTGGGGCCAGAATGCCGGTAACCACCATGCCGCTCCAGCGGCCGCGGCAGCGGAAGCGGTCGCCGCGGGCTGGCTGCTCGACCTCCTCGCCCTGCCGCGGACATGTTCCGTCGGCTTCGTCACCGGGGCGACGGTGGCGAATTTCGTCTGCCTTGCCGCGGCGCGCGGCGAAGTCTTGCGGCGCGTCGGCTGGGACGCCGAGGCGCAGGGTCTCTTCGGCGCGCCGCCGATCACCGTGCTGATCGGCGACGACGCCCATGCGACGGTTTTCTCCGCACTCCAGTTTCTGGGCCTCGGAAACGACCGCGTCATTCGCCTGAAGACCGACGAATTCGGCCGGATCAGCGTATCGGATTTCGAGGACCAGTCGGCCAAGGTCACCGGCCCCGCAATCGTCATCCTCCAGGCCGGGCAGATCAACACCGGCGCCTTTGACGATTCCGCCGCTCTCATCCCCGTCGCCAGGCGAATCGGCGCCTGGGTCCATGTCGACGGCGCCTTCGGGCTCTGGGCCCGCGCCTGTCCGCCGAAGCGCGCGCTCGCTGACGGAGCCGATGAAGCCGACTCCTGGGCGACGGACGGCCATAAATGGCTGCAGACGCCCTATGATTGCGGCTACGCCATCATCCGCGACGAGGAGGCGCATCGCCGGGCGATGACGATCGCGGCGAGCTATCTGCCGCCGAGCCACGAAGGCGAACGCGACCCGAGCCATTTCGTGCCGGAATTGTCGCGCCGCGCCCGCGGCTTTGCTACCTGGGCGATGATCAGGCATCTCGGCCGAAGAGGCATCGCCGCCATGGTCGAGCGCCATTGCCGGGTCGCCCGCGCCATGGCCGAGCGGCTGAGCGGCGAAGAGGGCATCACCGTCCTGAATGAGATCGTGCTCAACCAGTTCATGCTCCGCTTCGGTGCGGGACGACCGGACGAGGAGGCCGACCGGCTGACGCAACAGACAATTGAAAGGCTGCAGGCCGACGGCGTCTGCTTTGCCGGCGGCGCCAGCTGGCGCGGACGAAAGGTGATGCGTGTCTCGGTCATCACATGGCTGACCTACGACAGCGCTGGAGACACGGCCGCGGACGCGATCATCGCCGCCTGGAGGGCTGTCAGAACGACCGGCGAACGCGCCGGCTCGTGACCGCGGCATCTAGGCATCCACATTCCCGCGCCAGCGGAAGGATCCAGCGGCGTCGAACGGATCGCGACCATAGCGGGGAACCTCTCTGCCGCGGCTGTGGTTATCAGCTTTTGGAACGGGCGCAGGACGACCGCGACGGCTTGGCCGTGCCAAGGCCGGCCAGGCCGCTTCACCCGGCCAGTTTGACTTTGATCGAACGGGAGGAGGAATTCCCATGTCACCGATGAGACCGCCAATCGCGGCCGCGCTTGCCGCGCTGATGATCGTCAGCCCTTTGAGCTTCGCCGCCGCGCAGACGCCCGCACCCCCTCCGCCGGCGGCGCAAGCGCCCGATCAGGAACCGCCCGACCAGGATCAGGACACCCAGGCGGATCAGCCGGACATGCAGCGCGACGACGGTTGGCGCGACGGCAGGCGCGGCGAGCGCATGCGCGACCGGATGCGGCACGGCAACCGGATGCGGGCCGGAATGATGCACCGGCAGATGATGAAGATCATGTTCGCCATCACCGATGCGGACAATGACGGCGCGCTCTCCTTCGAGGAGATCAGCACCATCCACAAACGGATCTTCGACAAGGTGGACGTCAACCGCGACGGCAAGGCGACGCCTGAGGAAATCCAGACCTACTTCCACAACTAGCGACCGTCCGCTACGTTCCTTGCTGCAGGGCCGGCCGTCACCGGCCCCAGGATGTTGCGAGGGCGGATGACGTCATTCAAGTTGAAGCGCGTCTACGAGGCGCCGGAAGCGTCGGACGGCACGCGCATCCTCGTCGACCGCCTCTGGCCGCGCGGCGTCGCCAAGGACAAGGCGCGGATCGACCTCTGGCTGAAGGACATCGCGCCCAGCGACGCGCTGCGCAAGCGCTTCCACGGAAAGCCGGAGGACTGGGAGGCGTTTTGCGAAGCCTATGCCAAGGAGCTCGAAGGCGAGGCGGCGCAGGCGGCGGTGAAAGAGCTGCGCGATCAGCTCAAGAAAGGGCCGGTGACGCTGCTCTATGCGGCGCGCGACGAGAGCCATAACAATGCGGTGGCGCTGAAGGCGTGGCTGGAGAGGGATCAGTAGGAAGCACGCATTTGCCGTGATGCCGCCCGTGACGAGGTGAGCCAGACACCGAACAGTGTCACTGTCAGGCCAAGGAACATCAGCATCGAAAGTGGCTCGTCGAACATCAGCCATGCCCAGAGCATCGTCACCGGTGGGCTGAGATAGAGCACGCTACTGACCTCCGCGGCGGCGTAGAGTCGAAGGCTCATATAGTAGATGCCGTAGCAGAAGAAGGTCGAAAACAGCACCAGCCAAGCGATGCCACACTCGAAACGGCCGTCGAGAGGCGGCATCAGCTCACCATTCCATCCGGCGGCAGCCGCAAAGAGGACCGCTGCCGTCAGGCACTGGATGCACAGGGCTTGGTGGATGGGCATGTTGATCGTTCCCATTCGCTTCTGTACCACCGTTGCCAGTGCGAAAACCAGCATTGAGGCAACCGTCAGGACGTAGGCCCAGATCGGCGCCGTTCCGAGACTTACGCTGTCGGCCGAGGCGATAAGCACTCCGATCGCGCCGAGAGCCGTACCCGCCCATTGTCTTCCGCTCAATCGATGCCCCAGAACCGGCTGCGACAGGGCTGCAATGGCGAGAGGGACAAGATCCGATATCAGTGCCACAAGTCCCGTCGGCACCCGCTGGCCGATGGCAAGCGCAAACCCGCCCAGATAGAGGAACATCATCGCCACGCCGAACACCACCTGCTGGACCACGGCGCGTGCGCTGATCCGTGGTCCGATCAGGAGGGCGAATGGCAGTAGGATCAGTCCCGACATAAGGGTCCGCCAGAACAGGACCAGCATCACGTCGGCGTTCTCGCTGGCATAGCGGATTCCGACGAAGCCGGAACTCCAGCTTGCGACGAGTGCTACTGCCATGATCGGCCATAGGAGGCGATGCGGTCGGGTCTGGAAAGCGCGCACTGTCATGGGGCCTCTGTAGATTCCAAGGGGCTCGCCCGTTGCGCCGGAAGCGCGTCGTGGGCGGTATTCCCGAGAGATCTATGTCAACGGCCATATTCCGCACATGACAAATTTCGATGAGGCCATGAGCAGGGCAAGAAATTCGGCATAAGAATTTGCCTTAATGCCGGCTTTGCGTCAGAATTTGACACCTACGTTTCGTTTGCGAATGGGGATCGTCATGGCTGGGGTGATGACGCGCCGTCTGGATGTCGACTCTTTGCGGGCGCTTGTCGCGATCGAGAAACACGGCGGTGTCACGCGCGCGGCCGAGGTTCTGGGCCTGTCGCAGTCTGCCGTCAGCCACAAGATCAGGCGACTGGAAACGAGCCTCGATTGCGAAATTCTCAGCCGGAAACCAAACGCGCCGATATTCACGACGGCTGGTCAGGACCTTCTGGTTTATGCGCGACGCATTCTGGGCATCCATGATGAGGCAATTCTGAGCCTGTCGAAAAGCACCCTGCAGGGCAAGATCGCTCTTGGAATGACCGAGGATACGACCTGCACCGACCTGTCGCGCATCCTCGGCCGGTTTCGCCGGCTCCACCCGGAGGTGACGGTCCGCACGCAAGTGCGCATGAGCCTCACCCTGCAGGCACTGCTTGCCGAAGGGGCGCTCGATGCCGCCATCATCCAGGTGTTCCAGCACGAGGTCCGGCCGACCGATCTCCTGCTCTTCCGCGAGACCCTGCATTGGGTCAAATCGCCCGAGCTGACCTTGCCCAAGGGCGGGGCAATCCCGTTCCTTTCCTTCGATGACAACTGCTTCTACCGGCGCTGGGGCATCGACCTCGGGCAGGACGAGGGAACGGTGTTCGAGACGGTGTTCGAATGCTCAAGCGCGGCGGGGATCACCGCGGCCGTCACCTCGGGGCTCGGCGTCGCGCTTCTAAGTCAGCGGCACCTCAGAGCCGACATGGAGATCATCGACAAGGACTTTCCCAAGCCCCCGGATCTCGCCTACGTGGTCCGGCGCGCCCGCAAGCCGCGGAACACGGCACTGGAAACGTTGGTAAGGGAGATTGAGGTAGAAGTCAGCCGTTATGGGAGGCTGCAAATTGCGGTGTGAGAGGTTTCATGGTGTCGCCGGAGTGGGGATGGACGGCCACCCTCGGATCTCTCGCGGGGGATCGGATGGCATCACTCCAGTTGAAGTGCGACAACGAGGCGTCGGAGGCGGGGACGGGACGCGCATCGTCGACCGGCTATGGCCGCGCGACATCCGTCCGGCCTTATTTCAACGAAAGAACCACCGGTCCCGCGACCGGGTCGGTCACGCCCAATCCGCCGCCCAGGTCCTCGAGCGACTCGCGGAAGCTGTCGAGCGTGGCGATCATCTGAGGCCGACTGGCGGCCAGCGCCTCCATGCTCTCCCATTCGACGATGATGCAGAAGCGCCCCTCGCCGGTCTTGACGATGTTGGCGTGACGCATGCCTTCCCAGCTCGCCGCGATGTTTCGGTGCGCGTCGAGGAAGCCGTCCTCCATGCCGGGCTTAACCTTGAAACGAACGACGTTGAACGCGGTCGTGATTGCCTCGGTGGGTGAGTGAGACTGCAAGAGGAGCCGGTATGTACTGGGGGTGATAGTCTCGCATCGGCTCCGGTGCCTGCTTCACAATAGCGTAACTCAGGGAGGCGAATAGTGCAAAAAGCGAACCAAGTGCATTTGCAGATTAAGAATGGAGGTCGCCTGATTTGACGAAGGCTACGGTTTCAACAAGCCCCATAATCGCACTCCAGCGCAGTGTAATGCTCGGACAGTGTGGTATCGCGGTTCCGCTGTAAAGATGCGACTGGAACCTATGCCGGCAAACCGGAGCATGGGCAACACTTCTCGCTTGCGCGGGAGGAGTTGACGCCGTGGAGAGCGACTTCGGTGATGGAGGAACCCTCGATTTGTCGCCCAGGCTGGGCGACGTGTGCCGGGAGTTCGCCATCTCGCGCTAGACCGGCTATGAGATCTTCAACCGCTGCAAGACTGACGGCCTGGATGATCGGTGGCGCGTGCTGGCGCACTGGGTGGGAGACAGGAAAACTGGCGCACCCGACAGGATTCGAACCTGTGACCTTTGGAATCGGAATCCAACACTCTATCCAGCTGAGCTACGGGTGCATCCGTTGGCGGCAAGGGCCGCCGAAGCAGGCTGTGAGCGGTTCTTAGCCTAGCTTGCGTGCCGCTTCAATGGCCAATTGCAAGAGAGTGTAGGGGAAATTCGATTTCCGCGCGGAAGCTGTGGTCGCGGCGCATCGCTCGGCGCGCGCCGCCCGCCCAAGAAAAATGCCGCATCCCGGGGGATGCGGCATCGAGGCGGGAGCGGATTTCTCGGGCCGGAGCGGTGCTCGGGGCCTGCTTCGGCCTGTCGGCCGCTCAATCCTCACGCCATCTGCATGGCGCCGGGGCCGGGGGTGGCTTTGGCCGGCACCTTGCCCATTATGATCATGCCGAGCACCTCGTCCTTGGTGACGTCCTCGGTGCGGGCGTGGCCGACGACCTGGCCGTTCTTCATCACTGAGACGCGGTCCGCAAGGTCGAAGACGTCGTGGATGTCGTGGCTGATCAGGAAGATGCCGATGCCCTCGCGCTTCAATTGCTTGATGAGCTCGCCGACCTGCGCCGTCTCCTGCGGCCCAAGCGCTGCCGTCGGCTCGTCCATGATCAGGATGCGGGCGTTGAACAGGATGGCGCGGGCGATCGCCACCGATTGCCGCTGGCCGCCGGAGAGCGCCTTCACCGGCTCCTTGAAGCGCTGGAAGTTGGGGTTGAGGCGGCCCATCACCTCGCGGGCCTTCGCCTCCATCGCCACGTCGTCGAGCGTGCCCCAGGGGGTGCGCAGCTCCCGGCCGAGATAGAGGTTGGCGGCGGCGTCGACATTGTCGGCGACGGCAAGCGTCTGGTAGATCGTCTCGATGCCGTAATTCTTGGCGTCGCGCGGGTTGTTGATGTCGGCCGGCTCGCCGTTGATAAGGATCTCGCCGGCATCGCGCCGGTAGGCGCCGGAGAGGATCTTGATCAGCGTCGACTTGCCGGCGCCGTTATGGCCGAGAAGGGCGACGACCTCGCCGGGATAGAGGTCGACGGAGGCGTTGTCGACCGCGTGGATGCCGCCGAAGGAGATGGAAATGTTCTTCATTTCCACGAGCGGAGTGCGTTGTTCAGTCATTGTTCGAACTCCTGATTACTTGGCGCGGGCGCGGTAGACGGTGTCGAGCCAGACGGCGGTGACGAGCACCATGCCGACGACGATCCGCTGCAGCGGCGAGTCGATGCCGAGCAGCACCATGCCCGACTGCAGCGACTGCATGACGAGAGCGCCGAGCATGGCGCCGGCGATCGTGCCCATGCCGCCGGCAAGCGAGGTGCCGCCGATGACGGCCGCCGCGATCGTATAAAGCTCGTCGAGCTCGCCCTGCGCATTGGTGGCGGCGTTGAGGCGGGCCGTCGAGATCGCCGCGGCAACGGCGCAGAGCATGCCCATCAGCGCGAAAATCCGGACCGTGACCCAGCGGGTCTTGATGCCGGCGAGCTCGGCCGCTTCCGGGTTGCCGCCGAGCGCGAAAACGTAGCGGCCGAAGCGCAAGCGCGTCGAGATGAAGGTCATGATAATGCCGATCAGGATGGCGATCAGCACGGGAATGGCAATCCCGTGGGCAATGAAAAGGCCGCCGTCCGGCCAGGCGATGCCGTTGGCGTCGGCGTATTTGCGGGCGATGTTGACCGGCCAGCCGTAGTTATTGGCGATCGCCACAGCGCCGAGCACGAGGGCGCAGCCGACCGCCGACAGGAAATACTCGGCCCAGATCGGGCGACGCGGAAATCCGAAGCGTTTGCGCTGCCTGCGCGAGTGGATGATGCTGGCGACGATCGCGACGCAGGCGATGAGGCCGACGATCCAGCTCGCCGTCGCGCCGATCGAGCCCTCGGTGCCGCCGCCCATCAGGCGGAAGGTGGAATCCATCGGCGCCACGGTGCGGCCGCTCGTCACGAACCAGGTGGCGCCGCGCCAGACGAGCAGCCCGCCGAGCGTGACGATGAAGGACGGCACGTTGAGGAAGGCGATGATCACGCCGTGCAGCGCGCCGATCGCGGCGCCCAGCAACAGGCCGGCGAAGAGGGTGATGATCCACGTGGCCGGATGGTTGAAGCCGAGGAGCTGCGGCAAGAGCTCCGCCTGCAGCACGCCCATGATCATGCCGACGAAGCCGAGAATCGAGCCGACCGAGAGATCGATGTTGCGCGTGACGATGACCAGCACCATGCCGGTCGCCATGACGGCGATCGAGGCTGTCTGCACCGACAGGTTCCAGAGGTTGCGCGACGTCAGGAACAGGCCGCCGGACAGAAAATGGAAGCCGATCCAGATGATCAGCATCGCGCCGACCATGCCGAGCAGGCGCGTATCGATTTCGGTGGCGCGGAAGAAGCGCTTCACCGGGCTTTCCTCCGCGCTGCGGGTGCGGTTGAAATGTGCGGTATGTGTCGTATCGGCCATGGCCGCCGTCCCCCACTTGTTTTCATGCATTTGCCGGTCGTTTGCGCGGCGTGCCGCTATCATAGCACCGTGCGGCCAGACCATTCCGACCTCATGCAAACGCCGCAACGGGTTCCGTTGCGGCGTTTTGAGGTCACTTCAAACGTCCGTCCGTCACTTGCAGGCGGCGACGGAGTCGGCAGCCACGCCCTGGCAGGCGGCATCCTTGGAGATCCAGCCGGCGTCGATGACGACGTTCAGATTGTCCTTGGTAATCGCCATCGGTGCCAGGAAGACGGACTTCATGGCGACGCCCTTCGGTCCGCCGTTGAAGGTCTGAACGCCTTCGATCTCGTCCATCGTTTTGCCGCCGGCGAGTGCTGCGGCGATTTCTGCCGCCTTCTTGCCGAGCTCACGGGCGTCCTTCCAGACGGAGACGGTCTGCGTGCCGAGCGCCACGCGGTTGAGCGCCGCATGGTCGCCGTCCTGGCCCGAGACCGGAACCGAGCCGGCAAGGCCCTGGGCCGAAAGCGCTGCGATCGCGCCACCGGCGGTGCCGTCGTTGGAGGCGACGACCGCATCGACCTTGTTGTCGTTGGCGGTCAGGAACTGCTCCATGTTCTTCTGCGCATTTTCCGGCTTCCAGCCGTCCGTATAGGCTTCGCCGACATTCTTGACCTTGCCGGCGTCGACGGCTTCCTTCAGCACTTCCATCTGGCCGGCGAAGAGGAAGTCGGCGTTCGGATCGGAGGAGGAGCCCTTGATGAAGACGAAATTGCCTTCCGGCTTCGCCTTGAACACTTCGCGGGCCTGCATGCGGCCGACTTCCTTGTTGTCGAAGGTGATGTAGAAGGCCGCCGGGTTCTCGATCAGGCGGTCGTAGCCGACGACCGGAATGCCTTCCGCGGTGGCCTTTTCGATTGCCGGGGCAATGGCATCGGAGTCCTGCGCAAGCACGATCAGCGCGTTGGCGCCCTGGGCGATCAGCGATTCGATGTCGGTGAGCTGCTTGGCGGCAGAGGACTGCGCGTCAGCGGAAATATATTTGTCGCCGGAGGCTTCGAGCGCTGCCTTGATGGCCGCCTCGTCGGTTTTCCAGCGCTCTTCCTGGAAGTTCGACCAGGAAACGCCGACGACGAGGTCCTTGGCGACCGCTGCGGAATGCATGGACGCGATGATGGCAGCCCCTGCCATCAGCTTCAAAATGGATTTCATTCTATCCTCCCAAGTGGCAGCGCCGCGCGCACGAACCTCCCGCACGCATCCCCGACGAGCCGTGAACTGCTGTCGCAAAGAGCGCTGCCACAGGTGCAAGGCTTTTTTCTCGACAGTCGAGAAAATAAATGTCAGAGTTTTAGAAGGCTGTCAACAAGGCCCGTAACGTCTTGTTTCGCCAGTCAACAGGTGCTTTGAGAGGGCATGTGATCGCGCAATCCGCCAAGCCCAGGGACGTGCAATGCTGACCAAAACGAGCACCGAAGTCGTGCGTCAGCAAAACACTGCGCTCGTCCTTTCTGCGCTTCGGCGCAAGGGCGCGCTGTCCCATACGGAGATTGCCGAGCAGACCGGCCTTGCCTCGGCGACGATCTCCGTCATCACCGCCGAACTGGAACGGTCGGGGACGATCGCCAAGACCGAGCAGCATGTTCAAGGGGGCAGGGGGCGGCCGCGCGTTCTCTTTGCGCAGCGGCGGGACTGCGGCTACGTGATCGTCGTGCGGATCTCCTCCGACATCGTTCAATATTCGCTGGCCGACTATGGCGGCGTGCTCCTCGATCGCTTCGAGGAGGCGCGAAGCCATGACGCCGGCGACGCGGTGGCTTTCGGCCAGGTTTTCCTGGCGGCGCTCGAGCGTCTGCTGCAGCGCTCGCGCATTGAGAAAGAGCGGGTGCTTGCCGTTTCGATCAGCAGCAAGGGGCTGGTGGCGGGCGACGGGGCGCGGCTCCTCTGGTCGCCGGTCTTCGGCCGCCAAGAACTCGATTTTTCGAAACTGCTCGGGCCCGATTGGCGGGCCCGGATCATGCTCAGCAACGAGACACTGCTCGTCGCCCAGGCGCTGGCGGCCAAGGCGGAAGAGAAGGGCGACGCCTTCAAGGGGCTGGCGGCCGTCTCGCTCGGCCACAGCATCGGTCTCGGTCTTGCCCGAAGGGGGCGGTCGGGCGAACTCGACGTTTCCGCGCCGAATTTCGGGCACATGCTGCACGCCTCCTCCGCCGGCCTCTGCCGCTGCGGCTCCCATGGCTGCATCGAGGCCGTTGCCGGCTTCTACGGCATTCTGCGCGCCGCCTTCGAGGTGCCGTCCGACACGATTCCCGCGAAATTCGTGCCGCTTGCCGAAATGGACAAGATCGCCACCGGTGCGCGTCAGGGCCAGCGCATGCCCGGCTATGCCTTCCGCCAGGCCGGCATCGCGCTCGGCAACGGCATTTCGCGCATGCTGAGCCTCTACGAGCCGATGCCGATCTACGTCACGGGGCAGGGGACGCGCTATTTCGATCTGCTGCAAAAGGGGGTTGAGGAGGGGCTTGCGCAATCCTTGCAGGTTCGCCTCGATGGCCTGCCGGAGATCACCGTCGTCGGCGACGAGCAGCGGCTCGTCTTCGACGGCCATCTCGGTCGGGCGCTAGGCGCCGTCGACAGCGACATCACGGCCGCCGGGCATTCCTAGGTATTTCAGGCACAGACATTCCAGAGGCGAATTATCATACTAGTACAATTTACGGTTATTTAGCGTCTGCCTGCCAAGCTGTTTCCGGGACGGGAGACGGCCATGTTCTCAGTAATTGCATGCATAAGCGATCGTCACGACTGGCGCCTGGTTGCGGTGGCGGCGATCGTCTGTCTGGCCGGCAGCGCGGCGACGATGCTGCTCTTGCAGCGCGCCGAGCGCAGCGAGGGCCTCCAGCGGCACCTCTGGACCGCAGCCTGCGCCTGTGCCTGCGGCGTCGGGGTCTGGTCGACGCATTTCATCGCTATGCTCGCCTATGATGGTGGCGTGCCTATTGCCTACGACGCCTGGGGTACGTTGTTTTCGGCGCTGGTCGCGGTGGTCGCCTCCGGGCTCGCCTTTGCGACCGCCCTTCTCGGCACGTCCCGCTACGCCTTCCCCGGCGCCGGCATTTTCCTCGGCCTCGGCATCGCCGCCATGCATGTAACGGGCATGCGCGCCGTCGAGACGCAGGCGCGCATCGAATTCGATCCGCAAATGGGTTTCGCCGCCGTCCTCTTCGGGCCGCTGATCGCCGTCTTTGCGCTCCATGCCTTTCAGGCTCTCGGCGGCGTGCGCAAGCTGGTCGTTCCGACGCTGCTGCTCGTGCTGGCGATATGCGTCCTGCACTTCACCTCGATGAGCGGCGTCACCCTGGTGCCCGATCCGAGCGCGGCGGCAGCGGACGCCTTCGATCCCGTCTGGCTCGCCGGCGGTGTCGTCGTGGCTTCGACGACGCTGATCCTCACGGCGCTGGGCGCGCTGTTCATCGATCGGCATTTGACCGACCTGCGCGGCCTCGCCAACGCCTCGCTCGAAGGGATGGTGATCGTCTGCAACGGCAGGATCATCGATGCGAACGAGCGGTTTGTCGGCCTCTGCGGCGCAAAGGTGGCCGATCTCATCGGCAGAAGACCTGAAGAGCTCTTCGCGCCACCTCAGGGGCGCGAAGCGCGCGAGCGCCAGATCGATGACGCTCCCGCGGAGGTCGAACTCCTCCGTGCCGACGGGCGGCTTGTGCCGGTCGAGCACCTCTGCCGGACGATCGAATACCGCGGCCGGCAATCCGACGTGATCTTCGTGCGCGACCTCAGCGCCCGAAAGGAGGCCGAGCGGACCATCGAGCATCTCGCCCACCATGACGCGCTGACGGATCTTTCCAACCGCAGTTCCTTCGAGAGGCGGATGAACCAGGCTCTGGCGGTCGCCGCCGCGAGAAACGAACAGCTCGCGATCTTCTGTCTCGACCTCGACCGGTTCAAGGCCGTCAACGACATATTCGGCCATGGCGAAGGCGATCGGATCCTGCGCAAGGTTGCCGATATCCTGCGTGCCGCTGCGGGCGAGGCCGATTCGATCGCCCGGCTCGGCGGCGACGAATTCGCCATCCTGCAGACCGGCGCCGCGCAGCCGGAAGCGGCGCGGCAATTGTCGGACCGCATCCTCAGGCTCTTCGCCGAGGAGATGGATACCCACCGCGATCCGATGGCCGTCGGCGTCAGCATGGGCGTGGCGATCTACCCCGGCGACGGCGACACGGCAGAGCGGCTCTGCAACAATGCCGATACGGCGCTCTACCGGGCCAAGCAGACGGGCAAGGGCATCGCCTGCTTCTTCGATGCGGAAATGGACGAGGCGGTGCGCTCGCGCCGTCAGATGGAGAGCGACCTCCGGCACGCGATCCTCAGGCATCAGCTGTTCCTCGAATACCAGCCGCTCGTCGATGTCCGTGACGATCGGGTGGTCGGATACGAGGCGCTGCTGCGCTGGAGACATCCGGAGCGCGGGCTCGTCGGGCCGAATGTCTTCATCCCGATCGCCGAGGAAAGCGGTTCGATCATCCAGATCGGCGAATGGGTGCTGGAACAGGCCTGCGCCGAAGCGGTCCGCTGGACGGAGCCGCTGCCGGTCTCCGTCAACATCTCGCCGGTCCAGTTCCTCGTGCCGAGCCTTTTCGACCAGATCGCCGGCATCCTGCGACGCACAGGCCTCGAGCCGCGGCGGCTGGAACTGGAACTCACCGAGGCGGCGCTGCTGCACAACCGGGAAGACGTGCTGGCGGCACTCGTGCGGCTTCGGCTGCTCGGCGTGCGGATCGTCATGGACGATTTCGGTACGGGACATTCGTCGCTCGCCAACCTGCAGACCTTCCCCTTCGACAAGCTGAAGATCGATTGCAGCTTCACGGCGGCGCTCGACAAGGACCCGGCCGCCCATGCGATCATCCGGGCGATCATCGCGCTCGGCCATAGTCTCGACCTGCCGGTCGTGACCGAGGGCGTCGAAACCGAGCGGCAGAAGCAGATCATCGTCGAGGAGGGGTGCCGGCAGGTTCAGGGGTTCCTCACCGGCCGGCCGGGACGTGCGCCGAGTGCCAGAGCGAATGTGTCATCGGACGCTCCGGTGCTCCGGTCGGTCGAGGCGTAGTCTGCCTGTTGCAGTCAAATGGGTTTCGACGGAGACTTTCTTTTCGCCCTCATTCCTGTGCTTGTCACAGGAATCCAGCAACGCCGCGTCTGCGGCGCGGAGGAGTCTTACAGCCAAGGACTTGGGCGGACTGGATTCCAGTGACAAGCACAGGAATGAGGGTGTGGAGGTGAAGCCATGCCGTACCGCAACCGAGGGGCGGCAGACGCTGTCGTGTAGTGCGCCGTCTGACACGGCGTCGCCAAAAAACAAAGGCCAGGAACGCCCGGCCTTTGTCCCTTCAGATTGCCTGAGCTTCAGGCGACGCTGATCTGGCGCTTTTCGGCGACAGAGCGGACGGCCGCATCGGCAAGGGCGAGGGCGGCAAGCCCGTCCTTGCCGGACGGGGTGATTTCCGCGCCTTTCTCGATCGCGGCGATGAAGCTTTCGATCTCGTTCGCATAGGCTTCGGTGTAGCGCGTCATGAAGAAATCGTGCAGCGGCGGGCGCGTATAGCCCTCGCCGGTGGCGATCTCGATCGAGACCGGTCGCTGGTTCTCGGCCGAAACGGCGCCCTTCGAGCCGTGCACCTCGATGCGCTGGTCGTAGCCATAGGTGGCGCGGCGCGAGTTGGAGATGACCGCCTGCTTGCCGGATGCCGTCTGCAGAATGACGGAGACGCTGTCATAGTCGCCCGCTTCGCCGATCGCCCTGTCGACGAGCACGGCGGCGGTCGCCGTCACCGAAACTGGCTCCTCGCCGAGCAGGAAGCGCGCCATGTCGAAATCATGGATGGTCATGTCGCGGAAGATGCCGCCCGAGCGCTTAATGTAATCGACGGGCGGGGCGCCCGGATCGCGCGAGGTGATCGTCACCATTTCGACGTCGCCGATAGTGCCGGCGTCGATCGCCTTGCGCACGGCCATGAAATGCGGGTCGAAGCGGCGGTTGAAGCCGACCATCAGCTTCGCCCCGGTTTCGGAGACCACCTCGAGGCAGGTCTTGACGCGATCGACGTCGAGGTCGACCGGCTTCTCGCAGAAGATCGCCTTTCCGGCCCGGGCGAAGCGCTCGATCAGGTCGGCATGGGTGTCGGTCGGCGTGCAGATGACGACGGCATCGATGTCGGAAGCGGCCTCGATCGCCTCGATGGTGCGAACGTCGCAGCCATAGGCCCCGGCGATTGCCTCCGCCGCTGCCGGAAAGGCATCGGCAACCGCGACAAGGACGGCATCGGGATTGCCGCTGACGGCTTTCGCGTGAACCTTGCCGATCCGTCCGGCGCCCAGAAGACCAAATCTCAATGTCATCTTCGTCTCTCTCAAATTCCGGTTCCAGACCGGGTGGGTGCGCAATGATATTGACGCTCATCGCACAGAGGCGTTGCGGGCGCGATGGCGTCCGCGGGATTAGATCGATGAGAGGGGTAGCGGTCGTTCCTCCCACGCCGTCACGTCCGATCCAGCATCCTGCCTCGTGGCACACGGATCAAATCGGAATGAAACGGCCAACGCTTTCATTTTCAGAATGTTTATTCCATTCGCGGCACTGGCGTCAAGCGGAGACGACGCCTGTCGATCCCGCCGTTCGTCTTCACGGCGCCCTTTTCCAACACCGACAATTGCCAAACAATTTGTCCTTTAGTCGGTATCGATCCGGAGAATTTTGCGATAGACGGAGAGGCAAGGCGCTGAGTGTCGTCAGAGGCAATGTCATGATCAAATTCATCGATCCGGATCATCCGTTCTACCGGCCCCTGTGGATCCGCCTGCTTATCGTTGCCCTCTGTGCGGTGTGGACGGCTGTCGAGTTCTATGGCGGCCAGATGATGTGGGCGACGATCTTCCTCGTCGTGACCGCCTATGCCGGAGCGGCGCTGCTGATCTTCTACAAGCCGAAGCAGGCCGAGGAAAAAGGAACCGGCGGGGGTGAGGAGCCGAAGTAGCGGCTAGCTCACTGCTCGAGCCGTCGCGACGCTTCGTCGATCAACATGTTGGCAAGCTTCATGCGGATGGTGGCGTTCGCCCGGAACTCCGGCGGCAGCCGGTCTGGATGGTTCATGGCGGCAAATCGGCGGCGCTTGGCGGCGAGCGTCAGCCCGGTCTCCCCTTCGCCGAGATCAAGTTCGGCCGCCACATCGGCGAGGCTCGTGCGCCGCAGGTGGTCGGGCATCACCGGCGGTTCTTCGCTGCGTTCGGCCGGCGCGAGGTCCATGTAGGCCCTCTCGACGGCGGCGAACGGGGCGGTCGTCCGCGCCGGCGTCTCGACGACGAATGCCGGCGAACGGCCGAACGGCGATTGCGGGCGTTCGCGCGCCGTGTCTTCCCCGTCCGCCTCCGTGTCGTCCGGTAGCGCCTGCTCGGCCTTCAGGCGCTCGAGTACCGATTGAAACACCGACATGCCGAACATGGCGACTCCCGTGATCTGCCGCGCGCGAGGAGCGCGTGCGAGCCGAACGATCTTGCCGGTCGAGAATTATGCGGGGCTTATCACGTGCGGCTCTGCTTGAGGATCAGGTCGTAGAGCAGTTTCGCGCTCGGGGGGAGCGCCCGGCCCTCGGCGGTGATCAGCCCATAGGGCTTGATGCGGATCGGGAACTCAGTCGACAGGATCCGGATTTCGCCGGCCTGGGTGCCGTTGCCGGCGACGAGCTTCGCCACGTCGAGCGCGACCGGGGCGATGGCGTTGGTGTTGCGGACGATCGACAGGGTGAGGATGATCGAGGATGTGTTGATGACGGTCGAAGGCAGGCGCACGCCGGCCGAGATGAAACTGTCCTCGACGGCGCGGCGCAACAGCGTCCCCGGCGGCTGAAACACCCAGTCATAACCCGGCAGGTCGTCGGCGCCGGCGGAGGCGTGGTCGAGCAGCGGGTGGCCCTGGCGGACAATCAGACAGACCTCCTCGAAGCCGATTTCGACCAGGTTGAAGAGCCGGGGATTGAGGTCGTCCGGGATACGGCCGACGACGAAGTCGTGGCGTGCCGCAAGCAGCTCGCGCGTCAACACGTTGCTGTTGTCGATCTGTACATTGATCTCGATGCCGGGATAGGCCGTCGACACCTGGCGGATTGCAGGCACGGCGAGGTTGAGGGCGGGGCCGGTGACGGAGCCGAGCGACACCGAGCCGCCGCTCCCCGTCTTCAATTCGGTGATTTCGCGCGCGGCTTCGCGCAATTCGAGAAAGATCGTCCGTGCCCGCCGCGCGAGCGCTTCGCCGTAGCGGGTCAATTCGACTCCGCGGGCCACCCGCGCACAGATCGGGGCCTTCACGATCGCCTCGATTTCGGCGAGCATGCGCGAGGCGGCCGGCTGGGAGACGCCGAGCGATTCGGCCGCGGCGCTGATGCGGCGATGGTCGTCGATCGCCAGGACCAGCCGCAGGTGGTTGATCTTCAGTCCCGACCGGAAAAGGCCGGTGTCGAAGGACTCGCCGGCCGGGGTCGCGACGCTCGGCTTGCTGTCGAGGGTCATTGTTCGGCCCCGCTATTCAAGAGATTCATAAATCACACTCTTTAAGAGTCGTATATCAATTTTGATATGTATGCAAAGCGATATTGTATTTGACAGTTATGGCAATTGATTCCAGTTTCCACCCATGTGCGCCAGCGCATGCGGGAGTATGCTAAGACAGGGAGGACCTTCCTTTATCTTGAAACGCCGCCGGGGACGATCTCTCCGGGCAGGCGAATCGCTGCGCATATGACGGGGGCTCCGGCCGCCGGCTTCAACACTCAGGGAGAGATCTGATGAAACTGATTACTTCGCTTCTCGCCGCCGCGGCGATATCCGTCGCAGCCTTCGCTGCGCCGGTATTTGCCCAGGACAAGGGCACGGTCGGCATTTCCATGCCGACGAAGACGTCGACCCGCTGGATTTCCGACGGCGAAACCATGGAGAAGCTATTCAAGGAAGCCGGCTACACGCCGGACCTGCAGTTCGCCGACGACGACATTCCGAACCAGCTCGCGCAGATCGAGAACATGGTGACGAAGGGCGCGAAGGTTCTCGTCATCGCCGCCATCGACGGCACGACGCTCTCCGACATCCTGCAGAAGGCAGCAGACGCCGGCGTCAAGGTCATCGCCTACGACCGGCTGATTCGCGACTCCGGCAACGTCGACTACTACGCCACCTTCGATAACTTCCAGGTCGGCGTGCTGCAGGCCACCTCGCTCGTCCAGGGCCTGAAGCTCGATGAAGCCAAGGAGCCGAAGAACGTCGAACTGTTCGGCGGTTCGCCGGACGACAACAACGCCTTCTTCTTCTATGACGGCGCGATGTCGGTTCTGCAGCCGCTGATCGACAGCGGCAAGATCGTCGTGAAGTCCGGCCAGATGGGCATGGACCAGGTCGGTACGTTGCGTTGGGACGGTGCTGTTGCCCAGTCGCGCATGGAAAACCTGCTCTCGTCCACTTACACCGATGCCAAGGTCGATGGCGTTCTGTCGCCCTATGACGGCCTGTCCATCGGTATCATCTCGGCCCTGAAGGGCGTTGGCTACGGCTCCGGCGACATGCCGATGCCGATCGTCACCGGCCAGGACGCGGAACTGCCGTCGGTCAAGTCGATCCTTGCCGGCGAACAGTACTCCACGGTCTTCAAGGACACCCGCGAACTCGCCAAGGTGACCGTCGGCATGGTCAATGCGATCATGGATGGCAAGGAGCCGGAAGTGAACGACACCAAGACCTATGAAAACGGCGTCAAGGTCGTTCCGTCCTACCTGCTGAAGCCGGTTTCGGTCGACAAGACCAACGCCAAGGACGTTCTCGTCGGCTCCGGCTACTACACGGAAGACCAGATCAACAACTGATCTTGCTCGAGGGGTCTGCGGCTGACCGCGGACCCTTTCGCCTGATGCGACGTGCATCCTTGCAGACGCATAATAGTCGCTGTGATAATTTGAACTGCTCATGGGGACCCCGGATTCTAACCGATCCGGGGGCCGTGCAGCGGGTGGAAGCCAGCAGTCTCTCGCAGATTGCCGCTGGAATGGCTGAATATGGACAATATCATTCTTGAAATGCGGGGCATCACGAAGACGTTCCCTGGCGTCAAGGCGCTGGACAATGTCTCGTTCAAGGTCCGCGAGGGCGAGATTCATGCCCTGGTCGGCGAAAACGGTGCCGGCAAGTCGACCCTGATGAAGGTGCTGAGCGGCGTCTATCCCGCCGGCACATATGAGGGCGAGATCCATTATGACGGCGAGGAGCGCCGCTTCAGCACGATCGCCGACAGCGAAGAACTCGGCATCATCATCATCCATCAGGAGCTGGCGCTCGTTCCGCTGCTGTCGATCGCCGAGAATATCTTCCTCGGCAACGAGATCGCCAACAAGGGCGTCATCCATTGGCCGCAGACCTTCTCCCGGACGCAGGAACTGCTCAAGAAGGTCGGCCTCACAGAATCGCCGGCGACGCTGATCACCGATATCGGCGTCGGAAAGCAGCAGCTGGTGGAGATCGCCAAGGCGCTCTCCAAGAAGGTCCGGCTGCTGATCCTCGACGAACCGACCGCATCCCTCAACGAAACCGATTCCGACGCGCTTCTGAAGCTGCTCATGGAGTTTCGCAACCAGGGCATGACGTCGATCATCATCTCGCACAAGCTGAACGAGATCAAAAAGGTCGCCGATCAGATCACCATCCTGCGCGACGGCGGTACGGTGGAGACGCTCGACTGTCACAAGGAAGACATCAGCGAGGACCGGATCATCAAGGGGATGGTCGGGCGGGCGATGGAAGACCGCTATCCGCCGCGCGAACCGAAGATCGGCGACACGCTGCTCGAGGTGAAGAACTGGAACGTTTACCACCAGCACCACCGCGACCGGCAGTTCCTGCACGATGTCAGCTTCAAGGTGCGCGCCGGCGAGGTCGTCGGCATCGCCGGCCTGATGGGCGCCGGCCGCACCGAGACGGCGATGAGCATCTTCGGCAAGTCCTGGGGCCACAAGATCACCGGCGAGGTGACGATGCGCGGCCAGCCGGTGGATGTCAGCACGATTCCGCGGGCGATCAAGGCGGGCCTTGCCTATGTAACCGAGGACCGCAAGCAGCTGGGGCTCGTGTTGATCAACAACATCAAGGAGAACACCACGCTTGCCAATCTGAGCGCGGTGGCCGCCAACGGCATCATCGACGAGCGCCAGGAGAGGAAAGTCGCCTCCGACTACCGCTCGAAGCTCCGGATCCGTTCGCACTCGATCTACCAGGAGGCGGTGAACCTTTCGGGCGGCAACCAGCAGAAAGTCGTGCTGTCCAAGTGGCTGTTCACCAACCCCGAAGTCCTCATACTCGACGAGCCGACCCGCGGTATCGACATCGGCGCGAAATATGAGATCTACACCATCATCAACCAGCTCGCAGCCGAGGGCAAAGGCATCCTGATGATCTCGTCGGAAATGCCGGAACTGCTCGGAACCTGCGATCGCATCTATGTCATGAACGAGGGCCGCATCGTGGCGGAGCTTTCCAAGGAGGAAGCAAGTCAGGAATCCATCATGCGCGCCATCATGCGTTCAGGGGAGAAACACTAATGGTCGCCGATACGAGCACCCACACCACCAAACCGTCGATCGGGGACTACCTCAGGAACAACATCCGCGAATACGGCCTTCTGGTCGCGCTCGTGATCATCATGCTGTTCTTCCAGTTCGTCACCAGCGGCGTCCTCTTCAAGCCGGTCAACATCACCAACCTGGTGCTGCAGAACTCCTTCATCGTCATCATGGCGCTGGGCATGCTGCTGATCATCGTGGCGGGTCACATCGACCTGTCGGTCGGCTCGATCGTCGCCTTCGTCGGGGCGATTTCGGCGATCATGCTGGTCAAATGGGGTCTGCCGGCCATCGTCGTCGTTCCCGCCTGTCTCGTCGTCGGCGGCATCATGGGGGCGGCCCAGGGCTACTGGGTGGCCTACCAGAAGATCCCGTCCTTCATCGTCACGCTCGCCGGCATGCTGGTTTTCCGCGGCATGACCTATGTCGTGCTCGGCGGACGTCCGATCGGTCCGTTCCCGAAGGACTTCCAGATCCTTTCGACCGGCTTCGTTCCTGATTTTCTCTACTTCCTCAACCCGAGCCCGGAGATCGTCAAGAACATGGTGGCCCTCGTGGCGGTGCTGGCTCTCGTCGGCTACGCGATCTATGCCGGCCTGCGCAACCGCCGGATCAACGAGCAGCACGGCACCGAAAACGAGCCCTTCGTGTTCTTCGCCGTTCAGATGGCGGTCATCGGTGTCGTGGCCCTGTTCATCGGCTTCCAGCTTTCGACCTATCGCGGCCTGCCGAACGTCCTCATCGTCATGGGCGTGCTGATCGCCGCCTATACCTTCATCACGACGCGCTCGACGATCGGCCGCCGGGTCTATGCCATGGGCGGCAACGAGAAGGCCACCAAGCTCTCCGGCATCAACACCGAGCGGCTGACCTTCTATGCCTTCGTCAACATGGGCGTGCTGGCGGCGCTTGCCGGCATGATCATCACGGCACGGCTGAATTCGGCGACCCCGAAGGCCGGCGTCGGCTTCGAGCTCGACGTCATCGCGGCCTGCTTCATCGGCGGCGCCTCGGCCTCGGGCGGCGTCGGCAAGATCACCGGCGCGGTGATCGGCGCTTTCATCATGGGCGTGATGAACAACGGCATGTCGATTATGGGTATCGGCATCGACTACCAGCAGCTGATCAAGGGCCTCGTGCTGCTCGCAGCCGTATTCTTCGACGTCTACAACAAGAACAAGGGCAAGGGCTGATCGGGGATCCGGGCAGCTCTCACTGACCACATCATGAACGGGCGGCCGATCATGGCCGTCATAGCTGGGTGGCGCGAGCCACTCTCGAGGCGGAGCATTGCCGTTCGCATTGACAGCAATGCCCGAAGCCAACTCGATCAGGAAGGATAGAGACGTGCTGATTTCCCAAGTCAGGAAGCAAGACGGATCGATTGCAGTCGCAGTGCGGGAGCCGGGCGAAACGGCACGCCTCGTCAAGGACGCGGAAAGCGTCTACGCATTGGCGATGAAGGCGGCGAATGGCGGCAAGAGCCTCCAGGCGGTTATCGATGCCAAGGGCCTCGGAGAGACGATCGACCTCGAGGCGGCCTATGCCGAGGGTCGGATGCTGCCGCCGATCACCCATCCCGATCCGGCGCACCTGCATCTGACCGGCACCGGGCTGACGCATCTCGGCTCCGCCGCGACGCGCGATGCGATGCATAAGAAAACCACCGAGGCGGCCGAAGAGACGCTCACCGACTCGATGAAGATGTTCCGCATGGGGCTCGAAGGCGGCAAGCCGAGGGCTGGCGAAAAGGGCGTGCAGCCGGAGTGGTTCTACAAGGGCAACGGCACCGCCGCGGTCGCCCCCGGCCAGCCGCTCACCTCCCCCTCCTTTGCCGAGGACGGCGGCGAAGAGCCGGAAATGGCCGGCATCTATGTCATCTCCGACAAGGGCATGCCCTATCGTCTCGGTTTCGCGGTCGCCAACGAGTTCTCCGACCATAAGACCGAACGGGTCAATTACCTGTGGCTGGCGCATTCGAAGCTCAGGCAGGCAAGCTTCGGCCCGGAAATCCGCATCGGTGCGGCGCCGGACGACATCCGCGGCACGTCGCGTATCCTGCGCGGCGGCAAGGTCCTGTGGGAAAAGCCGTTCCTCTCGGGCGAAACCAACATGTCGCACAGCTTCGCCAATCTTGAATATCACCACTTCAAATACGGTCTCTTCCGCGAGCCGGGCGATGTGCATGTGCACATGTTCGGGACCGCGACGCTTTCCTTCGGTGACGGCATACGCACCGAGCCAGGAGACGTCTTCGAGATCGAGGCCAAGGACTTTGGCCTTGCGCTGCGTAATCCGCTGGCGATCGCCGAAGAAGAAGACATCGCCATACATCAGCTCTGATATATCTGCTAAAGCAGTGTCGGGCCGCGACGGGCGGCCCCTTGCGACAAGAAGACAAGGAGGCTGAAGCCCATGACACTTCACCAGAATCTCATTGCCGGCGAATGGGTCGGCAGCGACGGCGTCGCCAATGTCAATCCCTCGAACACCAACGACGTCATCGGCGAATATGCCCGTGCCACCGCCGACGATGCTTCAGCCGCGATCGCCGCGGCCAAGGCGGCGTTTCCGGCCTGGTCGCGCTCCGGCATCCTCGAGCGCCACGCTATCTTGAGAAAGACCGCTGACGAAATCCTCGCCCGCAAGGACGAACTTGGCCGGCTGCTGTCGCGCGAGGAAGGCAAGACGCTCGCCGAAGGCATTGGCGAGACGGTGCGGGCCGGTCAGATCTTCGACTTCTTCGCCGGCGAAGCCTTACGTCTCGCCGGCGAGACGCTGCCCTCGGTGCGTCCGAACATCGGCGTCGAAATCACCCGCGAGGCAGTCGGCGTCGTCGGCATCATCACGCCGTGGAACTTCCCGATCGCCATTCCGGCCTGGAAGATCGCCCCGGCACTTTGCTACGGCAACACCATCGTCTTCAAGCCAGCCGAACTCGTCCCGGGCTGCGCTCACGCGATCGTCGACATCCTGCATCGCGCCGGCCTGCCGAAGGGCGTGCTGAACCTCGTCATGGGCAAGGGCTCGGTCGTCGGACAGGCGATGCTCGAAAGCCCGGATGTCCAGGCGATCACCTTCACCGGATCCGTGGGCACCGGCAAGCGCGTCGCCATGGCCTCGGTCGAGCACAATCGCAAGTTCCAGCTGGAGATGGGCGGCAAGAACCCGTTTGTCGTCCTCGACGACGCCGATCTTCCGGTCGCCGTCGAGGCGGCGGTCAACTCCGCCTTCTTCTCGACCGGCCAGCGCTGCACCGCCTCGTCGCGGATCATCGTCACCGAGGGCATCCACGACAAGTTCGTCGCGGCAATGGGTGAGCGCATGCAGGGCCTCGTCGTCGACGACGCGCTGAAGGCCGGCACCCATATCGGCCCGGTCGTCGACCAGAGCCAGCTGAACCAGGACACCGACTATATCGCCATCGGCAGACAAGAAGGCGCGAAGCTCGCCTTCGGCGGCGAGGTCATTTCGCGCGACACGCCCGGCTTCTATCTGCAGCCGGCGCTATTCACCGAGGCGACGAATGCGATGCGGATCTCGCGTGAAGAAATCTTCGGGCCGGTCGCCGCGGTCATCCGCGTCAAGGATTACGACGAGGCGCTCGCCGTCGCCAACGACACGCCGTTCGGGCTCTCCTCCGGGATTGCCACGACCAGCCTCAAGCATGCGACGCATTTCAAGCGCAATGCCGAGGCCGGCATGGTGATGGTCAACCTGCCGACCGCCGGCGTCGATTTCCACGTGCCGTTCGGCGGCCGCAAGGGCTCCTCCTATGGCCCGCGCGAACAGGGCAAATACGCCGCCGAATTCTACACAACCGTCAAGACAGCCTACACGCTGGCTTAAGCCCAAGAGCGGGATGAGGAGGCAAGTGCCATCCTCATCCCGCTGCAAAGCCATCGTTCTCCAGCCCGCACCCATGGGCCCGAAGGAAGGAAGAAATGAAGAAGAAAGCTGAGTGGCCGCGCAAGCTGCGTTCGCAGGACTGGTTCGGCGGTACGGGCAAGAATGCCATCATGCACCGCTCCTGGATGAAGAACCAGGGGCTGCCTGCCGACACCTTCGACGGCCGGCCGATCATCGGCATCTGCAACACCTGGTCGGAACTCACGCCCTGCAACGCGCATCTGCGCGACCTTGCGGAGCGGGTGAAGCGCGGTGTCTACGAGGCCGGCGGCTTTCCGGTGGAATTCCCGGTCTTCTCGACTGGCGAAAGCACGCTTCGCCCGACGGCGATGATGTTCCGCAACCTCGCGGCAATGGACGTCGAAGAGGCGATCCGCGGCAATCCGGTCGATGGCGTCGTGCTGCTCGGCGGCTGCGACAAGACGACCCCCAGCCTGCTGATGGGCGCGGCTAGCGTCGATATTCCGGCGATCGTCGTCTCCGGCGGCCCGATGCTGAACGGCAAGTGGCGCGGCAAGGACGTTGGTTCCGGCACGGCGATCTGGCAGTTCTCGGAAATGGTCAAATCCGGCGAAATGAGCCTCGAAGAATTCATGGATGCCGAGCAGGGCATGGCTCGTTCTGCGGGAAGCTGTATGACCATGGGCACGGCCTCGACGATGGCGTCGATGGCCGAAGCGCTCGGCATGACGCTCTCCGGCAATGCCGCGATCCCGGCCGTCGACGCCCGCCGCCGGGTGATTTCGCAGCTCACCGGCCGCCGCATCGTCGAGATGGTCAAGGAAGACCTGAGGCCCTCCGACATCCTCACCAAGCAAGCCTTCGAGAACGCCATCCGCGTCAACGGCGCGGTCGGCGGCTCTACCAATGCGGTGCTGCATCTGCTGGCGCTTGCCGGCCGCATCGGCGTCGATCTTTCGCTCGACGACTGGGACAGGCTCGGTCGCGACGTGCCGACCATCGTCAACCTGCAGCCCTCCGGCAAGTACCTGATGGAAGAGTTCTATTATGCCGGCGGCCTGCCGGTGGTCATCAAGGCGGTCGCCGAGATGGGGCTGCTCCACAACGACGCCATCACTGTCAGCGGCGACACGATCTGGAACGACGTCAAGGGCGTAACGAACTACAACGAAGACGTGATCCTGCCCCGGGAAAAGGCACTGACGAAATCCGGCGGCATTGCGGTGCTGCGCGGCAATCTGGCGCCCCGCGGCGCCGTCCTGAAGCCCTCGGCCGCCTCGCCGCATCTGATGCAGCACAAGGGCCGCGCTGTCGTCTTCGAAAGCATCGAGGACTACCACGCCCGCATCAACCGCGAGGACCTCGACATCGACGAGACCTGCGTCATGGTGCTGAAATATTGCGGTCCGAAGGGCTACCCCGGCATGGCCGAGGTCGGCAATATGGGCCTGCCGCCCAAGGTCCTGAAGAAGGGCATCACCGACATGATCCGCATTTCCGATGCGCGCATGTCGGGCACGGCCTACGGCACCGTCATTCTCCACACGGCACCGGAAGCGGCCGAGGGCGGGCCGCTGGCGCTCGTTCAGAACGGCGACCTGATCGAGGTCGACATCCCGAACCGCACGATGCACCTGCATGTCTCCGACGAGGAGCTCGCCCGCCGCCGTGCGGCCTGGGTGTCGCCGGTCAAGCCGCTCACCGGCGGCTATGGCGGCCTCTATATCAAGACCGTCATGCAGGCCGATAGCGGTGCCGATCTCGACTTCCTCGTCGGGCCGCGCGGCGATCGCATCCCGATGGACCGCGACAGCCACTGACGGGGCTGAACAGCGACCACCGTTTCGGCTTCGGGTGCCGTAGTTGCCCCTCACCCGAACCCTCTCCCCGCCTGCGGGGAGAGGGTTCGTAGGGGCCGTTGTCGCTGTTCCTGCGGACTATTGGGCAAGCGTTCGCCGCGAGTCTCCTTCGCCCCGCTTGTGGGGAGAAGGTGGCCAGTAGGCCGGATGAGGGGCCGCCGCCGGCGGTGATTCCCTGATTTTCGGCTTACTGACTCTGGCGTTGGCTCTGCTCGCCGTGGCTTTGCGTCTGCCCTTGCCGTTCCACCGTTACGGTGACTTTCAACGTCTCGCTGGCGACGCCATGCACCAGCCCGGATATCGGCGCGGCATCGCGGTAGCAGAGGCCGGTGGCGACTCGGACATAGCGTTCGTCGGGGCAGATCTTGTTTGCCGGATCGAAGCCGACCCAGCCGAGACCGGGCAGGTGCACATCGGCCCAGGCATGGCTCGCGGTCTGCTCGGGATGGCCTTCGGTCAGCAGATAGCCCGAGACGTAGCGGGCCGGCAGGCCAAGCGTTCGGGCGGCCGAGACGAGGATGTGGGCGTGGTCCTGGCAGACGCCCTTGCCGCGCTCGAGCGCCTCCTCGGCGGTGGTACCGGCATGGGTCTCGCCGGGCTCGTAGGCGACCGCCTCGTGAATCGTCCCCATCAGCGCGTGCATGCGCTCGAGATCCGTTGCGCCCTCGGCCGATTTCGCCAGCTCGCGGACCAGCTTGCCCGCCTCGCTGAGCGGTGTTTCGCGGGCATAGAGCCAGAGCGGCACATAGGACTGGTGCGCTCCGAAGACGCCGGCCCGGTCTTCCGTATCCACTTCACCGCTCGCCTCGATCCGCAAGGTCGTCCGATCCGCGTCGACGTTGACGAGATGCGTGCGGTTGCCGAAATGGTCATCGTAGCTGACCTCGACCACCGCGCCTTCGACGAGCGTGCGCCAGTTCAACACCCTCTGGCCGGGCTGCGTCGTCGGCGTCAGCCGCAGCCGCTGCAGCGCATAGGGCACCGGTTCGTCGTAATGGTATTCGGTCGTGTGGCTGATTTTCAGGTGCATTCCACTCTCCCGGACCTCATTGGTAAAACCGGTAGCCGTCGGTTATTTCCTGGCCGAGACGGTTGTTGTGGCTGATGAACTCTTCCAGATATTCGTGCAGGCCCCGGTCCATGATGTCGCTGATCGACTGGCTGCGGAGCGAAGCGAGCGTTTCCTCGGCGGTCTCGTGAGCGGCATGCCTCTCGCCATATTCGCGCGACAGATAACCGAGATTGCTGACGATCTTTTCGTAGCAATAGGCGAGCGAGCGCGGCATGCGGCCGTTCGAGATCAGGAAATCGGCGATATTGGCCGGCCTCAGTTCCGCATCATAGACCCAGCCATAGGCGCGGTGCGCCGAGACGGAGCGTAGGATCGATTCCCACTGGACGTTGTCCACCGACGATCCGACGGCGGAGACCGCCGGCAGCAGCACGTAGTACTTCACGTCGAGGATGCGCGCGGTGTTGTCGGCCCGCTCGATGAAGGTGCCGATGCGCGAGAAGTTGAAGATCTCGTTGCGGAGCATCGTGCCGTGGAAGGCGCCGCGGATGAGGCCGGCGCGGCGTTTGATGGCGTCGATGATCTCCGGCATGTCGGCCGGCCGCGCCTTCTTGGCGAGCATCGCCTTCAGCTCGATCCAGCATTCGTTGGTGGCTTCCCAGGTCTCGCGGGTCAGCGCCGTGCGGACCATGCGGGCGTTGTGGCGGCCCGCCTCGATGCAGGACATGACGCTTGACGGATTGGCCCGGTCGCGCAGCAGGAAATCGATGGCGTCGCTGCTGGTCAGCGTGTCGTGCACCTCGTCATAGAGCTCGCGCACGCCGGCGCTCTGCAGCACGCCGTCCCAGTCGCCCTCGCTCGATTCGCTGCGGGTCAGCGACATGCGCAGGCCCGCGTCGATCAGCCGGGCGCTGTTCTCGGCGCGCTCGATATAGCGGAACATCCAGTAGAGGCCGTTCGCAGTTCTTCCCAGCATGGCCTCAGTCCTCCAGTACCCAGGTGTCCTTGGTGCCGCCGCCCTGGCTGGAATTCACCACCAGCGAGCCCTCCTTCAGGGCGACACGCGTCAGCCCGCCGGGAATGATTTGCACCTTGTCGGAAACGAGCACATAGGGACGCAAGTCGACGTGCCGGGGCGCGATGCCCTTGTTGACGAGGATCGGCACGGTCGAGAGCGACAATGTCGGCTGGGCGATGTAGTTGCCGGGGCGCTCCTTGAGCTTCTCGGCGAAGGCGGCACGCTCCTTCTTGGTCGCCGTCGGGCCGACGAGCATGCCGTAGCCGCCGGAGCCGTGCACTTCCTTGACGACGAGCTCTTCCAGATGTTCGAGCACGTATTTGAGGCTCTGCGGTTCCGAGCAGCGCCAGGTGGGGACGTTTTCGAGCAACGGCTTGCGGCCGGTATAGAACTCGACGATTTCCGGCATGTAGGAATAGATCGCCTTGTCGTCGGAAATGCCGGTGCCCGGCGCATTGGCGATGGTGATGTTGCCGGCGCGATAGACGTCCATGATGCCGGGAATGCCGAGCGCGGAATCCGGTCGGAAGGTCAAGGGGTCGAGAAAATCGTCGTCGACGCGCCGGTAGAGCACGTCGATCGCCTCGTAACCGCGCGTCGTGCGCATCTTCACCTTGCCGTCGATGACCCTGAGGTCCGACCCTTCCACCAGTTCGACGCCCATCATGTCGGCGAGGAAGGCGTGCTCGTAGAAGGCGGAATTGTAGATGCCGGGGGTAAGCACGGCGACGCGCGGCTTGCCGGCGCAGCCGGCGGGCGCCAGTGACGACAGGCTCTGGCGCAGCAGATAGGGATAGTTCTCCACCGGCCGCACGCGGTTCTGGTGGAAGAGCTCCGGGAACATCTGCATCATGGTTTCCCGGTTTTCCAGCATGTAGCTGACACCGGAAGGCGTGCGGGCGTTGTCTTCGAGCACGTAGAACTGGTCTTCGCCGGTGCGCACGATGTCGGTGCCGACGATGTGGGTATAGACGCCTCCCGGCGGCCGGAAGCCGATCATCTGCGGCAGGAAGGCATCGTTCTTCTCGATCAGTTCGCGCGGGAGCCGGCCGGCGCGGATGATTTCCTGCTTGTGGTAAATGTCGTCCAGAAAGGCGTTAAGCGCAATGACGCGCTGTTCGATGCCCTGGGCGAGGCGTCGCCATTCACGTCCGGATATGATGCGGGGAATGAGATCGAAGGGGATGAGCTTTTCGGATGAATCGGCGTGTCCGTAGACTGCGAAAGTAATGCCCGTCTTGCGGAAGATGTTCTCGGCTTCTCTCGATTTCGCTATGAGCCGGTTTCTGTCCTGGCTGGCATACCATTGATGATAGGTCGAATATGGCTGGCGCGGACTGCTGTCCGCATTGATCATTTCGTCAAATGCCAAAGGCGTAGATCCCCTTATTTTTGTCCATTTGAGTACAACGGTTGCCGCAATGCAAGAAGCGTGCACAGTCGCGCGCGAAGAATTTTCGGCTTGCGCCGGTCCGTAAATTGAAGGCGCTTTCGTCTCTCCGGCTTGCGATTTATGCGTGCCGGATTTCTCCTGCTGATTTGGAAATGGGCAGATGCCTGATTATTTGGCGCCCCACCGCAGGTTGCGGTCTCGGTGGAAGCCTTGTTTGCCGATCTTGTTCATCGATGCGGCAGGAATAAGATATCGGCGCTGGTCAGGTGGTGACGGCAAGGCGGTGACGGCATGGACGCAATATACGAGATCGCCGAACGGCCGGCGCAACGGGTTACCGGCCGCCTCTGGGACGGCACATTCATCGAAGCGGCCGACGGCGCCATCCACCGGCTGATCGCCGAGACGCAGGAGCATCGACGCCGCACGCATCCGCGCGATCACGCCGCCCTTATAGGCCTCTCCTGGAATGTCCGGCCGGAGGGCTTCACCTATCTGATCGGCTATGCCGGAGAAGATCGCGAGACCTTTGCAGCGCCCGACTACATGGACCTGCCGGCCATGCGCTTTGCGACGACGATGCACCACCCTGAAGGAGGAGATGTTTTCGTTCAGTACCGCAAGATGTTCGAGTGGATTGCGGCTGCGGGCCACGTCGTCGATCAGACCCATCTACACTACCGCGAAGAATACGCGCCCGGCTTCGTCTCCCCGTCTGCCTCCTCTCTGCGACTGATGGTTCCAATTCGCTGATCGCAACCATCAGAAAAATTGCTTTGACCAGGGGCGGCACGCGGTCTATCGCCGCGGCGACGGTCTCGCTCATCGAGGTCCGCCTCGATCGGGAAAAACACCTATGATGCTTGCCCGCCTGGCCCCGGCCATTTTCGTGCTGCTCTGGTCGACGGGCTGGGTGGTGGCGAAATATGCTGCATTTTTCGCCGATCCGCTGACCTTCCTGGCGCTGCGCTACAGCGTGGCGATCCTGCTCTTCGTCGGCTTCTGCGCCGCGACCGGCGCGCGCTGGCCCCGCTCCTGGAGCCTGATCGGCCACGCGATTGTGTCGGGGATCTTCCTGCACGGCCTCTATCTTGGCGCCGTATGGTGGGCGATCGGGCAGGGGGTGCCCGCGGCCATATCCGGCATCATCGCCGGGCTGCAGCCGTTGATGACGGCGGCGGTCGCGCCGTTCCTGATCGGCGAGAATCTCAGCCGGCAGCAGCGGCTCGGTTTGGTGCTCGGCTTTTGCGGCATCGCACTTGCCGTCTTGCCGAAGACGCTGGCGCTCGACACCGCCTCGACGCCCATTCATTTCCTGCCGGTGGCCGTCAACGTCCTCGGCATGGCGGCGGTGACCTATGGCACGCTCTACCAGAAGCGATATCTGCAAAACGGTGACATTCGGTCGATCGCCGCCCTGCAATATGTCGGCGCCCTGGTCGTCACCGTGCCGTTGGCCCTGATGCTCGAGGATCTGCGCGTCACCTGGAACCTCGAGCTCGTCGCAGCGCTTGCATGGTCGGTCCTCGGCCTGTCGATGGGGGCGATCGCGCTCCTGCTCTATCTCATCCGCCGCGGCCAGGTCTCGCGCGCCGCATCGCTCATCTATCTGGTGCCGCCGCTCGCGGCGGTCCAGGCGGCGCTCTTCTTCGGCGAAGCCCTGACCTGGCCGATGATCGTCGGAACCATCATCGCGGTGACGGGCGTCTATCTCACCAACCGCAAGACCGATAGCGCGGCGCCGGCAGGCGAACGCGCAATCAATGTTGCGGCAGGCTCAGCGAAATAGAGCAGCGCAGCGTATGCGAGAGCTCAGACGAGCGCGGATTCGGGGCCTTGCTGTTTCCCGAGAACGTTGCGCACCACGATGAAACGCTTGGTGGTCTCGACGCAGGTCGCGCCAAGGTGGAGGTCAGGCCCGCGGCCGGAGACATGCAGTAGGAAATATCTGCAGCGACCCTCGCGTCCTTTCGCAGGCGCAAGGGTCACTGTTATCGCAGGCGGCTCAGCCCTGGCGGCCGCCGCCATTGTCTGCGCGGCGCATGCCTTGACCGCGCCCGCGGCGATTGCCGGGCTGCCCGTCGCCCTGGCGCCGGCCGTCATGCTTCGGGCCGGGGCGGCCATGGTGCTTGCGGTTTTCGTGATTGCGGTTGCCCTCCGGCCGGCCGTCGTGGTGGCCTTGGCCGGCGGCCCGGTGATCGCGGCGCTCGCTCTTCTGCGGACGATCGTCGCGCAGCAGTTCGTCGCCTGCAAACCCGCTTGTTGCCGGCTCCCGCGCGGGACGCTGCGGGCGCTGAGCTCCGTCGCGGCGCTGGCCGCCGCCGCTGCCGCGATGTTGACCACCGCCATTGCCGCGCTGCTGGTCGTTGCCGCGACCGCCGCGACCCTTGGAGGGACGAGCCTGGTCGGCCGGCGCCTCGCCGCTGGCGACGGCGATCTGGATGCCCATCAGCTTTTCGATGTCGCGCAGCAGGCGGATTTCGTCCGGTGAGCAGAAGGCGATCGCAATGCCGTCGCGGCCATTACGGGCGGTGCGGCCGATGCGATGCACATAGGCGTCCGGCACTTCCGGCAGATCGTAGTTGTAAACATGGGTCACACCCGGAATGTCGATGCCGCGTGCGGCGACGTCGGTCGCGACGAGCACGCGGATTTCGCCGTCGCGGAACGCCTTCAGCGCGCGCTCGCGCTGGCCCTGGCTCTTATTGCCGTGGATCGAGGCGGCCTTGAAGCCGACATGGTCGAGATGCTTCATCAGCTTCTCGGCACCGTGCTTCGTGCGGCTGAAGACCAGTGACAGACCATCGGGATTGTCGGTCAGCGATTTCTTGAGGATCGTCGTCTTCAGGTCCTTGCCGGGGACAAAATGGACATATTGCTCGACCTTGTCGGCGGCCTTGCCGGGCGGCGTTACCTCGACCTTGAGCGGATCGGTCAGATACTCGCCGGCGAGTTCGGCAATCTGCTTCGGCATGGTCGCGGAGAAGAGCAGCGTCTGGCGGTTCTTCGGCACCAGCTTCGAGATCTTGCGCAGATCGTGGATGAATCCGAGGTCGAGCATCTGATCGGCCTCGTCGAGCACGAGGTAGCGCCCTTGCGTCAGCGTCACGGCCTTGCGGGCGACGAGGTCGAGCAGGCGGCCGGGCGTTGCGACGAGAATGTCGACGCCCCGGGCGAGCTGTTCGGTCTGCTTGTTGATCGAGACGCCGCCGACAACGACGCCGATCTTCAGCGGGCTCTTTCTCACGAAAAGCTTAAGGTTGGTGGCGATCTGATTGACCAGTTCGCGGGTGGGGGCCAGCACGAGCGCGCGGATGTTGCGCGGGTCGGCGCGCCCGCCATCGGCGAGAAGCTTCTCGATCATCGGCAGACCGAAGGCGGCGGTCTTGCCGGTGCCCGTCTGGGCAAGACCGATGAGATCATGACCCTTGAGAACAAGCGGGATGGCCTGCATCTGGATGGGCGTCGGCTTTTCGAAGGCATTGGCGGAGAGGGTCGCCAGGATCTGCTGCGATAGGCCGAGGTCTTTGAAAGTGGACAATGGATATACCTTTCGGGGCGCCAAACGCATGCGCCGGAATCGCCTCTTGCAATTCCGGTGTCGTCTGGCGTCAAGAACCCCGCGTGAATTGGGAACTTGTGGTTTAGAGAAAATCGTCAAGCGCCTGTGCTGCCGCCGGTTGCGGCGATGTCTCGCGCTATTCCTTCTTCACGGCTCGAAGTGTTTGCCGAGGGCGCGCTCACGCGGCGGCCGGAAGGTGACGCGCTGTCCATGTCGTTGTTTTGGCCCGAAAAGTCAAGCGGCATCTTTTGCATGTGCGAGATTGGCCCGCCGCAGCAGCCTTCTCGAAGGCCGGCGTTCAGGAAAGTTCGTCATGGCCAGGATCGGCCAAGCATCATGGATGAAAGCTTGCAGAACAGGCGCCGGAGCGTACAATTCTGCGGCTCGGCCCCCGGCATCTCGGCTAGGCCGGGTGCGCATATTGCAGGAATTGCGTGGTCCAGTTCGGCAGGAGCGGGAGCGATACGGGCCGGCGCCGAAACCCGGTTTCGATGCTCAGCTGCGTTCGCAACCAAGCCGTGTGAAGCTGGACAAAAATTGGACGCTCGGCGATTCGGGAACCTGACGCGGCTTCAGCCGTTCCATCCCTTTAGTCTTCGCCGACCTATCTGCCAATCGAGATACAGGAGAGGAACCAGTGCGGAACCGGATTTGGATACTGGCAGCCGATGGCAACGCCGCGCGCATCGTCAAGGACGTCAACTTGCTGAAGGACGGGCATCAGCAGCCGGAGGTGGAATCCTACGAGATCGAGGCGAGGCGCGCTCAGGACATCATGGCCGACAAGCCGGGCCGCAGCCATTCGTCGGTCGGACACGGCCGCTCGGCCATGGAATACAGCAGCGATCCGGTTCGCGAGGAACAGCACCGCTTCGCCGTCGAGATTGCCGGGAAGCTCGACCACTATGCGCTGGAAAACGCCTTCGAGAACCTGGTGATCTGCGCCGCGCCGAAGACCTTGGGCGACCTCAGGAAGCTGCTCTCCCATCAGGTCAAGGAAAAGACCGTCGCCGAGATCGACCGGAATTGCGTGGCGGTGCCGACCGAGCAACTGATCGCCACGGTCAAGTCGGTGGTCTTTCCCGGCTAGATCGCTTCAGGGCTTATCGCCGCGCAGCATTTCGCGTTTGCCGGCGAAGCCCGGAAGGCGCTCGACCACGAAGCCGGCCGCAGCGAGATTGCGGCGGACGAAACCTGCCGCCGCATAGGTGGCGAAGGTGCCGCCTTTGACGGTTTTGTCGAAAACCGCCTGCATGAGTTCCTGCGACCACATGTCGGGGTTCCGCGACGGGGCGAAGCCGTCGAGAAACCAGGCGTCGAAACTTTCCCGCGTTTGGGCAACGCCCTGGAGCGCCATGCCGCAGACGACGGTGAGACGCACGCCGTCGAAGTCGATGTCGATCCGGCCGGCCGGCGCATCCGGCCAAGGGGCGACAAGCGCGCGGCGCTCGGCGTCGATCTCCCGCCAATGGGCGAGTGCCCGGTCGATTTCGCCGGCGCGCATCGGGAAGCGCTCGAAGGAGACGAAGTGTAGCCGGCCATCGGGGACCTGTGCCTCTTTCCATTGCCGCCAGGTCTCGCAGAAGTTCAGGCCGGTGCCGAAGCCGAGCTCGCCGATCGTAAAGGTCCCGCCTGCGCTCCAGCGCGCGGGCAGCCTGTTGCCCGAAAGAAAGACATGGCCGCATTCCAGCCGGCCGTCAGTGCGGCAGTAAAAGTGATCGCCAAATTCCACCGAATAGGGCATATCGCCCGCATGCCATTCAAGGCTCTGGCTTGCGGTCGGCGGGTTCTGGCGGAGATCGGTCTCTGTCATGGCGATGGCGATAGACTTGCGGCGGGGTAAGGTCAATCGATGAGCGAAGTTTTGATCGTTGGTGGCGGTATCATGGGGCTCTGGGCGGCGCTCATGGCCGGCCGTGCCGGCATCGAGACGCGCCTCCTCGAGCGGAAGGGGATCGGTGCAGGCGCAAGCGGCGGCCTGCTCGGAGCGCTGATGCCGCACATGCCGGACCGCTGGAACGCGAAGAAACAGTTCCAGTTCGATGCGCTTGTTTCGCTGGAGGGCGAGATTGCCCGGCTCGAGGGCGAGACGGGTCTATCGGCGGGCTATCGCCGCTCGGGCCGGATCATGCCGCTCGGCAGACAGCATCTGCGCGATATCGCGCTCGGCCACCAGCAGGACGCGGAGCGGCACTGGGTCGCTGGCGACCAGCGGTATCATTGGTACGTCCGCGACGCCGATACCGGCGGCTGGCCGGCAGCGAACGCCGCACCCTTCGGCCTCGTCCAGGACACGCTTGCCGCACGCGTGGCGCCGCGCAGGCTGCTGGCGACCTTGCGGGCGGCACTCGATGCATTTCCTCATGTCCAGATCGAAGAGGGCGCCGACGTTTTGTCGATCGACCCGCTGCACGCTCGGCTAGCACTCTTCGAGGGCCGCGAGGTCGCGTTCGGGCATTGCATCCTCGCCGCCGGTGTCGCGAGTTTTCCGCTGGTCGATCGGTTGGCGGAGCGGCCGCAGGCGGCGAGCGGCGGCCCCGTCAAGGGGCAAGCGGCGCTGCTCCGCGCCGATATTGATCCGGCCGCGCCGATCATCTTCACCGACGGGCTCTACATCGTTCCGCATGAGGACGGCCTTGTGGCCGTCGGCAGCACCAGCGAGAACCGATTCGCCGAGCCCTTCTCGACGGACGCGCAACTGGATGCGCTGATCGAACGCGCCGTTGCACTCACCCCGCTGCTGCGCGATGCACCGGTGATCGAACGCTGGGCCGGTCTGCGCCCCAAGGCCACGGGCCGGGAGCCGATGGTCGGCCGCCATCCGGAATATGAAAGGCTGTCGGTGCTGACGGGCGGCTTCAAGGTCAGTTTTGGACTGGCACATGTTCTGGCGGGCTTCGTCATCGACGAGATTGCCGGGCGCAGGACCGCCGAACTGCCGCAATCCTTCCGGTGCGAAACCCATATCGCGGCGTTGCAGTAGCCCCCATTCCACTTCGTCAATCTGTCACGCAAATCACCTAAGAGGCGGCTATCGAACCGAATTTCGGAGCCTTGCAATGCGGTACGCCATTTGTTTTACGCCGCCGATGGGCGACCCGCTGTCCGCGGCGGCGGCAAGCTGGCTTGGCCGCAGCGTCTATTCGGGCGAACCCGTCGAGCCGCCGTCGATCGCCGGCCTTCGCATTTCCGAGATCGCCTTCCACACGGCCGTTCCGCGCCGCTTCGGCTTCCACGCGATGATCATGGCGCCCTTCCGCCTCGCGGAAGGCGCCGATGAAGCGCAGCTGCTGAGAAGTCTGATGCACTTCACCAGCGCCGAGACGCCGTTCGCGATCGAGCGGCTGGAGGTGGCGCGCCTCGGGCAATGCCTGGGGCTGACGCCGACGGTGCCGAGCCGTGCGATGCATATGCTCGCCGCGCGGGTCCTGCAGGCATTCGACCGCTTTCGGGCGCCGCTCGGCGAGGACGAAATCGAACGTTCCGATCCCGACCGGTTGACTGCCCCGCAATTTACGAATCTGCATCGGTGGGGCGATCCCTTCGTGATGGAAGAGTACCGCTTCCATATGAAGCTCACTGGTCCTTTGGGTGCTGAAGCCGGACGAGGCCTCGAGGCGCCGTTGCGCGAAGTCTTCGAACCGCATCTGACGAAGCCGCTTGCGGTCGAAAGCCTCGCCTTGTTCGTCGAAGCGGAGAAGGGCGCGCCGATGCGGGTCCATTCCCAGCATCCGCTCGGCAAGATTTCCGTCCGTCCAAGGAGCGAAAGGACGGTTCGGTCCTCGGCGCAGCCTCAGTTATCGGGTAAGTCAACGGGTGACGCCGGCGGCGCTTCGCCGCTGCTGGCCAATTCCGTTTCGGCAATCCGCTAACCTCCTTTCGCGCCGTCATTTTCATCTCGACAATCCGTTGCGCGGTGCTACCGTCTCGGAAAATCGAAGGTGATTTCATGGCCGAGACTTCCTATCCGCGCGACCTTGTTGGCTATGGACGCACGCCGCCGCAGCCGCATTGGCCGGGCGATGCGCGCATCGCCGTGCAGTTCGTCCTCAATTACGAGGAGGGCGGCGAAAGCTGCATTCTCGATGGCGATCCGGCATCCGAGTGCCTGCTGTCGGAGATCGTCGGCGCGCAGCCCTGGGCGGGTCAGCGCAACCTCAACATGGAATCAATCTACGAATACGGCGCGCGTGCCGGTTTCTGGCGCCTGTGGCGGATGTTCACGAGCCGTGGCGTGACGCTAACGGTCTATGGCGTGACGCTTGCCATGGCCCGCAACCTGGAGGCGGTTGCGGCGATGAAGGAGGCCGGCTGGGAGATCGCCAGCCACGGGCTGCGCTGGCTCGAATACAGGGATTTTCCGGAGGAGGTGGAGCGCGAGCATATTCGCGAGGTCGTGCGGCTCCATACGGAGCTGACGGGCGAGCGGCCGCTTGGCATCTACCAGGGCAAGCCTTCGGTCAACACGCTGAGGCTCGTGCTGGAGGAGGGCGGCTTCCTCTATTCCTGCGATTCCTATGCGGACGAACTTCCTTATTGGGTCCCGGGGCTGACACCCGACAAGCCGCATCTCATCATCCCCTACACGCTCGACGCCAACGACATGCGCTTTGCCACCAATCAGGGCTTCAATTCGGGAGACCAGTTCTTCACCTATCTCAAGGACACGTTCGACGTGCTTTATGAGGAGGGCAAGGAAGGCAGCCCGAAGATGATGAATGTCGGCCTGCATTGTCGTCTCGTCGGCCGGCCGGGCCGAGCGGCGGCGCTCGGCCGCTTCATCGATTACGTCCTGTCGCACGATCAGGTGTGGGTGCCGCGGCGCATCGATATCGCCCGCCACTGGTATGAACACCACAGACCGGAGGGAATGCGTTGATGTCGGAACGCGAGGATTTCGTCCGCCGTTTCGGCGGTATCTTCGAGCATTCCCCCTGGGTGGCGGAGCGTGCGTTCGACCATGCCGCCTCGTCGGGATTGACGGCCGGAAACGTCCATTCGGCCCTCTGCAACGCTTTTCGCGCGGCATCGCCCGCAGAACGTCTGGCGGTCCTGCGCGCCCATCCCGATCTAGCCGGTAAGCTCGCCGTTGCCGGCAAGCTCACGGCGGAATCGACGTCCGAACAGGCATCGGCGGGCCTCGACCGGCTCTCGCCGAAAGAGCATGCGCAGTTCACGAAGCTCAACGCCGCCTATACCAAGAAATTCGGCTTTCCCTTCATTATCGCGGTGAAGGGTTTGACGAAGGCGGAGATTCTCGCCGCCTTCGAGCAGCGGATTGACAATTCCGCGGAAGAGGAATTTGAAACCGCCTGCGCGCAGGTGGAGCGGATCGCCCGGCTGCGTCTCAGTTCCATGCTTCCGGGAGATGACAATGCCTGACAAGACCGTTCCGCCTACCGGCGCCGCACCGCGCCCGGGCCTCCATGGCCGGAGAGTTGGGACCCGGGCCTGATGTCGCATCTGCTTTCGATCGAGCCCCTGACGAAGGAGGCGTTCGCCCCGTTCGGCAGCGTCATCGAGGCCGACCCCGCGTCGGCGCGGCTGATCAATGGCGGCAATACAGAGCGGTTTCATGCGCTTGCCGAGGCCGACGTGATCGGGGAGGGCGCCCGGGTGATCATCAGCATCTTTCGCGGCCAGCCGCGGAGCTTTCCCTACAGCATCACCATGATGGAACGCCACCCGTTCGGCAGCCAGAGTTTTTCGCCACTTCAAGATCGGCCCTGGCTCGCGGTTGCCGCCGAGGATGAGGGCGGGCGCCCGGGCAGGCCGCGGGTTTTCCTGGCAGGGGGCCGGCAGGGGGTCAATTATGGCCGCAACGTCTGGCATCATCCGCTGATGACGGTCGATACCGTCAGCGATTTCCTCGTTGTCGATCGCGGCGGACCGGGCAACAATCTCGAGGAGTTCTTCTACGAGGAACCTTTCTTTATCCCAGATCTGCCTTCGAAGGGAACAGTCCGATGAAGAAGAGCGGCCGGCTGACAACCCATGTTCTCGACACGGCGCTCGGCAAGCCGGCAGAGAACCTGCGCATCGATCTCTATCGGCTGGAAGGCGAGGAGCGGCAATCGATCTGCACGGTCCGCACGAACAGCGACGGTCGCGTCGACGCGCCGCTTGCGGAGGGCGAAGCCTTCAAGGCGGGGCAGTACGAACTTGTGTTTCACGCCGGCGATTATCTGCGCGCGGCCGGAGTGGCGCTTGTCGAGCCGGCCTTTCTCGACCTCATCCCGTTGCGGTTCGGCATCGCCGACGCCGCCAGCCACTACCACGTGCCGCTGCTGCTCTCGCCCTACGGCTATTCGACCTATCGCGGCAGCTGAGCCGGACGAGAAGGATGTGGGCGCACGGCGCCCGCATCTGGCGCCTCACATCGCGTAGTCGGCGATGACGTCGCGAGCCACGTCGTTGATGTTGCGCTTGCCGCAGAGCGCCATGGTGATGTCCATCTCCTTGCGGATGATGTCGAGCGCCAGGGTCACGCCGTCCTTGCCCATCGCCCCGAGGCCATAGAGGAACGGGCGGCCGATGAAGGTGCCCTTGGCTCCAAGCGCGACTGCCTTCAGCACGTCCTGTCCGGAGCGGATGCCGCCGTCGAGATGAACCTCGATCTGGTCGCCGACGGCATCGATGATCTTCGGCAGCATGCTGATCGAGGACGGCGCCCCGTCGAGCTGGCGGCCGCCGTGATTCGAGACGATGATTGCGTCGGCGCCGGTTTTCGCCGCCATTTTCGCGTCTTCCGGATCGAGGATGCCCTTCAGGATGAGCGGACCGCCCCAGCGGTCCTTGATCCATTCGACGTCCTTCCAGGAAAGCTGCGGGTCGAACTGCTCGGCGGTCCAGGCATGGAGCGAGGAGAGGTCGGTGACGCTCTTGGCATGGCCGACGATGTTGCGGAAGGTGCGTCGGTTCGTGCCGAGCATCTTCATGCACCAGCCCGGGCGCGTCGCCATCATCCAGAGATGTTTCGGAGTCATGCGGGGCGGCGCCGAGAGGCCGTTGCGGAGATCCTTGTGCCGCTGGCCGAGTATCTGCAGGTCGAGCGTCAGGACGAGGGCCGAGCATTTGGCCGCCTTGGCGCGGTCGATGAGGTTGAGCACAAATTCGCGCTCGCGCATCACATAGAGCTGAAACCAGAAGGGTTTCGTCGTCACCGAGGCGACGTCCTCAATCGAGCAGATGCTCATCGTCGACAGCGTGAAGGGAACGCCATAGGCCTCTGCCGCCTGCGCCGCCAGCATCTCGCCGTCGGCGTGCTGCATGCCCGTCAAACCCGTCGGTGCAAGCGCCACCGGCATCGAGACTTTCTGGCCGATCATCGTCGTTTCGAGCGACCTGTTGGTCATGTCGACCAGCACCCGTTGACGCAGCTTGATCTTGGCGAAATCCTCTTCGTTGGCGCGATAGGTGCCCTCCGTCCAGGCGCCGCTGTCGGCATAGTCGAAGAAGAGCTTCGGAACCCGCCGCCTGGCAAGCGCCTTGAGGTCGCTGATGTCGAGGATTTGCGTCATGGATGGCCCTCATCGAATGGAGATGACGGACGCCTTAACATCTTTTCGGAAGGGTTGTAATAGTCGCCTGAGGCAAGTGGTCAAAAAAATTGACCTCTTGCCTCAGGTGGTGCCGAGCGTGGATTTCGCCGGCTTGCCTGCCACATAGGTCTCGACGATCGAGCGATCGTCGCCCATCGTCTGCAGGAGGAAGAGCTCGTCGGCGAGCGAATTGACCACTTCGGCCCTGAGCGCCATGGCCGGTGTGGCCGCCATGTCGAGGACCGCAAGGTCGGCATCGCTGCCCGGCTCCAGCGTGCCGATGCGATCGGCAAGCGAAAGCGCCTCGGCATTGCCCCGGGTCATCATGTAGAAGCTGTCGAAGGGGTTCAGCCGTTCGCCTTGGAGCTGGACGATCTTGTAGGCCTCGTCGAGCGTCTTCAGCATCGAATAGCTGGTGCCGCCGCCGATATCGGAGGCGACCGAGACGCGCACCGGTTTCGCCCGCCGCGTCAGGGCGTGGAGCGGAAACAGGCCGGAACCGAGAAAGAGGTTGGATGTCGGGCAGAAGACGGCGACAGAACCGGTCTCGCTCATCGCATCGGCTTCGCGCTCGGAGAGATGGATGCAATGACCGAAAAGGCTCTTGCGCCCGAGCAGGCCGTAGCGGGCGTAGACGTCGGTATAATCCTTGGCTTCGGGATAGAGCTCGCAGGTAAAGGCGATTTCGTCGCGGTTTTCGGAGAGATGCGTCTGTACGTGCAGGTCAGGAAACTCGCGGACGAGCGATTTCGCCGCATCCATCTGCTCCGGCGTCGAGGTGATGGCGAAGCGCGGGGTGATGGCGACGTGATTGCGGCCCCTGCCGTGCCAGTCGGCGATCACCGCCCGCGTCTCGTCATAGCTCATCTCAGGCGTGTCGAGCAGGCCCTGCGGCGCGTTGCGGTCCATCATCACCTTGCCGGCGACCATGCAGGTGCCGCGCCTCAGGCTCTCGGCGAAGAAGGCGTCGACGGACGCCTTGTGCACCGAACAATAGGCCGTTGCCGTCGTCGTGCCGTGGCGGACCATCTCGTCGAAGAAGTGCCGGGCGATCCGCTCCGCATGCGCGGTTTCGACGAAGCGGCATTCCTCCGGAAACGTGTAGGTGTTCAGCCATTCGAGCAGGTTGGCGGCGTAGGAGGCCATGACCTGCATCTGCGGGAAGTGCAGATGCGTGTCTATGAAGCCCGGCACGATGAGGTGCGGCCGGTGATCGATCTCCTCCACCCCTTCCGGCGCTGCCGTCTTTACAGTCGCGTAGGGGCCGCAAGCCTTGATGACGCCATCCTCGACAAGGAGCGCGCCGTCGCCTTCATAGGCATAGCCGGCGCTGTCGTCGATGCTCTCCGGCGCGCGGTTGAAGCTCAATGTGCGGCCGCGGATCAGGATGGATGTCATTCTGCCTCCCCGACGGCGCTCTCGAACCAGGCCGTCAGCAGCCTGCGTTCGTCCGCCGTCATATCGGTTATGTTGCCGGGCGGCATGGCGTGGCTGCGCCCGGCCTGGATATAGATTTCCCGCGCCAAAGCGGCAATCTCGGCGTCGCTCTCGAGCGTGACCCCCTTCGGGGCCCGGCCAATGCCTTCGTAAACAGGCTCGGCCGCATGGCACATGCTACAGCGGGTGGCGATCGTGTCCTTGACGGCCGGGAAATGCGCGTTTTCGGCAAAGCGCTTGAACGCTGGTGCGGCCTCGGCCCGCTCTTGTCCGGTCAGCACCTTCGGCACCGTCGACAGCCACATGATCAGGATGAAGAGGATCGCTGTCGCGAGCCAGGTCCAGGTCGGCTTGCCCTTGCGCGCATGCGTGGTGTTGAACCAGTGGCGGATCGTCACGCCCATCAGGAACACCAGGGCCGCAATGATCCAGTTGAACGCCGTCGCGAAGGCAAGCGGATAGTGGTTTGACAACATGAAGAAAATCACGGGCAAGGTCAGGTAGTTGTTGTGCAGCGAACGCTGCTTGGCCTGGGCGCCGAGCCTCGGATCGGGCGTGCGGCCGGCGATCAGGTCGGCGACGACGATCTTCTGGTTGGGGATAATGATGAAGAAGACGTTGGCGGACATGATCGTCGCCGTGAAGGCGCCGAGATGCAGGAAGGCAGCGCGGCCTGTGAAGACCTGCGTGTAGCCCCAGGCCATGGCGACCAGCACCAGGTAGAGAAGGGCCATCAGGCCCCAGGTATTCTTGCCGATCGGCGATTTGCAGAGGAGATCGTAGAAGACCCAGCCGACACCGAGCGATGCAAGCGAGATCAGGATTGCCGTCGTCGCCGAGATGTCCAGCACATGCCGGTCGATCAGGAACAGATCGGCGCCGCCGTAATAGACGAGGCAGAGCATCGCGAAGCCGGAGAGCCAGGTGGCGTAGGACTCCCATTTGAACCAGGTGAGATGTTCCGGCATCGTGGCGGGCGCCACCAGATATTTCTGGATGTGGTAGAAGCCGCCGCCATGCACCTGCCATTCCTCGCCATAGGCGCCGGGCGGCAGGTGGTTGCGTTTCACCAAGCCGAGGTCGAGCGCGATGAAGTAGAAGGACGAGCCGATCCAGGCAATGGCCGTCACCACATGCAGCCAGCGGACGGCAAAGGCCAGCCATTCCCAGGCAATGGCGAATTCATACATTCAGATACCCTTTCTCTCCGGTGTCGCAGCTTGCGAGAAAAAACGGGAGCGGGGAAGGGGTGACGTGATCACTCGGTGGTATTTCACCGCCAATGCCAGCGCGCTTGAAACCAATCTTTTCCAAAAGGTTAGAGCGGCGTTCTCCGAAACCGATTCATCGCTGGCCTGCCAGCTCGCCTGGATTTAGCTTGCCAAGGATCCAGTCGCGGAAGGCGCGGATCTTGAAGGCATTGCGGCGGGCATAGGAATAGACCAGCCAATAGTCGTGACCCTCGCTGCAGCGCAGCTTGAAAGGCTGGTAGAGCCGGCCGAGCGCCACGTCGTCGCTATAGAATTCCGGCATCAGAATGGCGACGCCCTGGCCGGCGACCGCTGCCCGCGCCTCGAAGGCTTGGGAGCCGAGCCGGATTGCCGGCCTGCCGGCCAAATCCGGGTCGTCGACGCCGGCGGCGCGGAACCATGCCGGCCACCATGGATCCCCAGGGCCGATGATGGGGAGCTTCAGAAGGTCTCGCGGCGTGCGCACGCCGCCGATCGTCGCCGCAAGCGCGGGGCTGAGCATCGGGGCAAATTCCACCCGCATCAGCCGATGGCTGACAAGGCCCGGCCAATCGCCCGTTCCGGAGCGGATCGCCACGTCGACCGATTCCTTGTTGAAATCGATGATTGCGTCGTTCGCCGCCAGACGTACGGCGATATTCGGGTGTGCAAGTTGGAACGTGCCGATCTCTCGGGCAAGCCATTGCGAGGCAAAGGTCGCCGTCGAGTTGATGAGCAGCGCCGTTTCCGTGTCGCGGCGCGCCGAGGCGACCGCGTCCTGCAGCAGTTCGAATGCTTCGGTCACCTTCGGCGACAGCCGCTGGCCGACTTCCGTCAGCGTCACCTGGCGCGGCTTCCTGAGGAACAGCGGCTCTCCGACGCTCTCTTCGATGAGCTTGATCTGGTAGCTAACCGCCGTCTGGGTCATGCCGAGCTCCTCCCCGGCCCTGGTGAAGCTGCCAAGCCGTGCGGCTGCCTCGAAGACCCTCAGCGCATTCAGCGGAAACTGCTTCGACATCTTCATGGATAAGTTCTCTTGATGCATGCAGGCAGATGTTCGATTGGAGTTCGAGCATCTTTGGCGGCATGCTGCAAGTCAAGTTCACAGCTTTCGAAAGGGTGCTCAGATGTCCTGCGATGTATTGGAATATGCTGAAAGAAAGCCAGTTCGCTCAGTGCGTGGAGCAATCCGGACAGTCGCCTCTGCCTTTCGTCGGATGAGAGGCCGGAGCTTGAAACTCGACCTCGAAACGACGTCCGATTACATGAAGAGAGACTTGGGTGTCATGGATTGGGACGTGCCGCGGCGGGAGGATGAAAGGCTCCGGTAGGTCGACAAATGCCCCTCATCCCGCTGCCGCGACCTTCTCCCCGCAGGCGGGGCGAAGGGACTCGCGGCACCTCCCAAGTCCGTCAGAACGGGGAGAGGGTTAGGGGCCTCCACGGTTGCTGAAAATCGTTGAGCCAAACTTGCCCCTGAACAGCTCAAATCCCTCTCAATCTCTCCACCGCCATCAAGACACGCTCCGGCGTCGCCGGCGCATCGAGCCTCGGACATTCGCGATAGTCGGCGACGCTGGCGACCGCCATCGACAGTGCTTCCAGCACCGAGATCGGCAGCATCAAGGGCGGCTCGCCAACCGCCTTGGAGCGGCCGATGGTCTTTTCCGCATTTTCCGACCATTCGGCGAGGCGCACGTTGAAGACCTTCGGCCGGTCCGAGGCGAGCGGGATCTTGTAGGTCGACGGGGCATGGGTCTTCAGCCGCCCCTTCTCGTCCCACCAGAGTTCCTCCGTCGTCAGCCAGCCCATGCCCTGCACGAAGCCGCCCTCAACCTGGCCGATGTCAATCGCCGGATTGAGCGAGCGGCCGACGTCGTGCAGCACGTCGACCCGGTCGACGAGGTATTCCCCGGTCAATGTGTCGATCGATACTTCCGAGACGGCCGCCCCATAGGCGAAGTAGTAGAAGGGCGTGCCGCGTCCGGCGGCGCGGTCCCAGTGAATCTTCGGCGTTTTGTAGAAGCCGGCGGCCGATAGTTGCACACGGGCAATGTAGGCCTGGCCGATGAATTCGGCGAAGGGCACGCGTTCTTCGCCGATCTTCACGTGGTTCTGCACGAAGCTGACATAGTCGGCGGTCGTCTGCCAGCGCTCGGCGGCGAAGGCGACGAGGCGCTCCTTGATCTGGCGGGCGGCGTCGAAGGCAGCCATGCCATTCAGATCGGAGCCCGAGGAGGCAGCGGTTGCGGAGGTGTTCGGCACCTTGCCGGTCGTCGTCGCGGTGATCTTCACCCGGTCGATATCGATCTGGAAACTGTCGGCGAGAACCTGCGCCACCTTGGTGTTGAGGCCCTGGCCCATTTCGGTGCCGCCGTGATTGAGATGGACCGAGCCATCCGTGTAGATGTGAACGAGCGCGCCGGCCTGGTTCAGATGGGTCAGGGTGAAGGAAATGCCGAACTTGACCGGCGTCAGGGCGATGCCCTTGCGGATCACCCGGCTCGATTTGTTGAAGTCGATGATCGCGGCACGCCGGCCCTGATAGTCGGCGCTCGCCTCCAGTTCCTCGACGATCTGCCGGATGATGTTGTCTTCGACCTTCTGATGGTAGGGCGTGACGTTGCGTCCCGAATCCTTGTCGCCATAGAAGTTCAGCTTGCGGATTTCGAGCGGGTCCTTGCCGAGCGCATAGGCAACCTCCTCGATGATCCGCTCGCAGCCGACCATGCCTTGCGGCCCGCCGAAACCGCGAAAGGCGGTATTGGAAACCGTATTGGTTTTCAAGGGTTGCGAGGTCAGTTTCACGTGTGGATAGAAGTAGGCGTTGTCGGCATGGAAGAGGGCTCGGTCGGTCACCGGCCCGGAAAGATCGGCGGAGAAACCGCAGCGCGCCGCATACGTCGCCTGCACTGCCAGGATGGTCCCGGCATCATCGAAGCCGACGTCGTAATCGACGAGAAAGTCATGACGCTTGCCGGTCGCCACCATGTCGTCGTCGCGGTCGGGCCGGAACTTGACGGCACGACGCAGCTTGCGCGCGGCGACGGCGGCGAGTGCGGCGAACTGGTTGCCCTGCGTCTCCTTGCCGCCGAAGCCGCCGCCCATACGGCGGACGTTGACGGTGATGGCGTTTGAGGGGACGCCGAGCACCTGCGCGACCATATGCTGGATTTCGCTCGGATGCTGGGTCGATACCCAGACGGTCATGTCGTCATCCTCGCCCGGAATGGCGAGCGCGATGTGCCCCTCCAGGTAGAAATGCTCCTGGCCGCCGATGCGCATCTTGCCCTTGAGCCGGCGTGGCGCGCGCTCCAGTTCGCCCTCCGCGTCGCCGCGCTGAAGAGTCAATGGCGGGGTGACCAGCTCTCCGCCTCCGGCGATTGCGTCGGCCACATCGATCCTGTGGGGCAGGTCGCGATAGGTGATCTTCGCCAGCCGCGCCGCGCGGCGGGCAATGTCGCGCGTCTCGGCAATCACCGCGAATGCCGGCTGTCCATGAAACTGCACGCGGTCGTCGGCGAGCACCGGCTCGTCGTGGAGATGCGTGGAACTGATGTCGTTCGAATGCGGCATGTCCTTTGCGGTCAGCACCGAGACGACGCCGGGCAGGGCGGCAACCGCGGAGAGGTCCATTTCGAGGATTTCCGCATGGGCCCGGTCGGTGAGGCCAAGTGCGCCGTGCAAGGTGCCGGCGGGCTCCGGCATGTCGTCGATATAGTCGGCGGTCCCGGCGACGTGCTTGTGGGCGCTGTCGTGGCGCAGTTCGCTGTGCATCGGGCCGGCGATGGTGGTGCGTTCTTCGAAGGCGGATTTATCCATCGCTTAGCGCCCCCAACTGAGGGAGTTGCTGCCCCTCATCCGGCCTGCCGGCCACCTTCTCCCCGCGAGCGGGGCGAAGGCACTTACAGCGCCACTTTCCTTCCTGCCACTTCCCGAGCGAAGCGGGGCGCTGCCTCCATCCCCTCTCCCCGCGCGCGGGGAGAGGGGATGGGTGAGGGGCAATTTGACGACGCAGACTTCGAGGCCACCGCTCATGCCACATCCTCGAAACGCTCAAGCTGCGCCTTTTCGCCGACGCTCTCCAGAAAGAAGCGCATCAGCAGGTTCTTTGCCGCCAGCATGCGATAGGCGCTGCTGGCGCGCCAGTCGGTTATCGGTTGATAATCCGTTTCGAAGGCCGCCTGGGCTGCGCGTACCGTATCCTCTGTCCAGGGCTGGCCGATCAGCGCGGCCTCGACGGCCTTCGGCCGCTTCGGGGTGGCCGCCATGCCGCCAAAGGCGATGCGGGCGGCTTTCACCCGTCCGCCGTCGAGCGCGATGCGGAACGCGCCGAGCAGGGCGGAGATGTCCTCGTCGCGGCGCTTGGTCACCTTGTAGGCCGCGAAGCGGTCTCCCGCCGGCAGGGCCGGGACGAAGATGCTCTCGACGAATTCGCCGGGCCTGCGATCCTGCTTGCCATAGGCAATGAAGAAATCCTCGAGCGGCAGCGAGCGCGTGCCGTCCTTCGAGCGCAGACTGACCGTTGCGCCGAGAGCGATCAGCGGTGGCGGGCTGTCGCCGATCGGCGAGCCATTGGCGATGTTGCCGCCGATCGTTCCCATGTTGCGCACCTGCTCGCCGCCGATACGGTCGAGGAGCTGTCCGAAGCTTGGAAAGGCCAAGGAAAGGGCTTCGAAGGCGGATGAATAAGTGACGCCGGCGCCAATGGTCAGGCCGGCTCCGGAGCTATCGATCCGCTGCAGTTCGGCGATGCCCCTGATGAACACCGCCGGGCTGATCGGGCGCATCTGCTTCGTCACCCAGAGCCCGACATCGGTCGAGCCCGCGACAATCGTCGCCGTCGGGTACTCGGCGAGCGCCGTTGCGAGGCCGGCCGTATCCGCCGGCAAGACAAGGCAGTTCTCGCCATTACGGATGACGATCGTTTCCGTCGGCTGAAACGCCTTTAGCCGGGCCGCTACGGTCTCCCGTGTCCGGGTGATCGGATCGAAAATCGCCGAGGGGCGCTCTTTGGCGGCGGCTTCCGCCGCCCGCACGATCGGCTCATAGCCGGTGCAGCGACAGAGATTGCCTTGCAGCGCCTTTTCGATCGCCGCACGGCTCGGATTGTCGTTCGTCAGCCACAGGCCATAGAGTGACATGACGATGCCGGGCGTGCAGAAGCCGCATTGCGATCCGTGATAATCCACCATCGCCTGCTGCACCGGATGCAGCGCCCCGTCGCTTGCCGCCAGATGCTCGACGGTGACGACATGCGTGGCGTTGAGCGAGCCGATGAACCGGATGCAGGCATTGACAGTTTCATAGACGAGGCTTTCACGCCCTTGGGGGTCGCCGGCAAGCCGGCCAACGAGCACGGTGCAGGCGCCGCAATCGCCCTCGGCGCAGCCTTCCTTGGTGCCGGTGAGGCGGCGTTGAAGCCTGAGGAAGTCGAGCAATGTGTCTGTCGGCGCAACGTCCGAGAGTGCGATTTCCGTATCGTTCAGGATGAAGCGGATGCTGTCGGATGCCTGTGCCATCACGTCCTTCTCGATCCGTTATTGCGCCGTCCAGCCGCCGTCCATCGAGACATGGGTGCCGGTGATCTGCGCCGCGTCGTCGCTTGCAAGGTAAAGCGCCAGTGAGGCCACCTGCTCGACGGTTATGAATTTCTTGGTCGGCTGGCCCTTGAGCATAACCTCGTTGATCACCTGTTCCTCGGTGATGCCGCGTGTCCTCGCCTGGTCCGGTATCTGCTTTTCGACGAGCGGCGTCAGCACATAGCCGGGGCAGATCGAGTTCACGGTAATGCCGTTTTCCGCCACCTCGAGCGCCACGGTCTTAGTAAGACCCATGATACCATGCTTGGCCGCCACATAGGCGGACTTGAAGGGCGAGGCGACGAGGCCGTGTGCCGAGGCGATGTTGACGATGCGCCCCCAGCCCTTCTCTTTCATGGAGGGAATCGCCGCTCGGATGGTGTGGAAGGAGGAGGAGAGGTTGATGGCGATGATCCGGTCCCATTGCTCGACGGGAAAATCCTCGATCTTCTCGACGAATTGCACGCCGGCATTGTTGACGAGGATGTCGGTGCCACCGAAGCGCGCGGTGGCGGTCGCCATCAGGTCGGCGATCTCGGCCGGTTTCGTCATGTCTGCCGGGTGATGGAGGACGGTGCCGGCGCCGAGGCCGGCGACCTCGTCCGTCACCGTCCTGATCTCGTCCGCCGAACCGAAACCGTTCAGCACGATGTTGGCCCCGGTCTTCGCGAAGGCCTTGGCGATGGCCAAGCCGATGCCGCTCGTCGAACCCGTTATGACCGCTGTCTTCGTCATTCTCGATCTCTCCCTCGGCGCTGCAAACCGCCCTCGTTTCTGCAATCGAACGATGCGCCGTACTGTCACCCGCGCGCGCGCATTTTTGCGATGCAACAGCCGCAGCCTACGCGCAAAAGCGCAGCGGTGACAATTGTGTTTTTCCGTCCGGCGACGCAGAGTTCGTGTCGGGTTCGCAAGGGTGGTCGAGTTGCGTTTTGTTTTCGTTTGACATTCGTTTCAGCGTCGTATTGAAGTCTTTCGAAGGCCTCCCCTAGAGGAAGGGCGGTGTCTGTGCGTGCCGAGGAGGGGCATATGGGCGGATATATTCTCGCGATCGATCAGGGTACGACGTCCACGCGCGCGATCGTTTTCGACGGCAAGCAGCAGGTCGCGGGCGTCGGCCAGAAGGAATTCAAGCAGCACTTCCCGAAATCGGGCTGGGTCGAGCACGACCCGGAAGAAATCTGGGAGACCGTTCTTTTCACCATCCGGCAGGCGATCGAGAAGGCTGGCATTGCCGCCAGCGATATTGCGGCGATCGGAATCACCAACCAGCGCGAAACGGTCGTCGTGTGGGATCGCGAGAGCGGCAAGCCGATTCACAATGCCATCGTCTGGCAGGATCGCCGCACTGCCTCCTTCTGCGACAAGCTGAAGAAGCAGGGCCTCGAAAGGACCTTCACCAAGAAGACGGGACTGCTGCTCGACCCGTATTTTTCCGGTACGAAGCTCAACTGGCTGCTGACCAATGTGAAGGGAGCGCAGGCGCGCGCCGCCAAGGGCGAGCTCTGCTTCGGCACCATCGACACCTTCCTCATCTGGCGGCTCACCGGCGGCAAATCCTTTGCGACCGACGCCACCAATGCGTCGCGGACGCTGATCTACAATATCGTCGACAATGGCTGGGACGCCGAACTCACCGACATCCTCCGCATCCCGCGGACGATGCTGCCGGAGGTGAAGGATTGCGCGGCCGAGTTCGGCGTTACCGATCCTTCCCTCTTCGGTGCGGCGATTCCTATCCTCGGGGTGGCCGGCGACCAGCAGGCGGCGACGATCGGCCAGGCCTGCTTCAAGCCGGGCATGCTGAAATCCACCTACGGCACCGGCTGCTTCGCGCTGCTCAATACCGGCAAGGACATCGTCCGCTCGAAGAACCGACTGCTCACCACCATCGCCTATCGCCTCGATGGCAAGACGACCTACGCGCTCGAAGGCTCGATCTTCGTCGCGGGCGCTGCCGTCCAATGGCTGCGCGACGGGCTCAAGGTCATCAAGGCGGCGCCCGACACCGGCACGCTGGCCGAAAGCGCCGATCCGACGCAGGAGGTCTATCTGGTGCCGGCCTTCACCGGGCTCGGCGCTCCGCACTGGGACCCGGATGCCCGCGGCGCGATCTACGGGATGACGCGCAATACCGGACCCGCCGAATTCGCCCGGGCGGCGCTCGAGTCGGTCTGCTACCAGACGCGCGATCTGCTCGACGCCATGCACCGGGACTGGCGCAGCAACGGCAAGGACACGGTGCTGCGGGTCGACGGCGGCATGGTCGCCTCGGACTGGACGATGCAGAGGCTCTCCGATCTGCTCGACGCGCCGGTCGACCGGCCGGTCATCCTCGAGACGACCGCGCTCGGCGTTGCCTGGCTCGCCGGCAGCCGCGCCGGCGTCTGGCCCACCCAGGAGGAGTTCGCCAAATCGTGGGCCCGCGACCGGCGCTTCGAGCCGAAGATGGACGGGACGACCCGCAAGGGCAAGCTGAAGGGCTGGCGCAGCGCGGTGAAGCGGACGCTGATGGCGGCGTAGGCAGCTCACGCCGAGAATTGCTCCTCACCTTAGCCCTCTCCCCGCAGGCGGGGCGAGGGGACATGAGTTCGAGCGTTCCCCTTACTCCATAGAAATTGCCGCATGCGGGAGCAGGGACGGGACGGGTGCGGCAGCTCCCTTCGCCCCGCTTGCGGGGAGAAGGTCGCGGCAGCGGGATGGGGCAAAATTCCTGCCTTAAGAAACAGTGTGTTTCCAAATCCCGCATTTGTGGCCGTGCCGGGCGCCGATTATCTCTGGGCGATCGACAACGGGACGTCATCATGGAACTCGGGCTTTATACCTTCGCCGACGTGGACCCCAATGCTACCGACAAGGGTGCCGAGGGGCGCCGGCGCCTTGCCAATCTCATCGAAGAGATCGAGCTTGCCGACCAGGTCGGCCTCGACGTCTTCGGCCTTGGCGAGCATCACCGGCCCGACTACGCCGCCTCCGCGCCGGCGGTGATCCTCGCCGCCGCGGCGGCGCGCACCAGCCGTATCCGGCTGACGAGCGCCGTGACGGTGCTGAGCTCCGACGATCCGGTGCGCGTCTTCCAACAATTCGCGACCCTCGATCTTCTTTCCAATGGCCGCGCCGAGGTCATGGCCGGGCGCGGCTCCTTCATCGAGTCCTTCCCGCTCTTCGGCCAGTCTCTCGACGACTACGACCAGCTCTTTGCCGAAAAGCTCGATCTCCTGCTGGCGATCCGTGACAGCGAGAAGGTCACCTGGTCGGGCGAATTGCGGCCGCCGATCGACGGTCGCGGCGTCTATCCGCGGCCGTTGCAGGACCAGCTGCCGCTCTGGATCGCCGTCGGCGGCACGCCGCAATCGGTGGCCCGCGCCGGCGCGCTCGGCTTGCCGATGGCGCTGGCGATCATCGGCGGCGAGCCGCGGCGGTTCGCGCCGCTCTTCGACCTCTACCGCGAGGCGGCGCGCCGCGCCGGCCAGGACGCATCGAAGCTGAAGACGAGCATCAACGTGCACGGTTTCATCGCCGACACGACGGATGAGGCGGCCGACCAGTTCTACGGGCCGCAGGCGGAGGTGATGAACCGCATCGGCCGCGAACGCGGCTGGGGGCCGACGAACCGTGCCCATTTCGACCAGGCGCGCAGCCCGGCCGGCAATCTTTTCCTGGGCGACCCGGAGACGGTGGCGCAAAAGATCGTCGCGCATCAAAAGCTCTTCCGCAACGATCGCTTCCTCTTGCAGATGGCGATCGGCCCGATGCCGCACGACCAGATCATGCGCGGCATCGAGCTCTACGGCACCAAGGTCGCGCCGCGGGTTCGCGAGATGATGGCGGAAGGTAGCGGACCGGCCGGCACTGGTATCCGCCGCGTCGCCACGCTACATGTGGCCGCGAAAGCGAGATACGATGACCCTCAACAATGACGAAGATCTCGAGCGGCTGAAAGAAATCGGCCGTATCTGCGCCAATGCGCTGCAGGCGATGGGCGAGGCGCTCGCGCCCGGCATCACCACGGCTGAACTCGACGCGATCGGCCGCAAGGTGCTCGAGGAAGCGGGCGCGCGCTCGGCGCCGGAGCTCTGCTACAAGTTTCCCGGCGCGACCTGCATCAGCGTCAACGAGGAAATCGCCCATGGCATTCCGGGCAGCCGGGTGATCCGCGCCGGCGATCTGGTCAACATCGACGTTTCCGCCGAGAAGGATGGCCTCTTTGCCGATACCGGCGCCTCCTTCCCCGTGCCGCCCGTCACATCGGCCATCGACCGGCTCTGCCGCGACGGCAAACGGGCCATGTGGTTGGGCTTGAAGCAGGTGCGGCCGGATCAGTCTCTGGCAGCGATCGGCAATGCCATCGGCGAATTCGCCCGCAAGAACCGCTATTCGCTGGTCACCAACCTGGCGAGCCACGGCATCGGCCGGTCGCTGCACGAGGAGCCGGCCGAGATCGCCACCTGGCCGGATCCGTCCGAACGTCGGCGGATGAAAGAGGGCATGGTCTTCACGGTCGAGCCGTTTCTGTCTATGGGCGCCCATTGGGCCGAGGGCGGCGACGACGACTGGACGCTCTACAGCGAGCCGCGTGCGCCAACGGTGCAGTACGAGCACACGGTCGTCGTGACGCGTGGCGGGCCGCTGGTCGTCACGCTGCCAGGCTGACCAGCTGATGCGGCAGCGCGGTAGCGCCAGGCTGCGATCGTTCGATTCCGTCAATCGAAGCTTCAATTATAATGATTTGTCGCCTTCTTGCTGCAATGCAATAAGGAGGCATGAGCACGCTTCACAGATTGCCGGATCGCGATGAGAAGCACGTCGGCACGACCGGCGGAATCGATCCGCGTCGCATGGTTGAGGCAGAGGCGCTGCCGACTTCTGCGCCCCATGCGCTCGCAGGCGGCAGCCTCGCCGCGACGGCGATCGCGGGCGCCATCGCCATGGCCGTTGCCATGGGCTTCGGCCGTTTCTCCTATACGCCGATCCTGCCGGCGATGATGACGGATGCGGGGCTCTCGCCGGCGGATGCCGGGCTGATCGCCTCGGCCAATTTCGTCGGCTATCTCGCCGGCGCCGTGCTGGCCGCCTATGGCTGGGCGCATGGCCACGAGCGGCGGATCGGCCTTGCTGCACTGGCCGCGACGACCCTGTTGCTGGCGGCGATGGGGCTCACCTCATCCGTTCTCGTCTATTCAGCCATCCGTTTCCTTGCCGGCCTTGCGAGCGCCTTCGCAATGATCTTCGTGTCCGGGATCGTGCTGGGGCAGGGGCTGCTGGCCAAGTCGGAACATGTGCCGTCGGTGCATTTCGGCGGCGTCGGCTTCGGCATCGCGCTTTCCTCGCTCTGCGTCTGGGCGGCACCGCTCGCGGGGGTCGCGGGCCTTTCCGCCTCGCAAGGAGATTGGTTCACCGGCGCGCTTGTCGCACTGGCAGGGACTGTCCTCGTTGCCGCTCTGCTGACGGGCGGAGAGCATGTGGGGAATGGTGCCGGACGGGAGGCGCCGCTCAGCTGGACCCGGCCGCTTGCAGCCATGACGCTCACTTACGGCTTCTTCGGATTCGGCTATGTGATTACCGCCACCTTCCTCGTCGCCATGGCCCGGGACCCGAGCGGCGGCCACAGCGTCGAATTCCTCGCCTGGCTGATTACCGGCATCAGCGCTGCGCTGTCGATCTCTCTGTGGCGCTTCGCCGTGCCGCGCCTCGGGCTTGCTGGCGTCTATGCCGCGGGCCTCCTGGTCGAGGCCGCCGGCCTGGTGCTGACCATATCCTTGCCTTCGCCCTACGCGCCGCTCGTCGGCGGCCTGATGCTCGGCGCCACCTTCATGATGGTCACCGCCTACGGCCTGCAGATCGGCCGCCAGCTTGCACCCGAAAGCCCGCGCCGGGCCCTCGCCTTCATGACCGCCGCCTTCGGCATCGGCCAGATCGTCGGTCCGCTCGTCGCCGGCTGGCTGGCGGAACGGACCGGGAGCTTCGCGCTGCCGACACTGGTGGCTGCCGTGGTGCTGTTCGGCTGCGGCGTGGTGGTGGTCGTTGAACTGCCGAGGATCAGGGCGGCATTGGGTCGGTGAAGCCCACGAATTCCGCGCGCCCGAGGCGGAACTATTCCCGGCGGAGCTTCATGAAATAACAGTAACATTCGCAATGTGGAATTGTTGCGACGGGCAATTTGCCCTAGTTTCGGCCGCATCAGGAGGCAAGTCGTTGTCCTCCAAATAGCGAGAGTGCCGTCCCTTGTTCCAATCCTTCTTCCCCAAGCCGAAGCAGTTCTTCATATCCGTCATTGTCTGGTCGCTGATTGCCGTTGCCTTCTGGTACGGCTGGGGTGAAAGGCTCGGCGCGGTCGTTGGTTTGCCGCCCGCACCGGCCGATGCCCCGCCGATCGTCGGCATCTCGGCCTTCTGGTCGCCTGCCTTCCTCTGGTTCTACATCTACTTTGGATTGGTGGTGGCGATTTTCGCCGCCTTTTGGCAGGTTTACGCTCCCCATCGCTGGCAGAGCTGGTCTATCTGGGGATCGGCTCTCATTCTCTTTGTCACCTATTTCCAAGTGCAGGTGAGCGTGGCAATCAACAACTGGTACGGACCCTTCTGGGACCTGATCCAGGCGGCGGTCTCCAAGGCGGCAGTTGTCACGGCGGAACAGTTCTACGCTCAGATCGGGACGTTCCTCGGAATCGCCATGGTCGCCGTGGCAGTCGCGGTGATGACGCGCTATTTCGTCAGCCATTACATCTTCCGTTGGCGTACGGCCATGAACGAATACTACATGACCAACTGGGGCAAGCTGCGTCACATCGAGGGGGCCTCGCAGCGCGTACAGGAAGATACGATGCGCTTCTCCTCGACGGTCGAGGGCCTTGGCGTTAGCCTTATCGACAGTGTCATGACCTTGATCGCCTTCACACCTGTCCTGATCCGGCTTTCCGAGAACGTCACCGAACTGCCAATCGTCGGCAGCATTCCCTATCCTTTGGTCACGGCAGCCGTCCTATGGTCGCTTTTCGGTACGGTGTTCCTTGCCCTGGTTGGGATCAAGTTGCCGGGACTGGAATTCCGCAACCAGCGTGTGGAAGCCGCCTATCGCAAGGAGCTAGTTTACGGCGAGGATCACATCGATCGCGCCCAACCGGAAACGGTTGTCGAGCTTTTCAGCAACGTTCGCAGGAACTATTTCCGGCTCTATTTCCACTATCTGTACTTCAACATTGCACGCATTTTCTATCTGCAGATCAACAATATCTTCTCGCTGCTTATCCTCGCGCCCTCGATTATTGCGGGCAAGATTTCCCTCGGCGCGCTGAATCAGATTTCCGGTGCGTTCGGCCAAGTGAGCTCGTCCTTCCAATACCTCGTCAACTCCTGGCCGACGATCGTTGAGCTGCTTTCGATCTACAAGCGTCTCCGCGCCTTCGAATCCGTGCTCGATGAAGCGCCGCTGCCTGATATCGACCGCCAATTCATTGAGGCCGGCGGCAAGGAAGAACTTGCCCTGTAGCTCGCGCTGATCAGAAGGCGGAGCGATCCGCCTTCTCTTCTGCCGCCTCGATCTGCGGCAGAGCCTCCGCATAGCTGACGCAGGCGACGTCCGGCTTGCGGCAGGTCTCCGTCAGGAAGCGATCAAGCGCCCGCCAATAGGCGCCGCCGTTCATCTCGACGAAGTGAAAGCCGAGCTGCAGCGGAACGCGCCCGCCGTCATATTCCTTGCGGAATGCCTCTCGGTATGCCGCAAGCGTCCGCTCCTCGAAACGGGTGCTGTCCCTTCGGTTTTCGACGCCCATCGAGTGGCGGATGAAGAGATTGTAGTCCATGCCGATGACCGGCCGGTGCGAAGGGCCTTCCGGGATGAGCGGGAGACCGAAGCGCGGCATACCGGCCTCGGTCCTGGGCCAGCCTGGCCCCTTGGTGACGAGGCTCGCGTCATAGCTGAACTTGAAGGCCTTGAGCGCCGGCAGGAGGCCGTCGCTCACCGAGAGATAAGGCGCGCGGAATCCCTTGGCACCGTTGCGGGCGAAATGCGCCCAACCTTCCGGCTCGGCCTCCGGCCTGCTGGCCTTCTTCCAGGCGTCGACGAGTGCCGTGCGGAAGGCCGCGAATTCGCTCTCCCAGTCCGCCTCGCTCCAGCCCTTGCCGTCGAAATGACCGCAGGCGTGGCTGCCGATGTCGTGACCTTCGAGATGGGCCTGCCAGATATGGCCGGCGCGAACGGCGATCTCCTCGCGGCTCTGGGCGAAGCCGACATTGGATCGGCCGGCTTTCTGTCCCGGCGCCCTGTAGCTCTCCCTGCCGTCCGCCTTTGTCATCAGGAAGGTGCAGGAGAGGAAATAGGTGAAGTGCGCCCGGTTGCGCCTTGCCATGGTGAGGCTCTTTTCCCACAGCGCATTGTCGTGCGCGCCGTCGAAGGAGACGATCACGAGTTGCTTTTCCTTGGCGGGCAGGGGCGCCGAAGGCGGATCGGCGAACGCTACTGTGGGAAGGAGACAGAGCGAGAGCGCGAGGATCTTGCGTGGCATGGGACGGCTTCTTGGGAGAATCAGCAGATATGACGAGTTGTATTCGCCGTCCCTTCTTCAACAATGCGGCAATCCTTAGGTCCCGCCGGAAATTCTCTGGGGATTAAGCTATGCGATGGTAAATAAAGGGATAAAGCGGGATGCGGGAGGTTCGATGCAGGCTATGGCTTGCATCGCGCTCCGAATTGTTGATCGATGCGTTCACAATCCGGATTCCCCCCGGTTCGATGCAATCTAGCGTGGGTGACTTATGACTCTACTGCTCCTGGGTATCGTGATTTTTCTGGGCATGCATCTCGTTCGCGTGGTTGCGCCCGGCCTTCGCGCCGGCGTCATCGAGAGCCGCGGCAAGGGTACATGGATGGGGCTTTTTACGGCCGTCAGCCTCGTCGGTCTCTGTCTCATCATCTATGGCTTCGGCCAGGCACGCGGCGAGACGGGGATGCTCTATGATCCGCCGGTATTCCTGCGCCACATCGCCCTCCTGCTGATGCTCTTCGCCTTTGTCTTCCTTGCCGCGGGTTCCCTGCCGGCCGGTCGCATCGCCGTCGCGGTCAAGCATCCGCAGATCCTCTCGATCAAGATCTGGGCCCTGGCGCACCTGCTCTCGAACGGCGAGACCTCTTCTGTCCTGCTCTTCGCCTCGTTTCTCGCCTGGGCGGTGATCGTGCGCATCTCGCTGAAGCGACGCGAGCGCGCGGGCGAATCCGTGCTGCCGGTGTTCAAGTCGACGCGCAACGACGCGCTGGCGGTGCTCATCGGCCTCGCCGCCTATGTGCTCTTCGTCTGGAAGCTGCACGATTGGCTGATCGGCGTCCCTCCCATCGTTATGGGCTAAATGACATCATGGGCTAAATGACATGGGCCCCCTTACAAGCGACGCAAAATCGGGTAGAAGGCGCAAAATCCACAGAGAGCACGCGCGTCCGGCGGGACGCGCAACGGATGCTCGAACAGTTTGAGATTGCGCGTTTCCCTTCCGAACATCGGCGTCGAATGTCGGGACTACGCGCCAGCGTGCAGGAAGGCCGGGGCAACAGATGGCAAACCAGGACGACAGCTTTATCCGCGAGGTGAACGAAGAACTCCGCTCGGATCAGATGAAAGCCATCTGGACGCGCTTCGGCGGCATCATCATCGGGATCGCGGCACTCATCGTCCTCGGCACCGTCGGCAAGGTCGGCTACGACTATTGGCAGGAGAGTTCCTCGTCGCAATCGGGAGACGCCTTCCTCGTAGCGCTTGATCTTGCCAAAGAAAACAAGTCGGAGGAGGCGCTTGCCGCCCTCACCAAGCTGGAGCAGGAGGGCTACGGCTCCTATCCGGTTCTCGCACGATTGCGCGCGGCGACGCTGCAGGCCCAGAAGGGCGAAACCGATGCGGCCGTTGCGGCGTTCTCCGAGATCGGCAAGGACACCCGCATTCCCGCGGCTCTCCGCGATGCGGCGCGGCTGCGCGCCGCCTACCTGCTCATCGATGCCGGCACCTATGATCAGGTCTCGGCCCAGGTCGAACAGCTGGCGGTGCCGCAGAACGCCATGCGCCATTCGGCGCGCGAGGCGCTCGGCCTTGCGGCCTACAAGGCGGGCGATTACGCCAAGGCGAAGGGCTGGTTCCAGCAGATCGCCGACGATACCGAAAGCCCGCGCGGCGTCGTCAACCGGGCGCAGATGCTGCTCGACGTGATTGCGGCGAGCGGCAAAGCTTGAGGCTTCTGATATGAGTTTCACCGTCGCCATCGTCGGGCGCCCCAATGTCGGCAAGTCGACCTTGTTCAACCGTCTGGTCGGCAAGAAGCTGGCGCTCGTCGACGACACGCCCGGGGTCACACGCGACCGGCGACCCGGCGACGCAAAACTCGTCGACCTGAAATTCCGCATTATCGATACGGCCGGTCTCGAGCAATCGGCGCCCGACAGCCTGCAGGGGCGGATGTGGGCGCAAACCGAACAGGCGATCGACGAGGCGGATCTGTCGCTGTTCGTCATCGACGCCAAGGCCGGCCTGACGCCGGCCGATGAAACGCTTGCCGAGATGCTGCGCCGGCGCGGCAAGCCGGTCATCGTCGTCGCCAACAAGTCGGAGGCACGCGGATCCGACGGCGGCTTCTACGACGCCTTCACGCTCGGCCTCGGCGAACCGTGCCCAATCTCGGCCGAGCACGGCCAGGGCATGCTCGACCTGCGGGACGCGATCGTCGCCGCCCTCGGTGAGGATAGGGTCTTCCCGCCGGCGGAGGACGTCGCCGAGACCGATGTCGATATTCGCCCGACGGGGGCAGGCGAGGACGAAGAGGCGGAGCCCGCCTATGACGAAACCAAGCCCCTGCGAGTCGCGATCGTCGGCCGGCCGAATGCCGGCAAGTCGACACTGATCAACCGCTTTCTCGGCGAAGACCGGCTGCTGACCGGCCCCGAGGCCGGCATCACCCGCGATTCCATCTCGGTCGAATGGGACTGGCGCGGCCGCACGATCAAGATGTTCGACACGGCCGGCATGCGCCGCAAGGCGAAGGTCCAGGAAAAGCTCGAGAAGCTTTCGGTCGCCGATGCGCTGCGCGCCATCCGTTTTGCCGAGACGGTCGTCATCGTCTTCGACGCTACCATTCCCTTCGAGAAGCAGGACCTGCAGATCGTCGATCTGGTGCTGCGCGAGGGGCGTGCGGCCGTGCTCGCCTTCAACAAATGGGACCTGGTCGAGAACTGGCAGGCGGTGCTTGCAGATCTGCGCGAAAAGACCGAACGGCTGCTGCCGCAGGCCCGCGGCATCCGCGCCGTGCCGATCTCCGGCCATACGGGCTACGGTCTCGACAGGCTGATGCAGGCGATCATCGAGACGGACAAGGTCTGGAACCGGCGCATCTCGACGGCGCGCCTCAACCGTTGGCTGGAATCGCAGCAGGTGCAGCACCCGCCGCCGGCCGTCTCCGGCCGTCGCCTGAAGCTCAAATACATGACCCAGGTGAAGGCCCGCCCGCCGGGCTTCATGATCTCCTGCACGCGCCCGGAAGCGGTGCCGGAATCCTATGTCCGCTATCTGATCAACGGCCTGCGCAACGATTTCGACATGCCGGGCGTGCCGATCCGCGTCCATTTCCGGGCTGCGGATAATCCTTACGAATCGAAGGCTCGCAAGAGGCGGTGATTGAAGGAAGCATCGCCGCTCTACAATCAAGGCCTCATTCCTGTGCTTGTCACAGGAATCCAGCAGCGCCGCGTCTGCGGCGCGGGAGTCCATCCAAAGGTTATTTGGCTCATCGGTAGAAAGGCTCGGTGACATCCCGTCGATCGGTGAAAAGCCACCTACCAAACAGTCGGCAACTTCTCCCGCTCCACCAGCGCCCCGTGATGGCCGATCACCGCTGCGGCTATGCGTGCGGCGAAGGCGGCGGCATCTGCCGGGGTGTCGCCGGCGGCGAGGTGCGCGAGGAAGGAACCGTTGAAACTGTCCCCGGCGCTGGTGGTGTCGACGATGCGGGCAACGGGTGCTGCCGGGATGTGCTGGCGCGCTCCCTCGCCGAACTGCAGGGTGACGCCGTTGGCGCCGTCCTTGACGGCGATGTCGGCGACGCCGAGCGCACGGTATCGTTCGATCGTGCTGCCGACGGATGCATCGCCGAAATGCGTTGCCTCGTCGTCGAAACTCGGCAGCAGCAGCGTCGCCGCCCGCGCGCCCGCCTCGATGGTTACGCGCATCCGTGCCACGTCGTCCCAGAGGCGTGGGCGGATATTCGGATCGAACACCACGCGCTTGCCGGTCGCCTTCGCCCGCCGCAGTTCCGACAGCAAGGTTTCGACCGCATCGGCAGCAAGGATTGCAAGCGTGATCCCGGAGAAGAAGACCACGTCCGCCGAGCCGATCGCCTTTCGCAGCCGATCCGGGTCGTCGGCAAGCAGCTTCGCGGCGGAAGTTGAGCGCCAGTAGGAGAAGCTGCGCTCCCCCTCCTTCAGATGGATCATGTAGAGGCCCGGCATGCGGCCCTCGATCCGGGCGATATGCGCCGTGCCGACCCTGGTCCCCTCGATGAATGACAGCATCTCGTCAGAGACGACATCGGTGCCGACGGCGGTCAGATACTCGACGGTCCATCCGGCCGGTGCGAACAGACGCGCGTAATAGGCGGTGTTGAAGGTGTCGCCCGCATAGCCCTTGCGCAGCATGCCGCCTTCCGCCTGCATCAGTTCGACCATGCATTCGCCGATTGAAAGCATGCTGCCCGCCATCCGCTCTTCCTCCCGCCATCGATGTCGCCGCCAATGGGTTAGCGATCTGTCGGCTTCGCAGCAAGCGAATGTTGCGCGCGCCGTTTACTCGGTGAAATCGCGGCGATACATCTTTCGTGCAGCAGCAGGAACAGCGGGGTGTGCGGATGGCGGTCGGAACGAGGTCTGGCGACGATTGGTGGCGCGGCGCGGTGGTCTATCAGGTCTATCCGCGTTCCTTCCAGGACACGGATGGCGACGGCATCGGTGATCTTCGCGGCGTGACCCGGCGGCTTTCTCATATCGCCTCGCTCGGCGTCGACGCCATCTGGCTGTCGCCCTTCTTCAGGTCGCCGCAGGCGGACATGGGCTACGACGTCTCGGACTATTGCGACGTCGACCCGATGTTCGGCTCGCTTGCCGATTTCGACGCCATGATGGCGGAGGCGCACCGGCTGGGACTGAAAGTGATCATCGACCAGGTGATCTCGCACACGTCCGACCGGCATCCCTGGTTCGTCGAGAGCCGCTCGAGCCGTAGCAATGCCAAGGCGGACTGGTTCGTCTGGGCCGATCCGAAGCCGGACGGCACGGCGCCGAACAATTGGCTTTCGATCTTCGGCGGCCCGGCCTGGGAATGGGACGGGGTGCGCAGGCAATACTACATGCACAACTTCCTGACGTCGCAGCCGGACCTCAATTTCCATCATCCCGAGGTCCAGGAGGCGCTGCTCGATACGGTGCGCTTCTGGCTGGACCGCGGCGTTGACGGCTTCCGGCTCGACACGGTCAATTATTACTTCCATGACCGGCATTTGCGGGACAACCCGCCGCTCGTTCCGGATCCCGATGCGACGAGCAGCGACGCGCCGGAGGTCAATCCCTACGGCATGCAGGATCATCTCTACGACAAGACCCAGCCGGAGAATATCGCCTTCCTGCAGCGGCTGCGGGCCTTGCTCGACAGATATGGCGGCCGCACGACGGTGGGCGAGGTCGGCGATGGCGCCCGGTCGCTGAAGACGGTTGCCGCCTATACGAGCGGTGGCGACAAGCTGCACATGTGCTACACCTTCGACCTGCTCGGCCCGGAACTCTCGGCCCGCCATATCCGGCGCTGCGTCGAGAATTTCCAGGCGATCGTCACCGATGGCTGGGTCTGCTGGGCCTTCTCCAACCACGACGTCATGCGTCATGTCAGCCGCTTTGTGCTCCGCGAGGCGGACCGCGAACGGGTGGCGAAGCTCGCTATTGCGCTGCTTGCCAGCCTGCGCGGCTCGATCTGCCTCTACCAGGGCGAAGAACTGGGCCTGCCGGAGGCGGAACTCACTTACGAGGAATTGCGCGACCCCTATGGCATCCGCTTCTGGCCGGCCTTCAAGGGTCGCGACGGCTGCCGGACGCCGATGGTCTGGGAAAGGGATGAGGCGAATGCCGGCTTTTCCGCCGGTTTTCCCTGGCTGCCGGTGCGCGAGGAACAGCGCGCCTTGGCGGTGGATGCACAGGAGGGCGTCGCGGGGTCGGTGCTCGAACATTATCGCACTACGCTCGCTTTCCGTCGCGCCCACGCGCCCCTCCTAGACGGCGACATGGCGTTCCTTGCGACCAACCAGGATGTGCTGGCCTTCACCAGGGAGAAGAACGGCGAGAGGTTGCTTTTGGTCTTCAACCTGACGGGCGAGCCGCAAACGGTTCAGCTCGCCGTCGACATGGATGTCGCTGAAGTGCTGCCAATGCCGGGATTTGCGCCCGAGTTAGCTGAGAACGCGATCGCGCTTGCCGGTTACGACGTCTTCTGCGGCAGGCTGGGGTGAGCGGAGACGCGTTCGTTACCCTCCGTCATCCTCGGGCTTGACCCGAGGATCCCACGCACAGACATCACCGAAACTATCGAGCGTCGCCGGTCAGTTTGCGTGAATTCGAGATCGCGTCGTGGTCAATGTGCCACGGGCGGCCTTGTGAATGGATCCTCGGGTCAAGCCCGAGGATGACAAGTGTGGAGAGGGCGGCATTCCGTCAGCAGGTCATCGTGTCAGTAGTCTCAGCCAATCAGCGCAAACTTGTCCACATCCACCAGCCCGCGGTCCGAAATCTTGAGGTGCGGTATCACCGGCAGCGGCAGGAAGGCGAGTTGCAGGAAAGGCTCCTCCAGCGTCGCGCCAAGCGCGAAGGCGGCCTGGCGCAGGTGGTGGAGGATGTCGCGCACCCGCTCATAGGGCTCGAGGCTCATCAGTCCGGCAATCGGCAAGGCGATCTCGCCGGTCACCCGGCCGTCTTCGACGACGACGAAACCGCCCCTGATCTCGGCGAGGCGATTGGCGGCAAGTGCCATGTCTTCGTCTCCGACGCCGACGACGCAGATATTGTGGCTGTCATGGCCGACGGTGGAGGCGATCGCGCCCTTCTTCAGGCCGAAGCCCTGAACGAAGCCGTTGGCATGGTTGCCGTTGATGCCGTGGCGCTCGATGACGGCGACCTTGATGATGTCGCGGCCGAGATCGGGCCCTGTCTGGTTGCCCTCGGCCGGCAGCCGAAAGCGTCGATGCTCGGTGATGATCTTTCCCGGCAGCACGCCGATCACCGAGGTCTCGCCCTCGCTGTAGGGCATGGCGAAATCCGCCGCCTTGACCTCTCGCGCCTTGACGCTGTCGAGCCCCACCGGCTCGACCGGCTTGCGGCGGGCAAAGAGCGCGCCGGTCACGCGTTTCCCGGCGGAGAAGACCATCTCGGCCCTGCAGGTCTCCAGGCTGTCGACGACCACGAGATCGGCCCGCCAGCCGGGCGCTACCAGGCCGCGGTCGCTGAGACCGAAGGCACGCGCCGCCGAGATCGAGGCGGCGCGATAGACCGCCAGCGGCTCGACGCCCGCCGCGATCGCCGTGCGGATCATGTGGTCGAGATGGCCCTGCTCGGCGATGTCGAGCGGATTGCGATCGTCGGTGCAGAGCGCCAGATAGGGCGACAGCCGTTCGGTGATGATCGGCATCAGGGCATGCAGGTCTTTCGACACCGAGCCTTCGCGAACGAGGATATGCATGCCCTTGCGGATCTTTTCGAGCGCTTCCTCGGCGCTCGTGCACTCGTGGTCGGTGCGGATTCCGGTTGCGAGGTAACCATTCAGTTCTTTGCCGCGCAACAGCGGCGCATGGCCGTCGATGTGGCCGCCCTGGAAGGCCGCGAGCTTGGCGAGGCAGACCGGGTCCTTGTGGATGACGCCGGGGAAATTCATGAACTCGGCAAGGCCGATCACCTTGGGGTGATGGCGGAAGGGCGTGAGCCGCTCGATCGGCAGATCGGCACCGGCCGTCTCCAGATGCGTTGCCGGCACGCAGGACGAAAGCTGGACGCGGATGTCCATGATCGTTTCCATCGCCGAGTCCAGGAAGAACTGGATGCCCTCGGTGCCGAGCACGTTGGCGATCTCGTGCGGGTCGCAGATCGCCGTGGTGACGCCGAGCGGCAGGACGCAACGGTCGAATTCGTGCGGGGTGACCAGCGAGGACTCGATGTGCAGATGCGTGTCGATGAAGCCCGGGACGATGATGCGACCGGAGATGTCGATTTCCTCGCAGCCCTCGTAGTCGCCGCAGGTTCCGACGATCCGGTCGCCGGAGATGGCAATGTCGGAAGCGACGAGTTCGCCGGTGGCGAGATCGAAGAAGCGCCCGCCCTTGAGCACGATGTCGGCCGGCTTGCGGCCGACGCCCTGATCGATGAACCGTTCCAGCGCCTCGGACATGCCTGCACCTCGCCCCTTTGCTGCTTTGCCGATGACAATACCCCTCTCCCCTGAGGCGGGGAAAGGGCTTCGCAAATAACGCGGAGATGTCTCAGATATTGTTCTTCAAGACGTCGCGCAGCTTGTCGAAGAGTTCGTCGATCTGCTGCTTTTCGATGATCAGCGGCGGCGACAGCGCGATGATGTCGCCGGTCGTGCGGATCAACAGGCCTTTCTCGTAGGCCTTTAGGAAGGCGGAGAAGGCGCGCTTCGTCGGCTCGCCGGCGATCGGCTCGAGCTCGACCGCGCCGATCAGGCCGATATTGCGGATGTCGATCACATGCGGGCAGTCCTTCAGCGAATGCAGCGCCTCCTCCCAGTAGGGCGCGAGATCGGCGGCGCGCGTCAACAGACCCTCTTCCTTGTAGGTGTCGAGCGTTCCGAGTGCCGCGGCAGACGCGATCGGGTTGCCGGAATAGGTGTAGCCGTGGAAGAACTCGATCAGATGCTCCGGGCCGGTCATGAAGGCGTCGTGGATTTCCGAGGTGACGAACACTGCGCCCATCGGGATCACGCCGTTAGTCAGGCCCTTGGCGGTGGTGATGATATCCGGCTTGACGTCGAAATATTGCGCGGCAAAAGGCGTGCCCAGACGGCCATAGCCGGTGATGACCTCGTCGAAGATCAGCAGGATGCCGTGCTTGGTGCAGATCTCGCGCAGCTTCTGGAGGTAGCCCTTCGGCGGGATGAGCACGCCGGTGGAGCCGGCGACCGGCTCGACGATGACCGCGGCGACCGTCGAGGCGTCGTGGAGCGTGACGATCCGTTCCAGTTCGCTCGCAAGATCGGCGCCGTGCTCGGGCTCGCCGCGGGCAAAGGCGTTCTTCCCCGGCAGGTGCGTATGCGGCAAATGATCGACGCCCGTCAGCAGCGTGCCGAACATCTTGCGATTGGCAACGATGCCGCCGACCGAAATGCCGCCGAAATTGACGCCGTGATAGCCGCGCTCGCGGCCGATGAGGCGGAAGCGCGAGCCGTTGCCCTTGGCGCGGTGATAGGCGAGCGCGACTTTCAGCGCGGTGTCGACCGATTCCGAACCGGAATTGGTGTAGAGGACGTGGTTCAGACCTTCCGGTGCGATGTCGACAAGCCGGTTGGCGAGCTCGAAGGCCTTCGGATGGCCGAGCTGAAAGGCCGGCGCATAATCGAGTTCGCCCGCCTGTTCGCGGATCGCCTCGGTGATCTTCGGCCGACAGTGACCGGCATTGACGCACCAGAGACCGGCCGTGCCATCGAGCACGGTCCGCCCGTCATGGGTGGTGTAGTACATGTCCTTGGCGCCGACGAAGAGCCGCGGCTCCTTCTTGAACTGCCGATTGGCGGTGAAGGGCATCCAAAAGGCGCGGAGATCGTTCGGGGTGGTGTTCAGGCGGTTCGACATGTCTGTTCTCCTCGGGGGCGTCCAGCGCGAAAAGTCGGCTGGGGTCCGAATTCTTTTACCTGTTGGTCAAATTATCAGTGCCCCTGTGAGCGTCAAGCCTGCCGGCGCGCAAGAAATAAGCCCCGCGATTGCTCGTCGGGGCTTTGGCCTTGCAGCTCTTGTCGGCGTCTTGGGAGTTACGCCGACTTGCGCACGAAGGGCTTTTCTATGACGACGCTCGTGGGGGCTCCGTAAATCTCCGTGAGTGCGCCCAAAATCCTCATGACCGCCTCGGACGAACTCGAATAATAGATCGTCTGGGCGTCACGACGGGTGCTAACCAGATTCTGGGCACGCAACTTCGAGAGGTGCTGGGAAAGAGCCGACTGGCTCAGCCCGACCTTGTTGGCCAATGCGCCTACCGCCATTTCTTCCTTGACCAGCGAGTCGAGAATGAGCAGGCGTTTTGGATTTGCCATGGCCGAGAGGAAACCGGCTGCTATTTCCGCTTCCTCATGTTTTTCAGGCGAAAGAGGCTGCATTGCGTGCTCCATGCGAGAATTACATCACACGTAGTTATGTTTTACGAAGCACGATAATTAGACGTGATGCATAAAAGGGCAACCACCCACTGCAAGAATTGGGGGTAGCTAAGTGCCGATTAACCGTTAAGTTTTTTCAAAATCGGCCGCAACTGGGCCGTGTCCTCGAGAACGGCGTCGAATTCCAGGCGCTGCAGTCTCTCCCCGTCGGAAAGGTCGAGGCCAGCCGAGTCGATTCCGGCAATCTTCCAGTCGCCATCGCCGGCGCGGCAATGAACGGTCGCATAATGCTTCACCGCGTCCTGGTGATCGGAATTCATATGCTCGATGGCGCTGCTCTCCATCTCGGCGAGCGCGGCGGCCGCAGGCGAAGCGATGACGAGATCCTTGTCGGTCAGCACATAGGCGCGGCCGAAACCGCCATTGAGGCTGGCGCGCAGCGGCGCCAGGCGGAAAAAGCCGAAATCGGGAAAATCGACATAGAGCCGGGCCTTGGGATGGCGCCGCAGAAAACGCTCCCGGATGCGGCCATGCGCGGCGCTGTCGCGCGCAACCTCTTCGGCCTCGCACTGCAGGGTGAGGCGGGGATGGGCGAGGGGGTCGCCCTTGCCCGGCTCGCCGGTCAGCAGCGAGGCGCGTCGGTCGGCAAGGAGCGCCTGGGTATGGGTCGAAAGCCGTGAGACGAGAATGACCGGCGCGCCGTCGATATCGATGCCGATCAAGGCGCGGCTGACGAAGGGAAAGCCGCTGCCGTCGGGTTCGAGCACAGCCAGCGCGCCGCTGCGCGCGGACCGGAGCAACGCCCGGGCAAGCCTGCGCGCCTCGTCGTCGGTCTCTCTCAAGACGTTCGGTTTGTCGCTCATGACGCGCTTCCTCGGGTCAGTCAAAACAAAAAAGCCCGGAGCGGCTGCTCCAGGCTTCTTTTGAACCCCGCGCTTCGTGGCGTCAATCTTTGCTGCGGTGACGCGTCAGGCCTTCGACGATGTTTTGGGCGTCGATGGTCCCGACCACAGCGCCGTTATCGACGACGCCGATGCTGCCCGGCTGGCGGGACATGGCGTCGAGGATGTCGACGAGCGGCGTCGTCGGCTTGGCGGTCGCCGTCACGCCGGTCGTGGCAGCGGTCCGCCCGACGCCGGACTGCATCACGTCCTTTGCCGTCAGCATGGTGATCGGGTTCATGTGCTGGACGAAGTCGGCCACGTATTGGTTGGCGGGATTCTTGACGATCTCCTGCGGCGTACCGCACTGGATGATCCGCCCGCCTTCCATGATGGCGATGCGGTTGCCGATGCGAAAGGCCTCGTCGAGATCGTGGCTGACGAAGATGATCGTCTTCTTCAGCCGCCGCTGGAACTCTAGCAGTTCGTCCTGCAGGCGCGTGCGGATCAGCGGGTCGAGCGCCGAGAAAGGCTCGTCCATCAGCAGGATGGGAGCGCCGGTGGCGAAGGCCCGCGCAAGACCGACGCGCTGCTGCATGCCGCCCGAAAGCTCGTTGACCTTGCGGTCTGCCCACTTGGTCAGATTGACGAGTTCGAGCTGTTCGCCGACGCGCTTCTTTCGCTCCGCATCGCCGACGCCGGCCAGTTCGAGGCCGAAGCCGACATTGTCGGCCACCGTGCGCCAGGGAAGCAGGGCGAACTGCTGGAACACCATCGACACCGTGTGCATGCGGAAATCGCGCAAGGCCTTGGCGTTGCAACGATAGGGGTTCAGCGGTGCGCTCGAAGTCTTGACCTCGACCTCGCCGCGAACGACCGGGGCAAGGCCGTTGACGGCTCTCAGCAGCGTCGACTTGCCGGAGCCGGACAGGCCCATTAGCACGAGGATCTCGCCTTCGTGGATTGCCAGCGAGGCGCCGGCCACGCCGAGCACGAGGCCGGTGGCAGCGCCGATCTCGTCGCGCGTCTTGCCCTGATCGACCATCTGAAGGGCAGGCTGGGGGTTCTTGCCGAAGATGATGTCGACATTCTTGAAAACGACGGCTTCGGTCATGCGCCTTCTCCTTCATCGGACGAGCGGAAAAGACGGTCGAGGACGATCGCCAGGATGACGATACAGAGACCAGACTCGAAGCCCCTGGCGATATTGACCGTGTTCAGCGCCCGAAGGACCGGCACGCCGAGGCCGTCGGCACCGACGAGCGCGGCAATGACCACCATCGACAGCGACAGCATGATCGTCTGCGTCAGCCCGGCCATGATCTGCGGCATGGCGAAGGGAATCTCGACCTTGCGCAGCACCTGCCATGGCGTGGCGCCGAAGGACTCGGCGGCCTCGACCAGTGACGGCGGCGTCGAGATGATGCCAAGGCGCGTCAGGCGGATCGGCGCGGGAATGGCGAAAATGACCGTGGCGATCAGCCCGGGCACCATGCCGAGACCGAACAGGATCAGCGCCGGAATGAGATAGACGAAGGTCGGGATCGTCTGCATCAGGTCGAGAATCGGCCGCATGATCGAGTAGACCCAGGCACGCCGCGCAGCGACGATGCCAAGGGGCACGCCGACGGCCATGCTGACGAAGCTGGCCGCGAGCACCAGCGCCAGCGTCTCCGTGGTTTCCTGCCAGTAGCCCTGGTTGACGATCAGGAGCAGCCCAAGACAGGTGAATGCGGCGATGCCGACCGAGCGGCGAAACCACCAGGCCAGGGCGGTCACGACCGCGATGACGATGAGCGGGTGCGGTGTCTGGAGGATGTAGAGCAGGACGGCGATGATGCCTGAAAGCAGATTTGCGAGCTGGTCGAAGAACAGTTCGAAATTCGTCGTCAGCCAGTCGACGAAAGCCTTGGCCCAGCCGCCGATCGGGATGCGATTATCAGTTAGAAATTCCACGAAACTGGATCCCTCTTGTCAGGGTCAAACACTGGATCGCATGAAGCGGTGGAAGGGCGGGGAGGTTCCCGCCCGACTGCATGGTTTCCTTCAATCACAGCCGATTTGAGGACAGAGGCATGCAGCAATTTTTGAGTGCTGCAGCGACCTTTGCGCGACGGGCGGCCGCGCGGCGCCACGCAATCAGAGGCCGAGTTCGGACTTCACCGCAGCCAGTCCGTCGCCACCATCCTTGGTGGTCACGCCGGCAAGCCAGGGCTCGATGGCAGAGGGGTTGTCCTTCAGCCAGGCGGCAGCGGCCTTCTCCGGATCTTCGCCGTCGTTCAGGATCTTGCCCATGATCTCGTTTTCCATCTCAAGCGAGAAGTTCAGGTTCTTGAGCAAGGCGCCGACATTCGGGCATTCGGTCGTATAGCCGGCGCGCACATTGGTGTGCACCGTGGCGCCGCCGAAGTTCGGGCCGAAGATGTCGTCACCGCCCGAGAGGTAGGTAAGCTTGAAGTTGGCGTTCATTGGATGCGGCTCCCAGCCGAGGAAGACGATCGGCTCGCCGTCCTTCTCGGCGCGCGCCACCTGCGCCAGCATGCCCTGTTCGGAGGATTCGACGACCTCGAAGCCCTTGAGATCGAACGTTCCCTTCTCGACCATGTCGATGATCAGGCGGTTGCCGTCATTGCCAGGCTCGATGCCGTAGATCTTGCCCTCGAGCGCATCCTTGTGGGCGGCGATGTCCTTGAAGTCCTTGATGCCGAGCTCAGCACCCTTGGCGTTGGTCGCCAGCGTGTATTTGGCGCCTTCGAGATTTTGGCGGACGGTTTCGACCGATTTGTCGTCGCGATAGGGTTTGATGTCGGCTTCCATGGTCGGCATCCAGTTGCCGAGGAAGACATCGATATCCTTGTTCTTCAGCGACGTGTAGGTAACGGGGACCGAAAGCACCTTGACGTCAGTCTCGTAGCCGAGCGCCTCAAGGATGGTGGTTGCCGTCGCCGTCGTGGCGGTGATGTCCGTCCAGCCGACGTCGGAGAAGCGGACGGTGCCGCAGCTTTCCGCCTCGGCCGCGGCCGCATTGCCGGCGGTCAAGGCCGCTATGCAGATGGCACCTGCCAGCATGAATTTGAGCGAGAATGTCCTTGTCATCGTTGTCGTTCCCCTGCCTGTGTTCTTTTTTTAGCCAAACACCAATGCGCCCCGAATTCAAGGCCTTGGCGTCGAGGGAAGTGTATTGTCTCATTCCATTGAGGGGATGCACAAAACGACGCTGAATGTCGCAATGCCTGCGAAATGGCGCTCCACAAACATTGATAGGCTCACGAGCGGCGCGGGTGCACCAATTTCCGCCGACGGCGAAAATCTGTGGGTCGCGCCGACGCGCTCTGGTCATCAGCTCTTTGCAAGGTCATGTAGCGGAGACGACGTCTGGGAACCCTGGTCATGGCCAAACTCTATTTCAGCTACGCGACGATGAATGCGGGCAAGAGCACGCTGCTCCTGCAGGCCGCCTACAACTATCAGGAGCGCGGCATGCGCGTCGTGATGCTGATCGCCGCCTTCGACGATCGGGCAGGCACGGGGCGCATCGCATCGCGCATCGGGCTCCAATCGGAGGGGATCCCGTTCCGTGGGAAGGACGACCTCTTCAAACTCGTCGAGCGGCTGAACGGCGACGGATCCGGCCAGATCGCCTGCGTCTTCGTCGACGAGGCGCAGTTCCTCGGCGAGGACCAGGTGTGGCAGCTCGCGCGCGTCGCCGATCGCCTCGGCATTCCGGTCATGGCCTATGGCTTGAGAACGGATTTTCAGGGGAAGCTCTTTCCGGGTTCTATGGCGTTGCTGGCGATTGCCGACGAGTTGCGCGAGGTCAGGACGATCTGCCATTGCGGACGCAAGGCGACGATGGTCGTGCGCCTCGACGGCAACGGTAAGGTCATGCGCGAGGGGGCGCAGGTCGATGTCGGCGGCAATGAGAAATACGTCTCCTTCTGCCGCCGCCATTGGGAAGACGAGATGCGCGCCGGCTGACGGCGGCGCGCCGATCTTCAACGGGAGTTCCAAGCATGCGGTCCGTCGCCTTCGCCACCTGTCTCGCCTTCGTCGCGACACCCAGCCTGGCGGATGGCGACGCCAGGGCGGGCGCCGCGGTCTTTCGGAAATGCAGTGCCTGCCATACGGCGACTGAACCGGCGAACCGGGTGGGACCGAGCCTGATGGGCGTTGTCGGCCGTCCCGTCGCTTCGTTCGGCGGCTACAACTATTCCGATGCAATGAAGGCGTTCGGCACTCAAGGTAAAGTGTGGGACGAGGTTACGCTCTCCGAATATCTGTTGAGCCCACGGACTCTGGTAAGCGGCACCAGAATGAGTTTTCCGGGACTGAGGAGGCCGTCGGACATTGTCGACCTTATCGCCTATCTCAAGAATCCCACCGCCGGCCAATGAGCGGGCCGCGCAGCCTCGCCTTACCTGCGAAAAAAGCCCGCCGGCGTCTCTTGTCCTGACCTGCTAAACACCCTTTATATAACTGCAATCAAGGGCTGAGCAGATTGGTCCGCGGGCACAGCCGCCCGGACGGACAAAGGGGATAGGACATGGCCACTCTTCAGAATTTTGACGCCGAAATCGCCAAGACGCGCAGTGTCGTCGACGAGATGCGCGGCAAGCTCGAACAGTCGGGCGTCGTGCTAGAGCAATTCGCCAAGGCGGACACCAAGCTCGGCGATGTCAATTTCGACATCGAGAACGCCCGCATTCAGGACGTCCTCAAACAACAGAAGGCGATGGAAGCCAACATCGCCGATCTGATCATCGGTCTCGAAGATGCAACGAACGTCTTCGGTGCCGAGTTCGAGAGCATGAAAAGCTATACGGGTTACGAGAAGTTCATCGGCATGTTCTCCAAGCAGTCGATGCAGCGGATGCGCACCGACCGGGTGCGCAACATGTCGCTCGCCGGAAACCTTCAGGAACTGCTCGTCAAGTCCGACACCATCGTCGGCATCCTCAAGGAGCAGAAGGCGATCCTCGACCAGCGCTACAAGACCTCCGAGCAGAGCCTCATCCAGGTGATCGAGCGCCGCAAGGGCACGATGGCTGCGCTGGTGGAGACCCAGAAGCGCATCGAGGAGCTCAACCCTCTGCTGCTCGACGTCGAGAATCGGATCGCCGCTTCCACGGACCAAACGACCCGCACCGACCTCGAGTCCGAGCGCTCGCGGCTGGCGACGGAATACAACGAGAAACAGGCCAAGGAACAGGAACTGCTCGCCGAGAGCCAGACGCTCGAGCGCTATACCGCGATGTTCCAGACCTTCGTCGATTCGCTCAACAATCAGATCGCCGCGCAGAACACGCTGATCAACAAGCTGACGATCGATACGGAGCAGCGCATCGTCCTCTACAAGTCGCTGGAAGATTCGCTGAAGACCGCGGCGCAGCAGGACGTGGCTCACAAGATCAATACGCTCGGCAGTCAGGTCGACACCGCCGCCGAGGAAACGATGGCCGGGATCGGCGCCGCCGCCCAGCGGCATATCGGCGACCTTCTCGAAATGCATGAAAAGAACATGCTCGCGACCCAGGATATCCAGCGGCGCAAGAAACTGGCCGACGACGCCTTTGCCCGTCGCTTCCAGACGGTGATGGACAAGCACAATGCCGCAAACTACGTGAAGCAGTGATCGGCAAGGCGGCAATGACCGGCTTTCCGACCGCCTTTCGGCATATGCCGGAGGGGTTTACATGAACACCGCCGTATCGCCTGCCGTCAGGCAATATTTCACCTCGATCAGGGCCGCATTGGCCGGTCTCGAGCTGTTTCTCGGCGACCGCAATTCACCGCTTTACCGCAACACGGTCGTCGGCGAGGTCATCGTTCCCTATCTCGCCCGGCTGAAGGCATCGGTTGCCTGCTGGGAGAATCGCATCGGATTCGTAGAGCATTTCCGGATTTCGCGGGCCGAGAGCGGCTTTCCGGTCTTCCAGAACGTGCTGGAGCTCGAGAACGACCGGCAGAGCGCGGAAAAGCGGCTGGCGAGCATTCCCTCCGCGGATGCGCTGCGCGAGGAAATGGTCGATTTCATCCTCAGGCAAAAGGCCTTTCCGGAGGCGCTGCAGGCGCGCATGGCCGAACGGCTCTATCTCGAGCAGATCGGCAAGGGCGACATCTTCTCGCCTTTCATCCTGCCGGAGACGATCCGGGTCGCCGTCAACCCGAAGACGATGCGGCCCTATTATGTGGTCGCCTGGGGCGCCTTCGACGGCACGCAGACGCTGCCGATGATCTATATGGCGACGGTCGAGGATTCTTCCGACAATATCGTCGAGATGCTGGTGACCGAAGACGGCAAGCTCAATCCGGAGATCGAGATCCCGCTGCCGGTCGGCGGACTGCTCAATCCGCAACTGGCGAGCCGTTTCGACGATTTCGCCTCGAAGAACAGCGCCTATTCGCTGACGCCGGTGACGATCGCCACCAATCTCGACAGGGATTTTCCGGAACTGCATCCAAAACAGCTTCGGCGCATCGTGCTCGGGCCGTTCTATTCGGCTGGAATCACGGAGAACAACGCGCGGATCAACGACATCCTCTCGAAGGTGCGCAAGACCGAGAATGCCTGGCTTTTGACCTGGACGGTGCAGGAGGTCTTCTCCAAGGCCGAGCGGCCGGCGGAGCGTGGCTTCTGGTCGACGACGCCGGCGCAGGAGGAGTTTCACATCGACACCGGCAATCTCGAAGCCGCGCGCATGGGCGTGAGCGCCTACGAGAAGCATGCGCTGGTGCCGCACGACGCCTATCAGGCGCTCTACGCGGCAGGCGAGGCGGCGCAGGTGTTCGGTGACTACAAGGTGCATGTTATCTCCGGCAACCAGGTGGTGAGCGAGGTTTGATCGATGACGCTGAACACGGGCCTGACGACGCTGCACGAGGACGACATCGCCAAGCATCAGGCGGTGGCGCAGAGCCTCGTCACCAAGCTCGTCATTCTCGAGCGGGATGAGCCATCGGCGGGCACACCCCTTGCCGGCACCGGCCGCCGTTTCGTCTCGACCGTATCGACGGGAGGCCAGCGCCGCAGCCGGGAGGTGGAACTCGCCCGGACGATCCAAGCGGTGCGCGGCGCCGATCCGCTGCTTTCGCCGGCCCAGCACGCCGCGCTTTACCGTACCCGGCGCGGCATCCAGGTGGCGCTCGCGGTTTCGGATGTTTTCGCGCGGCAGACGAATCTCGAACAATTGCAGGCGCGTAACGCGGGCACGCCGCTTTCCGGCGAAGACGCAAGTCATTTCAAGGCGCTGCTCTCGGCCGCCGCCTATATCGCCGCCTTCACCCTTGCCGCCTATCTCGGCGCGACGCTGCAGGGTGAGGGCGAGCCGGTCGACGATGCCGCCGAGCCGGATTTCCTCTTCGATACGCCCCAGGACGCACTGAAGAGCATGGTCGCCGGGCTCGATCGCAGTCTTGCCGGTGCGCCGGACGATCTGGCCTTGACGGCGCGGGCCCGCGCCTTCTCTCGCGTCGCGATCGAAGGGCTGCTTGCCCGCAAGGCGCGCTTCACCGGGCTGCAGAACTTCGAGAATGTCCACATCCGGCTCGACCAGGATGACTTCACCCTGAACGGTTTCGATGTCGCGCCCGGGCAGAAGCGCAAGCCCTTGGTGATGACCTTCAAGAAGCCGGAGGAGATCATCGGCAATCACATTGCCAAGTATCAGGCGCTGAAACTTGCCAAGATGCTGATGGCCTACGACTTCGACCGGCAGATGAATCCCTTCGTCGAACTCGGCGGCTTCCTCTTCACCTTCATCGGCGACGGCATGCCGGGTACCGGCAAGACGATCCTGATCCAGATGCTTGCCGGCATGCTCCACGACTATTGCGATGTCGCCGGCTACGCCTTCCATTACGAGAATTTCGGCGTCGACCAGATCTCCTCCTATCAGGGCAAATCGGGCCAGAACTGCAAGGAGTTCGTCAACAACGTGATGAACCCGCGGGCGATCGGCTTCGGCACGATCGACGACGTCGATCAGGTGACGGCGAAGCGCTCCGACGATCGCGCTTCCGCCGGCCAGCACGAAGTGACGGCGGTGCTGATGGAGAGCTTCGCCGGCGCCTCGACAGTGGTGCGCGGCAATTGCACCTTCGGCATGTTCTCGAACCATCCGGAGAATGTCGACGATGCCCTGCGCCAGCGCGCCGGCGCACGTTGGCTGGTCGACGGGCCGCAGACGGAGGCCGACTATATCGACATCTTCGCGCTGCTCGTCGGCAAGAACCACAAGATTCCGCTCGGGGAGCACGATCTCTATGCCGGCCAGGAGATCAAGCGCGCCGTCTCGCAATCCTATGCGGCCCATGCCCGGCCGCAGGAGGACGGGCTTGCGGCGGTTTGGGAACGCTACGAGAAGGAGAAGGGCAAGATCGCCTCGCTCGCCGATGTCGGCGCCTATCTGCACATGATCAAGGAGGCGGAGCCGCGCTTCACCGGCCGGGCGATCCGCAACATCACCGACGCGATCAAAATGCGGGCGATGGACGTCGAATTGCCGGACGACTGGTTCAAGGATGCGGGCACCTTCATGCACAAACCCTACGACGAGAAGAAGGCGATGATCGAGGACCTGCGCGGCCCGATCACCATCGACATGGTGTTGCAGGAGATCAACCGCTACGCCGATAGCGAATTCCGCTATACCGACAAGTCGGACGACGCCGCCATTGCCGAAATCATCCGCCGCGAGCGGCAACGCGAGAGGGCGATGCGCGAGATCGAGACAATGAAGCGCGAGGGCCGATGGCAGGGATGACAGAAGAGAACATCGCCCCATGAAGCGCCTTCTCGAAGCCGAGCTCATCTATGGGCGGCTGCTCGATATTTCCGAGCCGCATCTTGTGGCTCGCTATAACAAGGCGCTCGAAGGGTTGGGGCTGAAGCCGACGGCGCTCGAGCGCTTCAGCATCGATGTGACCGGCTTTTCGCCGGAAATTGCTGAGGAGCTCGGAGACCGCGATTATCTCGATCCGAACCGGGTCAACCGGCGCTTCATCATCCTGACGCCCGCCCAGGCGGACCTGCCGGTGGTCCATACGAGCTTTTCCAACACCGCGGCGCTGATGCATGAGTTCTTCAACGCCAACAGCCGGGCTATCAACGCCGTCACCATCAAGGATGCGCTCTATGGCGAGATCGAGGACTCGGTGTCGGTGGTCGAGGACATCGACGATCTGCTGTCGATCAACGAGGTCCGCTTCCGCGTGCTTTCCGCCGAGGACATGCTCGGAAAGGCGGCGGAGCTCCGGGAGCTCGTCGACCGGCTGAAGAAAGTGCCGGACGCGTGGGCGGACGACGCCATGCTGGACCGGATGGTGGAACTCGCCAAGCTGACCGGCGACATCCGCCAGAATGCTCTTGTCCCAGAGGAGCTGGTGTTTCGGCACGAGGCCTTCTGGGCCAATCATTTCGGCGGCGTCTATGTCTTCCTCGACCAGAAGACGACGACGGTGATCTGCGATCCTTCCGTGCCCGGCTTCAGGCGCTCGCGGCCCTGGCAGGTGAGCTATATCGCGATCGGCGATTACGCGCGCATCTACGACTTCCTGACGACGACGAACCGGCTGCAACTGCCGCAGGCCTCCTGGGTGCAGGAGTCGGGCCTCTTCCAGCACCGGGCCGACATGGCAATCCGCGGGCTGATCAACGAAGCCGATCCGGATGCGGATCTGCTGAATGCCGATCGAATCTGGCTACAGACCTGGATCCATCGCAACGCCGCGCTGGTGGCGCGCGATGGCACCTACCCGTTCCTGCAGGAAGTTGCGCGGGCGATCGCCGCAACGGGGACGGTGAAGATGCAGGAGATCGCCCCGGAGAACCGTTTCCTGCTGGTGCGGGCCGCTCCCGACCATCCGGACAAATGGCTGGTCAACCAACTCGTCTCGCAGCTCGTCCCGCGCGACTTCGTCTCCCGCTTCGTGTTCGACAAACAGGGCTTTTATGCTGCCTACGAACACTACGGCGAAAAGTTCCGCGAATATGTTGTGGCGACCCTGACGGGCACATATCTGAAAGACAAGACCGCCTTCCGCCACAAGCTCTACGGTCTCAAAGAGGAATAGGACATGCTCGATCCGATCGTTGTGTTTTTTCAGCGCGTGTTCACGGCGATCGGCCGCGGCATAGGTCTGGCGGTCTCCTGGCTCCTCTGGCCCTTCGTGGCGCTCGGCAACTGGTATCGGGCGCGGAGCTGGATCATCAAGGGGCCGATCGGACTGGTGCTGCTCGGGCTGATCTTCTTCTACGGCTATTTCATCTGGCAGACGCAGGCCTGGACCAATTTCGATCCAGACTATGTCAATCGCTACAAGCTCGCCGAGCGCAAGGTGCCGGCGGGTTCGCCGATCAGCGGCCCGGGGGCCACGACGGGACAATCCGGTAGCGCGGCGGCTACGAGCCAGGCCGCAGCCGTGGTGCCCTCGGACGGGTCGACCACGGAAGCGCTCGACATGGTGCAGTTGCCGGCCGGCACGGTCTGCCAGACCTCGGCGACCGTCGATGTCGCGGCCGATCTCATCGACCTCAACGTCAACCAGAACGCCTGGATTTCCTCGATGCTCGCCTACAAGCTCGGCCTGTTCGGGATGGACTGGGACGACACGCCCTGGCTCGACAACAAGGCGTCGTTCCAGCGCGGCATCAACCAGGCGGTGCGCCGCACCAGCGTCGAACTGGTCGACTCGCTTGGCCGGGTGCGCGGTACCTCCGGCGTCAACAACGACCTGCAGGCCGCACGCGGCAACATTCAGTTCGACGAGGAAACCTGGTATTTCGGCATCAATCCTTTCGGTCCGAAGACCCCGACGCCAAGCTTCTACCGTGCCGCCGAGCGCGACCTTCGGAAATTCAACGTTTCGCTCGGCAAATGCGAGGCGATCTTCGACGGCCGGTCCGACAACATGGTCGAGTTCCTCGACCGCATCGCCAACGATCTCGGCAATACGTCGGCGATCATCCGCGAGCGTTCGGAATTCCACAATGGCGGCTGGTTCGATACGCGCGCTGACGACCGTTTCTGGTTCGCCTTCGGCCAGCTCTACGGTTATTACGGCATTCTCTCGGCGGCCGGTGCCGATTTCGAGAATGTCGTCGCCCAGCGCGGGCTGACGCCGATCTATACGGAGACGCTGAAGCAATTGCGCTCGGCGCTGCGTATCCAGCCGCTGATCATCTCCAACGGCCGCGAGGACGGCTGGATCATGCCGACGCATCTGGCGACGATGGGCTTCTATATTCTTCGCGTGCGGTCCAACCTGGTGGAGATGCGCGACATCCTTGCCCGCTGACGGCCGGCATGGCAGCGTAAGCACAAGGAAACGGAGCGCGCATCCGGCAGAGGAGGCGGGATGTACGCACCAAACAGGGGGAAGCCATGGGGGAGGTCAAGTCCGACATCGAAATCGCGCGTGCTGCGCGCAAGCAACCGATCATGGAGATCGGGGCTAAACTCGGCATTCCGCCGGAGCATCTGCTGCCTTACGGCCATGACAAGGCGAAGGTCAGCGCCGAGTTCATTGCCGCGCAGAAGGATAAGAGAGACGGCCGGCTGATCCTGGTGACGGCGATCAACCCGACGCCGGCCGGCGAGGGCAAGACGACGACCACCGTCGGCCTCGGCGACGGCCTCAACCGCATCGGCAAGAAGACGATCGTCTGCATTCGCGAGGCCTCGCTCGGTCCCTGCTTCGGCATCAAGGGGGGTGCTGCCGGCGGCGGCTATGCGCAGGTGGTGCCGATGGAGGATATCAACCTGCACTTCACCGGCGATTTCCACGCCATCACCTCGGCCCACAACCTGCTCGCCGCGCTGATCGACAATCACATCTATTGGGGCAACGAGCAGGCGATCGACATTCGCCGCATCGCCTGGCGGAGGGTGATGGACATGAACGATCGGGCGTTGCGCCAGATCATCGGCTCGCTCGGCGGTGTCGCCAATGGCTATCCGCGCGAGACCGGCTTCGACATTACCGTCGCTTCCGAGGTCATGGCGATCCTGTGCCTTGCCGCCGACATCAAGGATCTGGAAAAACGCCTCGGCAACATCATCATCGGCTACCGGCGCGACAAGAGCCCGGTCTATGCGCGCGACATCAAGGCGGACGGGGCGATGGCGGTGTTGCTCAGGGATGCGATGCAGCCGAACCTGGTGCAGACGCTCGAGAACAATCCGGCCTTTGTCCATGGCGGCCCCTTTGCCAATATCGCGCATGGCTGCAACTCGGTGGTGGCAACGACGACGGCGCTGAAGCTTGCCGACTACGTCGTGACCGAAGCCGGTTTCGGAGCGGATCTCGGCGCCGAGAAATTCTTCGACATCAAGTGCCGCAAGGCCGGCCTGAAGCCGGACGCCGCCGTCGTCGTCGCCACCGTCAGGGCGATCAAGATGAATGGCGGCGTGAAGAAGGACGATCTCGGCAAGGAGAATCTCGAGGCGGTCAGGAAGGGATGCGCCAACCTCGGCCGCCACGTGCAGAACGTCAAGAAATTCGGCGTGCCGGTGCTCGTCGCGATCAACCACTTCACCTCCGATACGGAGGCGGAAATCCGCGCAATCAAGGACTATGTCAGGACGCTCGGTTCCGAGGCGGTCCTGTGCCGGCACTGGGCCGAGGGATCGGCCGGCATCGAGGAACTGGCGCACAAGGTCGTCGATCTCGCCAATGCCGGACACTCGCAGTTCTCGCCGCTCTATCCGGACGACATGCCGCTCTTCCACAAGATCGAGACGATCGCCAAGGACATCTATCACGCCAGTGAAGTGATTGCCGACAAGGTGGTGCGGGATCAGCTGAGAACCTGGGAGGACCAGGGCTACGGGCAACTGCCGATCTGCATGGCGAAGACGCAATATTCCTTCTCCACCGACCCCAACCTGCGCGGCGCTCCGAGCGGCCATGCGGTGCCGATCCGCGAAGTCCGCCTTGCGGCCGGAGCCGGCTTCGTCGTCGTCATCACCGGCGAGATCATGACGATGCCGGGCCTGCCGAAGGTGCCGTCCTCGGAGAAGATCCGCCTCAACGAGGCGGGCTACATAGAGGGGCTGTTCTGACGGTGGTGCAGTAGTGCCGGCTCAATCGAGACCGCCGATAAAGTCCGCCTTGCCGAGCGGCACGCCCTTATGGCGCAGGATGTCGTAGGCCGTGGTCAGATGGAAATAGAAGTTCGGCAGCACGAACTTCAGCAGATAGTCGTCGCCGCTGAAGGTGACCTTCAGATTCGGGAAGTTGAGGGTCACCTCGCGCTTCTCGCTGCCCTCGAGGTGTTCCGGTGTCACGGTTTCGAAGAATGCCACCGTCTTGTCGATCCGCTGACGCAGATCGGCAAAGCTCTGCTCATCGTCGGGAAACCGCGGCACTTCAAGCGTCGTCAGTCGAGCGATGGCGTTCTTGCTGGTGTCGCTCGCTCGCTGGACTTGACCCGACAGCGGCAGCATGTCCGGCGCGAGCCGCGCGCCGAAGAGTTCGTCGAGCGGCGTGCCCGATTTGGCGGCAAAGGCCTCGCCCTTGTCGAGGAGCCCGCCGAGCGCGGAAAAGCCGCGTGTGAAGACGGGGACGGAGAACGTGTAGATTGTCAAGGGCATGGGAGTGTTCCTCGTTCAAGGCGTTGTGGTCGGCACCGGAGATAGATCGTATCGGTCGTCCGCGGGTTCAATCGGTTGCGAAAATCTTTGCCAATCCGAAAGAGAATTCGTGCTGAAACCGGCCCGATTTCCGCTGGAGCGAGATGTGCAACGTGTTTGCGGTCTTCCGCGCGCGCATCCACTCTATCCTACGTGTACCGCTCACGGTTTGTGATGGGTCCATTCGGCTCAAAGCATCGTGATCCAAGGTGCTCTACATTGGACGCACAATGACACCCTCGGAATTGCAGGCCTACCTTCATACGCATATTCCCCTGTCGGCCGCCATGCAGGTGGAGGTGGAATCGGTGGAATGGGACCATGTCCTCCTCCGGGCGCCCCTGGCGCCGAACATCAACCATCGCGACACAGTTTTCGGCGGCAGCGCTTCGGCGCTTTCGATCCTCGCTGCCTGGTCGCTGCTGCATGTCCGGCTTCGCTCGAGCGGCATCGCCTGCCGCCTGGTGATCCAGAGCAACCGCATGGACTATCTGAGACCGATCCTCGGTTCATTCTCGGTACTTTCGAGTCTCGAAGATGCCGACCAATGGCCAGGCTTCATGCGTCTGCTCGAACGGCGGGGACGGGCGCGTCTGAGGGTGACGGCCGAATTCATGGCCGAGGGTGAGGTCGCCGGCACCTTCTCCGGTGAATTCGTGGCACTTGGATACGGGAACGCGAGCACCGACGGGGGTGGCTAGCGGCAATAGCGATAGCCGTTCTTTCGTTCGATGACGTCGAAATGCAGGTGTGTTTCATGGGCCGCGTCGCTGCCCGGATCGAGGACGGTCGTGAAGTAGAGGCAGCCGGAGGCGGTCACGGCGCGCTGGAAGGCGCCGGTCAGGGTGCCGTCTTCGTCGCGCGGCTGGATTTCGACGGTCTTGCCGTCTGCGAGGCTGAAAGAGGCGATGTCGACCGCATTGCCGCGTGCGTGCTCGGAGATCTTTCCCGTCTTTGCGTTGTTCCTAAGCCGGCAGACATAGGAGGAGGCCTGGTTCAGCGCCGAAATACGGGCGTCGGCTCCGAATGCGGCCTCCGCCGCCGGAGTGGCCGTCTCCTTCACCCAACGGGCGAGCGCCAGGGCCGTTTCGCAGCGCATCACTCCCTCGGGCTCAAGCGCGACGCCCGGCAGGACCGAACTGACTCTGATCGGCCTGTCGATGCCGCAGCCCTTGCCGTCGTCGATGCGGGCAGTCTCCGCAAAGGCGCTGCCGATCTCCTTGAGCGCGGCCAGACAGGAGGCATAGGCTTTCGGGTCTTCCTTTTCGATCGGCAGAAGCGCTTCCTCGCGGAGAGAGTCGTCTTTCCACCCAGGCGGTAGGTCTTTGCCAGCCCCGACATTTAAGTTTTCTTGATCGCTCGCTTGAGGTTTTCTCTGCGGCGCGGCAGGTTTTGGCGTGGGCGTCGGCTGTTCGCCTTGATCGGTATCCGGCCTCGCTACGGGTAGCGGGCCTTCCTTCGGAAGCGCCGCCCCCCAGAGCACGAGGGCGGAAATCAGTACCACACCGACAGCGCGCATGCAGGTCCTTTCCGTTTGTCACGGTCAAACGCATGAAAGGCCATCCTGTTTCAAAATGTGCTGAAACTGAGGAGGACGGACGGGATATATGTGCCCTAAAATTATATTGACTTTTTCAGTCATGTTTTTTATGTGGCCCAAATAAGGCGATGACGTGACTGGATTCGCCGAATTCCGACACCTGCCCAGCCAGCCCTTGAGTTTGCCGCTCAACAGCAAGCCCGGCCAACAAACTCATAGGACTGGTCCATGCTCAACCGGCATCATCGCCTGGCTCTTCTCGCATGCACGGCAACACTCGCATTGTCCGTCGCCTCCGGCAGCTTCGCGCAAAGCGCGACAACATCCCAGCCGACAGAGGCCGAAGAATCGGAAGCGGCAAAGAAGGGCGAGACCTATCTCTCGCCGATCATCGCCAAGGGCGGACGCGAGGCCAATCCCTATGCGAAGCCCGGTCCTTCGAGCGTCGTCAGCACGGACCAAATCGAGCTTCAGGCGGGCCAGGAGACCGACGATCTGCTGCGCAGCGTGCCCGGCACGTCGACGGCCAACAACCCGCAAAATCCCGGCGTTGCCGTCAATATTCGCGGTTTCGAGGGCTCCGGCCGCGTCAACATGATGATCGACGGCGTTCGCCAGAACTTCCGCTTCACCGGCCACGAGGCCCAGGGCTTCGCCTATGTCGATCCGGCCTTCCTTTCCGAGATAGACCTGACCCGCGGCGCCGTCACTGGCATCGGAGGCGGGGCGCTGGCCGGTTCGGTCAATTTCAAGACCTATGACATCAAGGACCTGATCCAGGACGGCAAAAACTATGGCGGTCAGGCCGTCGCCACCTACGGCAGCAATGGCGCCGGCTGGTCGGAATCCTTGCTCGGCGCCTATCGCTTCAACGACGTCTTCTCTGTGCTTGGCGGGATCAGCAAGAGCGATCCGGGTAATTACGACAATGGCGACGGCATCGAAGTTCCCTTCACCGAGGAGGATCTGCTTTCCGGCCTCCTGAAGGCCGAGATCACGCCGGACAAGGACCATTCTTTCAAGTTCAGCGCAATCTCCTACGACAATGACTTCTTCGCGAACTCCTATTTCCAAAACGTCAGAAACCAGACGGTCAGCGCGAACTACGCCTACACGCCCGACAATGAACTGATCGATTTCCGCGCCAACTCCTACTGGAACCGCCTGCGGATGAAGTACGATACCAACCTCCTGGGTGCCGGCGGCGCGGCGGGGCGGCGGATCACCGACACGGGTATCGGCTTCGACATTTCCAACACCTCGACATTCGATTTGGGCGAAGTTGCCGTGCGCTCCAACTACGGCGTCGAATATTTTCAGGATGACTACGATGTGATCAACAGCACGGCGCAGCCGACCGGCGGCGTCAACGGCGGCGGCAAGAACGCGACGACGGGCATCTTCAATTCGACGACCTTCACCTATGGCATCGTCGACCTCACTGCCGGCCTGCGCTACGACCAATTCAACATCGACGGCACCGGATCGGTGAGCGCCGGTAATCCGCTCGGCATGCCGGCAGGCGCCTATAGCGTCGACGAATCGGACGGCCGCCTCAACCCGAGCGTTACGCTCGCCGTCAATGCCACCGAGTGGCTGCAGCCCTACGTGACCTATGCCGAGACCTCGCGTGCTCCGACGGTCAACGAAATCTTCGTGGGCGGTTCGCATCCGGGCGGCTTCCAGATGTTCTTCCCCAACCCGTTCCTCCAGCCAGAAATATCCAAGGGCTGGGAAATCGGCGCGAACATCAATCTGGACGACCTCATTGCTACGGGAGACAGCTTCCGCCTGAAGGCGAACTATTTCCATAACCGGGTGGACAATTACATCACTGCGGCTTTGGCCAACGGCGGGATGAAAATATTCTTTGTCAACAATCCGGGAATATCCACGGTTCAAGGCTTTGAACTGCAGGCAGCCTATGATGCCGGCTATGTCTTCGGCGACCTTGCCTACACGCATACGGAGAGCGACCTCCCGTCACAGGTCAACGGCTTTGGCGTACAGAGCTTCCTTCCCGATGACATCGTAAGTGCGACCCTCGGGGCACGCTTCCTCGAGGAACAGCGCCTCACGGTAGGCACGCGGATCTATGCCGTTTCCAATGCCTTCATCGGCGAGGAGAATGCGGGGGCAAGCGGCTCCGCCACCGTTCCCGGCTACGGACTGGTGGACCTCTTCGCGAACTACAAATTCGAGAACGGTCTCGAACTCACCGGGAGTGTGACGAACGTCTTCGACACGACCTACACGCCGGCGTCGAGCACGATCGCCGGCAGCACGGTCGACACCGGCCGCGGTCGGACGTTCCTCGTCACCGCGAAGGCGAAGTTCTAGGCTCCGTTGCCTGACTGCATGGAGAGGCGGCTCGAAAGGGCCGCCTCTTTTCTTTCGGCGCGCGAACATTCGGTGCTGTTTTCCCGCTTGCGTAAGGCCGCAAGCCACGCTAACACTTCGCCCATGGCAAACACGCAGAACATTTCGATCTGGTGGTGGGCTCGCTGAGGCGGCCTTGACCAGTCATGCGTGATTGAGACATGAAGCCGCCCGGAGATTTCGAGGCGGCTTTTTTCGTATTCGAGCCGCGTGGAATGACCGGGCTTTTAGGGAGCGAGGCGAATGGCAACGGTAATTCTGAAAGACGGCGCGGAGAGTTACACCACGAATGGCGGCATTGTCGTGACGCGCCGGCGACGCGACGCGTCCTATGCGGATGCAATCGCCTCCTATGTGGACAGGCTGGACGAGCGCCGCGGTGCGGTGTTCTCGTCGAATTACGAATATCCGGGGCGCTATACCCGCTGGGACACTGCCGTCGTCGACCCGCCGCTCGCCATCTCCTCCTTCGGCCGCTCGCTCTGGATCGAAGCCTATAACGGGCGCGGCGAGGTGCTGCTGGCGCTGATCGCCGAGCACCTGAAAATGGTTGCCGACATCACGCTCGGGACGCTGACGGCCCGCCGTCTCGATCTCACCATCAATGAGCCCGACCGCGTCTTTACCGAGGAAGAGCGCTCGAAGATGCCGACGGTCTTCACGGTGCTTCGCGCCGTGACGAACCTCTTCCATTCGGAGGAGGATGCGAGCCTCGGCCTTTACGGCGCCTTCGGCTACGACCTTGCCTTCCAGTTCGACGCAATCGACCTGAAGCTCGCCCGGCCGGACGACCAGCGCGACATGGTCCTCTTCCTGCCGGACGAAATCCTCGTCGTCGATCACTATGCCGCCAAGGCCTGGATCGACCGCTACGATTTCGCCAAGGACGGTGTCTCGACCGAGGGCAAGGCGGCGGAGATTGCTTCCGAACCGTTCCGCACCGTCGACAGCATCCCGCCGCACGGGGATCATCGCCCGGGCGAATACGCCGAGCTCGTCGTCAAGGCGAAGGAGAGCTTCCGCCGCGGCGACCTCTTCGAAGTGGTGCCTGGGCAGAAATTCTATGAGCGCTGCGAAAGCCGCCCCTCCGAAATCTCCAACCGGCTGAAGGTGATCAACCCGTCCCCCTATTCCTTCTTCATCAATCTCGGCAACCAGGAATACCTCGTCGGCGCCTCGCCGGAGATGTTCGTGCGCGTTTCCGGGCGCCGCATCGAGACCTGCCCGATCTCCGGCACGATCAAACGCGGCGACGATCCGATCGCCGACAGCGAGCAGATCCTCAAGCTCCTGAACTCGAAGAAGGACGAATCCGAGCTCACCATGTGCTCGGACGTCGACCGCAACGACAAGAGCCGCGTCTGCGTGCCGGGCTCGGTCAAGGTGATCGGCCGCCGCCAGATCGAGATGTATTCGCGGCTGATCCACACGGTCGACCATATCGAGGGGCGGCTGCGCGACGACATGGACGCCTTCGATGGCTTCCTCAGCCACGCCTGGGCGGTCACCGTCACCGGCGCGCCGAAGCTCTGGGCGATGCGCTTCATCGAGAGCCATGAGAAGAGCCCGCGCGCCTGGTACGGCGGGGCGATCGGCATGGTGGGCTTCAACGGCGACATGAACACCGGGCTGACGCTGCGCACGATCCGCATCAAGGACGGCATTGCCGAGGTGCGGGCGGGGGCAACGCTGCTCTATGATTCCAATCCGGAAGAGGAAGAAGCCGAAACCGAACTGAAGGCCTCCGCCATGATTGCAGCCATTCGCGACGCGAAATCCGCCAACAGCGCCAAGGCGGCGCGCGACGTCGCCCCCGTCGGCGCCGGCGTCAATATCCTGCTGGTCGATCACGAAGACAGCTTCGTCCATACGCTGGCCAATTATTTCCGCCAGACGGGTGCGACGGTGACCACCGTGCGCACGCCGGTTGCCGAGGAAATCTTCGATCGGGTGAAGCCGGACCTCGTCGTGCTTTCTCCCGGCCCCGGCAGCCCGAAGGATTTCGACTGCAAGGCGACGATCAAGAAGGCGCGGGCGCGTGAACTTCCGATCTTCGGCGTCTGCCTCGGCCTGCAGGCGCTGGCCGAGGCCTATGGCGGCGATCTCAGGCAACTGGCGGTCCCGATGCACGGCAAGCCGTCGCGCATCCGCGTGCTGGAGTCGGGCATCGTCTTCTCCGGCCTCGGCAAGGAAGTGACGGTCGGGCGCTACCATTCGATCTTTGCCGATCCGTCGAGCCTGCCGCGCGACTTCATGATCACCGCCGAAAGCGAGGACGGAACGATCATGGGCATCGAGCATCTCAAGGAACCGGTGGCGGCCGTGCAGTTCCATCCGGAATCGATCATGACGCTCGGCGGAGACGCCGGCATGCGGATGATCGAGAACGTCGTGGCGCACCTGGCGAAGAGGGCGAAGATCAAGGCCGCCTGAGGCCCTCGCTGACGACCCCTTGAGAGTAATCGCGAGAGTGCGATCGCGCCTTTGACAAGCCGTTCATTATCGCCCATATGAGGCATGAAAATCCGCCTGCGCGAAAACCCGCGCGGGCGGTTTTGCGTTTCAATGGGCATGCATTTGCAACTCGTTTGCATCTGCACGAGGAATGAAGATGACCGCGTCCGACAATCGAACGGTTCTAAGGCTCGCCTTTTGGGGCATCCCGCTTTCTCTCGGGGTCATGGGGCTGAAGCTGCTTGCCTGGTGGGTGACAGGGTCGGTCGCATTGCTGTCAGACGGCCTGGAGTCCGTAGTCAACGTCGTTGCCGCGGTGATCGCCTACGCGATGATCGGCTACGCAGCGAAGCCGGCGGACGCCGGCCACCCCTTCGGGCATCACAAGGCGGAGTATTTCTCGGCGGTCATCGAAGGTGTCCTGATCGTCGTGGCGGCGCTGTCCATCCTTTGGGAGGCCGTGCCCGAGATGATGGCGCCGTCCTTGCTGAAGGCGCCGGCGCTCGGCCTGGCAATCAACTTCGCTGCCGGTGTCGTTAACGCGATCTGGGCCTATGTCCTGATCCGCGCCGGCAGGGCGCATCGTTCGCCGGCACTCAGCGCCGACGGACATCACATCCTCTCCGACGTCGTCACGTCGGCCGGGGTGCTCGCGGGTCTTGTTCTTGCCGTTGCCACCGGCTATGCAATTCTCGATCCCTTGCTTGCCGTGGTCGTCGCCGCCAACATCCTGTTTCAGGGCTGGAAGGTCATCTCGCGCTCGATCGACGGGCTGATGGACAAGGCTGTGCCGGCGGAGGAAGAAGAGGCGATCAAGCAGGCGATCGCCGCCAATGCCGGCGGGTCGCTCGGCGTCCATGACCTGAAGACGCGGCAGGCGGGTCCGGCGACCTTCGTGGATTTTCACATGGTCGTGCCGGAGGCGATGCCGGTCGGCGACGCCCATGATATTTGCGACCGGATCGAGGTTGCTATCCGCGCCGTTCATCCGGGCGCAAGGATCGCCATCCACGTCGAGCCGGAAGGCGAAAAACCGCACGGCGTGCGCGTCAAAACCAGAACGGGATGACGAAAAAGGGTGTGCGGTGCTTTGCCCGCATCGCTCCAAACTTAAGGAACCAGGGAAATGCCGAAGACCGACGTATCAGGACTTTCACAACTGGGGGCGAAGGTCGACCTGCCGCAGAGCCCCGAGGAGGCGGTGCTCGAACGCGTGCCGAGCGGCCATGAGGGTACGGATTTCCTCGTCCGCTTCACGGCGCCGGAATTCACCTCGCTCTGCCCTATGACCGGACAGCCGGACTTCGCCCACATCGTTATCGACTACGTGCCGAACGGTTGGCTGGTCGAATCGAAGTCGCTGAAGCTGTTCCTGCATTCCTTCCGCAATCACGGCGCCTTCCACGAGGATTGCACGATCGACATCGCTAAGCGGCTGGTGTCGCTTCTTTCTCCGAAGTGGCTGAGGATCGGCGCCTACTGGTACCCGCGCGGCGGTATCCCAATCGATGTGTTCTGGCAGACCGGCAATCCGCCCGCAGGCGTCTGGCTGCCGGATCAGGGCGTGCCGACCTATCGCGGCCGCGGCTGAAGCGGCGGGAAGCCCGCCGCCCTTGCGCCGGTATGGTCAGCCAAAGATCATCGCGGCGCCGGCCAGCGCGGTGACGCCGCCGAGAAGGCGGGCAAGCGTGCCGTTGCTCGAAAGCCTCGCGAGCGCGATACCGAGGCCAAGGCCGGCGGCGTGCAGCAATGCGGTTGCGGCGATAAAGCCGAGAGCGAAGGACCAGGCGCCGGCCTGCCCCAGTTCGCTGCCATGGGCATGGCCGTGGATGAGGGCGAAGATGCCGACGATCGCAGCGGCCGGCGCCACGTCGAGGCGCACGGCGATCGCGACGATCAGGCCGAGGGCGACGACCGAGGCGAGGATCGCAGGCTCGGCGAAGGGCAGGGGAACGGCGGCGAGCGCCAGTCCGAAGCCGACAGTCATCATCCCGACGAAGGCAGCAGGAACAGTCCAGAGCGCGCGGCCGCCGATCTGCGCGGCCCAGAGGCCGACGGCGACCATCGCCAGAACATGGTCCGCGCCGAAAAACGGATGGGAAAGACCGGCCGCCAGCGAACCGTGCTCGACCGGGTCGAGATGCGCGAAGGCGGGCGCCGCGGAAGCGCCGAGTGCGGCGGTGGCAATGAGCATGCGTGTCTTCATTATGGTCCCCATTTGTCGGCGGGCACGGGAGGCAGCCCGTCCGCTCTGATGACGCGCTGATCTTATTGGGCTTTTTCGCGCTGTCCATACGGCATTTGACGGTGCACCCATTTACCATTGCGGCAGCGCTCGGGGTCCGGACCTTTATTCACTGGCGGTTTGCATTGTCATCGGCATCGAGTCGCATTATCTGACCTTGAGACATTTCACGAGGAGTCCGAAGAATGCGGATGAACGACGACGACCAGGAAGAAAAGAAGACCGAACTGCCGCTGGGCAAGGAAACCGAGGCGAACCTTTTCAAGTCTCGTTCGATTTTCATCTACGGAACGATCAACCAGGAACTGGCGCAGAAGGTCTGCTCGCAGCTGGTGGCGCTTGCCTCGGCCAGCGACGAAGACATTCGCATCTTCGTCAACTCGCCGGGCGGACACGTCGAATCCGGCGACAGCATTCACGACATGATCAAGTTCGTGAAGCCGAAGGTCTGGACGATCGGCACGGGTTGGGTGGCCTCCGCCGGCGCGCTCATCTTCGTCGCTCCGCCGAAGGAACGGCGCCTTTGCCTGCCGAATACCCGCTTCCTGCTGCATCAACCGTCCGGCGGCACCCGCGGCATGGCTTCGGACATCGAGATCCAGGCGCGTGAAATCATCAAGATGAACGAACGGCTTAACAAGATCTTCTCCGAAGCGACCGGCCAGCCGGTCGAGAAGATCGCCAAGGACACGGACCGCGACTACTGGCTCGGCGCCGACGAGGCGAAGTCCTATGGACTCGTCTCGCGGATCATCACATCGGTCGCGGAGATTTGACGTCGGGTCACCCCAGCGAATCGCCCCTCATCCGGCTGCTGCCACCTTCTCCCCGCAGGCGGGGAGAAGGGTTCTGCCGCACCGTTCTGCCTATTTATGTTGACTTCGACGCCAGCCCCGCAGGCTATTGGTGAAGCCTCAGCTAACACGCGCTACACCCATCAGCTCCCTTGCTCCGCTTCGCCAAGCCGTGTATAGGCACTCTTATGACCAAGGCTTACGCGCACAAGATCTCAGCGATCTCCTTTGGACACGATCACGATCGTGCCCCCTCGCGCGCCTTTGCCTCGCTTCTTCTTCTCGGCCTTACTCGCGGTTGCCGGGTCCGGTGAGGGGCGCCCGGCGGCCGAAAGCCTTGCCGGCAGATGCTCCTCGAACACCCCAGAACTGAAACAATGGCGTCGGCATCAGCCTCGCAATATGGTCCGTGATCGGCTATTGCATCCGGCAAGCCACGCTCCAGTGACGAAGAGAAGCTGCACATGACACTGAGATCGCATCCCATCAAGGCCGGCATGCCCGAGGCCGCGGTGAAATATCAGGCCTATCCGCAGGTCGCGCTGCCGGACCGCACCTGGCCGTCGAATACGATCAGCAAGGCGCCGATCTGGTGCTCGGTGGATCTGCGCGACGGCAACCAGGCGCTTGTCGATCCGATGGGGCACGACCGCAAGGCCCGCATGTTCCACCTGCTCGTCGACATGGGGTTCAAGGAAATCGAGATCGGCTTCCCGTCTGCGTCGCAGACCGATTTCGACTTTGCCCGCTGGTGCGTCGAGGAGGGCAATGTGCCGGCCGACGTGTCGCTGCAGGTGCTGGTGCAGTGCCGGCCGGAACTGATCACCCGTACCTTCGAGGCGCTTGAGGGCGCGCACCGGCCGATCGTCCACTTCTACAACTCCACGAGCGAGCTGCAGCGCCGCGTCGTGTTCGCCAAAGATGTCGCCGGCATCAAGCAGATCGCAACCGACGCCGCCAAGATGATCACCGACATGGCGGCAAAGGCTGGCGGCGGCTATCGCTTCGAATATTCGCCCGAGAGCTTCACCGGCACCGAACTGGAAGTGGCGCTGGAGATCTGCAATGCGGTCACGGAGATCGTCAGGCCGACCCCGGACAACAAGCTGATCATCAACCTGCCGTCGACCGTCGAGATGGCGACGCCGAACGTCTATGCCGACCAGATCGAATGGATGTGCCGCAATCTCGACAACCGCGAGAACCTGATCATCTCGCTGCATCCGCACAACGACCGCGGCACCGGCATCGCTGCCACCGAACTGGGCCTGATGGCCGGCGCCGATCGCGTCGAGGGCACGCTGTTCGGCAATGGCGAGCGCACCGGCAATGTCGACGTGGTGACGCTGGCGCTCAACATGTTCACGCAAGGGGTCGATCCGAAGCTGGACTGCTCGGATATCGAGCGGATCAAGGAAGTCTACGAATATTCGAACCAGATGGTCATTCCGGAACGCCATCCCTATGTCGGCGAACTGGTCTACACCGCCTTCTCCGGCTCGCATCAGGACGCCATCAACAAGGGCATGAAGGCGCTGAAGCAGGCCAACAAGCCCATCTGGGAAGTGCCGTATCTGCCGATCGACCCGCGCGATGTCGGCCGCAGCTACGAGGCCATCATCCGGATCAACTCGCAATCGGGCAAGGGCGGCATCGCCTATATCATGCAGGAAGACTACGGCATCAACCTGCCGCGCAACCTGCAGATCGAGTTCCGCGAGGACATTCAGCGGATCACCGACGAAGAAGGCAAGGAATTGCCGTCGAAGCGCATCCATCAGCGCTTCATCGAGCGCTATGTCGAGCAGCCCGGCGCACGCATCAAGTTCGTCGATCACCACACCTATCCGGTGGGCGACCACAAGGGGCTCAGAGTCGTTGCCGCCGAGATCACCGATCGCGGCGAGACGAAGCGGATCGAAGGCAAGGGCACCGGCCCGATAGACGGTTTCATCAACGCGCTGTCGATCTATCTCGGCATCGAGCTCTCGGTCGCGGACTATTCCGAGCACTCGCTGCAGCACGGCTCGAACGCCGCCGCGATCGCCTATGTGGAGGTCGAGCATCCGGGCGGCACGCTCTTCGGTGCTGGCATCAATACCAACATCGTCGCGGCCTCGCTCGAAGCGATCGTCTCGGCCGCGAATCGCGTGTTGGAGACGGTGGCGAAGTGAGCCCGTGACGATGGCCAGCGGGCTGTTCTGAAGACGGCGCTCGCCTGCGATTGCCCCTCTTCTCGGGTTTATCCCGAGGAATAGCGCTCTCCCCGCTTGCGGGGAGAGGGGACTAAGGCAACGCGGCAAACCCCTTCGCCCCGCATTGTGGGGAGAAGGTGCGGGGGGCCGAACCGCGACGTTCCAACGTGCTCAGATGGCGGCCGCCACCGTGCGCGCCAGATCCTGCAGACCGGCGGCCGATGACGGCCCGACGACGACGAAGGAGGCGCCCTCCTTTTGCCAGGAGACCAATCCCAGATCGCCGCGGATAACCTCGCTGAAGGTGTCCGCCTTGGCCCCGTCGGCGCTCCTCAAGAAGCAGATGGCGAAGATCTCGTCCTCCTGGTCACGGTAGACGAGCTGGGCGACCGGCTTGCCATTGGCGACCAGCAGCCTTGCGCCTTCGAAGGCAAGTCCCGTGCTCGTAAGATCGGGAATCTTGAAGCGGACGCCGACGCTCGCGGTCAGCCAGGTTTCTATGTGGGCCGCTTGCGAGGCCGGGACCTCGACCAGATGCTCCTTCTGGCGCGAATAGACGCGATGGTAGTCGGCAATCTCGTTGACCCACGGGCTCGCGGCGGTCTCGCCGACCGGTTCGACGAAATTGGCCGTGCTGCCGAGAATGAACCCGGCGACGCCGCCGGTCAGCAGCAGGCCGATCGCGGTGGCAACAAGGCGTGGAAAGACCCGGGCGCCTCGTGTCGGGAGGTTCGACGTCGTTACCCGCTCGAGCTTCGGGCTGATGCCGCCTCCCTGCTTTATCTGCCGCACCAGCGCCAGCGGCACCGGATCGTGAAGGAAATCCTCGAAGGCCCTGTTGCCGAATGTGCTGCCCGCCTTCAGCTTGTCAAGCAGCACCCTGGCGTCCTCATCGCGCGAAAGCAGAGCGTCGAGCTCGGATCTTTCCGCCTCGCCGAGTTCGCCGTCGATATAGGCGGACAACCGCACTTCGAGCGCCATCGTCTGCTGCAACGGTCAGGCCCTCCTTTCCGTATCTTCGGACAGCATGGCCGCGAGCCGCAGGCGCGCTGTCGAGAGCCTGCTCATCACCGTGCCGATCGGGATGCCGAGGATCGTCGCGGTCTCCCGGTAGCTGTGACCTTCGACGTTGACCAGCAGGAAGACGCTTGCCAGTCCCTCAGGCATGGAGAGGATCATCTTCTGCAGCTGATTGGCATAGACCGCCTTCTCGGCCGCGGCTTCGACATTCAGTTCGCGCTGGTCGAATATGTCGACCATGCTGCCGGTGCCGCGGACCTTGCGCTTGCGGACCTCGTCCACCCAGAGATTGCGGGTCATCGCATAGACCCAACTCTCCAGCCGTCCCTCGCCATTCCACAGATGGCTGCGGCTGATCGCCCGCTCGCAAACCTCCTGGACGAGGTCGTCGGCATCGTTGGCATTGCGCGTCAGCGTCATCGCGAAGCGGCGCAATTTGGGCAGCAGGCTGACCAAATCCCGTCTGAAGTCCTTCATCTCTGCCGCTGGGCGCATTTCTCTTCCAGTGAGACGTGCCGGATCATCCGTCTGTTCGCGCTGCGAACGCACGGCTCATGATATGAAACTTGATCGGAAGTCTGCAAGGGAAGACCCGGATCGCAATGAGTTTTTTGCGGTCCGGCGTACAAGGTTTGGCACGCCGGCAGCCCGGCGTTCGGCGGGGAGGAAGATCCGCGCCGTCAATACTGACGAACGCCGCCGAGCGATTCGAGCAGGGCCCTGTAAGCCCATGTGCCTTCGCCGCCGCGGTCGCGGATTTCGACGAGCTGTGCTCTCCCCTCCTCGACCCGACCTTGCTCGATCAGGGCCTGGCCCATATAGGAGCGGGCGAGAATATAATTTTCGTCGGCCTGGATGGCGCGCTTGTAATACTGCATGCCGAGCTCCATGCGCCCGGCCTTGCGGTTGCTATAGCCGAGATAGTTCAGGACGCGGGCGCTCTGCTGCTCGTTCATCGCGCCGAGGACCTTGATCGCGTTCTCGTATTGGCCGGCATAGGCGAGCTCGCGTGCCGCGTCGAACAGGACATCGTCGCCAAGATCACTCCGCTTCGCATCGACGCATCGGTTCCGCTTGGCGTCCCAGACCTTGCCGTCCCTGCATTGGGTGGTCGTCTTGGTCTTCTTGGGCGGCGCGCTGTTGTCGTCGCCGACGGCCAACGCCGCCTGGCTTCCCACGGAGGCCGCGAAGGCGGAAAGGGTGAAGAGGATGATCTTGCCGTTCATGATGCCTTTCTCCTGTGAACGATGCGGCGGCCGATGACCGGCCGACGCAGATGTCGCTCCGGCGGCGTTTGACCTCCAACGCGACATAGACGCCGGAGCCTTGCCGATTATTCGGGCGGCAGTTCAAAAAAGCGCCCCCGATACGATGCCCCCTAAGCGCTCTCTCAACCATGGAACTGGGTTGTCTCGGCGAGGCTGACGGTCTTGGCGTCCGCGCCAAGGGCAAAGCGCTCGCGGGTCAGCTTCCAATTGCCCGGCTCTCCTCCGATCGAGAAAAGGTTGTAGGCGGCGACCGGCTTGGCGCCGCCCGGCCCTTGCGAGGCGGAGGCGATGCCGACAACCGGCACCGGCGCCGCGTGTCCCCTGAGCCAGTAGACGGTGTTGAGATGCGTGTGGCCATGCAGCACCAACTCCGCGCCACCTGACGAGATGGTCGCGGCGAAGCGGCGGATGCCGATCATGCGCTTGTGCATGGATGTGGCGCCGCGGATCGGCGGATGGTGGATCATGACGACCCGAAACAGACCGGCCTCGCCGGCCGCACGCAAGAGGTTGACCGTGGCGCGGGCCTGCCGCGGGCCGAAATAGCCGCTTGCCGCAAAGGGAGGCGTGGCGACCGCCGTCGAACAGCCGATGAGGGCGACCGAGCCCCGTACGCGAAGATAGGGAAAGCAGTGATGGTCCTTCATCCAACCGGAAGGACCGTTGTCGCCGCGCATGAAAGGATACCAGGCGCGTGCCGTCTTCTCATAGGCCCCGGGCACATAGGCGTCATGATTGCCGGGCACGACGGAGATGTCCTGCGGGTCGCCGGCCTCGGCGAGCCATTCGGTGACCGCTTCGATTTCCAGAGAGGATGCAAGGTTGACTAGGTCGCCCGTGATCGCCAGATGGTCCGGGTCGCGCGTTTCGATGTCGTCCATCAGGCATTTGAGCGTGTCGGGAAAGAGATGGCGCGCCCGGTTGCGGTGCCAGTTGACGAAACCGGTAATGCGCTTGGAGGCGAGTTCGCGAAACGACAGATCGGGTAGGGGGCCGAGATGGACGTCGGAAATATGCGCAAGTTTGAACATCGCCCCGGTCTAGCGCATATTCGGCGGCAGGGGAATCACTTGAATGGGTTATCCCGCCGCAGCGGCACATGTCCGACGCAGGGCCACAGGCCCCGTTGCAGCACTTCGAATTGCCGGGAAGGAGAAGCCGATGGACCAGGACCGGCCGAAAGAGGTGCGCAACTGGCTCTGGCCCCTGACACGGCTCGCTCACATGTATTTCGCCGTCTCGCGCGGCATGACGCTCGGGGTGCGGGCCGCCTGCTTCGATTGCCAAGGCCGGGTTTTCCTCGTCAGGCACTCATATCTGCCCGGATGGCACTTGCCCGGTGGCGGCGTCGACCGGCACGAGACGGCGTTTGACGGGCTGGTCCGCGAGCTCCGCGAGGAGGGCAATCTGGAGCTCACCGGGCCGCCGCGCCTCGTGCAGGTCTACTACAACCCGGGAACAAGCAAGCGCGATCATGTCGTCTTCTTCCGGTGCGACGATGTCCGCCAGGTGCGGCCGAAAGTTGCCGACCTGGAAATCGCGGCGGCCGGCTTCTTTGCGCCCGACGATCTGCCCGCCGACACCACGCCGGCAACGCGCCGCAGGCTTGCCGAACTTGCCGGAACGGCGGCGCCGGCTATGTTTTGGTAGGGACCCTACCGATCCTCGCGTCCGTGCGGCGCCTGAAGATCGAGTTCCGGCCCGACGGGCACGATACCGGTCGGATTGATCATCCTGTGGCTGCGGTAATAGTGCTCCTTGATATGGCGCATGTTGACGGTCTCGGCGACGCCCGGCACCTGATAGAGATCGCGCAGATAGCCGCTTAGGTTCGGATAGTCGGCAATGCGGCGGATGTTGCATTTGAAATGGCCGACATAGACCGGGTCGAAGCGCAGCAAGGTGGTGAACAGGCGCCAGTCCGCCTCGGTCAGGCGGTCGCCGAACAGATAGCGTCGCGAGGCAAGGCGGCTTTCCAGTTCGTCCAACATCGCGAATAGCGCCGTGACGTTCTCCGCATAGGCCTCCTGGCGCGTGGCGAAGCCGGCCTTGTAGACGCCGTTGTTGACCTTGTCGTAGATGCGCGCATTGAGCGCGTCGATCTCCTCCCTGAGGTCCTCCGGATAGAAATCTGCTGCCGAGCCGGTGAGACGGTCGAAGGCGGAATTGAACATGCGGATGATCTCGGCCGATTCGTTGGAGACGATCGTGTTCTTCTTCCTGTCCCAGAGCACCGGTACGGTGACACGGCCGGAATAGTTGGAGTCGGCGCGCGTGTAGATCTGCCAAAGCGCCTGCGAGCCGAAGAGGTGATCGACGGTGCCGCCGTTGTCGCCCTTGAATTCCCAGCCGTTTTCCAGCATCAGCGGATCAACGATCGAGACCGGGATGATCTCCTCAAGCTTCTTGAGTTTGCGGAAGATCAGCGTGCGGTGCGCCCAGGGACAGGCAAGCGAGACATAGAGATGGTACCGATCGGCCTCGGCCTCGAAGCCGCCTTCGCCCGAAGAGCCGGGTGAACCGTCGGCGGTGACCCAATTGCGGAATTGCGACACGCTTCGCTTGAAATGCCCGTTGGTTTCGACCGTATCGTACCAGACGTCCTGCCAGACGCCGTCCACAAGCCTGCCCATCAGCGCGATCCTTCCAGTTCTTCCTGTTTCTCGATAGATAGCGCGGCATCGCCTCGCCGATAGGCATGAAATTCTGAACAGTGCGTTTTAGACTTTGACCGGCGGCGATTTTCTGCTATCGGCGATCCGAAGCTTTTTCTTTTTTCGGAAGCGACCGTAACGATGATCCTGTCGGGAAGCCTGCGACGACGCTGATGCTGCAAACGCCCTCGGGGCGCGCCATCCCTGTTGTCTGTTCGCTTGCCGGTTCTCGACATCCATGAAAAAGCTCGATCTCGTCTATCTGACTGAAGACGCATCCCACGACGCAGCCATCGAAATCATCAATGAGGAAGCCTTCGGCCCCGGCCGGTTTGCCCGGGCGGCCGCGCGGATCCGCGAGCAGGGCCCGCACGACCGGGCGCTGTCCTTCATCTGCACCGATGACGGCGAAACGATCGCCTCCGTGCGGATGACCCCGGTGAGCGTGGGGTCCGTCAAGGGGCATCTGCTCGGTCCGCTCGCCGTCCGGCCGTCGCACAAGAACAAGGGCATCGGTCGGGAACTCGTGCGGATCGCCGTCGAGGCGGCGCGGCGGAAGGGCTCCGAAGCGGTCATCCTGGTGGGCGACCCGCCCTATTACCAGCCGCTCGGCTTCGCGAAGGTCCGGTACGGCGCGCTCGAATTCCCCGGTCCGGTCGATCCGGCCCGGGTGCTGGTCGTGCCGATCGCAGCCGACGTTCACGCGCGGCTTGAGGGTGTGATTGCCTGGCGGGATGACAGCGTAGTGCCTGCAGCGAAGGGCGTTGTGCCGCCACCCGCTGAAGGCGCCGCCGCCTGATTTGCTGGGCGCTGGGCCATTCAACGGAATGGCCGCTCCCCTTCCACTCGTCATCCTCGGGCTCGACCCGAGGATCCATTCACGAGCTCAAAAAGAAGCAATCGGCCCCGGGGTTCGCGCTACATTACTGATGACCTGGGCGTGTCCAGATGCTTGCACTTGGATCCTCGGATCAAGCCCGAGGATGACGATCCAGGGGGCTCGGCATCCAACGCGCTCGCCCAAACGTGCGGCAGCACACCGAGCCGTATAGACCTCAATGCGCCCACTCACCGCCCTTCGCGGTACCACATTGCCGAGATCAACAACAGCAGGGCGGCGAGGCCGAAGAGGCCGGCGAAGAGCGACAGCGAATTGACGCCCTTGAGCACCGTCTCGTCTGTCATTCTGAGTGACAGGCGCTGGTCGTCGGCGACGCGCACCGCACCCCGGACCGGCAGGATGGTTGGCAGGTCGACGGCACCATCGGCATCCGCAAGCCGGCGGACCATGCCCTTGGTCTTTTCGGCCCAAGGCTTCAATTTTTCCTCGGTGGAGATCGCCGCCTTGAACTCCGGCGCATCGACATTGCCGACATGGACGAGCGTCGTCAGTTCGTCATTGGCGACTTCGAAAAGACCGATCTCGTCGGTCTTCACCTCCGCCTTGTAGAGCCCCGGCTCGCGCTCGGTGAGCCCTATCTCCTGAGTGCGGCCGGAAGGGTAGGTGAGCGTCGCCTGTCCGGGGTCGCCTTCGATCGTCTGCCGGGTGATTTCCAGCGTCCGTCCGAGGGCGCGCGCGGTCAGCGCTTCTTCCTCAAGCGCCGGCTCCTGCATCAGCCAGTGGGCGGTGCGCCGGTAGAGCGAGATATGCGGGCCGCCGCCTTCAAAGCCGCGCGCCCAGAGCCAGCCCTGGTCGGAGAGCAGCATGGCGACGCGGCCCTTGCCGACACGGTTGAGCACGAGCAGCGGCTTGCCGTCCGCTCCCTCCATGACGGTCTGGCCGAGCGGCCTGTCAACGTCGACGGTGCGGAACCAGCGTCCCCAGCTTGGCGGTTCGCTCGATGCGCCTTCGAGCCCGCGCGTCACCGGATGTTTTTTTCCTTCCTCCGAAAGCCGCGGGAAGAAGGCCTTCTCATTCATGACGCCTGTCGGATTTGCCGGCAGCACAGTCGAAAGCGGCGTTGCCGCGATCGAATCGTCGCCGGCATGTTCCGGCCCCGCCGCAATCAGCAGCGCGCCGCCGTTCTGCACGTACTGGGCGATGTTGTCGTAGTAGAGAATGGGCAGCACGCCGCGATGCTGGTAGCGGTCGAAGATGATCAGATCGAACTCGCTGATCTTGTCGACGAAGAGCTCGCGCGTCGGAAAGGCGATGAGCGAGAGTTCGTTGATCGGCGTGCCGTCCTGCTTTTCCGGCGGCCGCAAAATCGTGAAATGCACGAGGTCGACGGCGGCGTCGGATTTCAGGAGATTGCGCCAGGCGCGTTCGCCGGCATGCGGCTCGCCGGAGACGAGAAGGACGCGCAGGTTCTCGCGGATGCCATCCAGCACGTGAACGGCGCGATTGTTGACCTCCGTCACCTCGCCCGCGATCGGGTTGACTGCGAATTCGAGAATATTGTTGCCGCCGCGCGGAACGGTGAAGCTGAACGGCACATCCGTTCCCGGTTCCGCATGTTCCGTCGCGATCTCGTTGCCGTTGAGGCGGATCGTCACCTCGGCGCTGCCGCCGTTGGCAGCGCCATCGTCAACAACGCGGAAGGTCAGTTTCTGCTGCTCGCCGACGATGCCGAAGCGCGGTGCGTTGACGATCTCGATGCGCCGGTCGACCTCGTCCGGCCTGCCGCTAATCAGTCCATGGATCGGCGCCTCGAAACCGAGCTTCTGGTTGATATCGGGCACGTCGTGGATCTGGCCGTCGGTGATGAAGATGGCGCCGCCGACCCGGGCGGGCGGCACGTCCGCTATGGCCGTCGCGAGCGCGCCGAAGAGCTTCGTCGAGGGCGCCTCGGTCTCCTCGCCGTCCTTGGCCTCGACGACACGCGTCTCGATCTGCGGAAAACGGGCGAGTCGCTCCTTGAGGTCGGCAAGCGCCCTGTCGGTCTGTTCGCGCCGGCCGTCATTGTCCTGGCTCTGGCTGCGGTCGACGACGACGGCGACGATGGTCGAGAGGGGCTCGCGCTCTTCCTGGAACAGCACGGGATTGGCAAGCGCAAGGAAGAATGCTGCAAGGGCCGCGGCGCGGAGCCAGGCGCCGCGAACGCCTCGCCAGATGCCGAACGCCGCCAAGGCGGCCGCAACGAGCGCCAGTGCGGCAAGATAGGGCCAGGGAAGGAGCGGTGAGAAATCGATCGTCATCGCTGCCTCATTGTCCGAGCCGCTCGAGCAGGGCGGGGACGTGTACCTGGTCGGCCTTGTAGTTGCCGGTCAGCATATACATCATGATGTTGACGCCGGAGCGGAAGGCATATTCGCGCTGCATCTCGTCCGGCGGAACGGTCGGCAGCAGGGCGACGCCGTTGGCGTCCACCGCCCAGGCGCCGGCAAAATCGTTGCCGGTGATCATGATCGGCGTTACGCCGTCGCCGGAGCGGGCCGGCCGGTTGCTCGGCTCGTCGCGATTTTCGAACTGCGCCTCGATCCACAGAGGACTGCCGGTGTAGCGGCCGGGGAAATTGGTCAGGAGGTAGAAGGCCTTGGTCAACACGTGGTCGGCGGGCACCGGCTCCAGCGGCGGGATGTCCAGATTGGCCAGAATGGCCTGCAGCCGTTCCGTGTTCGGGCTGGTGCCGCTCGATGCAGCGCCAAGCGAGGAAAACTGGTCGCGCGTGTCGAAGAGCACGGTGCCGCCGGCGCGCATATAGGCGTCGATGCGGCTGACCGCCTGCGGGCTCGGCATCGGGGCGCTCGCCGAAATCGGCCAGTAGATGATCGGATAGAGGCTGAGTTCGTCCCGCATGATGTCGAGACCGACTGGCGCACCGGGCTCGAGCGTCGTGCGGTAGGTGAGGAAATCGGTCAGCCCGCGAAGCCCGCTCTCCGAAAGCCGGTCGACCTCGTCCTCACCAGTGACGACATAGGCGAGATGCGTCGTGTCCAGACGTTCGAGAATACGCTCGTCGTCCGGTCGCGCATCGTCCGCAAGGACCTGCGGCGGCATGAAGAGAACGCCTGCGGCAAGCGCGAAGACCAGCATAGATGCAGTGCGCACCATGCGGATCCGGGAAAAGGCGCCGCTCATGAAAAGCACGATGATGGCGTCGGCAATGAGCAGGAGCAGGGCGAACGTCAACAGAGCCGGCTTCAGCGACCAGCTCTCTGCCCGCACGAGCCGTTCCACGGTGTGGGCTCCGGCAAGGGTCATTTCGATCCGCTTGAGTTCGGCGTCGCGCGGCAAGAGGTTCAGCGCGGTGAATCCGTCCTCGGAACCGTAAAGGCCCGGCGGGTTGTCCGGCGTCGTGACGGGAGCCTTGCCCGGCTGCATATCGAGCGGCCGGGCATTGCCGGTCTCCGCGACGAGCACACCGTCGGCATTGAGGAGCCGGAAGGGCGCCAGCGTGTGCGCCTGCGCCGCCCTGCTTTCACCGGCGACGCCGCCGCTGCGTGAAAGCTGGACGCTGCGGCGAAGCATCTCGACGAAATGCCCGGAAATCGGCAGGTTCGACCAGGTTGCCTCGGCGCTGACATGGAAGAGCACGATGCGGCCGGTGCCGCGTGCTGCCGTAGTCACCAACGGCGTGCCGTCGGCGAGGTTTGCCCAGGTGCGCTCGACCAGATCTGCCGTCGGTTCGGCTAGAACCTGGCGCTTGACCAGAATGTCGCTCGGCCGCGCCATACCCGCGAAGGGGCTGTTGGCCGGATAGTCGGCGAGCGGCTGCGGTTCGGACCAGGAGAGGGCGCCGCCGAGGGCCCGCTCCCCTTGCCGGAGCGTCACGGGAACGAGGGGGTCGTCGGCCGGTGCCGCGGCAAGGCGCGGACCCGCGAAACGGATCAGCATGCCGCCGTTGTCGATCCACTTCGAAAGCAGCGGATAGGTTTCTTCCGGCAACCGGCCGATATCGGCCATGATCAGGACGGAAGGGCGCTGTTCCAGGAGCTCGGGAATGGCGACGGCGAGGTCGGTCTCGCGCGGCTCGATGAGATCGGCATAGGGGCCGAGCGCGCGATTGATATAGTAGAGCGGCGACAAAAGCGGCTGCGACAGGTCGCGCGCCTCGCCGCTCAGGAGTGCGACGCGACGCCGGCGGAAACCGTCGTCCAGGAGATGCGTGGCACCGGCGGTCGCCTCGCCCTGGATGCCGATGCGGGCGAAATCGTTGCGCAGCTCGAACGGTGCTTCGATCGTTCCCTTGGCGACAGCGGCGCCGGGGGCAAATTCGATTGCGCTATCGGCGATGGCGCGGCCGCGGCTGTCGTAAGCGACGATCGGAAGGGACCGGCGGTCGTCGGTCTTCAGGCGGGTGGCCGTCACCGACATGCCGGCAGACTCGTTGCTCGTGCCGGTCAGTGCCACGGCCTGGCTGCCGTCCGCGTCGATCACCCGGAGCTCCGCCGCGCCCATTTCGTTCAGCGCTGCCATGGTCTTGTCATCGGCCGCTTCGATGCCGTCGGTGACGAAGGCGATCGTCCCCGGCGGGGTGTCGTTGAACGCGGTCTTCAGCGCCGCCAGCGCCGGTCGGCGATCGGCGGGAAGCGGCTCCGGCGCAGCGGCCGCGAGCCGGGTGCGTGCGGCAGCGGCCGATGCCGGCGTCGCGTCGTGCTGGCGATCGCCTGTGAAAAGGACCGAAACGGCAAGATCCCTGGCCTCGGCGTCGTCGATCAATGCCGACGCAGCCTCGACCCTTCGCTCCCAGTCGGGTGCTGTTGCCCAGCTGTTGTCGATCACGAGCGCCAACGGTCCGGAAGAGGCAAGCGTATTGCTGCGGGGATTGAAGACCGGGTCGGCGATCGCGAAGATGACCGCGGCGGCCATCAGCATTCGGAGAAGCGTCAGCCACCAGGGGCTTTTCGACGGCGTCTCCTCGCGCTTGATTACGGAGGCAAGGATGCGAAGCGGCGGGAAGACCTCGGCCGCGGGCCTCGGCGGCGTCATGCGCAGCAGCCACCAGATCACCGGCAAGGCCGCGAGGGCGGCCAGTATCGCGGGGTTGGCAAAGGCGAAGGCGAGGCCGCCGATCATAGCTGCCCCCCGTGTGTCGCGCGGGTGGGCATCCCGGAAAGATACATATGGACGGCGACCAGCGCCTCCGAGGCCGGCCGGTCGGTCCGATGCGGAATGAAGGTCCATCCGAGGTGGCGGAGACCTGCGCCGAGGCCGTCGCGGCGGGCGCGGTAGGCGCGCTGGTAGTCGTCGCGCAGGATTTCGGCGCGGCCGGCCGTCAGCTTCTCGCCGCTTTCGGGATCGGTGAATTCGGTGCGGCCGGCATAGGGGAAGACCTCCTCGGCCGGGTCGGCGATTTCGACGACATGTCCGCGCAGTCCCCTGCGGGCGAGCGGGCCGAGCCGCTCCATCACCTTGTCGGCCGGGTCGAGAAAGTCGCCGATCAGCACCAGATCGCTGGCGCCGCGGATCATGCCGGTCTCGGGCAGGCCGCCGCCAAGCGGGCTCAGCATGATCGCCGCCGCCAGGCGTTCGGCGGCGTTGCGGGCCGAAACCGGCTCCATCACCCCCGGGCAGCCGATCCGTTCGCCGGACCGGGCGAGGATTTCGGCCAGCGCCAGCATCAGCACCAGTGCGCGGCTTTCCTTCGACACTGCGCCGAGGGTCGATTTGTACATCATCGAGGGCGAAAGATCGGCCCAGAGCCAGATCGTGTGCGCCGCCTCCCACTCGCGGTCGCGGACATAAGTATGATCATCGCGGGCCGAGCGGCGCCAGTCGATGCGCGACAGGCTTTCGCCCTGGCTATAGGGGCGGAACTGCCAGAAATTCTCGCCGATGCCGCGCTTGCGCCGGCCGTGCCAGCCGGCAATCACCGTATTGGCGATGCGACGCGCCTCGACAAGGCAATCGGGAACGAGCATCGCCCGCTGCTGGGCGCGCGACAAGACTTCCCCGGACGGTGTACGCGCGACTGTCTGCCCGATCGCGGCCATGCGCTATCCCTTGGCTCGCTTCACCAGGTCGGCGATGACGTCCCGCACGGTCATGCCCTCGGCGCGGGCCGCGAAGGTCAGCGCCATGCGGTGCTGCAGCACTGGCTCGGCAAGCGCGAGAATATCGTCGATCGAGGGCGCCAGCCGGCCGTCATAGAGAGCGCGAGCGCGGGCACAGAGCATCAGGGCCTGGCCGGCGCGCGGACCCGGCCCCCAGGCGACGTTCTTGTCGGTGGCCGGATTGCCGTTGCCCGGGCGGGCGGAGCGGACGAGCGACAGGATGGCATCGACCACCTTTTCGCCAACCGGCATCTGACGAATGAGATGCTGAAGCTGCTGCAGGCGTTCGGCGTTGATGACCGGGCGGGCTTCGATCTCGGTCACGCCGGTTGTCTCCAGCAGGATCTGCCGTTCGGCGGCAAGCTCCGGATAGCCGACGTCGACCTGCATCAGGAAGCGGTCAAGCTGGGCTTCCGGCAGCGGATAGGTGCCTTCCTGCTCAAGCGGGTTCTGGGTCGCGAGCACGTGGAAGGGATGCGGCAGGTCCTTGCGGGCGCCGGCAATGGTGATGTGATATTCCTGCATGGCCTGCAGCAGCGCCGATTGGGTGCGCGGAGAGGCTCGGTTGATTTCGTCGGCCATCAGGAGCTGGGTGAAGATCGGACCGGGAATGAAGCGGAAAGAGCGGTGGCCGGCCTGATCCTGGTCCATCACCTCGGAGCCCAGAATATCCGAGGGCATCAGGTCCGGCGTGAACTGGATGCGGCTGTTGGCAAGCCCCAGCACGGTGCCGAGCGTCGCGACGAGCTTGGTTTTGGCGAGACCCGGCACGCCAACGAGCAGCGCGTGGCCGCCGGAAAGCACCGCCAGCAGCGTCTGCTCGACGACGTTTTCCTGGCCGAAGATGACCTTGCCGACCTCCGTTCGGATGAGCGCTATCTCCCCGAGAGCCGCTTCCGCGGCGGCGACGATCGCCTTCTCGTCGGCCGCTTCGGCCGCGGTTTTCATCACACTCATCGCCTGTCTCCCGCTCGTGCGTGTCGAACCCGATTCGGCATCACCCGCGTCCGGTTCCCTTTTTTCAATTTAGACCCTGGCAGACGGCTGACAAGCCGCCGCCAACGCACTATCTCGTGAGCTTCAAGAAGCCCTGAAGCATACTAAGTGCTTCTCTGCGAAGCGCGAAGTGCGGTCAAGGTGCTCGTAACCGCTGACGAACATCCCGCACGCCTTTGAACACGCGACGCCTCCGAGGAAGATTGGGGCCAAACGGGACAGAACGATGGCAGAGACCAAGATTCAGCAGACGGGAGATGCGGCGGGTCTTGCCGCGTTAATTGCCCGCGCTGCCAGCCAGACGGGAGGCGAAGCGAGAGGGCTGCCGCCGGTCGAGCGCTGGAACCCGCCATTCTGCGGCGACATCGACATGGAAATCCGCGCCGATGGAACATGGTTCTACATGGGCACGCCGATCGGCCGCCAGCCGCTGGTGAGGTTGTTTTCCACGGTGCTGCGCAAGGACGACGACGGCAGGACCTATCTGGTCACTCCGGTGGAAAAAGTCAGCATCCGCGTCGCCGATGCGCCCTTCATCGCCGTCGAGATGAGCGTCACGGCAAGGGAGGGCGAGACCGTGGTCACCTTCCGCACCAATGTCGGCGACGTGGTCGAGGCGGGGCCGGAGCATCCGCTGCGCTTCGTCATCCATGGCAACAACCGCGAGCTGAAGCCCTATCTGCACGTGCGCGGACGCCTCGAGGCGCTCGTTTCCCGTCCGGTCATGTACGAGATCGTCGAACTTGGCGAGACCGCCCTGATCGACGGCGTCGAGACGTTCTGCGTCAGATCCGCGGGGGCCGTCTTCCCGGTCATGCCGGCGGCCGAGCTGGAAGCGCTGTCGCGATGAGCCGTCCGATTTTCTCCGCCGACGAGTTCCGTCGCCGTGCGCTCAAGCAGACGGGCGGCCCGATCGAGACCGCCTGGCGCGATCACGGCGACTTTCTCCTCAATCCCGGCATCGTGCCCCATCTCGAGTCGCTGCATCTGAAGGACGCCGCGGTGCTCGTACCGGTGGTCGACGACGGTGACGATGCGAGCGTCATCTTCACGCAGCGCACCTCGTATCTGCGCAAGCACTCGGGCCAGGTGGCCTTTCCGGGAGGCGCCGTCGATCCCGAGGACCACTCGATCGAGGTGGCGGCGCTGCGGGAGGCGCAGGAGGAGATCGGGCTCGATCCGCGTTTCGTCGAGACAATCGGCCGCCTGCCGCATTACATGGCATTGTCCGGCTTCCGCATCACCCCGGTGCTGGCCGTTGTCCAGCCCGGTTTCGAGCTCGTGCCCAATCCCGAAGAGGTCGAGAGCGTCTTCGAAGTGCCGCTCTCTTTCCTCATGGATCCCGGCAATCACGGCCGCGGAAGCCGCCATTGGGAGGGTGCGGAGCGGCATTTCTACCGGATGCCCTATGGCGAGCGGAACATCTGGGGGATCACCGCCGGCATCGTCCGCATGCTCTATGAAAGGCTTTATGCATGATATCTATCGCCGCCGAGCACTGGTTTCAGGCTGCATCGCTGCGCCGCGTCTTCGAGCTTTTGAATGCCGAGGGCGGCGAGGTGCGGGTCGTCGGCGGCGCCGTCCGCAACAGCCTGCTCGGTCTGCCGGTGGGGGATGTCGACCTGGCGACAACCTGGCAGCCGGAGGATGTGGTGGCGCGGGCGGAGAGCGCCGGCATCAAGGCGGTGCCGACGGGGATCGAGCACGGCACAGTCACGCTGGTGATCGACGGAATTCCCCATGAGGTGACGACGTTGCGCCGCGACGTTGCGACGGACGGTCGCCGCGCCGAGGTCGCCTTCGGCACCGACTGGAAAGCGGATGCCGAGCGCCGCGACTTTACGATCAACGCCCTCTATGCCGACGCCGGAGGCGAGATATTCGACTATGTCGGCGGCCTGTCCGATATCGAGAGCCGCACCCTGCGTTTCATCGGCAGCGCCGCCGAGCGGGTTGCGGAGGACTATTTGCGTATCCTGCGCTTCTTCCGCCTCTTTGCCCATTACGGGCAGGGCCGCCCGGATGCGGAGGGGCTCAGGGCCTGCGCGCAGGCACGAGCAAGGATCGCGACGCTCTCGGCCGAGCGCGTCTGGGGCGAGATGAAGAAACTGCTTGCCGCGGAGGATCCCGGCCGCGCCCTTCTCTGGATGCGCCAGGCAGGCGTGCTCGGCGAGGTCCTGCCTGAAACCGAAAAATGGGGGATCGATGCAGTGCCGGGCCTGATTGCCGCCGAGAAGGTCTTTGCCTGGACGCCGGAGCCGCTTCTGCGGCTTGCCGCAATCGTTCCGCCCGATGCCGGGCGGCTCGAGGCGATGGCGGCGCGGCTGCGCCTGTCGAAAACGGAGGCGGCCTTTCTCGCCCGCTTTGCCGAGGCGCCGGCCATTGCCGCCACGCTCGCGGACGCAGCGCTCGATCGCACGCTTTACCGGAACGGTGCCGAGGGCATCATCGCACGCCTCAAGCTTTCGCTCGCTGCAGCGCGGCGCAAATCGGAAACCGATCCGGCCTTTCTCGCCGAGACAGCCGCCTACCAGCGGCTGTTGGCACGGACGGAGAAGTGGCAGCGTCCCGTCTTCCCCGTGAACGGGGCCGATGTCCTGAAGGCCGGCGTTCCCGCCGGACCAAAGATCGGGGAACTGCTGGCGGAACTCGAGAATTTCTGGATCGAGCGCAACTTCAATGTCGACCGGGCGACGCTCGTCGCCCGGCTGGAAGCCCAGCTGCGTTCCGGCTGAGGCGAAAGGGCGGCGCGTCAGGCGGCCTGGGTTTCGTCGACGATGCGAGCCTTAATATTGTCGATCATGTTTTCGCGGATCACCGTCTCGCCATGGGTGTCCCGCATGTGTTCGACGACACGGCGGACGATTTCCGCGTCGTTGTCGGCGCGGGTATGCCAGGGGCAACCCGGAACGAGAGAACCGCATTCGAACAGGCGCATGGTGTTCCTCCTTTCTCTGGATCGGCATGCTTTCGCATCGAGCGAAATGCAGCGTGATCTCATCCAAGAAGTTCGGAGCGGGATGCGGTCAGAAAGACGCCGAGATCGTCTCATCCCGCTCAGTCATCAATGCAACTGACAGAGCCGCCGTCGGGATCTGTCCATGGGCAAGGGTAACATCAACCGGAGGTTCGGCCAAATTGTTCCGGCCCGGCCAGTTGCGCAAAGAAACCCTGTGAACATGCGGCGCGATGGTGCTATGGCTTTGCCACCTCCAGACTTGAAAGGCCGCTTCCACACCATGCTCGCTGTCCAATCGGAACTGATTTCCGCCATCCGGAGCATTCCGGACTATCCGAAGCCCGGCATCGTCTTTCGCGATATCACGACTCTGCTCGGCAATCCGAAGACGTTCCGGCGGGCGATCGACGAACTCGTCCACCCCTATGCCGGAACCAAGGTCGACAAGATCGCCGGGATCGAAGCGCGCGGCTTCATTCTGGGCGGTGCAATTGCGCATCAGCTGTCGGCCGGCTTCGTGCCGATCCGCAAGAAGGGCAAGCTGCCGCACGAAACGGTGAGGATCGCCTACAGCCTGGAATATGGCGTGGACGAGATGGAGATGCACAAGGATGCGATCGAACCCGGCGAGAAGGTGATCCTGGTGGATGATCTTATCGCCACCGGCGGAACCGCCGAGGGCGCCACCAAGCTCCTGCAGCAGATGGGCGCCGACATCGTCGCCGCCTGCTTCATCATCGACCTGCCGGAGCTCGGCGGTCGCAAGAAGCTCGAGGCGCTCGGCGTCAAGGTCCGCACGCTGATCGAGTTCGAGGGGCACTGAGTGAGTGGGCGGGCGCCCGGCGCTCGCGTGCTCAGGTGAATTCGAGGACCTTGCTTTCGAAGCGGATCACCGGCTCCTCATGCTGGTTTTCGCCCTCGCACAGGATCGTGTTGATGCGCCAGCCGGGGCGGGAGGCGAGGGCGCGGGCTTGGAGGAGCGTGACGGCATAGGTAACGGTGTCGCCGGCATAGACCGGTTTCAGCCAGCGGAGCTCGCGGAAACCGGCAGCCGGGCCGAGCCGGGGAGCATGCAGCCCCTCTGCGGCCAGCCGCCGGGCTTCGCCGGCCCAGAAACGGACGAAGCACTGCATCCAGCCGGCGCTGGTGTGCCAGCCTGAGGCGCAAAGGCCGCCGAACAGCGAGCGCCTTGCCTCCTCCTCGTCGAGATGGAAGGGCTGCGGATCGAAGTCGCGTGCGAAACGGACGATGTCCTCCGCCGTGAATGCCAGGCTGCCGATCATGGTCTTGCGGCCGGCCGCATAGAGTTCTTCGAGCGTCATCATCAGCGCCCACCCGCGCGGTGCCGAAACATGATCGAACATTCGGAGACAGCAACCGGCGCCCCGCTCTGATTGCTGATTTCGTTGCGGAACTTGACGAGACCGATCTGCGGCTTCGACTTCGAAGGGCGCGCCTCCAGGACGAGGCTGAAGCCGGAAAGCACGTCTCCTGCAAGCACCGGCTTCTTCCAGTCCATGAAGTCGATGCCGGGCGAGCCCTGCGAGGACGAATGGCCGAGGAAGGCGTCGATCATCATCCGCATGCCGATAGCGCTGGTATGCCAGCCGGAGGCGGAAAGCCCGCCAAGGATGCTGCGCCTGCCGGCTTCTTCGTCCAGATGCATCGGCTGCGGGTCGAACTCGCCGGCAAAGGCGATCATGTCTGCGGCCTGCATCCGAACCGGCGCATAGTCAAAGCGCCGCCCCGGCGTGAAGTCCTCGAAATATAGCATGCCAACCTCCGGGCCGCCTCCTGCGCACGTCACGTGTTGAAGCGGAAGTGGATGACGTCGCCGTCCTGGACGACATATTCCTTGCCTTCGTCGCGGGCCTTGCCGGCCTCCTTGGCGCCGGTCTCGCCGTTATAGGCAATGTAGTCGTGATAGGCGATCGTGTTGGCGCGAATGAAGCCGCGCTCGAAGTCCGAATGGATGACGCCGGCCGCCTGCGGCGCCTTGGTGCCGCGCGGGATCGTCCAGGCGCGCGTCTCCTTGGGGCCGACGGTGAAATAGGTGATGAGGTCGAGCAGCTTGTAGCCGGCTCGGATCAGCCGGTCGAGGCCGGCCTCCTCGAGGCCCAGAGCGCCGAGGAATTCCTTGGCCTCCTCTTCCGGCAGTTGGGCGACCTCGGATTCGATCGCGGCGGAGATGACGACGGTTTCGGCGCCCTGCGCCTTGGCCATCTCGGCAACGGCGCGGGTGTGCTCGTTGCCCGCTGCGGCATCTGCCTCCGCGACGTTGCAGACGTAGAGAACCGGGTGGGCGGTGAGGAGATTCAGCCCCTGAAGAATGCGCAGCTCCTCGGCATCGAGCTTCGGCAACAGCGTGCGCACCGGCTTGCCTTCTTGCAGGAGCTTCAGTGACGCCTCCATGATCGGAAGCTGCGCCATCGATTCCTTGTCCTTGCCGGTGGCGCGCTTGCGCGTCTGTTCGGTGCGCCGCTCCAGGCTCTCGAGGTCTGCGAGCATCAGCTCGGTCTCGATCGTCTCGGCGTCCTCGACCGGATGGATGCGGCCCTCGACATGGGTGATGTCGTCGTCCTCGAAGCAGCGCAGTACGTGCACCACCGCATCCACCTCGCGAATGTTGGCGAGGAACTGGTTGCCGAGACCTTCACCCTTGGAGGCGCCGCGCACCAGGCCGGCAATGTCGACGAAGGAGATGCGGGTCGGAATGATTTCCTTAGACTTGGCGATGTCGGCGAGTTTGCGCATGCGCGCGTCCGGCACCGCGACCTCGCCGGTATTCGGCTCGATCGTACAGAAGGGATAATTTGCCGCCTGCGCTGCCGCCGTCTTGGTCAGCGCGTTGAAGAGTGTGGACTTGCCGACATTCGGCAGCCCGACGATACCGCATTTGAAGCCCATGGCCTAAACCTGTCGTTCTCGAATTTCTTGGCCGTGGCTATGGGGGAAAGGAGCGGGGCGGTCAAGCGCTTCGCGCGCATTGGGTGGACTTGGCCGGCTTCGACTTGAATGCGGGTACTGCAGGCGCGATACTGGATTTTTTCCATCGCATGTCATCGACGGGTGCAGGTTCCGATGAGTGACAATGAAGTCGCCCCAAAACGAAAAACGAAGGTGAAGCCCAAGCTCGAGCGGCCGCGGCTCTATAAGGTCATCCTCGTCAACGACGACTACACGCCGCGTGACTTCGTGGTGATGGTGTTGAAGGCCATTTTTCGCATGAGCGAGGAGACCGGCTATCGAGTGATGATGACCGCTCACAAGCTGGGCACCTCGGTCGTCGTGGTCTGCGCCCGGGACATCGCCGAGACCAAGGCGAAGGAAGCGACCGATCTCGGCAAGGAAGCCGGCTTCCCCCTGATGTTCACGACCGAGCCGGAGGAGTGAGTTCCGGCCCGTCCGTCAGTCCCCCTTGGGGCCGAACATCTTCTTCAGCATGTCGGCCATCGGTCCCGTCGCCGGCAGTTTTTTCAGCTGCGCGGCGTTGCGGGCCTGGTGGATATGGGACTGAGCGGCGACCCGCTTCTTCGCCTGCGGCTCTTGCGTGTCGGGCTTGCCGCCGGTGGCAAGGGCGATCTTGTTCATGAGCTGCGAGTCCTCGCCTTTGACGAGCATGCCGGCGTTGTCGGCGATGGTATCGAGTAGGGCCGAAAGCCAGGCCTGATCGGCCTTGGCGAAATCGCCGAGCACATGCGCATGTACCAGGTCCTTGACGCCCGGATGGCCGATGCCGAGGCGCAGGCGGCGGTACTCCTTGCCGCAATGGGCGTCGATCGATTTGATGCCGTTGTGGCCGCCATGGCCGCCGGCGGTCTTGATCCGCGCCTTGCCGGCAGGGAGATCCAGCTCGTCATAGATGACGACGATGTCCTTCGGCGCGAGCTTGTAGAAGCGCATCGCTTCGCCGACCGCTTCGCCGGAAAGGTTCATGAAGGTCTGCGGCTTGATCAGCAGGACGCGCTCGCCGCCGATCTCGCCCTCGGCGATCTCCGCCTTGAATTTCTTCGACCAGGAGGGAAAGCCTTGACGCTGCTGGATGGCATCCACCGCCATGAAGCCGATATTGTGGCGGTTGCCGGCGTATTTCGACCCCGGATTGCCAAGTCCCGCGATGATCAGCATGCGGCAAACTCCTGATGGTTCCTGCTTCACCGACGATGGTCATGCGGAGAGTGGAATGCTTGCCCCCCATCCCGCTGCCGTGACCTTCTCCCCGCTCGCGGGGAGAAGGGGTTCGCCGCGCTCTCCCAGTCCCTCTCTCCGCGCGCCGGAAGAGGACTAGTCCTCGGTTAAACCCGAGGAGAGGGGCAAAACCCGTCTCTCAACCCCAAACACCGTCGGCCGGGCAAGTCAATCTCTATTTGGCCGCCTGCTTTATTCCGTCCGGACGAAGGCCGTATTGCTCGTAGATCCGATCCTGGCTTCCCGTGGCGATCAAGCGGTTGAGTTCGACCTGCATGCGGCTGACGATCTCGTCGGGCATGTCGATGTGGCAGGCTATACCGTATTGCTTGCCTTCAAGCACCAGCGCCGCCTCGACAGGCTTGCCTTCGGCCCGCATCGTCTCGAAGGTCTTTTCGGAGGTCATCATCAGGTCGACGCGGCCGGCGATCAGCTTCCTGAGCGTCGAATCGAGGCTGGAGGCATAGTCGATCCTCTGGAAGCCATGCTCTTTCAGATAGCTGGCGGAAAAGTCCTCGCGTTGGGTGCCGACGATGAACTGTTTGGCCTCATCCAGCGTCCGTAGCTCGATCGCCGAATGCCTGTGACGCACCATGATCATCTGGTCGACGAGAAGCGGTTCGATCCATCTGAACTTCTTGTCCCGCTCGGCGTCGTGACCGGTCGTGAAAACGCAGTGGAAGGGTTCGCTTTCGGCAAGCGCAAAGGCGCGCGCCCAAGGCAGGACTTCGATCTCGTAGGGGAGCTCGACGGCCTTCATGATCAGGGCGATTTGGTCGACCGAGGCGCCGCTCGCGCCGTTCGCGGTCGAGAAATTGTAGGGCGGGTACTCCTCGGTGACGAAATGGATCGTCTCGGCGTGGGCAGCGGCGGAAAGACCGATGGAAAATGCCAAGATCAAGTGTTTCACGCCATAACTCCTTCTGGCTCCCGGCTAGAGACGAGCACTGGCCTTGGCTTCGGATTCGTTTTCCAGCATGGTCAGCATACCGTCGATCGGCATCGGCCGGCTGAAGAGATAGCCCTGGCCATAATCCACACCGAGCTTGCGCAGGAGTTGCCACTGCTCGTTCGCCTCGATGCCTTCGGCGACCACCGTGCAGCCCATCTGGTGGGAGATCGTCCGGATGCCCTTGATCAACATTCGGCTCTTGCGCCGGACGTCGGCGGCTGGCGAGCTCAAGGAGCGTGTGAAGGACTGGTCGACCTTGACGATATCGACCGGGAAGCGGTTGAGGTAGCTAAGCGACGAGTAGCCGGTGCCGAAATCGTCGAGAGCGATGCGGCAACCGAATTCATTCAGCTGCTTCAACACCGAATGGACTTCCGGATTGTCGAGCATCAGCACCGCTTCGGTGATCTCGACGACGATGCGCTGCGGCGAAATGTGATGTTTGAGCAGGAGCGCGGCGAGCTTGTGAGGCAACGTCAGCTCGAACTGCAATGGCGAGAAATTGACGGCGAGATAGGTGCCTTGGGTGCCGTCCAGTTCGGAGATGGCGGCGAGATGGCGGATCGCCTTTTCGAGCACGCAGTCGCCGATGCGGCCTATCGTGCCGGTCTCCTCGGCAATGCCGATGATCTTGCCCGGCGGAATCAGGCCCTTTTCCGGATGATTGAGCCGCACCAGCGCTTCGAAGCCGACAATCTGCCCGTCGTCGAGGCTGACGATCGGCTGCAGCCAGGCCTCGAACCAATCTTCCTTGAGACCGGCCTCGATGCACTGTTCGATCTCGTGGCGCTCGCGTGCGGCGTCGAGCATGCCGGCGTCGAAAATCTGCAGACCGTTCTTGCCCTCGCGTTTGCGGGCATACATCGCCATGTCGGCCTTGAGCAACAGGTCGGAGGCGCCGGAGGCATGGGTCGGGTAGACCGAGACGCCGACACTGGCGCTGACGAAGAGCTCGTTGCCGGCAATCGGCATCGGTTCGTGCAGCGCCGCGCAGATGCTCTCGCCGATCTCGCTTGCCAGGGCTGCGACATCCGTTGCGGCAATCAAGATGGCAAACTCGTCGCCGCCGAGCCGCGCGATCACATCCTCGGGCCGAAGCGCTGCCCGAATGCGTTCCACCGTCTGGCGCAGGACCGCATCGCCGGCGGCGTGGCCGAAATTGTCGTTGATCCACTTGAAGCGATCGAGATCGATGAACAGGCAGGCAAGTTGCATGCCGCACTGGTCGGCGCTCAGGATCGCCTCGTCCAGCGCGTTTTCGAATCCTTGCCGGTTCAAGAGTCCGGTCAGGTGATCGGTGATCGCCTGGGTATGGTTGCGGCTCTCGGCCTGTTTCAAGGCGGTGACGTCGGTCATCACCGAAAGCGAAATTTCTCCGCCGCTCGTTTCCGTTTCCAGGATGAGCACCGTCATGAACTCGCCATCCGCCTTGCGGAAGGGCAGGGTCGAGTCGCTGACGTCGTGACCGTCCCGCGCTGTCGCTTTTGTGCGCTGATGGTAGGCGTCGTGCCATGAGGGGTCGATGAAATCAGTGAAGCTGCGCCCGATGACCGAGTCGCGGCGATATCCGGTCGCGAGTAGCCAGTAGTCGCTGACCGCCGTCAGCCGGCCCGCGGCGTCGAGGGAAAAGAGCATGGCCGGCGTCAGGTTGTAGGTCTCCGTCGCACGGGCATGGGCGCTCTTCAGCTCCTGTTCCTCGCGTTCGAGCCGGTCCTGCATCGCGTTGAAGTTGCCGGCCAAGGCGCCCATCTCGTCATCCGCGTTCCAGTCGACCCGGTGGCGCGATCCGAGGCGCCGCGTCGCTTCGACTGCAGCGGTGAGCCGCATCAGCGGCCGGATGACGATGAAGCGGTTGCCGATCAGTGCCGCAGCGAAGACCGTCGCGACGGCAAAGAGAAGGATGCCGAGGATCGTCCACTCGTCCTTGCTGAAGCGTAGCAGCAGGCCGGAGGGCGGGACGACGACGGTCAAAGCGCCGACGGGCACCGGGCCTTTGACGCTGTCATAGGAAATGGCCGTTTCCAAGGGCTTGCCGGCTGCGGCGTCAAGCTTGCCCGGAGGCACTTGCGCAAGGACGTTTCCCGCCGTGTCGCGGATCGTGACGGCGTCGATATCGGTGGCGTTCATCAGCGAAAGAGCGATCCGCTTGATGCCGTCCTGGTCGAAGTCCCAGATCGGCTTGCCAAGGGCTTCGGCGCTGGTTTCCATCAGCAGTTCGACGTTCTGCAGGCGCTCCCGCGCAACGCGCTCGCCGGATATGGCGAGGAACAGTGCCAAGAGGGGCGCCACGAATACAAGCATCGCGCCGCAGATGATCGCAATAAACCGGTTTTCCACCGAGTGCATCATCGGATGCTCCCGCCGGCGGACGTCATCACTCTCGACATTCGGATACTCTTGCACTGCCACGCCCATGTCCCTCGCGTGCAGAACATCATCAAAACCTTAAATGTTGTTGAAATTGCACGCCGAGATTTCATAAGCCGCGGCGTCAGCCCGCGGTCCGTGTGCGGTGCACAATGAAAGCAAAAAGCCCGTCCCAGGATTGGGACGGGCTCTCGAATGTTGCGGCCGTAAGGGCCGGCCAGCCGTTGCGGCAGTCGCGGATCAAGCTTCCGCTTCGCCCTCGGCTGCTTCTTCTTCTGCTTCAACTTCCTGCGCGCGGCCGGCGATCGTGGCGATCGTGAAGTCGCGGTCGGAAATCACCGGGGTCGTACCAGCCGGAAGCTTGACGTCCGAGATGTGGACGGTGTCGCCGATCTTGAGGCCACTGAGATCGACGCTCAGGAAATCCGGAATGTTGTCGGCGGAAACGTTCAGTTCGACTTCGTGGCGAACGATGTTCAGCGTGCCACCCTGCTTGAGACCCGGGGACTTCTCTTCGTTTTCGAAGTGGACCGGAACCTGGACCGACACCTGGCTGCCCTTCGAGACACGCAGGAAGTCGACATGCATGGTGAAGTCGCGAACCGGATCCAGCTGATAGTCCTTCGGCAGGACGCGGATCTTCTCGCCGTTGACGTCGATCGTTGCGACGGTGGTCATGAAACCGCCGGCGTGGATCTTCATCGTCACTTCCTTGGTGGAAAGCGCGATGGAAAGCGGGGCTTGCTTGTCACCGTAGATGACAGCAGGGATAAGACCGTTGCGGCGAAGTTCACGGGAGGACCCCTTACCAACCCGTTCGCGCGTCTCGGCCTTGAGCTCGTAAGTCTGGCTCATGGATAGACCTTTCTGGTTATTTGGAGAGTTCGTCCGTCAAGCGGAAAAACCTGAAACCGCATGGCGGTTCCATCCGCGTTGCCTCCAAGGGTGTCTGCGCGGACGCGGGGTCCATAGCCGAGAACGGGCCGAAATGCAAGGCACGCCGCGCCTCTCAACCTTTGCGCCGGGAGAAACGTGCGAGCGCGAGCATCAGGCCACCGCCGATCAGGCCCCAGAAGGCGCCGGAGACGCCGGCAAAACTGACACCGGACGCGGTGACGAGGAAAGTGATGGCGGCGGCTTCGCGGGTCCGGGCCTCCGTGAAGGCGGCCACGGCGGAGTTCGAAAGGGCGCCGATGAGCGCTAGGCCCGCGACCGCTTCGATCAGCACCGGCGGCGCCAGGCTGACGAAGGTGGTAACGGCGCCGGCGAGCAGGCCGAAGACGATATAGGCGATGCCGGCGATGATCGCCGACCAATACCGGCGGTTGCGGTCCGGGTGGGAATCGGGCCCGGCGCACATGGCGGCGGTGATCGCCGCGAGATTGACGGCGTGGCCGCCGAAGGGTGCGCTGAACAGCGAGAAAAGCCCGGTCGCCGCAAAGAGCGGGCCGGGGTTCGGGTGATAGTCGTTGACCTTCAGCACGGCGATGCCGGGAATGTTCTGCGACGCCATGGTGACGATGAAGAGCGGCAGGGCGATGCTGATCATCGCCGCCGCATTGAGGACCGGCGGGACGAATTCAGCCTTCGGCACGAGAGCGGACGATAGTTGCGCAAAGGCGGTTTCCGGCATCTCGACGCCGAGGGCGATCACGCCGACGAGGGCGAGAAGCGCTGCGGGAACGGCATAGAGCTTGTTGACGCTGCCGACGATCGCCCAGGCGAGGACGATCGGCAGGCCGAAGAGCGGATTGAAGGCGATCGCTTGCACCGGGGCGAAGCAGAGGCTCAGGAGCACGCCGGCGAGCATGGCGTTCGCCAGAGCTGCAGGAATGGCCGACACCATGCGGCCGAGCGGCTTCCACAGCCCGGCGACGACGATCAGCAGGCCGCAAACAAGGAAGGCACCGACGGCCGCGTTGAAGCCGCCTGGAACGGAACCGGAGGTCGCCAGCAGCGCCGCGCCGGGTGTCGACCAGGCGATGCTGACGGGTAGCCGCGTGACGATGCTGACGACTATCGCGCAGACACCCATGGAAACGGAGAGCGCCATCAGACCCGAGGCCGCCTGGGCCTCGGTGGCGCCGACGCCGGCAAGGCCATGCAGGATGACGGCGAAGGAGCTGGCAAAGCCGACGAAGGCGATCAGCACGCCCATGAAGAGGCTTTGGACGGAGAAATCACGAAGCATGGGCAACCGGGGTCTCGGGCGAGTCACAAGAGTTGCCCGACGGCGTAGCACATCGCAGGCCCGCTCGGTACCGCCCAACAACGTCTTGTAGGAGGGGGTGCTTGCACGACCTTCGTCTGCCTGGACCGGCCGCGGGACCTCTGTTTATAGTGGCCGCCAACGCGGTGCACCGAACGGGGAGACGGGTGCAGGCGATCCATGGCCGGAGGACGCTTTCAGGGAGGGAGCGAATGCCAGCAGTCAGAGACCATACGGAACACGTCTACAGGACCGCGCAACAATCGGCAGCCGCCGTCAGTTCGCCGGTCGCCGCTTCGTGGCGGCGCTGCCTGACCCTGCACGGCCTCGCCCCCGAAGAGGCGCGTCTGCCCTCGCGGCTCTCCGATGGCGAGTTTCGGCAGGCGCGCGAACGCTCGGGGGTGCTGATTGCGGAAGCGGTCGGCGAACTCGACCGGCTGTTCGGCGTGGTCGTCAAGGCCGGATGCTGCCTGTTGCTCACCGACGAGAAGGGGATTGCGCTCGAACGGCGCGGGGCAGGCGGGGACGATGCGGATTTCCGCGGCGTCGGTCTCTGGTCGGGCACCGTGTGGAGCGAGGCGAGCGTCGGAACCAACGGCATCGGTACGGCGATTGCCGACGAGCGCCCAGTCGTCATACATCGCGATCAGCATTTTTTGAGCCGCAATATCGGTCTGAGCTGTGCGACCGCACCGATCCGGGACGAGGCCGGGCGGCTTGCCGCGGCGCTCGACATATCCACCTGCCGCGACGACGCTTCCGAGGCGACGCTCGCGATCCTTTCGCAGGCAGTGCGCGATGCTGCCGCTCGCATCGAGGCAAACCTCTTCCGGCGCGCCTTTGCCGAAGCGCGGATCGTGCTCGTGCCGGCCGATCGGGCAGGGCCGGCTCTGCTCGCCGTCGACCGTGACGACCTTGTGCTCGGCGCGACGCGAGCGGCCCGGCAGTGGCTCGGGCTCGACGACAAGCGCATCGCCGCCGGCATTCCGGCCACCGACCTGCTCCAGGAGCGGGCCTCCAGCGAGGCGCGCGAATTGCCCGATGCTGAAAGGGCGGCCTTGCGACGCGTCTTGTCGCGGACCAATGGCAACGTGTCGATGGCCGCCGATCTGCTCGGAATCAGCCGCGCAACGCTCTATCGGAAAATGAAGCGGCTTTCGCTTAATTGAGATGCCCCTCTCCTCGGGTTTAACCCGAGGACTAGCCCTCTCCCCGCATGCGGGGAGAAGGTCGCGGCAGCGGGATGAGGGGCAAAACTCAAATGACGTGCGATAGCGGGGGCCACCTGTCTCAATTCTGAAACACACGGCGAAGCCGCGTGCCGCGGCACCCTACCGCAAATCTCCATCCGGCTTCACTCTCCCTCCACAGCAGATTGGAGTGCTGTTTTTCCAAGGGAGGAAGCCATGCTGCATCAGAAGATTCTCGATAACCCGTTCAAGCACAAATACGGAAATTTCATCGGCGGTGAATGGCGCGAGCCGGTGGCCGGCCGCTATTTCGACAATACCACGCCCGTCACCGGCGGCACGCTCTGCCAGGTGGCCCGTTCGGATGCCGCCGATATCGAGCTGGCGCTCGATGCCGCCCATTCCGCGAAGGAGAAATGGGGCCGGACCTCGACCACCGAGCGCTCCAACATCCTGATGAGGATCGCGGCGCGGATGGAGGACAATCTGGAACTTCTGGCGCGGGCCGAGACCTGGGACAACGGCAAACCGATCCGCGAGACGATGGCCGCCGACATTCCTCTGGCGATCGACCATTTCCGCTATTTCGCCGCCTGCATCCGGGCACAGGAAGGGTCGATCGGCGAGGTCGATCACGATACCATCGCCTATCATTTCCACGAGCCGCTCGGTGTCGTCGGACAGATCATTCCCTGGAATTTCCCGATCCTGATGGCCGCCTGGAAGGTGGCGCCGGCGCTTGCGGCCGGCAACTGCGTCGTCCTGAAACCGGCCGAGCAGACGCCGGCCTCGATCCTCGTGCTCGCAGAACTGATCGCTGATCTGCTGCCGCCGGGCGTGCTCAACGTCGTCAACGGCTTCGGCCTGGAGGCGGGCAAGCCGCTGGCGACCAGCCCGCGCATCGCCAAGATCGCCTTTACCGGCGAGACGACGACCGGCCGGCTGATCATGCAGTACGCCAGCCAGAACCTCATCCCGGTGACGCTCGAACTCGGCGGCAAGTCGCCGAATATCTTCTTCGCCGACGTGCTCAATGAGGACGACGACTATTTCGACAAGGCGCTCGAAGGCTTTGCGATGTTTGCGCTCAACCAGGGCGAGGTCTGCACCTGCCCGAGCCGGGCGCTGGTCCAGGAAAGCATCTATGACCGCTTCATGGAGCGGGCGCTGAAGCGGGTCGAAGCAATAAGGCAGGGCAATCCGCTCGATAGTGCGACGATGATCGGTGCGCAGGCGTCGGGCGAGCAGCTCGAGAAGATCCTCTCCTATATCGACATCGGCAGGCAGGAGGGCGCTGAAGTGCTGACCGGCGGCGAGCGCAACGTGCTCGAGGGCGATCTCTCGGGCGGCTACTACGTCAAGCCGACGGTGTTCCGCGGGCACAACAGGATGCGCATCTTCCAGGAGGAAATCTTCGGCCCGGTCGTGTCGGTGACGACCTTCAAGACCGAGGAGGAGGCGCTCGCGATCGCCAACGACACGCTCTATGGCCTCGGCGCCGGCGTATGGAGCCGCGATGCCAACCGCTGCTACCGCTTCGGCCGCGAGATCCAGGCCGGCCGTGTCTGGACCAACTGCTACCATGCCTATCCTGCGCATGCCGCCTTCGGCGGCTACAAGCAATCGGGCATCGGCCGCGAGACGCACAAGATGATGCTCGACCATTACCAGCAGACGAAGAACCTGCTGGTAAGCTACAGCCCCGAGGCGCTCGGCTTCTTCTGATCCCCGCCCCAGAATTGGAGCGGGAAGGCGGTAAACCGCTCGTCCCGCTGGTGCCGGCGATCCTCCCGGCATGCTCCCGGTGGCGTTCCACCGGGAGCATGCTGGCTTTTCAGGAAGGAGAGAATGATGACGGAAACAATCGGCGAGCCGCGCGTGCTTGCGACCGACGCGGCGATCGAACTCATCCGCGAAATCCGCGCCGATCATCCGGAGATCCTGTTCCATCAGTCAGGCGGCTGCTGCGACGGCTCGTCCCCGATGTGCTACCCGGCAGACGACTACATCGTCGGCGACAACGACGTGAAGCTCGGCGAGATCGACCGCGTGCCGGTCTATATCAGCGCCAGTCAGCATGAGGTCTGGAAGCACACCCAACTGATCATCGATGTGGTGCCGGGCAGGGGCGGGATGTTCTCGCTCGACAATGGCCGCGAGAAGCGCTTCCTCACCCGCTCGCGGCTCTTTGGAGGCGGCGAGGCCTGCGCCGTTCCGTAGTCAAAAACAAACGCCGGCAGTTAGAGCCGGCGTTGTGATTGGCTGAAGTCGGACGTTCCGCTCTCAGTCGAAAAGGCTCGACACCGATTCTTCCTGGCTGGTGCGGCTGATGGCTTCGCCGATTAGGCCGGCGGTCGAGATCACGCGGATATTGTGGGCCGATTGCACCGCCGTCGTCGGCTGGATGGAATCGGTGATCACCAGTTCCTTCAGCATCGATGAGGTGACGCGGGCGACCGCGCCGCCGGAAAGCACGCCGTGCGTGATATAGGCGGTGACGCTTGTGGCGCCGTTCTTGAGCAGCGCCTCGGCGGCGTTGCAGAGCGTGCCGCCGGAATCGACGATGTCGTCGATCAGGATGCAATCCTTGCCATGAACGTCACCGATGACGTTCATGACCTCCGATTCGCCGGGGCGATCGCGACGCTTGTCGACGATCGCCAGCAGACAGTCGAGGCGCTTGGCAAGCGCCCGGGCGCGCACGACGCCGCCGACGTCCGGCGAAACGACCGTGACGTTCTTGAGGTCGTAGTGCTCCTTGACGTCGCGGGCCAGGATCGGAACCGCATAGAGGTTGTCGGTCGGGATGTCGAAGAAGCCCTGGATCTGGCCGGCGTGGAGATCGAGGGTGAGGACGCGGTCGGCGCCGGCTTCGGTGATCAGATTGGCGACTAGCTTGGCGGAGATCGGGGTGCGCGGTCCGGGCTTGCGGTCCTGGCGGGCATACCCGAAATAGGGAAGCACGGCGGTGATGCGGCGGGCGGAGGAGCGGCGGACCGCGTCGATCATGATGAGCAGTTCCATCAGATGATCGTTGGTGGGGAAGGAGGTCGACTGGACGATGAACACATCCTCGCCGCGCACGTTCTCGCCGATCTCGACGAAGATTTCCTGGTCGGCGAAGCGCCGTACGGTGGCTCTGCCGAGCGGCAGGTTGAGATAGTTGCAGATCGCTTCGGCCAGCAGCCGGTTCGAATTGCCTGCGAAAACCTTCATAGACGGTCCGCCTTGAGCTGGCGCGGCCACCGTCCGGTCCAGTCCGGGGCAGGATCGTCCGCGCAAAATCCCTGAGCCATTCCGATCGCGGGCAATCGCTGCGATGGCCGCTGTCAGAGCTGATCGGCCGCTTTTTAGCGTCCTTGAAGGTGAATGCAAGGGGATTGCTGCGGCGCAGCGCCTATTATCCTAAAATCTTTGCGTCAACCGCGTTGGGACTGACGCCATTCGAGATAGGCGTCGATCGTCTTTTCGGCGATCGCCTGCATTGTTTCCGGCGGAATGGCGCTCCAGGGTTCGGCAGCGCTGCTTTCCACCGTGTCCTGCCCCTGGATGCGGTGCAGGCGATTGCCGCCGCCGTCGAGAATGTCCCAAACATAGACGACCGTCGTCTTGCCGCTGTCGTTGAGCGCCGAGAAATAGCCCTTGAGAATATGGTCGCTCGACGTGTCGGTGGAGCTCTTGATGGTGATCCCCTGCGCCCGGGCCGAGGCGCCGAGCTGCTTCGAGAGGGGCGTGACGGCCTGAACCGGAGCGCCGATGATCGGCAGGAAGCGGATGCCGCCGGCACCGGTCGCCGCCGGAGCCGGCGAAGCGGCAGCCTGCTGCGTCTTCTCCGCTGCGGCCGCGACGTCAGGCTGCGCCGGCTGCTCTGCGCTTTCTTCCTCCGGCGGCGCCACGTTTCTCGCCTGCGCCCGCTGACTTTCGACCTGGGGCGGCGGATTTTCTGCCTGCGGCGGCAGATTTTCTGGCACCGGCGGTTGGGGCTGCATGGTCTGCACCGGTGCCACGCCTTCGGCGAGGCGGCTGGCTTGCGCCTCGAGCGTGCCGGCGGGATCCGTGTAGTCGGTGTGGCTCGTCGCGTAGTGGGTCGGCGGGACGGAAATGTTCGGCTGCGCTGCGAAGGCTGCGGTGCGGCTTGGCGGCACGCTTTCGACCGGCATCACGGCGGTCTGCGTGGACATGGCTTCGAGATCGGACTGGGTCACCGGCGGCGAGCGGAAGGTTCCTCCGCCGACGTCCACTTGCGGGATCAGGGCGTCGGTGGTGTTGCAGCCGGCAATGGCTGCGGCAAGACCAAGGCTTGCGATAGGCATGATCTGCTTGCGCATCGTTCCCACCGTCTGGCTCGAACTCGGCGAGGCCGGCGGCCGGAAACCCGACTGCCGTGCTGCCTTTCATTTCTCGCCGGAAAGCATAGGACGATTTCCTTACGCAGATATGAAGTCCAGTCCGTAGCGCGACAGCGGCCTCGGGCTCTCGGTGGTTGTCAGATAGGTCTGGCCGAGCGTCATGGCGGTGCCGCTGTCGGAATCCATGATGATCATGTGCACGAAGAGCGACATGTCCGGCTCGATCTCCTGCGGGTTTCCGACATGGAACATCTGGTGCTCCATCCAGGAGGGCGAGAAGCGGGCACCGAGCGAATAACCGCAGGCGTTCAGGCGGTGGCGGGCGAGGCCGCGCTCGTCCATGATCCTCGCATGCACGTCGAAGACGGTGCCGAAGGTATTGCCGGGCCTCAGCACCATTTCGATTGCCTGGATCGTCTCGCGGCAGGCGCTGTAAAGTTCGCGATGGCGGTTGGTGGGCTCGCCGACGACGATCGTGCGCATCATTGCCGCATGGTAGTGGGCGCTGACGCCGGCCCATTCGAGGGTCAACTGGTCACTGGCATCGAGACTGCGCCGGCCGGCCTTGTAGCGGCAGAGCAGCGCGTCGGCGCCCGAGCCGATGATGAATTCATTGGCCGGATAGTCGCCGCCGCCGGCAAAGACGGCGCCCTGCATGGCGGCGAGGATATCGGCCTCGCTGCCGCCGGGGCGGATCAGCGGCAAGGCCGCGTCGAGTGCGTCGTCGGCAAGGCTCGCGGCCTTTTCGACATGAACGATTTCGGCCGGGCTCTTGACGAGGCGCAGGCGGCTGACGAGCATCGATGCGTCGATCAGCTCGCCGAAGGTCGACAGCTGGTTGTCGACGAGACGGGCCGTCCTGCCGGTCATGCCATGCGTGTCGTATTCGACGCCGATGCGGCAGCCGAGCAGGTCGAGCTCGCTGAGCAGGTTCTTGAGGTCCATGGCGGGATCGGCATTGACGCGATCCACCCAGATCTCGATGCGCTCGATATTCGACGTGTGGCGCGCCTGGCGCAGATCGGCCGACCGGGTTAGCAGCACCATCGAGCCGTCCTGCTTGACGACCAGCGTCTGGAAGAAGCAATAGCCGAAAGTGTCGTAGCCGGTGAGCCAATACATGCTCTCCTGCGCGAAGAGAAGGACGGCATCGAGCCGCTCTTCCTGCATCTTGGCCGTGAGCCGTCTCAGGCGCGATGCATATTCCTCTTCGGCGAAGTGAAGCGCCATCTCAAGCCTCCCGTATGCAAATTGCGGATATCTGCCGCCCGTAGTCGGGCTCCTGGCGGTGCGTGGTGCGGCGATAGGAGAAGAAGCGGTCCTCGTCGGCATAGGTGCAGATATCGAGGTTTTCCGCCGTCACACCGGCCGCGACGAGCCGGCGGACCGTGAGCCCGGGCAGGTCGAACATCGCATGACCGTTGCGGCCGGACGGCCTGAAGAACGCCGCGTAGCTGTCGTCGGTGGACATGAAACGTTCGACGAATTCCGGGCCGACCTCGTAATGCTGGCGGCTGATCGACGGTCCGAGACAGGCGACGATGCGCTCCCGGCGCGCGCCGAGCGAGACCATTGCATCGATCGTGCTTTCGAGAACGCCGCCGAGCGCGCCCTTCCAACCGGCATGGGCGGCGCCGATGACGCGCGCCCTCGGGTCGGCGAAGAGCACGGGTCCGCAATCGGCCGAAAGCACGCCGAGGACGATGCCCGGCGTCGCCGTCACCAGCGCATCGGCGTCCGGACGCGCGCCGTCGTAGCTGTCGTCGACGATGATCGCATCGGGGGAATGGATCTGGTGAACCGTTGCAAGACGTCGCGGCTCGGCATCGAACCAGCTGGCGACTCGGGCCCGGTTTTCGGCGACGCGCTCGCGATCGTCATGGGAGCCGAGGCCGACATTGAGGCCGCGATAGATGCCTTCGGAAACGCCGCCCTTGCGGGTGAAGTAGCCATGGGCGATCTCTGGCCCCGCCTCGGCGCCGAAGAGCGGGCTCTGCACGGGTGAGAGCGAGGCATCGTCCTGCATTCGGTGTTCTCGCCCTCGAATCTTCGTGGTTTCGCGTTGGGGTGAGGGCGCGTCTGGCCCGATGATTTGCGGCTGATTTGCCGGGCGATGTTGGCCCGGCAGGCCAGAACTGTCAATTGCGGAACGTCGAGACGAGGTCCTGATCCCTCCCGGCCATTCCCTCTCGCGACCAGAAAGCGAAGAGCCTGCACCGGCTGGAAATGTGCGTTTTCCCGCGCGTCAGCGCGCCTTTTTGCGGAACGGCACCAGGGCGACTTCAGGGCTGCTGACGACCAGCACCTTGAACAGTTCGCCCATCTTTGCGGCACCGGCACCGGCAAGCCGCTCGACATCGTCGCGGATGCTTTCCTGAGTCGCCGCATCCTTGTCGCGGCCGAGGGCCGCCGCCCGATCGAGCAGGCCCAGACCGACCAGAAAGTCACCCTGATGCGCGAGGCCGTTCACCTGCACGCTCTCCGCCTTGGCGCGCAGCGCCAGTTGTTCGAAATCCACATGGCTGGTGAGGTCGGCAAGTCCCGGGTTGGCGAGCGGAGGATCGTACCGGTGGTTGCGGACGGCCTGCAGCGTGTCGCCGTAGCCGGTCGAGAGATGACCATAGTCGATGAGGACCGCCGTCCCGCCGTTCGCACGCAGGCGCTCGCAAAGCGCGGCCATCACCGCGTCTCGCGCCGGGGCGGCCTCGAAGATCGTGCCTTCGGCGACCGATTGCACCGGCGTCGGCAGCAGGGAGGGATCGATGCCCGCCACACCGGCGGCAAAGGCCAGCTCATCGTCGGCATCAAGCCCGACCATGCGTTCGCGGAACCCCTGTGCGGTTCTCACAAACTGGCGAATCGGGATCGCATCGAAAAGCTCGTTTGCGGCGAGAAGCAGGAAGCCCGCGGGCAAGCTGTCGAAGCTTGCATGCCAATGGACTTTGCCTTCATAACCGGCGAGCGTTTCGGCCTGCACCTTGCGCAGCCTTTCGCTGGTTTCGACGAGATGAACCTCGGCGGTCTGGTAAAGCTCCGGCGCTAGGCGGCGGAGGACGCGCAGCATATCCGCCATCATCGTGCCGCGGCCCGGCCCAATCTCGGCGATGATCGGCTCGCTGGGAGAACCGTGCTCCTGCCAGGCGTGAACCAGGAATATGCCGATCATTTCCCCGAAGAGCTGGCTGATTTCCGGTGCCGTCGTGAAATCGCCCTCCCGTCCGAACGGCTCGCGAACGCGGTAGTAACCGTATTGCGGGTCCGCCAGGCAGAGGGAAAAAAAGTCGGTGACGCTGATCGGCCCATTGGTCCTGATCAGCGCCTTGATCTTGTCGGCGAGAGGATTCGTCATGCACCAGTCCAGTTATGCGGCTGCGGTTGCCGCCCTGCGCGCCCGCGCCATCGCCCAGATCCCGGCGAGAGCCAGCGGCAGCGAGAGCACCATGCCCATGGTCAGCCAGCCGCCGGCAAGATAGCCGATCTGCGCGTCCGGTTCGCGGAAGAATTCGACGAAAATGCGGCTTAAGGCGTAACCGCAGGCAAAGGCGCCGGTGACGAAGCCGGGCGTCTTCAGGGCTTTGCTGCGATAGACGAAATAGGCGAGGGCGACGAGAAGCAGGACGCCCTCGAGAAGAGCCTCGTAAAGTTGGCTCGGGTGGCGCGGGAACGGCCCTCCGGTCGGGAAGACGACCGCCCACGGCATGGACGAAAGCCGGCCCCAGAGCTCGCCGTTGATGAAATTGGCAATGCGACCGAAGAGAAGGCCGATCGGCACGACGGCGGCGACGACGTCGAACAGGCTCCAGACGGGAATGGCGTTCCTACGGGCAAACACGATCATCGCCAGCGTCGTGCCCAGAAGACCGCCATGGAAGGACATGCCGCCGTTCCAGATTTCGACGGCCCGAATCGGGTCCTGCAGCACCGAGCCGAGATCGTAGAAGAGAATGTAGCCAAGGCGCCCGCCAAGCACGATGCCGCCGGCTGCCCAGAGCAGGAAATCATCAAGCTGCGCCAGAGTGAGAGGGGCGGTATCGTTGCGCCAGAGCGGGGCATTCTGGACCAGGCGTCGGGCATAGAACCAGCCGAGCAGGATCCCGGCGACATAGGCCAGCCCATACCAGTGGACGGCGAGGGGCCCGATCGTGAAGATGACGGGATCGATTTCGGGAAAGGGGAGAATGGCGAGGCGGGTAGCAAGTGTTTCCAAGGTCTTCTCTCATGCCGGGCCTATCGGTTGGGCGGAACATGGCGATCGAAGCAGGCGGGGTCAAGCGGCTCTCCCGTTCTTCCCGTCGCAGGCTCTGATTTTCCTTGCATCCTCGTGCGCGCGACCCTACCTGAAAATGACAGGGCTCGCCCATGGGGCGCGAGCGAAATGGAGACGAATACGATGAGCACAGGGGCCAACCGCATTCTCGATGATCTTGCGAGATTGATGACGGATGCTGCCGGTGCGGCCCAGGGCGTACGGCGGGAGGTCGAGACGGCCTTTCGCGCCCAGGCCGAAGGCTGGCTGAATTCGCTCGACGTGGTGAAGCGCGAGGAGTTCGAGGCCGTCAAGGAGATGGCTGCCAGGGCGCGCGACGAAAACGACGCCCTGCTCGCCCGGATCGCAGCGCTCGAAGCGCGCCTTGCCGCGACAGAACCGGTCGGCGACATCACCACCGGCAAGTAATTTCCGGCCAGCATACGATTGGATGCCGCCTTCGAGCTGCTTCTCCGCAGCCGAGTCGCCTTTTCACGCGGCAGTCGCTGCGTCAGCTTCAGGGTTAATGAAAGCTGAAAAGTTTTCCACCTGTGGACACTGCCAAAAAACCCTTATCGCAGAGTCGTTTAAGCATCCCCGCTGAATCGAAATCCTAACGCGACGAGAGGTCTTCCCTGCAATTTTTCGGCTCAGGGGCTGGCAGGGTGACTCTGCCGTTATACACTGATTTTAAATGATGATTCGAAACGGGCCACGCAAGCTCCGGGCAGGGTAAGTAAGCCAGGATAACCGCAGGTCCAGCAATCAGAGTGTGTCGGTATCCGGTGTCGGGTTTGCAGCGTTGCGTCTTGTGAACGTGACCTCGCGCGCCTTGCGCCGTGCCTTTAGGGTGATGCATGAGCCTTTTGGAAATGGAAGTCGAGCGCCAGTCCAACCCGGTCGATATGATCGAGTTCGTCGCCGCCAACAATGACTGGTCCTTCGAGCGGTCGGGCGAGGACGAGATCGCCATGACGGTCGAGGGCCGGTGGGCGGACTATCACGTTTCCTTTTCCTGGATGGAGGAGTTCGAGGCGCTGCATCTTGCCTGCGCCTTCGACATCAAGGTTCCGGATAGCCGCGTCAACGAGGTGATCCGCCTGCTCTCCCAGATCAACGGCCAGGTCCTGATGGGACATTTCGATCTCTGGCGCCAAGAAGAGGTCATCATCTTCCGGCAATCTCTGTTGCTTGCCGGAGGCGCCGAGCCGACAAACCGGCAGGTGGAAGTGCTTTTGTCGAGCGCGCTCGACGCCTGCGAAACCTATTTCCAGGCGTTCCAATTCGTCGTCTGGTCCGGGATGGACGCGCAGCGCGCCGTCGATACTGTCCTGTTCGCGACTGTTGGGGAGGCATGAGATGAGCATCGCCGTTTCCGGTCCCATCGTCCTGGTCGGCGCCGGCAACATGGGCGGCGCCATGCTCGGCGGCTGGATCAAGAGCGGTGTCAGCGGCGGCGATGTTCTCGTGGTCGATCCGGGCCCACCCCCGGCCATGCAAAAACTCATCGCCGAAAACGGCGTGGCTCATGCGGCCGCCGTCCCGCAGGGCGTCAAGGCAAGTGTGATCTTTCTCGCCGTCAAACCGCAAGTCATGGAAGCGGCACTCCCGCCGCTGAAGGGGCTCGTCGGATCCGGCACAGTGATCGTCTCCGTCGCGGCCGGCAAGACGCTTGCTTTCATCGAGCGCCATCTCGGCGAAGCGGCGACCGTGCGGGCGATGCCGAACACGCCGGCCATGATAGGTCGCGGCGTCACGGGCGCTTTCGCCAATGCCCGCGTGACCGAAAAGCAACGCGGGCTGGTTCATGATCTCCTGAAGGTCAGCGGGCCGGTCGAATGGGTTGCCAGCGAAGCCGACATCGATACAGTGACTGCGGTTTCCGGCAGCGGACCGGCCTACGTCTTCTATCTCGTCGAGTGCATGGCGGAGGCTGGGCGTAAGCTCGGCCTCCAGGCGGACCTTGCCATGCGGCTCGCTCGGGAAACCGTCGCGGGGGCTGGTGAACTCCTACATCAGTCCCCCGACGACGCCGCACGCCTTCGCCAGAACGTCACGTCGCCGGGCGGCACGACCGCCGCCGCACTCGCCGTCCTGATGGCGGACGACGGCATGCAGCCGCTTTTCGACAAGGCCATCGCGGCAGCGCGCAAGCGCGCCGAAGAACTGGCCGGTTAAGCGGCCGGCCGGATTTCCAAAGGTATTTTGATGGCGGACCTCATTGAATTTTGCGATTTCGAGCGCGTGGATATCCGCGTCGGCACGATCATCGAGGCCGAGGTCTTTCCCGAGGCGCGCAAGCCCGCCTACAAGCTTAGAATCGATTTCGGTGCCGAGATCGGCATAAAAAGGTCGTCTGCACAGATCACTGTGCACTACAAGCCGGAAGATCTCGTCGGCCGGCAGGTGCTGGGCGTAGTCAATTTCCCCCCGCGTCAGATCGGGCCCGTCCGCTCCGAGGTCCTGACGCTCGGCTTTGCAGACGAAGAGGGCGCGATCGTGCTGGCCGCGACCGACAAGCCCGTTCCGAACGGCAGAAAGCTGATGTGACGAGGCATGGCGTTTGAGATAGAACTTGGCGGCGTTTCAACGAACGGCGCGGTCTGACCTACAGCAATTCAAAGTGTTACAGCGACCTTTGCGCGTCTGATAAGACGCGCGGCGCTGTAGACTATTCGCGCTAATTTTAGCAGCTCCGGGAGGGTTCACGTCGGGACGCGCACTGTGGCGCGCAGCCCTCCAAGCGGGCTGTCGCCGAGGGTGACGTTGCCGCCATGGCTTCGGGCGATGTCGCGCGCAATGGCGAGGCCAAGGCCAGTGCCGGAACTGTCGAGATTGCGCGCCTCGTCCAGGCGGAAGAACGGCTTGAAGACATCCTCGCGCGAGGGCTCCGGAATGCCGGGACCGTCATCGTCGATGGTGATCGTCAGCCATTTGGCGGTATGGCGGGCGTCGATCCGAACCGTGTCGGCATAGCGGTAGGCGTTCGATACCAGGTTGGCGACGAGACGCGTGAAGGCGTTCGGCCGGACGCGAATGTTGTCCTCTCCCTCGATCGAGGTGGTCAGGGTCTTGCCGTAAAGCTCGGCCTCTGCCAAGAGCCGCGCCATCAGGTCGCTGAGCTTCAACTCGCCGACGTCTTCCTCCGCCTCGCCGCGGGCAAAGGCGAGATAGCCTTCCAGCATGTTCTGCATGTCCTCGACGTCCTGGTTGAGGCTGGGGTCCGGAGTGTCGCCGGCGAGCGCCAGTTGCAGCTTGAAGCGCGTCAGGATGGTGCGCAGATCGTGACTGACACCGGTCAGCATCGCGGTGCGCTGTTCGATCTGGCGTTCGATGCGTTCGCGCATCAGGATGAAGGCCAGGCCGGCGCGGCGGATCTCTTCGGCGCCGCGTGGGGCGAAGTCATCGATCTTCTGTCCCTTGCCGAAACTTTCGGCGGCATTGGCGAGCGCCAGGATCGGGCGGATTTGTCCACGCAGGAACAGGATTGCGATCGCCAGCAGGACGAGCGACGCGCCGACCATCCAGACGAGAAAGATATGGGTGTTCGACGCATAGGCCTGGTTGCGCCGCGCATAGACACGGAGGATACGGCCGTCTTCGAGCTTGATGCGGATCTCGACGATCTTCGAGTTGCCGACCGTATCGATCCAGAAGGGAAGGCGGATCTGGTTCGAAATCTCCTCGCTGAGGATCTGGTCGAGGATCTCGAAGAAGGGTTTGGGCCGGGGTGGCGGCAGTTCTCCGCCCGGCTCGACGGCGATGTTGAGGTCGAGCTCGTCGCGGGCGATCCGGACGATCCGATCTATGTCGCCGTCCTGCGGGAAGGTCGTGATCAGGTCGACGATAGCCGCGATGTCGTTGGTGACCGCGGCCGAGAGACGCTGCGTGACGAGCTGCCAGTGCCGCTCCATGAAGACGAAGGCGACGACCGACTGCAGCAACACCATGGGAATCACGACAATGAGCAGCGAGCGGGCGTAGAGACCCATCGGCAGGCGGCGACGCAGCCAGCGGATGAGGCGCTTCCAGGCGCTGTCGGCGCTGTTCGATCTTGTGCGCCTGAGGCTGTCGAGGCTTACCATCGTCGTCTCAGTCGTTGCCGAAGCGGTCCTTTGTTGAACAGGTGTGGCATCCCGCTCGTCTTGAACCTAGACTAGTCCACACTCAAACGATAGCCGATGCCGCGCACCGTCTGCAGCCAGACGGGATTGGAGGGATCGTCCTCGATTTTGCGCCTCAGCCGGTTGATCTGCACGTCGATCGTCCGTTCGCCGACCTCGGCGTCGTCGCCGATCAATTCGTGGCGTGGAATGGTTTCGCCGGCGCGTTGCGAAAACAGGGTCATGATCTCCTGTTCGCGGTCGGTCAGCCGGATGTGCTCGGCGCCGCGGCGAAGCTCCTTGCGCACCACCGAAAACGTATAGGGGCCGAAGATGACCTGATCGACCTTCGGCGCCTGTGTGGGCTGGTTCCGACGCAATATGTTATTGATCCTGAGCACGAGCTCACGCGGCTCGAAGGGTTTCGGCAAGTAGTCGTCGGCGCCCGCCTCAAGACCTTCGATGCGGGAATTCGCTTCTGCGAGTGCCGTCAGCATGATGATCGGTACGGTCTTGATGTGTCTCAAGCTCTGGGTCAGCGAGATGCCGCTTTCGCCGGGCATCATCACGTCGACGATCAGGAGATCGAAATCGAGCCCGATGAGCTTTCGCCTCGCTTCGCCGGCATCGGCCGCCGTTGTCACGCGAAACCCCTGTTCCACCAGAAAGCGGTTCAGCAGGTCGCGAATGCGTCGGTCGTCATCCACGATCAGAAGGTGCGCCGCGTCATCGGCCACTTTCGCTTTGGCAATCATGCTTGGCAAACCCTTTTCTCGGCAGAGCCTTATTTCCCCTGCGGTGCGCGACTGCGATCGAACCGAACCGGATCACAGCCGCGTCCTCCTCCCGAATTTGAGTGACCGCGCATTGAAGCAGATGCGCCGCGGTCGCCCCATTCCCTGATTCCAGGGGTTTATCCGTTAATCCTAATAAAATCCTAGGCGGAGCCCCGGTATCAGTCCGCGGCGCTGTTCTTCATGTTGACGAGAAACCGCTTGACGATTTCCCGCGCGCCGGGACCCGTCTTCGCCAATGCATCCGCTATGCGGCGGGACTGTGGCTCGGCGAGTGCTCGCGCCAGTGCCTGGCCCTCTTTCGTCGTATAGAGCATGCGTTGGCGCCTGTCCTCCGGACCGGCCACCTGACGAATATAGCCTGAGTCGATCAGTTGCTTGAGGACACGGGCAAGGCTCTGCTTGGTGATCTTCAACGTGTCGAGAAGATCGGCCACGGTCATGCCCGGCTCTCGATTGACGAAGTGCACGACGCGGTGGTGGGCGCGCCCGAAACCGCTCTTTTCGAGAATGGCGTCCGGATCGCCGGTGAAGTCGCGATAGGCGAAAAACAGCAGCTCGATAATCTCAAAATCGATCGTGTCTTCCTCCTTGCGGGTGACATCTGTCATGTACTGGCTGTTGTCCCTAGTTTGGCCGGCCACGCGGTCACTTTCCTTTCCCGGCAGATTGCACCTCCAGCGCCGTGCGTCTTATAGGACGCGCAAAGCTCGCTGTGGCACTTTGAAGGCTGCATGCTCTTAATCCTTAAATCGACTGGGATTTAAGAAAACGTCCACTAGCGACATAATAGAAAGAAGTGTCAGCTTTGTTGACACAATTCTACCGGCGAGTCGAACCGTCTGCGGCAGAATAGGTCGATGCGCACCGTGAGGTTGGGAGATTGTTGAGGCTCGGCGGGAGACTGACACGGAAATGCGTCGCAGCGCGTTCACGACGCGCTGCGACTTAATCACGTCCACTACGATTGAACGTCAGCGATAGATGTAGACTATCCGACGTGTCGAGGGTTCAACAAGCACAGGCTGCCCGTTTACCATCACGTATTCGTAGTTGTACTCCGGGATCGGCCGGACGGCCACGGTGCTCGGCAGCGTCGCGCCGAGAACCACCTCGCCATCGAGATAGACCGGGTCCACCGGGTTGGAAGTGATGTAGGTGCCTACTGCCGGAGGCGGGGTGATGGCATCGACCTCTTCGACCGGCCCGATCAACTCAAGCGGTTCGGTCGGGGTGGCCACCGTGCTGCCGGTCGCCTCGTAGGTCACGACCGGGACGCCGAGTTCAGCGCGCCGCTCGGAAATTACCACCGTCGAGCCGCTCTGGGCCATTGCGAGATATTTGGCATAGGCCCAGCCGCTGACGCCGCCGACATTGACCCGGCACCACAGGCTGCCTTCGATGCAGCCCTCGAGCACGGTCGTGCTGCCGCGCGCCGCCAGGCCAACGACCGGATATTGCGGGCCGGGGCCGGCGCGTACGTTGAGATCGGTCACTGCCGTCGCGCTCATTGCCGCAGCGGCGGCGGAGACGCCCGCAGCGAGGATCAAACCCGCTGCCGCGACCGCTTTCAACAGGTGGGGGGAGAGGGTCTTCATTGTCTTGCTCCTCTTCTATGATGCGGGCCAAACGCCCCGTACGCCTCGGATGTTCCCGGCGTGACATCAGGAAATGTGAACATGAAACATATTGCTGCCGCCGAGCGTTGCTTCGGCCGACGGTGGAGCGCTTCGACTGAGAGATCGCCGCGCCCGCTGAAGGTTGGACGAAGTCACGCCTTCTGACCAAGGGCGTTCTCACCGGGAGTCCGGACCATGCAGCATGAGACCATCGACGAGGCCGAACTCACTGCACAGCGGCTGCGTCCGCTGGTCTTTGTTGTCGTGGCGGCGAAACTTGCCGTATCCATTCTGTTGCTCACAACCGTGCAATTGCCGACCGAGTCGAACAGAACGGAAATTGTCGCGCTTCGCTGATTTGCGCTGTCTCCGGCCTCATATCCCGCTATAGGTGACCTGGCGGCGACACCGCCCACAGCTAAGGAAGAACGAGGCACGGTCGGCATGTTACAGGCGGGCATCATCCCGGTTACGCATTTTCAGCAGAACTGCACGGTGCTGTTCGACAGCGAGACGAAGGAAGGCGTGATTGTCGATCCCGGTGGCGACGTCGACGTCATCCTGCAGACGATCCGCGAAAACGGCATCGAGCTGCAGGCGATCTGGCTCACACACGGTCATATCGATCATGCCGGCGGCGCCAAGGAATTGAAGGAGGCGCTGGAGCTCAAGATCATCGGTCCGCACAAGGACGACCGGCCGCTGCTCGAACGGCTGGAGGGCCAGGCGGAGCGTTTCGGCCTGGCGATGAAGGTGCAGAACGTCCTGCCGGACCAATGGCTGGAAGACGGGGACACGGTCTCCTTCGGCAATCACGTCTTCGAAGTGCTGCACGTCCCCGGCCATGCGCCCGGCCATGTCGTCTACTTCAACCGTGCGCAGAGCTTCGCCCATGTCGGCGACGTGCTGTTCCACGGCTCGATCGGCCGCACCGACCTGCCCGGCGGCGACCATCAACAACTTCTCGATTCCATCCGCGACAAGATCCTGCCGCTCGGCGATGACGTCGGTTTCATCTGCGGCCACGGACCGGGCGGCCGGATCGGCGAGGAGCGCCGTAGCAACCCATATCTGCGCGGGCTCTGATCGGATTACAGGCTTACAGCGCCGCGCGTCTTTTCAGACGCGCAAAGGACGCTGTAACACTCTGAATCTACATATCGTGCTTTCCGAAAATCGATTCCGATTTTCGGGCCGATGCGCTAGAAAACCCCGTGACTCGTATGAGGCACGGGGTTCTCGTCTAAAATTGGGCGACGCTCTGATCAGCCGGCCGTGCAGAAATGGCTGCGGCCGTCGTAACCGACGAAGGTGCCGCTCTCCGGATCGAAGGAGCGGTAGCGCTGCGAGCAATAGCGGTACCAAGCCGGAGTCCAGGGCTCAAGATCGTAGCTGTCGACAACAACCTGACGATAGACCGGGCGGGCCCGGTAGACGGGGCGGGGCTGGTAAACCGGACGCGGCTCGTAATATTCCGGCTCCGGATCGATATAAACCGGTTCGCTGTAGCGGGGCTGTGAACCGATCGCGGTTCCGATAAGCGTGCCTGTCACCAGACCCACTGCGCCTGCTGCCCACGCATCATCGTGATCGTCGCCTGCCTGGGCCGTGCCGAACGTTGGGAGGACCATGGCGGCCGCGGCGAGCGAGAGAACGGTTGCTTTGAGGAACTTGTTCATGGGCTTCAATCCTGTGCATGGAGGAACCGGACTGAAGGCCCGGCTTTCATGATGAGCAAGACTGTATATAGCCCAAACTGAACGGAGCCTGAACGAAAAAACCCGGCAAAAATGCCGGGCTACAAATGCAATTATTGACAGAGCGCGGCGTTAGCCGACGATCTGCAGGTTGACCGCCTTCGGTCCCTTGCCGCGGCGATCCGGCTCGGTATCGAAGGAGACTTTCTGGTTCTCGCTGAGACCGCTCAGGCCCGAGGCCTGTACGGCTGAAATATGTACGAAGATATCTGCACCACCATTTTCCGGCTTGATGAAGCCAAAGCCTTTGTCGGTGTTGAAGAATTTAACAGTGCCAGTTTCGGCCATGCGTCAGGTCCTTTTCTCTCCACCCGGTCGAAGGGTGGCATTACAGTTTTGCCCAGAAGGGCGTGGGGCAGGCAGTTCTCGACAATTGAGGAAAGGGTCCTGTTATCGCGACGGACCTGGTGGGCCCAGATTCACCGCCCGGAGTGGCTTGCGTCTCCGGCTCGCATTTATTTCAAGATCTTCCCGCGTTCGCAAATTGCCCGAACACAGTAAGAGTGATCAGTTTATTTTGAATTGGCAAGCAAAACTTTTCCGGCGAGGTATTGAGTCTTCTCATTGCTCAAAAACAGATCAATTCGACCGGCGGCGGAAGATATTCGGGAGGCGCTGCAAGCCGTTGAATCCACAGCTTTTTGATGGGCCGTTGCAGGCAGTGGATTTTTTGCGCCATATCATGTCGCTTGCAAGCATGCCTCTATGTTGGGCAGTTCGTCATGGGAGTCGCAACCCTCTGATAAGGCTCATCCTTCAAGGAGAGCCGACGCTCGGGCAGGCCGACGAATAATCTTGCAGAAAAAATGCAAAGAACTTTGGCCGTTGCTCGGCTCCACCGCATGCTGATTCATTTTGGGGCAAAGTAGAGCGGTTGTGTACAGTAATAAGTAATATAGTAAGTCCAGCTTGGCTCCCAATGTAGCTAAATCTTGCTGGTCTAAGCGGCGGCCCCTGCCGCCCGGCGGCGCCGCTTCGCCAATTCCGGCACGAGTTCGACGACGAGCATCGCCGCGAAGATGACGATACAGCCGAGATAGCCGCTCGGGGTGATGACCTCGTCCAGCAGCAGCACGCCGAAAAGCGCCGCGAAAAGCGCTTCGCTGGACAGGAAGATCGCCGCTTGCGGTGCCGACGTATAGCGCTGGCCGACCACCTGGCAAATGAAGGCGATGCCGCTCGAAAACACACCCGCATAGAGAATCTGCGGCAGGGCGGCCGCGATGCGATCGAGACTCAAGGGCTCGAAGGCGGCGGCGAGCAGGATTCCTGAAACGGCACATACGGCAAATTGCGTCATCGACAGCAGCATCGGCCGCCCGGTGGCTGCGGCGAAGACGCCGATCAGCAAAACTTGAATCGCCCAGAAGAAGGCACAGACGATGGTCAGCAGATCTCCGCGGTTCAGTCCCGACAGGGTGCCGCCGCTCAAGAGAAAAATGCCGAAACTCGCCATCAGCGCCGCCGGCCAGATGATCCAGTGCGGCCGTCGGCGCAGGAAGACGACCGTCAGGACAGGCACGAAGATGACGTAGAGGCCGGTCAAGAAGCCGGAATTGGTGACGGTGGTTGTGAGCAGCCCGTATTGTTGCGTCACCGCTCCGCCGAACAGCGCCAGCCCGACAAGGATGAAGTTGCGCATGGCCGCATGCGGCAGCGGCGCCGTGGCGCGTCGGGCCTCGACCAGTGCCAGGGGCAAGGCCACCAGGGTGGCAATTGCGAAACGCAAGCCGATGAACGAGAGCGGTCCGATCGCCTGCATCGCGGTAGACTGGGCTACGAATCCTGCGCCCCAGATCGCGCCGGACAGCAACAGGAAAAGGTTGGCCTGGATGCGAGTCACGGAGGGCTCCCGGGGCGAGACTGGGCGGAAAGCAATAAAGGCAACTTCGCCTCTTGATTGCGCCGCCGCTCTATCAGTTGCGTTTTCCTGGCGCAAGTCTCATCCTCGACGCCCAGAGCTGGCACGACGACGATGCGACGCGACGATGCCGAACGGATTGAAACGCATATGCACGCGGCGGGCTATTCGGGCACGCCGCTTCAAAAGAAGCTCGGCCTGCGCGGCGGGCAGGCGGCGCTGCTTCTCTATGTGCCTGAGCATCTGCAGGAGATTGCCGCTTTTCCCGGGTTTGCCCATCTCGTCACCTCGATTGAGGGGACGGTCTCGCGCCGGTTCGATTACATTCACAGCTTCGATACGAAGAGGGCGGGACTCGAAGCACGGGCGACTGCCCTGGCTCGCCGGCTAAAGCCCGACGGCATGCTTTGGGTATCCTGGCCCAAGCGTGCCTCAGGCGTTGCGACGACGCTGACCGAGGATGCGCTTCGGGACATCTTTCTGCCGCTCGGCCTCGTCGACGTGAAGGTCTGCGCCGTGGACGCGGTGTGGTCCGGGCTGAAGTTTATGTTCCGAAAGGAGATCAGGGCCTCGCTCTGAAGCGCGCCCTCATTGGGTCGGGACCTTAGAGACCCTGAGGACCGCGCCATTCTGCTCGTCGGTCACCATCAGCAGGGCGCCGTCCGGCGCGACGATCACATCGCGGATGCGGCCGAACTCGCCGTCGAACAGCCGCTCCTCGGACGTGATCGCCCCGGTGTCGTCGCGCTCGAGCCGGGCCAGCAACTGGTATTTCAGCGCCGCGACCAGCAGGTCGCCGTTCCATTCCGGAAACATGGTGCCGCGATAGACCGCGAGCGCGCCGGGGGCGATCGAAGGATCCCAGTAGTAAAGCGGCTGCTCCAAGCCTTCCTTGGCGGTACCTTCGCCGATTTCTGCGCCGGAATAGTCTTTACCGTAGGTGATCACCGGCCAGCCATAGTTCTTGCCCGGCTGCGGGTTGTTCACTTCATCGCCGCCGCGCGCCCCGTGCTCGACGGTCAAGAGCTTGCCGTCGGCCGTATCGAAGGTGAGGCCCTGGGGATTGCGGTGGCCCTTCGACCAGATTTCCGGCAGGCCCTCGGTACCGCCGCGATAGGGGTTGGAGGAGGGGACGGAGCCATCGGCGTTGATGTGCAGGAGGGCGCCGGCATGGTCGCGCGGGTCCTGAGCCCGCTCGCCATCGCCGCGGTCGCCGATGCCGAAGAACAGGCTGCCGTCGCGGTCGATGGCGATGCGGGAGCCGAAATGCTGGCCAGCCCGCGTGAACCGGTTCATCCGAAAGATCTCCTTGACGTCCGTCAGCCTTCGCTCGTCGTCGGAGAGCGTCGCTCGCGCCAGAGCGGTGCCATAACCGTCGTCGCCTCGGGCCGCGAAAGTGAGGTAAAGGGTGCGGTTGGCGGAAAATTGCGGGTCGAGCGCGACGTCGAGCAGGCCTCCCTGGCCATGTTCGGCGACATCAGGAAGGCCTTCGACCGCGGACGAGAGCTTGCCGTCGCGCAGGATGCGGAGCCGGCCCGGCCGCTCGGTGACGATAAGCGCCCCATCGGGCAGGACTTCGACCGCCCAGGGATGCTGGAGGCCGTGCGCGAGTGTCTCGACAAGGACGGTCCCCGTCTGTGTCTGGAATTCCCGGGCCTCTTGTGCAGCGGCAGGCAGAGCGGCGGAAAGGAACAGAGCCGCGGCCAGAGGCAGGGCGGCCGAAAGGAGCGTCACGGGGATTTCGCTCGGTTTGATTTTTGCCCAGTGCCACATGCGATTCGACGCTCCCAAGCTCCTGCATGACCGCCATTACAGGTCAGGAGAGAAACTGGTGCCCAGTCGCCTTAGCTTCAAGTCAAATCCGATCAAAACGGCTTTATCGGACGTGCGCGCTGCAGCGACCCCTTTACAAGCTCTCGAAAAAGGGCTGCAGCGACCGGCTGGTGCCAATCAAGGACTGATTTGCCATCTGCCTTTCCAAGGCAAAAAGCTCGGCGGTCGCTTTCATGTAAAAGCCCTTGCCGATCAGCATCAGGCCGGCAAGGGCAATCATGGCGATGATCGCGACGATGATCGTCTCGATCGCCGACAGCCGGGCAAGGAAGCCGGTACGTTGCTCGGGCAGATCGTCTTCGTTATCGGCCATGGCGCCTGCTTCTCGCCCTGCTTAAGGCGGCGATCCGGTTGCTGACGACGAAAGCGGTGCCGGCCGTGAGCGCGGCGGCAAGCAGCGTTGCGCCGACGGCAATCTGCCGCTCGCCCAGCACCGCCGCGGGGGCGGGTTCGGAGACGACGAGCATCGCCGATTGCTGGTCCGGCTCGGCGGAAGCCGCCTGGGCCTTCGTCTCGACCACGAGGCCGAAGATCATCACCATGCAGACCGCGAGCGCCGCGAGCGCCAGATAAAACCCCCAGCGCGCCTCGTTTCGGCCGGTTCGCGTCGAAGCGATCTCTTCATCGAGAAACATAGCACACCCCCACGATGCCAATGCGTTCGCATCACACGACATGACGCCTGGATATCGGCTCTTGAAGGACGGAATTGCGGCGCTCTGCGACAGTTATTGTGGCGAAATATGGGCCGTGGGAAAACGCGTGAAGAGGGGCGGTCTTCTGGGGCACGGAGGGGCGGTGAGATTGCGGACGGAGGTTCCGGATTGCCCGTCATCCATTGCGGCCGTGATCGCTTTGATGAAACTTTGTCATGGTGACGCATTTTGCGAGGTTTGGCCGCCGTTTTTCTCGATCGAGCGCTTGCAAGACCGGGCGTCTTTCGACATAGACCTAACCGCTATGGAGGCCGGTCTTCCGTTCCGTAGCGTCTCACGCCCGTTTCGAAACGATCAGGACCTCACACCATGGCCTTCCTTGCCGATGCCCTTTCTCGTGTAAAGCCCTCCGCCACCATCGCCGTTTCGCAGAAAGCCCGCGAATTGAAGGCGAAAGGCCGCGATGTCATCGGTCTTGGAGCAGGCGAGCCGGATTTCGATACGCCGGACAACATCAAGAAGGCGGCGATCGACGCGATCAACCGCGGCGAGACGAAGTACACGCCGGTTTCGGGCATTCCGGAACTGCGCGAGGCGATCGCCAAGAAATTCAAGCGCGAGAACAACCTCGACTACACCGCCGCCCAGACGATCGTCGGCACCGGCGGAAAGCAGATTCTTTTCAACGCCTTCATGGCGACGCTCAACCCAGGCGACGAAGTCGTGATCCCGGCTCCCTACTGGGTCTCCTATCCGGAGATGGTGGCGCTTTGCGGCGGCACGCCGGTCTTCGTCGCGACGGCCCAGGAAAACAACTTCAAGCTCAAGGCCGAGGATCTCGACAAGTCGATCACGCCCAAGACCAAGTGGTTCGTCTTCAACTCGCCCTCGAACCCGTCGGGCGCTGCCTATTCGCATGACGAACTGAAGGCGCTGACGGATGTGCTGATGAAACATCCGCATGTCTGGGTGCTGACGGACGACATGTACGAGCACCTGACTTATGGTGACTTCAAGTTCGCGACGCCGGTCGAGGTCGAGCCCGGCCTCTACGACCGCACCCTGACGATGAACGGCGTCTCCAAGGCCTATGCGATGACCGGCTGGCGCATCGGCTATGCCGCCGGACCCTTGCCGCTGATCAAGGCGATGGACATGATCCAGGGCCAGCAGACCTCGGGCGCCACCTCGATCGCGCAATGGGCAGCCGTCGAAGCGCTGAACGGCTCGCAGGATTTCATTCCGCGCAACAAGGAAATCTTCCAGGGCCGCCGCGACCTCGTCGTGTCGATGCTGAACCAGGCGAAGGGCATTTCCTGCCCGACGCCGGAAGGCGCCTTCTACGTCTATCCGTCCTGCGCCGGTCTCATCGGCAAGACCGCCCCGTCGGGTAAGGTCATCGAGACCGACGAGGACTTCGTCTCCGAGCTCCTCGAGGTCGAAGGCGTGGCGGTGGTGCATGGTTCGGCCTTCGGCCTGGGCCCGAACTTCCGCATCTCCTATGCGACCTCCGAGGCGCTGCTGGAAGAGGCTTGCCGGCGCATCCAGCGTTTCTGCGCCGCTTGCAAGTAAAGCCCCGGACAGAGCAACAAACATCAAGCCCGCCGGACACGGCGGGCTTTTTCGTGCTCAGATTTCGATTCAACGACCGGACAACCCATCTCAGGCAGCAGTCCTATCTCTTTGAAATTCGATTCATTCCCGCCTTCGGATCAGTTCGATCACGCCGGAGATGCGGCGCCGCTTTGGCCTCTGTCGACTCGCATGGTGGCAAGCCTTCGCATGGCATCGATGAAGTCCGGGGCGAGGTCCTGCTCGCGGCTCCCACGGACTATAGTGTCAACGGGATGGTCTGCATTGCCGCGTCGGAGACGACGTTGCGGTGGTGCTGACCGCTGTCGATCGAAAATCCTGGTGATGCTTTTTCCTTTCCTGTTTCGCTTCAACCGGCCGTTGAGAGCTTCTGGCCGAGGCCGCCGTCGACGGCGAGCTTTGCCCCCGTTGTGAAGGTGGCCTCGAAGGCGAGGAACAGCACGGCGCGGGCCACCTCGTCGGCAGTGCCGTTGCGCTTCATCGGCGTGATAGCATCGCCCAGCGCTTTGAACTCGGCGCGTTCCGCATCGGTAAGGCCGGCTGCACCCTTGGTCGGCGTGTCGACGAAGCCGGGACTCACCGTGTTGACCCGGATGCGGCGCGGCAGGAGCTCTGCCGCCAGCACCGAGGCGAAGGAGACGAGTGCGGCCTTGGTGGCGCTGTAGACGCTCATGCCCGGATGCCCACCCTCGTCTGCAACCGAGGAGGTGAAGACGATCGAGCCGCCCTCGCGGATCAGCGGCGCCAGCCGCTGGACGGTGAAGAAGGCGCCCTTGGTGTTGACCGCGAACTGGCGATCGTAAGAGGCTTCGCTGACCTGATCGAAGGGCTCAAGCTCGGAAATGCCGGCATTGACGTGGAGGAGGTCGATGGCCCCGAGCTTCTGGCCGGCGGAGGCGCCAAGGACCGCGATATCGCTGAGATCGGCGATATCCGAGCGCACGGCGTGCACGCGCGGACCGAACTCCTCTCTGACTTTGGCGACATTCTCCTCGTTGCGCCCGGTCAGGAGCACTTCAGCGCCGCCATTGACGAGCCGCCTGACCGTTGCCAGCCCCATGCCGTGGGTGCCGCCGACCACGATCGCCTTCTTACCCTGATAAATCGCCATTATGTCTTCCTCTTCGGTTCGATTGAATGATGAGAAAGAGATGCATTCGTGGACGGTCTTGTGGTAGACGGCTGGTCGTGGACATATCGTCCACAATTGCAGACAATGACGGCCATGGCGAATCTCAATGACTTCACTTTCTTTGTCCACGTCGTGGACCACGGAGGTTTTGCGCCGGCGGCGCGTGCGCTCAACGTGCCGAAATCGACGCTCAGCAAGCGGGTGGCGGTGCTCGAGAAGAACCTCGGCGTCCGCCTCATAAACCGGACCTCGCGCCGGTTCGCGGTGACTGAAACGGGGGAAGATTTCTACCGCCACGCGGCGGCGATGCTGGTGGAGGCCGAAGCGGCGGAAAATGTCGTCAAAGGCAGGCTTGCCGAACCGAGCGGCGCTGTCAGGATCACGGCCTCCGTTCCGACGGCGCAGCTTTCGCTAGCCCCGCTATTGCCCGAACTCGCTCTCGCCTATCCCAAGCTTCGCGTCGTCCTGCACGCGACTGACCGCTTCGTCGATATCGTCCAGGAAGGCTTCGATATGGCTGTGCGCGATCATTTCGCGCCCCTGCCGGACTCTGGTCTCGTGCAGCGTCGCGTCGGCTCACAGAGCAAACTTCTCGTCGCCGCGCCTGCTTATTTGCAAGAGCGCGGAGTGCCTGCACGAGCAGAGGCGTTGCAGGAGCACGATGGGCTGATGACGTCACTTACCTCGCAGGGCTGGACGGTCGAGCACCAAGACGGCACGAGCGTGCAGATCTCACTCAATCCGCGCTTTGTGGCGGACGAATCCCGGGTCCTGCTGGCGGCAGCGCTGGCAGGACTTGGGATAACCGCGCTGCCTGGCACGCTCTGTCAGGAGGAAATTGCAAGCGGTGCACTCGTCCACATCCTCCCGGAGTGGACTGCAGGCAAGGTGACGACGACGATCCTGATGCCACATCGTCGCGGCCAATTGCCTTCGGTGCGTGCGACGATCGACTTCATAGCGGAGCGGCTCGGCGACGGCTGAAGTAAAAGGCCCGCGTAAGCGGGCCTTCATTCGTTCTCTTCGGCTTTCTAGCGTTCGGCGAGCGCCGGTTCTCCCTTCTTCTCACGGATCAGGTTGAGGAACCGGCGGAAGAGATAGTGGCTGTCCTGCGGGCCCGGGGAGGCTTCCGGGTGGTGCTGGACGGAGAAGACCGGCTTGCCGCTCAAGCGCAGGCCGCAATTGGTGCCGTCGAAGAGCGAAATGTGAGTCTCTTCAACACCTTCCGGCAGCGACTTGGAATCGACCGCGAAGCCGTGGTTCATCGAGACGATCTCGACCTTACCGGTCGTGTGGTCCTTGACCGGATGGTTGGCGCCGTGGTGGCCCTGATGCATCTTCTCGGTTTTCGCGCCGAGCGCCAGCGCCAGCATCTGGTGGCCGAGGCAGATGCCGAAGACAGGGATGTCGCTCTGCAGCAGGCTCTTGATCACCGGCACGGCATATTCGCCGGTGGCGGCCGGGTCGCCCGGGCCGTTCGACAGGAAAATGCCGTCCGGCTTGAGCGCCAGTACTTCCTCGGCGCTTGTGTCGGCCGGGACGACCGTGACGCGGCAATCAAGACCGGCGAAGAGGCGCAGAATGTTGCGCTTCACGCCATAGTCGAGGGCGACGACATGATAGGCGGCTTCGGTCTCGCCGAGCGTGGAGTAGCCGTCGTTCCAAACCCAGGGCTTCTCGTTCCAGCGGTAGGACTGGCCGGAGGTCGCGACCTTCGCAAGGTCGAGCCCCTCGAGGCCGCTCCAGGCTTTGGCTTCCGCCTTCAGCGTCTCGACGTCGAAAACGCCGGCCGGATCATGGGCGATCACGGCGTTCGGCATGCCGTTTTCGCGGATCCAGGCGGTCAGCGCCCGGGTATCGATGCCGCAGAGCCCGATGACGCCGCGTGCCTTCAACCACGCGTCGAGGTGCTTGGCGGCGCGATAGTTTGAAGGATCGGTGATGTCGGCCTTGAAGATCACCCCGACGGCGCCGTGGCGGGCGGCGGGGGTCAGGTCCTCGATGTCCTCGTCATTGGCACCGATATTGCCGATATGCGGGAAGGTGAAGGTGACGATCTGGCCGAGATAGGAGGGGTCCGTGAGGATTTCCTGATACCCCGTCAGCGCCGTGTTGAAACAGACCTCGGCCTGAACCTTGCCGGTCGCGCCGATGCCCTTGCCTTCGATCACCGTGCCGTCGGCCAGAACGAGCAGGGCAGTGGGTTTCTGGGTTGTCCATGCGGGTGTCGCGGTCATCGTTCCTATCCCGTTGCGGCGGAAGGCGCGGCTTTAAAGCCGGTCGGTTCAGCCCCATTTCAAAATTGCATGCGGCATTGGCGCGCGGAAGCCCCGCGAGAAAGAGGTTCATGCCGATGTTCGTGCAGGTGCCGGAAAATAGACAAAGGCTTTAGCCGGGTCAACCGGGCGCCCGTGAATTGTCCGGAAATAAAGTCCCTTACAATTCAACCGGTTGCGCGAAGGGTTTGATTGTGGCTGCCGCCGTGGTTTAAGAGAACGACCATAACGAGGCAATAGCAGTCGTCCGGCGCCGTCGACGCGGGGCCGTTTCTGCATGGAGAAAGAGATGCGCGAGCAATTCGCAAACGCCCTGAAGGAAGCGCTGAAAGCCAAGGATACCCGGCGGACTTCGACCGTTCGGCTGATCCAGGCGGCTATCAAGGACCGCGACATCGCCAATCGCGGCCAGGGCAAGGACCAGGCCGGCGATGACGAGATCATGCAGATCCTCGCCAAGATGATCAAGCAGCGCGAGGAATCGGCCCGCATCTACGACGAGGGCGGCCGCCCGGAGCTCGCCGAGCAGGAGCGGCAGGAAATCAGCATCATCAACGGATTTTTACCCGAGCAGTTCTCCGAGGAGAAGGTGAACGAGCTTTGCGCCGCAGTCATCGCGGAACTCGGCGCTCAGGGCCTGCGCGACATGGGCAAGGTGATGAATGCTTTGAAGGAGCGCTATTCCGGCCAGATGGATTTCGCCAAGGCTTCCAGCATCGTCAAGGAGCTGTTGAAGTAAGCCGCTGCGCCGGCGCCTGATCTCCGGCGGCGCCTCAGTTTCCCGCCTCTTTTGATGGCCGCCTGTGAAAAGCGGGCAAGACCGAGAGGAACGGTGGCTTCCTCCGGCCAGGCCGCTTATATGGAAGCTGGCCAGAGGTATCCATGCGCTTTTCACCGTCCTTCCTTGACGAGATCCGCGACCGCGTTCCGATTTCGGACGTGGTTGGCAAGCGCGTCACCTGGGACCGGCGCAAGACCAATGTGTCGCGCGGCGACTACTGGGCCTGCTGCCCCTTCCACGGCGAAAAGTCGCCGAGCTTCCACTGCGAGGACCGCAAGGGCCGCTACCATTGTTTCGGCTGCAATGTCTCCGGCGACCATTTTCGCTTTCTGACCGACCTCGAGGGCCTGAGCTTTCCCGAAGCGGTGCAGCAGATCGCCGATATGGCGGGTGTTCCCATGCCGCAGCCCGATCCGCAGGCCGAGCGGCGGGAGAAGGAACGCACGAGCCTGCTCGACGTCATGGAACTGGCGACGCAGTTCTTTCAGGACCAGCTTCAGACCGCGTCCGGCGCCAAGGCGCGCGCCTATCTGCGCGAACGGGGCCTCACCGGCCGCACGATCGAGACCTTCCGGCTCGGCTATGCGCCGGATAGCCGAAATGCGTTGAAGGAATTTCTCGCCGGCAAGGGGGTCGGCAAGGAGCAGATCGAGGCCTGCGGCCTCGTCGTCTATGGGCCGGACGTTCCGGTCTCGTACGACCGCTTTCGCGACCGGATCATGTTTCCGATCCTCTCGGCGCGCGAAAAAGTTATCGCCTTCGGCGGCCGGGCGATGTCTGCCGATGCGCCCGCCAAATATCTGAACTCCAACGAGACCGAGCTCTTCCACAAGGGCAATGTGCTCTTCAATTTCGCGCGCGCCCGGCGCGCTTCCCAGGGCGCCGACGGCGCGGGCACGATCGTCGCCGTCGAAGGCTATATGGACGTGATCGCGCTGCATCAGGCAGGCATCGAAAATGCCGTGGCGCCGCTCGGCACGGCGCTGACCGAGAACCAGCTCGATCTCCTCTGGAAGATGACGCCCCAGCCGGTGCTTTGCTTCGACGGCGACGGGGCCGGCATCCGCGCGGCCAACCGTGCCGTCGACCTGGCGCTGCCGCATCTGAAGCCCGGCCGTTCGGTGCGCTTCGCCATGCTGCCGGACGGTAAGGACCCGGACGACCTCGTCCGTCACGATGGGCGAGAGCCTTTCGACAAGGTGCTTGCCAATGCCCGTTCGCTCGCCGAGATGGTTTGGATGCGCGAGGTGCAGGGCGGCGGCTTCGATACGCCGGAAAAGCGCGCCGAGCTTGAGGCCCGGCTGAGGCAGGTGACCTCCGTCATCGCCGACGAGAGCGTGCGCCGCCACTACGGCCAGGACATGCGCGACCGGCTGAACGCCTTTCTGCAGGTGAGCGCGCCGTTCAGGGGCGAGCGGCGGCCGTTCGAGCGCGGTGGGCGCGAGCGCGGCGGTCCGCGAAACTATGGCGGTGCGCGCAACGCTGCCGGCCCGACCTCGATTTCCGACCGGCTGGCGCGCTCGTCGCTGGTCAGCGGTCAGCAGGCGGCGCCGATGCTGCGCGAGAGCGTCCTTGCGCTCACGATCGTCAACCACCCGCAACTGCTTTTCGACGAATATGACGAGATCTCGACGATCGAGTTCGATCATCGTGAGCTGCAGCGTTGCTGGGCAGCGGTTCTGAACGCCGCGGCGGCAAACGGCCCGCGGCTGACGCGGGAAGGGCTGGTCGAGCAATTGGAGGCTGAAGGTTTTGCCCCGTTGATCAGCGCGCTCGACCAGCAGATTCGCTATGCGCGGCTATGGACCGCGACGACGGCGGCTGCGCCAGAAGATGCGCGCGAGGGTTACCTGCAGGCCCTGGCGCTGCACAAGCGCACCAAGGCGCTCAATTGGCAGCGCCGCGAGCTCGAAAGGGAATTGGCGCATGCCACGGAAGAAGGGGATCTCGAGGTCGTGCCGCAGCTGTTGCGGACGCTTCAGGAGGTTCAGTTGGAAGTCACCCGGCTGGAGAACCAGGAAGCGATCATCGAAGGCTTCGGAGTGCTTTCCGGACGGGTCAAGGGGCCGGCGGCGCGGTGATGCCCTGCTTCTGGCGGCCCCTGATCTCGCTGCCGCGACCCTTTCCCTGCAGGTGGGGAGAAGGGAATGCCGCGCCAGCTCAGCAAACGTCCTTGCAGTTGGTGCACGACACGAGCCTCAGATGCGACGCAACCTCGCCCCGCCTGCGGGGAGAGGGCAGGGTGAGGGGCATCTCTCTACCCGCCTTCGCGTCCGATTTTCGTGAGCCGCATACTGCCCGCCGACGAAAGCGATTTCATGCCATACAATGACGACGCCTCCACCATCCTCCTCTTCGGAAACGACGGCGCCCGCAATCCCCTCGATGTCCTCAAGCGCGTCTACGGCTATTCCGCCTTCCGCGGTCAGCAGCAGGCCGTCGTCGAGCACGTCGTGGCGGGTGGCGATGCTGTGGTGCTGTTCCCGACCGGCGCTGGCAAGTCGCTCTGCTTCCAGATCCCGGCGCTTTGCCGCAAGGGCGTCGGCATCGTCGTCTCGCCGCTGATCGCGTTGATGCGCGACCAGGTGGAGGCGCTGAAGCAGGCCGGCATTCGCGCTGCGGCGCTCAACTCCTCGCTCAGCCGCGACGAGGCGATCGCCGTCCGCCGGGCTCTCTCGGCGGATACGCTCGACCTGCTCTACGTCACGCCGGAGCGCGCGGTCACCGACGGTTTCGCCGAAATGATCGGCGACATGGACATCGCCCTCTTTGCGATCGACGAGGCGCACTGCGTCTCGCAATGGGGTCACGATTTCCGGCCCGAATATCGCGGCCTCGATTGTCTTGCCTCGCGTTTCCCGGGCGTGCCGCGCATTGCTCTGACGGCCACCGCCGACCCACACACGCGCGACGACATCATCGAGCGGCTGGCGCTTCGCGGCGCGCGGGTGTTTTCCTCCAGCTTCGACCGGCCGAACATCGCCTACGAAATCGTCGAGCGCGACCAGCCGCGCCAGCAGCTCTTGCGCTTCCTGTCGCGCTTCAAGGATTCGAGCGGCATCGTCTATTGCCTGTCGCGCGCCAAGGTCGAGGACACGGCCGAATGGCTGAACGGACAGGGCATCCGCGCTCTCCCCTATCACGCCGGAATGGACCGCGCCTTGCGCGATCGGCATCAGGACGCCTTCCTGAAGGAGGAGAACCTCTGCTTGGTGGCGACAGTCGCCTTCGGCATGGGGATCGACAAGCCGGATGTCCGTTATGTCGCGCATCTCGACCTGCCCGGTTCGGTCGAGGCCTACTATCAGGAGACTGGCAGGGCCGGTCGCGACGGATTGCCGTCGGAAGTGTGGATGGCCTATGGCATGGCCGACGTCATCCAGCGCCGGCGCATGATCGACGAGGGCGGCGCGCCGGACGAGATCAAGCGCATCGAACGGTCAAAGCTCAATTCCCTGCTGGCGATCTGCGAGACGGCAGGCTGCCGGCGGCAGGCGATCCTCGCGCATTTCGGCGAGGCGCATCCCGGCCGTTGCGGCCACTGCGACACCTGCCTGAAGCCGGTCGAGACCTGGGATGGTACGGAGGCGGCGATCAAGGCACTCGCCGCCGTCTACCGGACCGGCGAGCGGTTCGGCACCGGCCATGTCATCGATGTTTTGATCGGGGCCGTCAACGAGAAGACCGAGCGCTTCGGCCATGTCGACATGCCGGTCTTCGGCGCCGGCAAGGACCTGCCGGCGCGAACCTGGCAATCGGTTTTCCGGCAATTGCTCGCAATGGGGTTGATCACAGTCGACCACGCTGCCTACGGCGCCCTGAAACTCGAGCCGGAAGCGCGGGCGGTGTTCAAGCGCGAGCGGCAGGTGCTCTTCCGCAAGGATCGGCCGAGTTCCGGCAAGGCGGCACGCGGGCAGAAATCGGCCTCGGCCCGCGAGCGTTCGGATCTTGCCGGCTCCGATCTCGAGCTTTTCGAGAAGCTGCGGGCCGAGCGGTTTTCGATCGCCAAGGAATTGAACGTCCCGCCCTATGTCGTCTTCCCGGACACGACCTTGATCGCGCTCGCCAAGCAGCGTCCGCGCGACTTTGACGATCTCATCGGCATTCCCGGCATCGGCGAGAGCAAGCGGGAGAGATATGGCGAGGCTTTCCTGGCGGTGATCGATGCATTCGAGGAGGGGGGCTGAGAAGGGCAGGTCCACAAGGTCGCGGGGGCGTCAACTTGCATTCCCTCATTCCTGTGCTTGTCACACGAATCCGGCACGCCCAAGTCCTTGGGCGCTGAAAGTGTCTCAATATTCGGTTGGAGTCTCCACCGCTTTCCTTCTTATCTGGCTCATTCACGGCGCGGACGCGCCGTGGCTGGATCCCTGTGACGAGCACAGGGATGAGGGAGGGTGAGTGTAGGCTTTTCGCCAATTAAGCAACCTTGGTTGCATAATTGCAGCTGATCATGCACGTTGTGACTGCATGAGGGGCTATGTCTATACTCTCGCATCCAAGCGAAACGGGACGCTCTATACCGGCGTCACCCGTGATTTGCCTCGCCGCCTCTTTGAACACCAGAACGACCTAACCCCGGGCTTCACTTCCAAATACGGCGTAAAAACGCTTGTCTGCTTCGAGGATTTCGATCTGTTGACGACCGATATCACGCGGGAAAAGACGATCAAGAAGTGGCCGAGGCAGTGGAAGCTGAACCTCATAGAGCAGATGAACCCGGAGTGGGAGGATATTCCCACTACCTCCACGGGATATAGTGTGCATCGACAGTAAGGCCCACGCCTCCCTCATCCCTGTGCTTGTCACAGGGATCCACCAGCGCCGTGTCCACGGCGCGGAAGAGTCTTTCACCCCAAGGACTGGGCTGACTGGCCTCCTGTGACAAGCACAGGAATGAGGCGGGGAGGTGAAGCCTTTGCCGTACCGTAGCCGATGAGGCTGCACGCTGCCTGTGCGTACTGTGGCGACGCCGTGTCCACGGCGCGGAAGGTGCTTGAATCCCGCGCGTTTCACCTCAACAATGCGGTAAGAAATTGCTGTGCGTCGCCAGCCATCGTGTTATTTGTCTATACAAACTCCTTTGTTCGAAAGCGGCTGCCATGACCTCTGCCTTCCTCTCCCACCTGCGTTCGGAGCTTGATGGCCTGAAGCAGGCCGGGCTCTACAAGTCCGAGCGCGTCATCACCTCCAAGCAGGCGGGCGAGATCGAAGTCGCGTCCGGCGATAGGGTCCTGAACTTCTGCGCCAACAACTATCTGGGCCTTGCCGACAACGAGGAACTTGCCGATGCCGGCAAGAAGGCGCTCGACCGTTACGGCTACGGCATGGCCTCGGTGCGTTTCATCTGCGGCACGCAGGAGGAGCACAAGCAGCTCGAGGCGCGCATTTCCTCCTTTCTCCGCATGGAGGACACGATCCTCTATTCCTCCTGCTTCGATGCCAATGGCGGTCTGTTCGAGACGCTGCTCGGCGAGGAAGATGCGATCATCTCGGACGCGCTGAACCACGCCTCGATCATCGACGGCGTCCGGCTCTCCAAGGCGAAGCGATTCCGTTACGCCAACAACGACATGGCGGCGCTGGAGGAGGAGTTGAAGAAGGCCGAGGGCAGCCGCTTCAAGCTGATTGCTACCGACGGCGTCTTCTCCATGGACGGCATCATCGCCAACCTCGAGGGCGTCTGCGACCTGGCGGAGAAATATGGTGCGATGGTCATGGTCGACGACAGCCACGCGGTCGGCTTCGTAGGCAAGCATGGCCGCGGATCCGCCGAACATTGCGGAATCGAGGGCCGCGTCGACATCATCACCGGCACCCTCGGCAAGGCGCTGGGCGGTGCCTCGGGGGGCTACACGTCGGCAAAGGCCGAGGTCGTCGACTGGCTGCGCCAGCGCTCGCGACCCTACCTCTTTTCCAATACGCTTGCTCCGGTGATCGCCGCGGCCTCGCTCAAGGTCTTCGAACTGATCGAGAACGGCGATGCGCTTCGCGAGCGGCTCTATGCGAACTCGGCACTCTTCCGGGCCGAGATGTCGAAGCTCGGCTTCCGGCTCGCCGGCGAGGGGCACCCGATCATTCCCGTCATGCTGGGCGATGCGGCGCTGGCGCAGGAAATGGCGGCGCGCATGCTGGAGAAAGGCGTCTACGTCATCGGCTTTTCCTTCCCCGTAGTGCCGAGAGGACAGGCACGCATCCGCACTCAGATGTCGGCGGCGCACAGCGAGAAGGATGTGCGGCGTGCGATTGCGGTGTTCGAGGAAGTGGGCCGCGAGCTGGGCGTGATTTGAGGAGCTAAGCTATGCGAGACGCGGAGGGAGTGAGGATCCTGCAATGACCAACATGATGAAGGCGCTGGTCAAGACGAAGCCCGAGGTTGGGCTGTGGATGGAACGCGTGCCGGTGCCGGAGGTCGGGCCGAACGATGTGCTGATCCGCGTCAAGAAATCGGCGATCTGCGGCACCGACGTCCATATCTGGAACTGGGACCAGTGGGCGCAGAAGACCATTCCCGTCCCGATGGTCGTCGGCCACGAGTTCATGGGCGAAATCGCCGAGGTCGGCTCGGCGGTCACCAAGCACCATGTCGGCGAGCGGGTTTCCGGCGAGGGCCATATCGTCTGCGGCAAGTGCCGCAATTGCCGGGCGGGCAGGGGACATCTCTGCCGCAATACGCTCGGCGTCGGCGTCAACCGGCCGGGCTCCTTCGCCGAGTTCGTCTGCCTGCCGGAATATAATGTCGTGACGATCCCGGACGACGTGCCGGACGAGATCGCCGCGATCTTCGATCCCTTCGGCAATGCGGTGCATACGGCGCTTTCCTTCGATCTCGTCGGTGAGGATGTGCTCGTCACCGGCGCCGGACCGATCGGCATCATGGGCGCGTTGGTCGCCAAGCGCTCAGGCGCCCGAAAGGTGGTGATCACCGACATCAATCCGGTACGCCTCGATCTCGCCCGCAAGCTTGGGATCGACTACGTCGTCGATGCCTCGAAAGAGAATCTCGCCGATGTGATGCGCTCGATCGGGATGACCGAAGGCTTCGACGTCGGCCTCGAAATGTCGGGCGCTGCACCGGCGTTCCGCGACATGATCGACAAGATGAACAATGGCGGCAAGATCGCCATTCTCGGCATTGCGCCGGCCGGCTTCGAGATCGACTGGAACAAGGTGATCTTCAAGATGCTCAACCTGAAAGGCATCTATGGCCGTGAAATGTTCGAGACCTGGTACAAGATGATCGCCTTCGTCCAGGGCGGGCTCGACCTTTCGCCGGTCATCACCCACCGCATTCGTATCGACGAGTTCCGCGACGGTTTCGAGGCGATGCGCTCTGGCAATTCGGGCAAGGTGGTGATGGATTGGCTGTGATGTGACTGCGGGTTACATTCGAAATGGAACGACGCGGCGATCCCGGAAAAAGCCCGCGCCTCTTGTCTTTTAAAAGGGCGCTCCTACATCTTGAGCAACCCTGGTGAACGGCGAGATAGTCCCGTCGATATGCGTTTTTTGCCGATTTGCGCGGTTTTTCACCGGAAAAGCTTGACGGGATGAAAAATTCTGGGAATCACCATTTCAAGCAGAAATGGCGACATGGTACGGCGGATAGGAAATCATGCCAGAGACGATTCAGTGGCAGGACTGTCGGAGCTTGCCCGCTCAGCCGCGATCGCTGTCGTGGTTAATCAGGAATTAAACATCATCCCGTTACGTCAGGGGAAATGAATCGGTGGCGGGTGCGCGGCGCGCCCGAACCCCGAGCGGCATTGGGCACCGGGTGCAGGCCGGTTGCGACAAGGAAAGCGACGAAATAAATGGCAACAAAAGTCAAAGAAAACGAAGAAGCAGACGTTGAACGCGAAGGCACTCCGGACGGTCCGCTTCTCGATCTTTCCGACGACGCTGTCAAGAAGATGATCAAGGCCGCCAAGAAGCGCGGCTATGTGACGATGGACGAATTGAATTCCGTCCTGCCTTCCGAGGAAGTCACCTCCGAGCAGATCGAAGACACGATGGCGATGCTCTCCGACATGGGCATCAACGTCATCGAGGACGAGGAAGCCGAAGAGGCGGCCGGCGGCGACGACGAGGACGCTGGCGACGACAGCGAGAGCGAAGGCGGCGAACTGGCGACGGTCAGCGGGACGGCGCTTGCCACCGGCAAGAAGAAGGAGCCGACAGACCGCACCGACGACCCGGTGCGCATGTATCTGCGCGAGATGGGCTCGGTGGAGCTGCTCTCCCGCGAAGGCGAAATCGCCATCGCCAAGCGCATCGAGGCCGGCCGCGAAACGATGATCGCCGGTCTCTGCGAGAGCCCGCTGACCTTCCAGGCGCTGATCATCTGGCGCGACGAGCTGAACGAGGGCCAGACGCTGCTGCGCGAGATCATTGATCTCGAGACCACCTATTCCGGCCCCGAGGCCAAGGCTGCCCCGCAGTTCCAGAGCCCGGAAAAGATCGAGGCCGACCGCAAGGCGGCCGAGGAGAAGGAAAAGACCCGCAAGTCACGCGTTGCGGCCAATGACGACGACATCACCAATGTCGGCGGCGAGGGCCAGCCGGTCGAGGAAGAGGAAGAGGACGACGACGAGTCGAACCTCTCGCTGGCCGCGATGGAGGCGGAGCTGCGCCCGCAGGTGATGGAGACGCTCGACATCATCGCCGAGACCTACAAGAAGCTCCGTAAGCTGCAGGACCAGCAGGTGGAAGCACGGCTCGCCGCGACCGGCACGCTCTCGCCGGCGCAGGAGCGTCGCTACAAGGAGTTGAAGGACGAACTGATCAAGGCGGTGAAGTCGCTGTCGCTCAACCAGAACCGCATCGATGCGCTGGTCGAGCAACTCTACGACATTTCCAAGCGCCTCATGCAGAACGAGGGCAGGCTGCTGCGCCTTGCCGAATCCTACGGCGTCAAGCGCGACTCCTTCCTCGAGCAATATTCCGGCGCCGAGCTCGATCCGAACTGGATGAAGTCGATCAGCAATCTTGCCGGCAAGGGCTGGAAGGAATTTGCCAGGGCCGAGAACCAGACGATCCGCGACATCCGCCAGGAGATCCAGAATCTCGCGACCGAGACCGGCATTTCGATTGCCGAGTTCCGCCGCATCGTCTCGATGGTCCAGAAGGGCGAGCGCGAGGCGCGGATCGCCAAGAAGGAGATGGTCGAGGCAAACCTGCGCCTGGTGATCTCCATCGCCAAGAAGTACACGAACCGCGGCCTGCAGTTCCTGGACCTCATTCAGGAGGGCAATATTGGCCTGATGAAGGCGGTCGACAAGTTCGAATACCGCCGCGGCTACAAGTTCTCGACCTATGCGACCTGGTGGATCCGGCAGGCGATCACCCGCTCGATCGCCGACCAGGCCCGCACCATCCGCATTCCGGTGCACATGATCGAGACGATCAACAAGATCGTCCGCACTTCGCGCCAGATGTTGCACGAGATCGGCCGCGAGCCGACGCCGGAAGAACTGGCGGAAAAGCTCGCTATGCCGCTCGAGAAGGTGCGCAAGGTCCTGAAGATCGCCAAGGAACCGATCTCGCTCGAAACCCCGGTCGGCGACGAGGAAGATTCCCATCTCGGCGATTTCATCGAGGACAAGAACGCACTGCTACCGATCGACGCTGCCATCCAGGCGAATCTGCGCGAGACGACGACGCGCGTCCTCGCCTCGCTGACCCCGCGCGAGGAACGCGTCTTGCGCATGCGCTTCGGCATCGGCATGAACACCGACCACACGCTCGAGGAAGTCGGCCAGCAGTTCTCGGTCACCCGCGAGCGCATCCGCCAGATCGAGGCGAAGGCCTTGCGCAAGCTCAAGCATCCGAGCCGTTCGCGCAAGCTGCGCTCGTTCCTGGACAGCTGAGCAGAGAACAACGACCTGAACGAACTTGAAAAGCCGGGCCCAGCGTCCGGCTTTTTCGTCTTCGTCAACGCCTGCCATGCCATGGTCTTTTGGGCGCTGAACTTGTTCGGATTTCATCCCGGGATTATACTTCTAAGCTTGCAGCGAAAGGGGGCACTGGTTGCAGTGCGAGAGAAGTAGTTGCACCGCAGGCGTCCGCCCGTGCATTGGAGCGCCGGCACTTGAACCCGGAAAAAGCGCTCTGCCCCTTCTAAATTCGGAGCATCTTTAGGCGCTTTCCGTCGAAGGCGGGATGCTCTGCGGGAGGTGTGAGATGACCACTTACGTCGTGCTCCTCAATTGGACCGATCAGGGTATCAGAAGCGTGCGTGAGTCCCCCAAGCGGCTCGATGCAGCCAGGAAGGTCCTTGAAGAAATGGGCGGATCGTTCAAGGACTTCTATCTCACCATGGGCGAATACGACATGGTGGCAATCTGCGAGGCACCGGACGATGCGGTGGCCGCGCGGTTCTCGCTGACACTCGGCACCTACGGCAATGTGCGCACCCGCACGTTGAAGGCGTTCCCGGAGGCTGCCTATCGCGAACTGATCGGCACGCTCGGCTAACAAGATTGTAAGCGACTGTTATTGCCGCGGCGCACCTTTTCAGAAGATTTGCGCTGCGCCGCGGATGGTATTGCCGCCTGAAACGCGCGGCGACGCAGAAGTCCTTCAACTTCGCTTCAAAACCGTTCCTTAACATTTACCCTTTATCAATCTCTCGCATATGAGAGGTTCCGCGATGCGTTGCGTTTTTGTCGCCGTCCTCCTGTTGCTGGCCGGCTGCGGAACGGTGCCGAGAGATACCCGGAACGCCTGCGCGGTTTTCGAGCAGCGAGATGGCCTTTTCAACAATTGGCGCCGGGCCGCCTATGCGGCCGAGCGCGAATATGGCGTGCCCGTACCGGTGCTGATGGCGACGATCTACACGGAGTCTGGCTATCGCCACAATGCACGGCCGCCGCGCACCAAGCTCTTCGGCTTCATTCCCTGGACGCGCGTATCCACGGCTTACGGTTATTCGCAAGCGCTCGACGGCACCTGGGCGCGCTACCAGGCCGAAACCGGGCGCTGGATGGCACGCCGGACCGATTTCGCCGACGCCATCCGCTTCATCGCCTGGTACCACAATCAAAGCCACCAGCAGAACGGCATCGCGCTCAACGATCCCTATCGGCTCTACATCGCCTATTACCACGGCCAGGGCGGCTATCAGCGCGGCAACTGGAGCGAAACGGCGAAGACGGGCGCCAAGCGCGCCAGCAACGTTGCCGCGCTTTATGCGCGGCAGCTGCAGGGCTGCGGCGGCTGAGGGCCGTTCAAGTCTCTTTCGAGGATCAGTCACCCCGCCGTGAAAAATTGCCTTCCGCTGTCGGAACCTTTCCGCTCCGGCCGTCCTTTGTCGACTTTCAACGGAGGAGACGGACATGGCCTATGTGGATGGTTTTCTGATTGCGCTGCCCAAGCAAAACGTCGAGGCCTACAAGGATCTGGCCCGCAAGGCCGGCGAGGTCTGGAAGGAGCACGGTGCCCTGAATTACGTCGAATGCCTGGGCGACGACGTGCCCTATGGCGAGCTCACCTCCTTTCCGCGGGCCGTGCAGGCCAAGGAAGACGAGACCGTCGTTTTCTCCTGGGTCGCATACCGGTCGCGCGAGGACCGCGACGTGATCGTCGCCAAGGTGATGACCGATCCGCGGCTTCAGGGCGATGAATGGAAATCCATTTTTGACGGCAAGCGGATGATCTATGGCGGCTTCCAGGCCTTCCTGGAACTTTGACCAGCCGCTGGGTGTCGGGCCTGCTCTGCGCAAGCTGATGCTGAGCAGTTCTTTCAATTCGGACGGGCTTCGCAGTACAGTCCTTTGGAGACGGGTGCCGGCGAAGGTGCGGCGCCCGGCCATGCAGGACGACAGCCATGCCGCAGACCGTCATCACCATCACTACCAAGGGGCAGGGGCTCTACGAGTTCACTCGCGAGGCGGCGGATTTCGTGCGGGAGTGCGGGGTCTCGGAGGGGCTTCTTACCGTTTTCGTGCGTCACACCTCCGCCTCGCTCATCATTCAGGAAAACGCCGATCCGGACGTTCGACGCGATCTGCGCGAATTCTTCCATCGTCTGGTGCCCCCGTCGTCGGCGCCTTCGATGGGCTGGATCATCCATACCCAGGAAGGGCCTGACGATATGCCCGCCCATATCAAGGCGGCGTTGACCCAGGTCTCGGTCGGCGTACCGGTCATCGACGGGCGCATGGCGCTCGGCACCTGGCAGGGGATCTATCTCTTCGAGCACCGCGACCGGCCGCATCGCCGCGAAATTATCCTGCATCTCACCAGCTGACCTCAGGAGGAAACGATGACGGACGCCCAGACTATTGCCGGACGTTTCATCGAGGCCGTGAACGACCGGGATTTCGAAGCGCTTGCCGGCCTCCTCGACGACGATGTCGCCTTCGATTCGCTGACCGGACAGCGCACGCTCGGGATCGGGCCGCTCAGAACCTGGGTGATGAGCTACCTGCGCCATTTCGACGAGAGCTTCGGCGACGTCGTGCTGATGCGCGATGCCTTCGGGCAGCGGGTGGCGGCGGATACGACCGCGCGCGGCACGTACCGCGAGACAATGGTCGGCTTCCCAGAGGCGTCCGGTCAGAGCTATGCCGTCCCGAGCGTCTTCATCTTCGAGGTCGAGGAGGGTGTCATCACCCGACTCAGCCACTATCGCAACCTGCGCTTGTTCGAACGGGAACTCGGCGGCTGAATGGAGCAGAATGAAACGCGTCGCGTTTCAATGCGTTAGCACTCCCCCTGCACAGCTGGAAGGAACGATTCCGTTCATTCTTCGTTTCCCCTCGAACGGGAAGAGGAAAGCGCGAGCGGTCGTCCGTTCACGTCCCCCGCTGACCACCTGCCGCAAATCCGGCCGAATCGCCTGAGATGCGCGCGGTGGGGTGGGACTCATCCTGAACGCCGCATGAACGAAGGGTTCCGGTGCCGTTCAGCTTGTCCGGTCTAGATTTGGATCATCGATGAGAGAGTGACCGCAACCCTTTCGCTAACGGAGAAATGTCATGAGGAAGTTTCTTGTCAATGCAGCCGTCGCCGCCGTTGTCGGACTGACCGGCCTTGTCGGCACCACCACCACGGCTTCGGCCGATGCGCTGGTCTTCGAATTCGGCCAGGGAGGCGGCGTACAATACCGCGAACGCGACTATGACCGCTGGGACGACCGTCGCGACTGGCGCCGCGACCGCTGGGAACGCCGTGGCCGTTGTGAACCGTGGCTCGCCGTCGACAAGGCACGTGACCGTGGTCTGCGCCGCGCCCATGTAGCCGACGTTTCGCGCCGCCAGGTCGTCGTCCAGGGCCGCCGTCATGGCGATCGCCAGGCGATCATCTTCGCCAATGTCCGCGGCTGCCCGATCATCGGTCGCTGGTAAGGACGGTTTTCCGTCTTGTCTCCCCGGCTGACGGAAAACAGCCCGGCGCCTGGCGCCGGGCTCTTCTTTTTTACGTTCAATGAGAGACCAGCCTGGGTTTTCAGGCTTGATTGTCACCGTTACGGATTGACCGCGAAGGTGACGTTGACCGTGACGCTATAGGCCTGCTCGCCGGTTGCGATCGGCACCTGATCGGCGGCGAATTCCTTGGCCATGCTGCGCATCGGCACCGGCGGCTCGTCGCGGGCCGGTTGTTCGGAAAGCTCGATCAGCCGGCCGAGCGAGACGCCGGCCGCTTCCGCCAGCACTCTTGCCTTGTTGATCGCATCGGCCACAGCGGCCTTGCGGGCCTCGGTAATCACCGTCTCCGGCTTGTCGTTGGAAAATTCGATGCCGCCGCCCTGATTGACGCCGAGCGTCACGGATTTGTCGAGGACTTCGCCGAGCTTCGCCAGATCGCGCACGCGCACGCTGACGCCGTTGACGACCTGGTAGCCGACGAGCTCCGGCGGGCGGGCGCTGCCGTCGCTGTTCTGGGGATAGTTGTATTGCGGCATGATCGAGAAGCCGCTTGTCTGCAGGTCGCGTTCGGCAATGCCGGACTGCTTGAGTGCTGCCAGCACCTCGGCCATTGCCTTGTTGTTGGCGTCGAGCGCCTCGCGAGCGGTCTTGGCGTCCTTGACGACGCTCAGCTGTACGATCGCCATGTCGGGCGCCGTCGTCGCCTGTCCTTCGCCCGAAACCTTGATCAGCGCCTGGCGCCCTCTCGGGGCATCAGGGCGCCCCTTGCCCTCTGCCTTGCCGGCACCGCTGTCCTGCGCCGCCGCTGCCGCCGCAAACGCACCGGCAAAGGCGGCGGCGATCGCCGCGACATGGACCGAGCGGGCAATGCGTGTGGAAATCATGGATGTTACTCTCCGGTTGTTATTCGCCAAATCCATGCTTATCGATTGTGTAGGCATTGCGGCAATGGCTTGTCGGCAAAAAGGTTTTCCGCTAGAGCCATTTGCAGCTTCGAACTGCCATTGGTTCGCGGCGGCCGGACTACCCGGCAGGGCCTGTAGCTCAATGGTTAGAGCCGGCGGCTCATAACCGCTTGGTTGGGGGTTCGAGTCCCTCCGGGCCCACCACTTAGCTCTAGCCCATCACCTCGCCACAGCGCGAACCTCGCGGCGGAATTCCGAGGGCGGCATGCCGGCGATCTGGCGGAAGGCCTTGTTGAAGGCGCTTACCGAGCCGAAGCCGCTGTCCATCGCCACCTGCAGGATGCTGTCGGCACCGTTCATCAGCATGGCTTGCGCCCGCGAAAGGCGCAGCAGCGTCAGATATTTGATCAGCGTCATGCCCGTCGACTTGCGAAACAGGTTCATGGCGTATTTCGGGTGCAATCCGGCTGCCGCGGCGATGTCGACCGCGTCGATCTCCTCGAGAAAATTGGCGGCGATGAAATCGCACATGCGCACGACGCCGGGCGAGGGCGGGGCCGAGGCGGTTTCGGTCTGGCGTTCCTTGCCGGGTGCAACGATCGTGTAGGGTTCCATGAACATGCGCTCGACGCGCAGCAGCAGTTCTTCGACGGCGTGCTGGGCCTTCACCTCGTCGCCGGAATTTGCCCAGTTGCGCCAGCGCGGAAAGTTCCGGTCGTCGGCGCCGTCCGTCTCTGAGGTCAGCATCGTGGCCCCGCCCATGAGCATGGCCGAGATTTCCGGCGGCAGCCGCATGCGGAAGAAGTGCACGAGCGGCAGATGCGCGCCGGCATAGATGGAATCGTCGGAGGATTCGTCCATCCGGTGCGGCTGCCCGCCCCAGAAGAGGCACATCTGTCCGGGGCCGAGCCTCAGGTCATGGCCAGCCATGCGATAATGCACCGAGCCCCGCATCACGTAGTTTACCTCGACCTGCGCATGCCAGTGCGCGCGCAGCATGATCGGGGGATGGGCGTGGAAGAAATGCAACCGGGTCGGCATGCCCTCGATGCCGCAGGCACCCGGCTGGTAGACCGGTCGCTCGACAATCTTACTTTCCGCCAAATCCGCATTCCCTTCGTACGAGACAGATTTCCGCGCGGCGTTAATGTGCCCTTGTTTGCTGAGGACTGCACTTGAAAAGCGAGGTTTTCAAGGTGTTTCAAGCATTTCAGGGCTCTGGCATTTACCCCGGTTCCATCGATCTTCCATCCGTATGGCTGTCCTGCACAATCGCCTACGGCAAGCGCCTGATCCTCCGCCAGACACCCGCGTCCCGTTTGATGCCGAAGGCAAGCGACGGCGCTGATCAACCCATCACCCTCCAAAAGGAAGTTCCATGCGCCCAGAACAGCTGATCCGTTGGGGTATCATCGGCCCCGGCACCATCGCGCGGACATTCGCCGCGGGGATTGCCCGGTCCAGGACGGGCCACCTTGTGGCTATCGGCAGCCGCGATCCGGACAGGCCTGGCCTCGCTGACGGCTTTCCCGGCGCGCGCATTGTCGAGGGTTACGAAATGCTGCTTAAGGATCCGGAGATCGACGCGGTCTATATCGCCACGCCGCATCCCAGCCATGCAGAATGGGCGATCAAGGCGGTGCGCGCCGGCAAGCATGTGCTGGTCGAAAAGCCGATGGCGCTTTCCGCCTTCGAGGCGCAGTCGATCTTCCACGAGGCGAAAAAGGCCGGCGTTTTCGCCGGCGAAGCCTATATGTACCGGTTCCATCCGCAGACGGCCCGGCTGGTCGAACTCGTGCGGGAGGGCGCGATCGGCGACGTGCGGATCATCCGCTCGAGTTTCGGCTTCGACATGGGCGGCTATCGCCCGGAGCACCGCCTCTTTGCCAATGATCTCGCCGGCGGCGGCATTCTCGATGTCGGCGGCTACCCGGTCTCTATGGTTTGCATGCTCGCCGGTGCCGCAGAGGAAAAGACCTTCCTCGAACCGCAGACGGTATCCGGTGCGGCGCGTCTGGGGCCATCCGGGGTCGACGAGTGGGCCTCGGCGGTCCTCAAGTTCCCGAACGACATTGTCGCGGAAGTGTCCTGCTCGATCATGGCACAGCAGGACAACGTGTTGCGCATCATCGGTTCGAAAGGCCGCATCGAGGTGAAGGACTTCTGGTTCGCCTCCGGCACCGAGGGCGGGATAGGGCGCATCGAGATCATCAGGGGCGACGGACAGCGGACGATCGAGGTCGAGGAGAAGCGCCATCTCTATTCGTTCGAGGTCGATGCGGTGGGCGAGGCGATCCGTGCCGGCCGCGCCGAGTTCTCTTTCCCCGGTATGAGCGCCGAAGATACCCGCGCCAATCTACGCGTTCTCGATCGCTGGCGCGCATCCGTCGGCCTCGAATATGCGATCGAGACGGCCGCCAAACGGACCACCAATCTCGCAGGTGCGGCCGTCGTCGCCGGGAGCAATGTGCCCAAACGGCAGATTCCGGGCGTCGCCAAGCCGGCCTCAAATGTTGCGCTGGGTTTCGAGTTTTTTCCGAGTTTCGCCTCCGCCTCGCTGACGCTCGACGCTTTCTACGAGGCCGGAGGAAACGTCTTTGACACTGCATTCGTCTACCGTGCCGGCAAGACCGAGAGCATTTTCGGCGACTGGCACACGAGCCGAAAGGTCGATCGTGAGGACATCATCCTGATCGGCAAGGGCGCCCATTCGCCGCTCTGCTATCCCGACGTGATTGCCAAGCAATTGGATCAGTCGCTGGAGCGGCTGAGGATCGACTATGTCGATGTCTATTTCATGCATCGCGACAATCCGGATGTCCCGGTCGGCGAATTCGTCGATGCCATGGATGCCGAGGTCCGGCGGGGCCGTATCCGGGGTATCTTCGGCGGATCAAACTGGACGCGCGAGCGCATGGACGAGGCGATCGCCTATGCCGAGAGAAACGGCAAGGCGGCCCCGGCCGCGCTTTCCAACAATTTCTCGCTGGCGGAGATGCTCGATCCCATCTGGCCCGGCTGTGTCGCGGCGTCCGACGACGGCTGGAAAGACTGGCTGGCGAAGCGGCAGATTCCGAATTTTGCCTGGTCGAGCCAGGGGCGGGGGTTTTTCACCGACAGGGCCGGGCGCGACAAGCGGGAGGACGAGGAAATCGTCCGGGTCTGGTATTCCGAGCGCAATTTCCAACGCCGCGACCGGGCAATCGAACTCGCGAGGAAGCACGGCTGCAGCCCGATCCACATCGCGCTTGCCTATGTCATTGCCCAGCCGTTTCCCGTCATCCCGCTGATCGGCCCGCGGACCGTGGCGGAACTGGATGATAGTCTCTCGGCCCTGCAGATCACGCTTGCTCCGGAAGAGTTGCGTTGGCTGGAAGGCTGATCGCCGGGGTTTCGGGACCCGTCGGTGATCTAGAGGATGCTTATCCGGGGTTGTGTGGTTCAATACAGCCTGCAGACTAAAGTTATGGTTAACCAATAGTGGATAGGGTGACGATATTCTCTTTCTAGGAATATCGTCATGAAACAAACCCTGTTCGCAACGACTGCGATCTTGATTTCAGCAATGAGTGCTGAAGCTGCCGACATGGATGGGCCGCTGGTTGGCGATTTTGCCGACAGTGGCGCGTCCTATGAAGAAGCCTCGCCTGCTGTAGCAAGTCCCGTGGTTGGCTATGTCGAGGGCGAGCTTCATGCCGGAAAGACGTCGGACTCCGATCTGGACAGCAAGGGCTGGGCTCTGCGCGGCGCAGTCAATTTCGACGCCGGCTCCGGCCTCAACCTCCAGGCTGACGGCGGGTATGGCCAGACGGATATCGATGACGCCGATTATGACAACGCCTATGGCGCAGCGCACGTCTATTATCGCCCAACCCAGGATTATGCATTGGGCGCATTCTTTCAAAGCTCGCGGCTCGGAACTGGTTTTGCGTCGGGGCTGGCGGGAGGAAGCGACGATGTCACCGACAATTCCGGTGGCATCGAAGCTGCCTATTTCGACGCCGTGGGCACGGCCTATACTCAACTGGGCTACGGCAAGTCCGACATCGTCGGCCTCGATGCCGACCACTATTTCGGAAAGATCGGCGCTCGACTCTATCTTACCGACAACATGCGGATCGACGGCGAACTCGGGCTGCACAACTTCGACTTCGACGTCGCCGATGCGAAGCTCGATCTGACGACGGCCTCGATCATCGGCAATTACCGTCCGGAGGCCATGCCCTTCACGGTGTTCGCCGGATACCGCTACGACCGCGCGAGCCTCGAAAGCGGCGGCATCGATTTCGAACCGGAAAATAGCCACACGCTGACAACGGGATTGCGCTACAACTTCGGCTCTTCGACGCTCAAGCAGGAAGAGCGTAGCGGTCCGGCCTGGACCACTACCACCCTGCTGCCTTGATCCGCTGACCTCGCCCTCCAGGATCGAGTTCAAGAACGCAGTGACGTTCCGGGACGGCACGTCACTGCGGCGCGCGGGCTTTACTTCTCCGCCGACAATATTCTTGTGAAAAATCCGAGACTAGGGCACAATTTGTAAACGCATCTGAAGTGCGGCGCTACCCCAAATCTGGCCATCTCGCGCCGAGTGACAGTTCGCGTGTGAGGGGTCGGCGTCGATGGATCAGGGCTTCTTTCTTCTGTTCGCCACTGTAGCTGTGATCACCGCCCTGATTGTGGTGCTGGCCCGCAATCCGGTTCACAGCGCCCTGGCCCTGATGGCCTGTTTCCTGCAGATTTCGGCCGTCTTCGTGCTGCTCGAGGCACCCTTGCTCGCGGTCGTCCAGATCTTCGTCTATGTCGGCGCGATCATGGTGCTGTTCCTCTTCGTGATCATGATGATCGATGTGCGCGAGGCGGTGTTGCAGCGGTTCGTGCCGGGTGGAAACCTGCCGGCCCTGGCGCTGCTCGTGCTGCTCGGGGCCGAGATGCTCGTGCTGGTGCTGTCGAGCGACCGCTTTTCGGCCACGGAACCCGCCGCCATGGCGGAGGGCGACCAGATCCGAGCACTCAGCACGACCCTGTTTGCCGATTATCTCCTGCCGTTTGAAGCCGCCTCCGTCATCCTGCTGGCGGCGCTCGTGGGCGCGATCGTGCTGGCACGGAAGGAGTCGGGGTGATGGTTCCGCTCTGGTGGCACATTTCGCTCGGCGTGATCCTCTTCGTGATCGGGGCGGCGGGTGTGCTCCTGAGGCGCAATATCCTCGTCGTGCTGATGTCGCTGGAGCTGCTGCTCAACTCGGTCAATATCAACTTCATCGCTTTCGGGCGTTACTATGCCGATTTCCGCGGCCAGATCTTCGCGATCTTCGTCATCGCGATCACCGCCGCGGAGGTTGCCGTCGCCCTCGGTATCCTGGTTGCCCTCGTGCGGAACAAGTCGACCCTCAAGGTCGACGACGTCACCGTGATGAAAGGATAGCCGCTTGGATCCGGTGATCTCCATCCGGCCCCTGCTTGCCGTCGCCGTCGCGGGCCTGGCGGCTCTGGCAGTTCTCTTTCTCCACAAGCGTGAAAATGTCCGCGATCTCGTCTCGCCGCTCGCCGCGGTCGTCATGTTCGCGATCGTCGCTTCAATGGCGCCGACGGTGCTTTCGGGCGGCACGGTCGAGTTGCGGCTGTTCGAGATCCTGCCCGGGATCGACTTCGCGTTCCGGGTCGATGCGCTCGGCATGGTGTTTGCCACCGTCTCGTCGCTCTTATGGATCGTGGCGGCGATCTATTCCATCGGCTATATGCGGCATTTGCACGAGCACGCGCAGACCCGCTTCTTCGCCTGCTTCGCCACCAGCCTCGCGGCCGCCGTCGGCGGCGCCTTCGCCGCCAATCTGTTCACGCTGGTGATCTTCTACGAGGTGCTGAGCCTCGTCACCTATCCGCTCGTCTACCACCACGAAGACGAAGCGGGCTGGGCGGGCAGCCGCAAGTATCTCGTCTATCTGATGGGCGCCTCGAAGAGCGTGCTGCTGGCGGCGCTGGCGCTCACCTATCACATCTCCGGGTCGCTCGACTTCGCGCCCGGGGGACTGTTGGCGAAGGCCGATGCCTCGGCGGCACTGCTGACGGTCGTCTATTTCTGCTATCTGTTCGGCTTCGCCAAGGCGGCCGTGATGCCGATGCATGCCTGGCTGCCTGCCGCAATGGTGGCGCCGACCCCGGTCAGCGCGCTCCTGCATGCGGTGGCCGTCGTCAAGATGGGCGTGTTCTGCGTGCTCAGGATAGTGTTCCACGTCTTCGGCACGGGGCTGATGGGCGGCTTGGGTCTCGGCATCGCGACCGCCTACCTGGTCTCCTTCACGATCCTGATGGCGTCGATCTATGCGCTCACGCGCGACGATCTAAAGGCGCGGCTCGCCTATTCGACGGTCAGCCAGCTCTCCTACGTGGTGCTGGGCGCGGTTCTGCTCTCGCCGGTCGCGATGGTCGGCGGGATCATCCACATCGCTGCGCACGCCTTCTCCAAGATCACCCTCTTTTTCTGCGCCGGGTCGATCTATTGCGCTTCGGGAAAACGCAACATCAGCGACATGGCCGGTATCGGCCGGAGGCTGCCCTGGACGATGGGAGCGTTCCTCGTCGCCTCGCTCAGCATGATCGGCGTGCCGCCGACCGCGGGCTTCGTCAGCAAATGGTACCTGACGCTCGGTTCCGTCCAGGCGGGGGAGATCGCGTTCCTGATCGTGCTTCTGGCAAGCTCGGTGCTGAACGCCGCCTATTTCCTACCGGTCAGCTATGTCGCCTTTTTTGGCGGAGAGGGGCCCGAGGGGCTATCGAAGGTCCGTGAAATTCCGCTGGTGACTGTCCCTCTGGTTGCGACGGCGGTCCTGTCGGTGCTGATGGGCATCTTCCCCGGCTATTTCCTCGCCCTGGCGGAAGGAGTGGTTCGATGATCAAGAGCATCGTCGATTTCTTTGGCGATGAAGCCTATGCGCGGTACCGGCACCGGCTGTTCTATCTGGTGCTCGCGCTGATCGTCGTCGCCGACTTCGTCGTCCCGCGCGACCATGTCGAATATCTGTGGGAGCGGCTGCCTGGCTGGTCGGCCGTCTACGGCTTCGTCTCCTGCGTGCTGCTGATTTTCGTTTCCAAGTTCCTCGGCCATCAGGGCGGGCTCATGCGGCGCGAGGACTATTATGATTGAGTTCGTCCATCCCGCTCTGCTGTTCGTTCTCGGTGCCGTGCCGATCCCTTTCCTTCCGCGATCGATCCGCAAGGCCTATCTGTTGCTGATCCCGGTGCTGGCGATCTTCGCCGTGCTCGCTCTCCAGCCGGGAAGCTATGGCGCGGCACAGTTTCTCGGCCAGGAGATCCTGATCGCCAAGGTCGACAAGCTGAGCATCGTCTTTGCCACGGTCTTCACCATCATGGCGCTGATCGGCACGGTCTATGCGCTGCACCTGACCGAGGCCGGCCAGCATGTGGCGGCCTTCGTCTATGTCGGCAGCGCGCTCGGCGTGGTGTTCGCCGGCGACTACCTGACGCTCTATCTCTTCTGGGAGGGCATGGCTTTTGCCTCCGCCTACCTGGTTTTCGCCCAGGGAGGCGAGAAGGCGATCGGCGCCGCGTTCCGCTACCTCATGGTCCACGTCACCGGCGGCGTCGTGCTGCTCGGCGGTGTCGTCCTTCACGCGCTTGCCAGCGGATCGCTGCTTTTCGGCCCGATCGAGGGCAATATCGGTGCCGGCGCCTATCTGATCCTTGCCGGCTTCCTGCTTAATGCCGCCGTGCCGCCGCTCAATGCCTGGCTGACCGATGCCTATCCGGAGGCGACGGTTACCGGGGCGGTTTTCATGAGCGCCTTTACCACCAAGACTGCCGTCTATGTGCTGGCGCGGGCCTTTCCGGGGACCGAACTCCTGGTCTGGCTCGGCACGGCGATGGCGCTCTACGGGGTCGTCTACGCCGTGCTGGAAAACGACTGCCGGCGCCTGCTCGCCTATCATATCGTCAGCCAGGTGGGCTACATGGTGGCCGGCGTTGGCATCGGCACCGAGGTGGCCGTGAACGGTGCGACCAGCCATGCCTTCGCGCATATCCTCTATAAGGCGCTGCTGTTCATGGGGGCAGGGGCGGTGATCTACGTCACCGGACGGCGCAAGCTCACCGAACTCGGCGGTCTCTACCGGACCATGCCGTTGACGGTGGCGCTCTACATGATCGGCGCCTTCGCGATCTCGGCCTTTCCGTTCTTCTCGGGCTTCGTCACCAAGTCGATGGTGGTGGCCGCCGCCGGAGAGGATCACCGTGCGCTGGTGATGCTGGCGCTGACGATGGCCTCGTCGGGGACGTTCCTGCATACCGGGCTCAAGCTGCCCTACTACATGTTCTTCGGCACCGACCGCGGCCTTCAGGCGCGGGAGCCGCCCGGCAACATGCTGGTGGCGATGGCCATGGCGGCGACGCTCTGCGTTGCGATCGGGGTTTTCCCAGGGCCACTCTACGCGCTTCTTCCTTATCAGGTTGCCTTCGAACCCTATACCGGCGCTCACATCACCGAGAGCCTCGGCGTGTTGATGTTCACCGCCCTGGGCTTTGTGCTGTTCCTCAGGGCGCTCGACCCGGAGAACACGATCAGCATCGACACCGACTGGTTCTACCGCAAGGGGGCGCGGGCCTTCATGTGGTTCGCCGAGCGGCCGCTGGCCCGCTACGAGAAGGCGGTCAGCGACGTCTCCGAGACGGCGGCGCTGCCCTTGCTGCACGGGACGGCACGGACCGGGCTTCGGATCGACATCCACGGCGTGGATGCCATCGTCAATGGCGTGGCGCATGCGATCCTTGACGGCGGCGGGGTGTTGCGGCGGCTGCAGACCGGCGTCGTGACGCATTATGCGCTGGCGATGATTGCCGGTCTGATCGCGGCCATTGCCGTCTTCGCCGTCGTGTGGCGATAGGGGGTGCGATGACATTCCCGCTGCTCAGCCTTATCGTCTTCCTGCCCGCTGCCGGGGCAGCGGTGTTGATGTGCCTGCGCAACGACGACGCGGTGCGCTGGACGGCGCTCGGTTTCACGGTGGCCGACCTCGCGCTCGCGGTGGCGATGCTGGCCGCTTTCGACACCACGACCCACGAGATGCAGTTCACCGAGAGGCACCCCTGGGTGCCGGCAATCGGGATCACCTATGCGCTCGGCGTCGACGGCATCAGCGCTCTCTTCGTGTTCCTGACGGCGCTACTCGGCTGGATCTGCGTCCTCGCCTCGTGGGTGGCGATCGACCGCAAGGTCAAGGAGTTCATGGTCGCCCTGCTTTCGATGCAGACGCTGATGCTGGGAGTGTTCTCGGCGCTCGACCTGTTCCTGTTCTACGTCTGCTGGGAGGCGATGCTGATCCCGATGTATCTGATCATCGGCGTCTGGGGGGGCGACGGCCGGGTCTATGCGGCGTTCAAGTTCTTCCTCTACACGCTGGCCGGCAGCCTGCTGTTCCTGATTGGCGTCATCGTGCTTTATTTCCACGGCGGCCGGACCTTCGATATTCTTGCTTTGAGCGCGCAGGATCTGCCGTTCGATGTCCAGGCCTGGCTGTTCTTCGCCTTCCTGATCGCCTTCGCGGTAAAAGTACCGATGGTTCCGGTCCACACCTGGCTGCCGGACGCGCATGTCCAGGCGCCGACGGCGGGCAGCATCATTCTCGCCGGCGTACTTCTGAAGATGGGCGCCTACGGCTTCCTGCGCTTCTCGCTGCCGATGCTGCCGGAGGCATCGGTCTATTATTCGACGCTGATGCTGGCCCTTTCGGCGCTCGCCATCGTCTATGGCGGTCTGCTTGCGCTCGCGCAGGACGATCTGAAGAAGCTGGTCGCCTATTCCAGCATCAGCCACATGGGCTTTGTAACGATGGGGATTTTCGCCCTCAATCTGCGCGGGCTCGAAGGCGGCATCCTGCAGATGTTCAATCATGGCGTGACGACGGGCGCGCTGTTCCTGTTCGTCGGCGTGATCTACGAACGGACCCATACGCGCAGCATCGCCAATTATGGCGGGCTGATGAAGGTTGCGCCGGTCTATACCGGATTTCTTGCGCTGTTCACCCTCTCGTCGATGGCGCTGCCGGGCACCAATTCGTTCGTCGGCGAGCTGCTGGTGCTGTCGGGCAGCTTTGCCGCCAACATGGCCGTCGGTACGGCGGCGGTTCTGGGGGCATTGCTGAGCGCCGCCTATCTGCTTGGAATGTATCGCAAGGTCGCACTCGGTCCGGCGAGCGTCGGCACCCGGTATCAGATCCGCGATGTGAACGGCCGCGAGATCGCGGCGATAGTGCCGCTCGCGGTTTTCGTGCTCTGGGTGGGGCTTTATCCGAAACCCTTCCTCAACGTCATCGACGCCTCGGTGAAGCATCTGCTGACCGAGGTGCAAGGCCAGGAGAGCGGACAATGACCGCCGCCGTGCTTTTCCAATGGATGCTGGCAAGCCTGCCGGAAATCATCGTGATCACCGGCGCTTGCATCCTGTTGATCCTGGGGCAGTTGGTACGGCGGGAACAGCTGCTCTTCTGGGCCTCCGTCGCGGTCGTACTGATCGCCGCTCTCGCGACGTTTCTGCTGGCGGGCGAGGTGCGGCCGGCCTATTCGGGCATGTTCGTTGCCGATCGCTTCGCGGTCTTCTTCAAGTTTGTCTTCTATCTGGCCACGGTCCTGACGTTCCTGCTTTCGCGGAAATATGCCGATATCGAAGGGATCGGCAGCAGCGAATACTATGTCATGCTGCTCTTCGCGCTGTCGGGCATGATGATCATGGCCTCGGCGACCGATCTCCTGTCGATTTATGTGGGCCTCGAACTGATGGTGCTCTGCACCTATGTGCTGACCGGCTTCCTCCGGCATGAGCGGCGGTCGAACGAGGCGGCGCTGAAATATGTGATCCTCGGCGCCGTTTCGACCGGCATTTTCCTTTATGGCGTTTCGCTTGTCTATGGGCTCACTGGGACGACGCAGCTGGATGCCATGGCCGCTGCGGTGAGCGGCGATCCGCTCGATCCGGGCTTGCTGCTGGCGGTGGTTTTCATCGTCGCGGGGCTGGTCTTCAAGGTCGGCGCGGTGCCGTTCCATATGTGGGTGCCGGACGTCTATGAAGGCGCGCCGACGACGGTCACCGCCTTCATGTCGGTGGGGCCGAAGGCGGCGGGGTTCGCGGTGATCCTTCGGGTGTTCCTCAATCCGCTGGTCGCAGCCTCGGACGTCTGGATCATAGTCGCGGTCATTGCGGTGGTGACGGCGGCGCTCGGCAGCTTTGTGGCGCTGGTGCAGGACAATTTCAAGCGGCTGCTCGCCTATTCGAGTATCGCCCATGCGGGGTTCGCCACGTTCGGCGTGGTGGCCGGCGGGGTGGACGGGGTCGCCAGCGTGATGCTCTATCTGCTGATCTACGCCTTCATGAATCTCGGCATTTTTGGCGCCGTTATCATGATGCGGAGCGGTGATTTTTCCGGCGAGGTCATCGAAGACTATGCCGGCTTCGCCAAGGCGCACCCGGGGCTGGCGCTTCTCATGCTCATCTATCTGTTTTCGCTTGCCGGCATCCCGCCGACTGCCGGGTTTTTCGCCAAGTTCTACGTGCTCACCGCGCTCGTCGAGCGCGGTTTCGTCTTCCTGGCGGTGGTCGCGGTGCTGTTGAGTGCCGTCGCCGCCTATTTTTACATCCGCATCGTCATGGTGATCTACATGCGCGAGCCGGAGCGGGCCTTCGAACCGGCACTGACGCCCTTTGTCCGCGCCACGCTCGCCTGCACCGCCGCCGGCACCATCGGCATCGGCCTTTTTCCGGAGTGGTTCCTGAGGCTTGCCCAACACTCGGCTTTTGGCGGCTGATGGATTGGATTTGCAATGGTCCGTTCGACGGAATAGACTGCAAGTTCAAGAAAGAATTGCTCAAATTCGCTTCCAGGGCGAGCGCTTTTTTGACCCGGCATGGGGTCGGCCCTGACGAAAGCCCTCGATGAACGGGGCATGCGAGATGACTGCGATCGAATTCCTGCCGGTTCTTGTGATGATCGCCGGAGTTGTTCTGGTGGTCGGGGCGACTTTGTTTGTCTCATCGCTGCTGCGTCCCTCCAATCCCTATCCCGAAAAGAACATGCCCTATGAGTGCGGCATGGACCCAGCCGGCGAGGCCGCCGGGGGCCGCTTCCGGGTGCAGTTCTATATTCTCGCGATCCTGCTGGTCGTCTTTGACGTCGAGACGATGTTCCTGTTTCCCTGGGCCGTCGTGCTGAAGGAGATCGGCCTGATTGGCTTTGTCGAGATGTTCGTCTTCATCGTTCTGCTTCTCGTGGGCTTCGCCTACGCCTGGTTGAAGGGGGCGCTCGAATGGGAGGCTTGAACAACGCATTCCGCGACAGCGTGCTCTTCACCACGGCCGACAGCGTCATCAGCTGGAGCCGCCGGTCGGCGCTGTGGCCCGAGACTTTCGGTATCGCCTGCTGCGCCATCGAGATGATCTCGGCAGGCTGCGCCCGCTATGATCTCGACCGGTTCGGGGTGGTGTTCCGGCCGTCGCCCCGGCAGTCCGACGTGATGATCATCGCTGGTACCGTGACGCGGAAGTTTGCGCCCGTGGTGCGCCGGCTCTATGACCAGATGCCGGAGCCCCGCTGGGTAATCGCCATGGGCACCTGCGCCATTTCCGGCGGGGTCTACAACACCTATGCGGTGGTGCAGGGGGCGGAAACTTTCGTGCCGGTGGACGTTCACGTGCCGGGCTGTCCGCCACGGCCTGAGGCGCTGATGCACGGTTTCCTGCTGCTTCAGGAGAAGATCAAGAAGACCAGGGCGCTCGCCGGGACGCCATTGGACCGGATCGCCGCATCATGAGCGTAACGACGTCCGTTATCAGCACCCTTATCGCGGAACGTTTCGGAGAGGCCATCGAGGACCTTGGCTTCTCGCTTGGGGTTCACGCTTTTGCTGCTCCGCCAGACAGGATCGTCGAGCTTTGCCGGTTGCTGAAGGAGCACCCGGAACTGCGCTTCGGTTTCCTGTCAGACGTCTGCGGTGTCGACCACTATCCCGAGCAGCCGCGCTACGAGGCCGTCTATCACCTCTATTCGCTGCCGAACAAATGGCGCGTCCGGATCAAATGCCGCCTCGGCGATCCGCCGCGGGTGCCCTCGGTGACGGGCGTCTGGCGCACGGCCAACTGGCATGAGCGCGAGGCCTGGGACATGTACGGGATCACGTTCGAGGGACATCCCGACTTGCGCCGCATCTATATGTGGGAAGGCTTCGAGGGCTTCCCGCAACGCAAGGACTTTCCACTTCGAGGCTACAGGGACGAACTGAACCCGTTCGGCGCCGAAGGGCCGGCGCCGAACCAGCCGGACCTTGCCACCAGGGACATTCCATCGGGGGGCCGTACGACACCGGGAAAGTGAGATGACCGAAGTCACTCAGCTCATGAGGCCTGAGGGCGAAGCGCTCGACACCAAGGAGGTGCTTCTCAATCTCGGCCCGCAGCATCCGAGCACTCACGGGGTGCTGCGGCTCGTGCTCGAGCTCGACGGCGAATATGTCGCCCGCGTCGATCCGCATATCGGCTATCTGCACCGCGGCACCGAGAAACTCGCCGAGAGCTTCACCTACACGCAGATCTTTCCGCTCACCGACCGGCTCGACTATGTCTGTCCGCCCTCGAACAACCTCGCCTTCGCGCTGGCAGTCGAGAAGCTGCTGGGCATCGAAGCGCCGATCCGCGCGCAATATATCCGCGTGCTGATGGCCGAGCTGGCGCGGATCTCCGGCCATCTGCTGATCACCGGCGCGCTGCCGATGGATCTCGGTGCCATGACCGCGCTGCTTTACGCCATGCGCGAGCGCGAAATGATCATGGACCTCCTGGAAATGGTCACCGGCGCGCGCATGCACACTTCCTTTTGCCGGGTGGGCGGCGTGCGCGAGGACCTGCCGGACGGCTTCCTCCCCAAGGTCCGGGAGTTCTGCGACATCTTCCCGCACCGGATCCGCGACTACGAACGGCTGATCGAGGACAATCGGGTGTTCCTGAAGCGGACCCAAGGCGTCGGTATAATTTCGCCCGAGGACGGCATCGACCTCGGCTTGAGCGGTCCCAACTTGCGCGCGTCCGGCGTCGACTGGGACATTCGCCGCGACGAGCCTTACGAGATCTACGACCGGCTCGATTTCAACGTCATTACCCGCGACGAGGGCGACTGCTATGCGCGCTGGCAGTGCCGGGTCGAGGAAATGCGGGAGAGCGTGCGGATCATCGAGCAATGTCTCGACCAGATGCCGGACGGGCCGTTCCAGGTCGACATGCCGACGATCGCCTTTCCCATGGACAAGGATCGCGTGCACTGTTCGATGGAGGCGCTGATCCAGCATTTCGACCTGTCGGCCTACGGCTTCAAGGTGCCGAAGGGCGAGGTCTATTCGGCGATCGAGGCGCCAAAGGGCGAGCTCGGCTTCTACATCGTCAGCGACGGGTCGGAAAAGCCGTTCCGCATGAAGGTGCGGGCACCGTCCTTCGTCAACCTCCAGGCGCTCTTCGGGGTCAGCAACGCCCGCTATCTGGCGGACATGATCGCCGTGCTCGGCAGCCTCGACCCCGTGATGGCGGAGGTGGACAAGTAGCAGGAGTTTGAACCCGATGAGCATGCGCGAAAAGATCGAGGAAGCGGCGGCGCGGTATCCCGACCAGCGCTCGGCAATCATGCCCGCACTGCTCATCGCGCAGCAGGAACATGGCCATCTGCCCGGTCCGATACTGGAGGAAATCGCCGACATACTCGGCGTCGAGCGGATCTGGGTCTACGAGTTGGCGACCTTTTACACGCTCTTCCATACGGAGCCCATCGGAGCCTTCCACCTGCAGCTCTGCGACAATGTCTCCTGCATGCTCTGCGGATCCGAGGCGCTTTTGAAGCATCTGGAAGCGGTGCTGGCGATCAAGACGGGCGAGACCTCTCCGGACCGCGTGTTCACGCTTTCGACCGTCGAGTGCCTCGGTGCCTGCGAGATGGCTCCGGTAATGCAGGTCGGCGACGACTATTACGGCGACCTCGATATCGGCCGGATCGATACGCTTCTCGCCAGGCTGCGGGCCGAGGCGGGGCAAGTGATAGGCGGCGCCGATACCGCCGCCGCGGCACCGCCGGGAGAATAGAGTCATGTTCGAACCGGTTCTCCTCAAGAATATCGATGCGCCGGATGGCCATCTGCTCGCTACCTACGAGGCCGGCGGCGGCTACCAGGCTCTAGCCAAGGTGCTGCGTGAGCACACGCCCGACGAGGTCATCGAGCTCGTCAAACAGTCCAATCTGCGCGGTCGCGGCGGCGCCGGATTCCCGACGGGGATGAAGTGGGGGTTCGTGCCGAAGCGGGCCGACAAGCCGAAATATCTCTGCTGCAATGCCGACGAGGGCGAGCCGGGAACCTTCAAGGACCGGATCATCATGGAACGCGACCCGCATCAACTCGTCGAGGGGCTGGCGGTCAGCGCCTATGCGATCGGGGCGGAAACCGCCTATGTCTACGTCCGCGGCGAATATGTGAAGGCCATTCGTCGCCTGGAACAGGCGATCGCCGAGGCGCGGGAAAAGGGCTATCTCGGAGAGGGAGTCCTCGGATCGGATTTCAATTTCACGATCCACATTCACTGCGGCGCCGGCGCCTATATCTGCGGCGAGGAAACCGCAATGCTCGAATCGCTCGAGGGCAGGCGGGCGCAACCGCGATTGAAGCCGCCCTTTCCGGCAGTTGCCGGGCTCTACGCCAGCCCTACGGTGATCAACAACGTCGAAACGCTCGCCTGCGTGCCGCATATCGTGATGCGGGGGCCTCACTGGTTCCGGAGTATCGGCCCGGACAAGAGCCCCGGTCCGAAGCTCTACTGTATCAGCGGTCATGTGAAGAAACCCGGGCTCTACGAGCTGCCGATGGGCATACCGCTGCGCGAACTGGTCGAGGACCATGCCGGCGGACCGCTGCCGGGGCGCCGGATCAAGGCGGTGATCCCGGGCGGGGTCTCGGCCCCGGTTATCCCTCGGGAAGGCCTGGATGTCGGCATGGACTTCGACTCGCTGGCGGCCGCCGGCTCGATGCTCGGCTCGGCCGGGGTGATCGTGGTGGACGACTCGACCTGCATGGTCAAGGTCGCCACCCGCATCATCGAATTCTTCCATCACGAATCCTGCGGCAAGTGCACGCCATGCCGCGAGGGATTGAATTGGGTCGTCAAGGTGCTGCGCCGGATCGAGGCGGGGGAGGGCGCCCCCGGCGATCTCGAGCAGTTGGACAAGCTCTGCAAGGGCATATTCGGCAACACCTTTTGTGCCTTGGGCGACGGCGCGGCGATGGGCCTGCGGGCGGCACTCGCGCATTTCCGCGATGAGTTCGTCGCCCATATCGAAGAGCGGCGGTGCCCGTTCCACTGAAGGCGGGCCGGGAGGGAATATGGTTAGGATCACGATCGATGGGCAAATGCTGGATGTGGAGCCCGGTTCCACAATACTGCAGGCCGCCCAGCGTCTGGGCACCGAAATCCCGACATTCTGCTATCTGAAGCGACTGCCGCCGCTCGCGTCATGCCGCATGTGTCTGGTGGAGATCGAGGGACTGCGGCGGCTGCAGCCCTCCTGCGCGACGGCGGTCACTGATGGCATGGTCGTGCGGACGAACACGCCGCTGATCGAGGAAACGCGGTCCTCAATGCTCGACATGCTGCTCGCCAACCATCCCCTCGACTGTCCGATCTGCGACAAGGGCGGCGAGTGTGAACTGCAGGACATGGTGATGGACTACGGGCCCCGCAGAAGCGAGTTCCGCGATCCCAAGCGCGTCTTTCACTCCCGGGACATTCGCCTCAGCCCGGTGATCATCATGAACGTCAACCGCTGCATCCAGTGCCAGCGCTGCGTGCGGATCTGCGAGGAAGTGGTTGGCGCGGTCGCCCTGGGCACCGTCGAAAAAGGCATGGATACTGCCGTCACCGGCTTTGAGGGCAGCCTCGCGAGTTGCGACCAGTGCGGCAATTGCGTCGAAGTCTGTCCGGTCGGCGCGCTGATGAGCTTCCCCTACCGCTACAAGGCGCGCCCGTGGGACCTGGTCGAGACCGATACGGTCTGCCCGCATTGCGGTACGGGCTGCCAGCTCACCGTTGGCGCGAGAAAGGGCGAGTTCATGCGGGTCCGCTCGAAGGAAGAGCACGGGGTGAACCGCGAAACGCTCTGCGTGCGGGGACGTTTCGGCCTTGACTTCGTCGAGAGCCGAGACCGGATCAGGCGACCGATGATCCGTCGTGATGGCGCCCTGGTGCCGGTTTCATGGAGTGAGGCCGGTGACTACCTGCGCCTACGCCTGTCGGCCGTCGAGAACAAGGCAGCGGGCGGGCTCGCCTCTGCGCGCCTGCCCAATGAGGTGCTCTACCAGTTCCAGAAGCTGATGCGGACGGTATTCCGGACCAACAACATCGACTGCTCGGCGCGCTGGCCCGCCCCCTTCGATGCGCTCGGCCCGCTGCTGGCAAGCTTCTACACGCGTGCCTCCCTGCACGAAGTGATCGGCAAGGACTGTGTGCTGGTGATCGGCGGCAACGTAACGGAGGAAAACCCGGTTACCGAATACCTGCTGCGCGATGCGGCGAGGCGGCGGCAGACCGGATTGCTCATGCTCTCGGCGCGGCCCTCCCGTCTCGACGCCGATGCCCGGGCGGTGCTTCGCGTGCCGCCGGGCGGAGAAGCGGCGAGCCTTGCGGCAGTGGTGGCAGGACTCCTGCCGAGCGAGGCCTTTGCGGACATCGGCGCCACGACGGTCGGTGAAGGGCCGGACCGTTTTGTTGCCGCTCTCAAGGAAGTCCGCAGCGTCAGCGTGCTTGTCAGCGTCGGCCTCCTCAGATCATCCGAAGCGCGCGCGACGCTACAGCAAGTCAACAACCTGCTGCAGGCTCTCCGCCTGCTCGGTAAGGACGTGGCGATGCAGTTTCTCTTCGACAGGGCCAATCAGCTGGGCGCCTGGGACATGGGGGTTCTGCCGGAAAGTCTGCCGGGACTTTCGGCCATCGACGACGATGTTGCGCGTGCAGCTCTCGGACGGGCCTGGGGCGCCGAGATCCCGTCTGCACCGAGCGCGAGTTTCGACGCCATGCTGGAACTCTGCGATATTGGGCGAATGGGTGCGCTCTATATCGTCGGAAGCGATCCCGTGATGACCTATCCCGATCGAAGGATCGCGCAGATGGCGCTTGGCGCCGCCGATTTTTTGATCGTGCAGGACGCGTTTCTCACGGATACGGCCGGCGTTGCCGATGTGGTGCTGCCCGCTGCAAGTTATGGAGAGGAAGCGGGCACTTTTACCAACAACGAGGGCCGGATCCAGAAGCTGCGCAAGTTCCGCGAACCCGCCTTCGAGGCCCGGGGCAATCTGGAGATATTCGACTTCGTCGCGCAGCTCCGTGATCATGCGGTGCAGCCATCGTCGCAAGGCGAGATTTTCGACGAGATTGCCCGGCTTGTCCCAGCCTATCACGGATTGACGCAGGACGGGCTTGGTTCCGATGGCGCGTTCACAAGTGCGATTCCGACGCCACCGTCAGGCGTGTTCTTCGCGGCGCCGCCGAGACCGAAGGTCGACGTCGGGCTGATGCTGATGACTGGCGATTGCCTGTTCCACAATGGATACCATTCCGAGCGCTCGGAGATCCTGAATACGGTCGCGGATGACCCCTATGTCGAGTTGAGCGAGCAGGATGCCGTGCGACTCGGCCTTTCGGATGGCGATCAGGTCGTCGTGCGATCCGCCCGGGGCGAATTGACCGCGAAGCTGAAGGTCAACAGGCGCTTTCCGCGCGGCCTCGTCTTTGTTCCCGAGAACTACCGGGCCCTGCGCCTCAACAGTCTGATGCAGCGGGGTGAGTATCCTTGTCCGGTGGAGGTTCAAAGGGCGCCTGCGCCATTCGAGATCGGTTCCCATGCCGAACCCGCGATGAGCGCTGGGGATCTCGGCCAAGGCATTGCCGGCTTGCCCTGACCCCGTTTCTCACCCGCAGTCGGTGATCTCTTTAGTGATAGTGGGTTCCGCTAATATAGTCGTACAGATCCTGCTCGGTGCGCTGCGCTTCGTCGAGCCTGTGCTTGACCACGTCGCCGATGCTGACCACGCCGACGACGTCGTCGCCCTCCATGACCAGCACGTGGCGGGTGCGCCGCTGCGTCATGATCGCCATTACAAAGGGCAGCAGATCCTCAGTCGAACAGATCGCCACGCTGCGGTTCATGATGTCGGCGACAGGCATCATGGTCGCCTCGCCGCCGTACTCGGCCATGGCATTGCAGCAATCTCGTTCCGAGAGCGTTCCAAGGAACTCCCCCGGCGACTGACTGACGACCACGAAGCCGATATTGTTATCGCGAAACAGCCGCAGGACTTCCACCATAGGTTGATCAGGGGTGACCGCGATCACTCCGACGCCTTTGTTTTTCACGATTTCGCCGACAAACATCTGAGCCTCCTTTCCAAGCACGTCGGTTTGGCAACGAGCGCGCTTTCACCGTCTCCGGATATTTCGCCACCAGTTGTAGCCCTGCGGCTCGTTCGTCTCGACCAGCACGTCTCTTTCCGTGTTCAGGCGCGCGGCGACCACGCCGCCGCCGGTCGCCGCCTTGCCGGGCTTGGCGAGCAGGTCGTCGCGTCCGATCACCAAATCGCGCGAGGAAAAACTCGAGAATTCATACTGTTGGCCGAGCGCGATTGCATCCGCCGGGCAGGCGTCCTCGCACAGGCCGCAGAACAGGCAGCGGGCAGTGTCGATCTCGAACTTGATCGGGCGCCGGTTGCCCTTCTCATCTTCGTAAGGAACGACCTCGATGCAGTAGCAGGGACAGATCCGCGCGCAGAGCTCGCAGGCCACGCACTTGATCTCGCCCTCTTCGTCACGCTTCAGGAAATGGTGGCCGCGATAACGCGAATAGGGCAGCCATTTCTCCTTATCCGGATACTGCATGGTCACGGTCTTGGAGAACATGTAGCCGAAGGTCAGCCCCAGACCCTTCGCCAGGTCGGCAAGGAACGTCCAGCCGATCCATGTTCCGATCATGTCCTGTGCGCGCGACATCGCCGCCCCGCTATGGAGCCGCCAGGGCCCCTCTAAGAGAAAGCAATCCCAGTAATAATTATGTTCGCCATCGACAAAGGAAGCAAGACTTTCCATCCGATCGCCATCAGCTGGTCGTAGCGGTAGCGGGGGAAAGTAAAGCGGAACCACATGAACAGATAGACGAAGAAAGCGACCTTGAGCGCGAACCAGAGGAGCGGCGGCAACGGGATCAGCACGCCGTTCCAGCCGCCGAAGAACAGGATCACCGTCAGGACCGACACCAAAAGCATGATGACGTATTCGCTGACCATGAAGAAGGCGAAACGGATGCCGCTATATTCGGTATGAAAGCCCGCCCCGAGATCGCCTTCCGCTTCCGCCAGGTCGAAGGGGATACGCTGAGCTTCAGCGAGCCCGGCGACGAAGAAGACGAAGAAGCCGATCGGCTGGTAAACGATGTTCCAGACATCGGCCTGGGCCCGCACGATTTCGAGCAGGCTCATGGATTGCGCGAGCATGACGACGCCGATCACCGCAAAGCCCATCGGGATTTCGTAGCTGATCATCTGCGCGCAGGTCCTGAGGCTGCCGAGGACCGCGTATTTGCTGTTCGCCGCCCAGCCGCCGATGATGACGCCATAGACCTCAAGGCCGATCACCGCGAAGACGAAGAGCAGCGCCACGTTCATGTTGGATACGTAGAGGGTGATTTCGTTGCCGAGCACCGAAACGCTCTCCCCGAAGGGGATCGCGACGAACACGACAAAGGGCGGGGCGAGCGCCAGGATCGGCGCCAGCTTGAACAGGAAGCGGTCGGCCTCGGTGGGGATGTGGTCTTCCTTGGTGAGGAGCTTGATGCCGTCCGCCACCGGCTGCAGCAGTCCGTGCCAGCCCACGCGCATCGGCCCCATTCGCTGCTGGATGTGCCCGGCAATCTTCCGCTCTACCCAGGTCAGTGGCAGGGGCAACAGCAAGAGGATCGCAATCAGCAGCGCGACCTTGAAGACGATCAAGCCAAGGGCAACGACAAGCTCCATGATCCGCAGCTACTTATCCAACAGTTGAAACACGCGACCGGACTTTCCCCTTGACTATACACTAGCCTCGCGTCGTCTGTCTCTGAGCTGGTGGGTGTACTGGCTCTTCGATGGGAGTAATGCGGAGGTCGACCCAACGACATGACGCCGGGGCCGAGGCGGCTGCCCACCCGGAGGAGGCCCGGGACTGGATGGGCGACTTCGACTTGGACCTCCGTACTTGTCCGGTAAATGCATGGAAATGCGGATTCGTTCCGCCTTCCTCCAAGCGGAAATGAACCATTGCCGCCGTCATGAGTTTTCCTGACAGGACTGTCACAAGCCAGGAGGAAAACGGCATGGATTGGAATCGAGTCGAAGGTAACTGGAAACAGGTGAAGGGCAAGATCAAGGAGCAGTGGGGCAAATTGACCGACGATGATCTTGACCAGATCAACGGCAACATGGATCAGCTGGAGGGCAAGATTCAGGAGCGGTACGGCATCGAAAAGGACCGTGTGCATCGGGATCTCGATGATTGGTACAATCGACAAACCTGGAACTGACCCCCAAAACTAGCCCCGCTTCGTGCGGGGTTTTCTTTGCGTCGGAGGAGGCACGTTCCGGTGCTGCACTGCGGTGAGGGCGTGCAGTGCATCCAAAACGCAAACGAGAACCTTGTGCATCACACGAAGCCCCGAGTTGCATCGCTTCCGCTTTTCAAGCATCCTTGAAAATAAGCAGCTCAGCCAGCTCGCGCGGAGGCGAAAAGTGCCCGATCAGGCCAATGCAGTTGACGCTTTCGTCGGCCAACGTATCCGAATGCGCCGCGAGGGATTGAGAATGGACGAGAAGAATTTCGGCGCGGCGCTCGGTGTGTCGGTAGCGCAAGTCCGAAGCTACGAACAGGGGACAGGCCGCGTGTGCGCGACCCAGTTGCTGACGATGGCGGACGTTCTGCAGGTGCATTTTTCTTTTTTCTTCGAGGATGCGCTGGGGGCGACGGATGGCGGGGTGCCGAAGACGGTTGGAGGGAAGGACGTGAGCACATCGATGGTTTTCCGATCGCGGATCGTCAGGCGGTGGCGTATTATCCGGCCCGGTCTCTGGGGCGGCAGGACCTTGGTTCTATCGGTCGGTTGAGGTGGTCTTGACGGGGGCTGGCTATCACCTCAGGACCTTCGGCGAATTGCGGCTGAGCGATGCGGCCGGCGGCGCTGTCGCGTGTCCCGAGCGCGGCCTGTTGATCCTCGCCTATCTCTCGGCGTCCGGGCAAAAAGTCGCGACCCGCGACAAGCTCGCGACCATGGTCTGGCCGGACAGGGAAAAAAGCGTCGCGTTCAAGAACCTGCGCTCGACCTTGTGGCGCATGCAACACCTGGTGACGCCCGCCGGTGCGGTTCTGTCTGCCACGGAGACGGAGGTGGCGTTGGGGCCGATCTCCTGCGATGTCTCCGGCTTCGAGGAGTTAGACGGCTCCGAAGAGAGCTTCCGCAACGGCCTTTCGCTCTGGCGCGATACGTTCCTGTCTTCGGCGGATCTGCCGCCCGGACGCTACGCGGACTGGGCGATGGAAAAGCGACGCAGCTTCACGGAGGTACTGCGGAGCGCACTCATCGATGTGGAACGACGGTCCGCGGACCGGCCGACGTTGCGCGCCGCCTGTGCGCATCTGCTGGAGCTCGACCCCTCGGATGGAGCCGTTCGCGAGATCCTCCAGCGCGTAAGCCACGGTCAGTTTCTAAGTATCAGAACTCCGAGCGCAGCAACTTTGCAGCAAGCCGAATTCTCTGAATGGGGGACGCAAGCGGGTGGGTCGGAAACCGTGCGCTTGCCGCGTGTCGCGCTGCTTCCGCCGGCCGCCTTCGGTAGCGATCCGATGCTTCATGCGGTCAGCGTGGCGGTGATCGAGGACATAACGATCGGGCTCTGTTCGCTGAGGTCGATGACGGTCGTCGCACCCTATACCGCCGAGCGCATCCGAGAAGCGGCGGACAAGGCGGCGTTTCTCGAGCGGCACGGCGTCACCTACGCGCTCGATTGCCGCATGTCGGACCAGGGGCTCTTCACGCAGCTCATTTTCCTGCCCACCGACCAGATCGTCTGGGCCGATCGCTTTCCAATCTCGCCCGCGGGCCTCGTCAAGCAGCGGCAGGATATCGCTTACCATGTTGCCCGGGCGGTGACAGAGCAGGTGGAGACGAGACAGGCAGACCACTTCGATTTCGTGACGCATCCGGAGGCTTACTATGCCTATCTCGGGGGATTGCGACATCTTTCCGGACTCGGCCTCCCAGATGTTCGCAGGGCGCGCCGCGATTTCCGCGAGGCATTGAAGTATAGGCAGGACTTTGCACCGGCGCTGAGCGGCATTGCCCGAACCTACGTCAATGAATGGCTTCTAACCGCCCGCGGCGACAATGAGCTCCTTTCGACAGCGGAGCGCCATGTGAAGGACGCCATTGCGAGCAACGATCATCTCCCTGCGGCTCACCGCGAAGCAGGGGTCGTAAAACTCTACCAAGGCGATCTGGACGAAAGCCTTGATTCCCTCGACCGGGCAGAGCAGTTGAGCCCGCACTATGCCGACGTTCTTTACAGCCACGCGGATACGCTGGTCCACGTCGCGCGTCCGGCCGAAGCTCTTGACAAGCTCGGTAAGGCGCTGGCGCTCAATCCACTAGCACCGGATGCCTATCTGTGGAGTGCCGCGGGTGCCAGCTATTTCCTAGGACAGTACGAGGACTGCATTGGTTTCGTTCAAAGGATGAAGGACAAGACGCCGGCTGACAGAATCGTCGCTGCAAGTTGGGCGATGCTTGGCGACCGAAAGAAGGCGCGGCAGCACAGGATGCGGGCTTTGAAGGCAAACCCGTCTTTCGACTTGGACAAATGGTTGGCCGTCGTTCCGATGAAGGAGCAATGGCAGAAAGATCTTTATCGAGAAGGGCTGAAGAAGGCGGGTTTTTAACAGGGGCTTAAGGGGGAAATATGGCCAAAGTCGTTGTGATCGGGATTCCGGGGGAGTCGGGCCTTTGGGTGGCAGATCTTGGAAACCGAACAGTCACGCCGCTTAACTCGGTGACGGGCGATCTAGCGGTCGTGAACGGGTTCCGAAAGCCGGGCGCCGTCATCGCCAAGAATGTCGATCTCGCGGTCGCCGTATCGTCAGTCGATGATGTCTTTGCCGGCCACTTTGACGGCGACCGAACCTGATATCGACGGTTTGGCGAACCCTGGGGATGGCTATTCCGACAGGGTATGCACGCCGGACGAAACTTTTCATCGCGTTCGACCCTGTCTCGCCGCCTTCGGCGTGACGAGGGTCGCCCGGCACACGGGGCTCGACAAGATCGGGATCCCGGTCTGGTGCGCCTATACGCCGAACTCGCAGTCGATCGTAGTCGCGCAGGGCAAGGGGCGGACGGATGCGGAGGCGCGTGTATCCGCGGTCATGGAGGCGCTTGAGCGGGCAGTCGCCGGCGAGCCGGACGTCGAGGTGGTCGTGGAGACGCCCGACAATCTGCGTGCCTCCGGCCGGGCGTACGATAGCCTCGGCGCGCTGATCGCGGCGGGGTGGGACGATATCCGGCAGGACGAGGCGATCGAATGGGCCGGCGGCACCGATCTGATCTCCGGCCGCGAGGTCCTCGTCCCGCTCGAAGCGGTGCGCCTCGATCGCACGAGGCCTTCGCGTTTCTGGATGTCGTCGGATGGGCTGGCATCGGGCAACACCATGCCGGAGGCAATCCTGCATGGCTTGCTCGAGCGGGTCGAGCGTGACGCGCATGTCTTGTGGCGCGTCTCCGGCGAGGAGGCCCGCCACCGGGCATGCGTGGCCCCGGAGGATCTTGACGACCCGGCCCTCGACGCGCTCATCGGCCGCATCGAGGCGGCGGAGCTCGAGTTGCGGCTTTTCGACATCACCAGCGACACCGGCATTCCGTGCTTGCTGGCGCTGCTCGGCCCGCGCGGCACGGCGACTGCCGGAAATCTCCGCTTCGTCGAGGTCACGAGCGGTTGCGGCGCGCATCCGTCCGCCGTCCGGGCTGCGATCCGCGCGGTGACGGAGGCAGCGCAGTCGCGGCTCACCTATATCGGCGGCGCTCGCGACGACGTTTACCCCGAGACCTTCAGCCGGCCCTTGCCGGAGTCGACGCGGCGCGCCTTTCTCGCAACGCCGCGGCCGATGACGACACCGGTCGCCCACACGGTCACGCCTGTCGAGGAATTGCTAAGCTACACGATCTCCTGTGTGAAGAAGGCGGGTGTGCGGTCTGTCATCGCGGTCACGCTCTCTCGTGACGATCTGCCCTTCGCTGTCGTCAAAGTGCTCGTGCCGGACCTTGAGAGTCCCGACGGCGAGCGGGCGCGCCGCTTCGGGTCGCGTGCGCTGTCGAGGGCGATTTCGTCGTGAGGCGGTGCGGCCGCGCCCGGAGCTTCCTGTGCCAAATGGAACTGCAAGAGGCAGGCGAGCGCGCGTAAATTACCCCGGCGCGGATTGGCGAAACTGGCGCGTAACACCACTGAAGGGTGTGCAACGCTCGTGCAACGCGCGCGAACGGGAAATTCCTTTATAGTCCCTTCGCGAGGGTAGTGCAGGCTATGGGGGTTCGGATGACTAACTCTATTTCGGCAGCGGCGGACCATGAAGCGGAACTTGCGAGCATTGCCAGAATGCTGGCCCATATCCGCGACAGCGCCCGCGCCTTGGACGCGCAGGCGCTGGAATATTGCATCGACATGGCGCTTCAGGCTGTCACCAGCGAACTGCGCGATCGGCGTGAGTTCGCAGCCGCAGGAGCCGATTTCGCGGGCGGCGTTCGCCTGCTGCAGTGAGCGCCCCGGGCTGTGCTTATAGCGCCGGTCACATTTTCGCGCCCCAATCCTTGTGCTTGTCACAGGGATCCAGCAGCGCCGCCTCCGCGGCGCGGCAGAGTCTTTCAGCCAAAGGCTTACCGGTCGAGTTCCGGATAGACCCTGTCGAGAAAGCCTGGCCGTAGCTTTTCACCGATCATGCAATCCGTTGCCGTCTCGGTCGCAGCGAAGCTGAGCCTAAGGGGAGGCGCCACCCCGCTCACCTCGAGGATCAGCTTCTGACGGATGGCGATTGCGAAATCCTCTGCCTCGTGCACCGGAAGAACGAAGGAGCCGGGCCCGCCGATCACGCATTCCGCATAATACTGATCGAGCGGACCGGTCGACACGGACGGGCGGATCAGGATCGAGAGACCGTTGATGACAATGCCTCGCGCAACCGCGTCGTTGCGGGCAGGGGCGACGGGCGGCCCGGTATTGTTGGGGCCATCGCCGGAAATGTCGATGACGCGGCGCACGCCCGAAAAGGCATTGGTATCGATCAGACTCGTGCCGAAGATGATCGCGTTCGAAATCGAGGTGCCGCGCCGCGTTCCGATCGGCCGGGCCTCGAGCTTGGCCGCGAAGGCTTCGGCATCCTCGGCACCTTCGATCACCTGCCACGTGACGACAGAAGCCTCGTTCACCATGCCCGCCCATTCGAAATAGCCGATGGCAATGCGGCCGAGATATCCCCCCTTTACCGCGTTGATGAAATCCGGATGCCTAAGCGCCTGCACATAGCCGGAACGCTGCACCCGCGCTTCCTCCATGTCCATCGAGCCGGACATGTCGACAGCGAGAACCAGCTCCACATCGACATTCGGGGGCGTGGCGGCCGTCTGCATCGGGCTGCCACTGAGCGCCATGATCAATGCCAGCATGCTCAACATCGCATCCGCCAATCGTCATGATCTACAGTCGGACTTCCGAGCCCGCGTCTCAAAACCGTCGAGCTTCAAAACAGAATGTACCACAGGATTGCAAATCGGCGACTGTCCCGGTCGGCCGCGATCTCAATATTATTTGATTGGCGTCTGAGAGAGGGAAGCGGCTCGAACGGTCACTTTGAAAAAAGGGGCCAATTCGCATCTTCCAACGCTGTCGCCGGCGCCGCTTGCACCCAATCTGGCCATGATCGTCCAACAGAACCTCGCCATGCTTCATTTCCCGCCGGAGAACATCGCCCTCGCCGATCGGCTGCAACGCGCCGCCTTTGAGTATTTCCTTGATTACACCGATGCGCGAACGGGGCTCGTCGCCGACACCTCGCGGGCGGGGTCGCCATCGAGTATCGCGGCCACCGGCTTCGGACTGTCCTGCTATCCGGTCGCCGTCGAGCGCGGTTGGATGCGGCGGGGGGATGCAGGTCACCGCGTACTCACGACCTTGCGCTTTCTTGATGGCAGCCGGCAGGGGAGCGATAGGCTCGCAACGGGATACCGCGGCTTCTACTTTCATTTTCTGGACATGCGAACGGGCGAGCGCGCCTGGAACAGCGAACTCTCGACCATCGACACGGCGCTGCTTCTGGCCGGCGCACTGACGGCCGCGGCCTATTTCTCGGGGCCAGATCCGAACGAAACGGAAATCCGCAGTCTTGCAGCGCGACTATATGAGCGGGCGGATTGGGCCTGGGCGCTCAACCGCGGCGATACTCTGACGATGGGCTGGATGCCGCCGGGGCGTTTCCTGAAGCACCGTTGGCGCGGCTATAGCGAGGCGCTGCTCCTCTATGTCCTGGCGCTAGGCTCCACTAGCCTACCCATTGCGCCGGAGAACTACGGCGCCTATTCGGTGGCACATGAATGGCTGACGATTGGCGGGATGTCGCACCTGCACGCGGGCGCGTTGTTCATCCACCTCTTTCCCCATGCCTGGATCGACTTCCGAGGCATAGGCGATACGGGAATGCGGGCGGCAAGCAGCGACTATTTCGCGAACAGCTGCCGAGCGATCGCGCTTCAGCGGGCGCATGCGGAAGAGAATCCTCATGGCTTTTCCGGCTATTGCCGCAACCTCTGGGGCTTCAGCGCCTGCCATGCGCCGAAGGGCTGGATGCGGCTGCGTGACGGCCGGCGGCAGAGGCTTCTGGGCTATGCGGCACGAGGCGCTCCGTTCGGCGCCGATGACGGGACCCTGGTCCCTTGGGCTCCGCTTGCCGGACTGCCCTTCGCACCGGACGACTGCCTGGATAGCCTTTCGCATCTGCTCGCGCATTATCCGGCACTGCTTCGCGACGGCCGCCTTCCCGGCGGCTTCAATCCGAGCCTGCCGGGCGCAGGGCGCGAGGGCTGGGTCGACGACAGGATTGTCGGGCTTGACCAGGGGCTGTCCGTCATGATGATCGAGAACTGGAGAAGCGGCCTCATCTGGGAACTGACGCGCAGTATCCCGGTCTTCAGCCGGGGGCTGAAAAGGGCTGGATTCGAAGGGGGCTGGCTGACACCCGGCGCGGCTTGATGGGACGGAGCATGGGGCAGGGGCATCGGCAGCGGGAAAGCAGAGCGGTCATGGAGGCGGCTGCCGCTATCGAATGGCTGGCGGCCTCCATTCCGGAGGTCGCCTGTTCGGTCGCGACCTCTGACGCACATTTCCAATCGCCAGACGCTTTCTGGTCGAAGCCGGCAAACCTCGAGACCTGCCTGGCCTATCAGGACCGTTTCGCGTCCGGCATGGACGATAAGATTCGAGCGGCGCACCTGGTCGCCTTCTACAGCCATCAGCTGAGCCTTGCGGCGGGCGCGATCTATCTTGTGAGCGGCCTTGTTCCGGTGGTCGCGGGCCTGCGTTTCGAAACCTATTTGCGTGCCCGCGACGGGAGGTCGCTTGTGGCCGGCCGCTTTCATTTCCTCGTCGACCTTCCGCGGAGCGAGAGTGAGATCGAGCCGGACGAGCCGACTCGACGCTTTCACGATGCCTTCGTTGCGCATCTGAAGCCGGTGATCGCGCTGCTGAAACGCCGCTGCGGCCTGTCAGCGCGCGCGCAATGGCGGTTGGCCGCGGACAGTCTCGCCGGCGCTTTCCTGGAGATCGGGCGGCGGCGGCAACGGGAGGACAGGGCGACGGGGCAGGCGCTGGCGATCGTCAAAAGGGCCCACTCGCCGCTTGCCTCGCGGCAGCTTCACTACGAAAAGATCGAAGCGGCCTCCGGCAGTGGGGGAGAGCTTCGCTCCAGGACCTACCGGATCCGCGGCGGTTGTTGCCTTTTCTATCGTGCCGAGGGCGGCAGCTTCTGCGACACCTGCGTGCTGCTCGAGCCCGAGCTTCGACGAGAGATGCTGCGGGCCCACCTGCTCGATAGCAAATGAGACCCTTGCCTTCTCCCCGCGTGCTGCCCGCAGGCGGGGAGAGGACAAGCGGCGAAGGCGCGGGGGCCGGTTAGTGCGCCCGGAGAAACCGGTCGTTGATGAAACCGGAGACGATGCCGAGCACCAGCCAGAAGGCGAGCGTCGTCGCAAGCGCGGCGACGGCGAACTCGGCGCCGAGCACAGCCGGCACGTTGCTGGAAATGTCGAGCGGCTGCGGCGCACCATAAAGATGGGGAGCGGCGACTAGGACGAGACCCGCGAGCTTGGCGACGATTTCCGGGCGGAGTGCCAGCAGATAGAGTCCCACGGCCGAGAGTAGCACCGTCGCCCCCCACCAGAGCTGCCGGTCGCCAAGCTCGGCCGCCGGAAAGCCCGGCAGTTCCGGCGGCAGGCCTACGGCCGGAAGCAGGTGCACGGCGAGCCAGCCGAAGGCGCCCCAGAGCGCGCCATTGGCAAGCGTGATCGGGTAGCCGATCATCAGGCTGATGCCTGCAAGCAGCAACGAGAAGCCGGCGCCGGTGACGAGATTGGCGGCAAGCGTGCCGGAAAAGCGGCTCATGCCGAACATGATGCCGCCTTCCTCGTGTTCTTCGCCCTCATGGGCATAGGCGGGGGTGACCGGCGAAAGTGCTGCGAGCATCTCGCCTAACATCTGGGATCCTTTCAGCGACGAATGCTGCTGATGATCCGTGGCCGGCTGCTCGCCGGCGGGCTGCCCGGTTGCAGCCGGCGCTTCGCCCTCGAATTCTTCCGCATGCAGGATAAGCGGCGTGATCCGCAATTCCTGGGCGCCGGTCATGAAGACGCCGGCGATCAGCCCGGCCACGACCGCGGCCAGAAGTGTCTTGACGATCATTGTCGATTTTCCTCAGCGGGCGTGGCCGCCTTGCGGTAAGCCGGCCCGATTCCATCGACGCAAGCCGGCGCTTGAAGGCGCGGGCGCGTGCCAGACGCACGACGCGCGCTCCGAGCACCGGAGGGTCGATTGTTGTATCGTTTGGTATGGAACGCGGCAGGCGCTCCATGACTTCGCTTAGTGGCAGGGGAAGCCGTAGGAATGGCGCGTGTCGTGTGCCGTGTCGTGCAGCACGGCCGAATTCGCCAGGCCGGCACCGAAAACGAGGAAGCCACCGATCATGAGGGCGATGATGCCCGCGGTCAGACGGTCGCTGAGGGAGAGCGGAATGCTCGAAACTGTAGACGTAGCCATGACAACCTCCGTGATGGCAATGGGATATTCCCCTTGGGCACTATGCCCGTATCGCTTGGCAGGTTTCCTGGCTCGCAGCGTCAGGTGCCCAGGCTAGCCTAGTCACCAAGGATTTGCCTCGCCTTCCCAGAACCGAACCGCCCTCTCGCGGCTGTTCCAGTGGCTTCTTCCGGATTGCTCCGGAACGGCAAATTCACGCTGCTCTACAGTCGCGGGGTCGGCAGTGATTGAGATGCCCAGCTTGGGTCCATCCGTCACATTCCCGTTTACTCCCGAAACACGTTCGCATTCCGGGAACCAACCGATCAGCGATGATTAGGTGTGGCCGACAATGATGTCAATCGCGCCGCGGTGGAAAGTGGAGGAGAGGGTTGCGCGCATTTCGCGTTGCCCGCCACATGGGGAACAACTCCTGATGACTATATCGCATTGGTCGGTTATCTCTTGGGCAGCGCGTGCGGCCGCAGGCCGCGCGATCGACCCGGGGTCCGTGCGATGCTTGCCCTTGTTCCTGCCCTGTCCTTTGCCGCCGTCATCGGATCCGGACTTATGGCCGGGCTCTTCTTCGTCTTTTCCGTCTGCATCATGCAGGCGCTGCGGCGATTGCCGGCGGAGCAGGGCGTTGCTGCCATGAACGCGATCAACGTCGTGATCCAGAATCCGTTGTTCTTCGCCGCCTTCATGGGCACGGCGCTGCTCGGCGTGATCCTCATAGCTGCCGCTTTCATCTGGGGCGGGGAGGGGAGCTATCTCCTGGCGGCGGGCGGACTCGTCTACCTCGCCGGCACATTCGCGGTGACGATGGTCTTTAACGTTCCGCTCAACAACGCGCTGGCGAATGCCACTTCGGTCGAGGCCGCCACCGAAGTCTGGCAGCAGCGCTACTTGACCGATTGGGTCTGGTGGAACCATGTCCGCACGATCGCTTCGATAGCTTCGCTCGCCCTTTTCACGCTTGGCTTTCAACGCGGCTGAAGCCTAGGAAAGAGGACGATGAAACTGGGGAGGGTCCAATGGCAGTCCGACGCATCGTGCCCAATCTTCAAGTATCCGATCCGCAACGCGCGCGCAGTTTCTATACGGATCTGCTTGGCCTCAACGTGGTGATGGATCACGGCTGGCTGGTCACCTTTGCGGCGGAAGGCGGATCGGCAATGCCGCAGGTCAGCTTTGCCATTGAAGGCGGATCGGGAACGCCGGTGCCGGCGCTCTCGATCGAGGTGGACGATGTCGACGAAGTCTATCGGCGCGCGAAGGCGGCCGGCATCGAAATCGTCTATGACATCACTGACGAACCCTGGGGTGTGCGACGCTTCTTCGTGCGCGATCCGTTCGGCAACGTAGTCAATATTCTGACGCATTGATCGGGGGACGGCCCCCGCTCAATGGATCAGACGGTCGTCAGAGCGTTCGCGACGTCGGCGACGAGGTCGTCCGGATGCTCGATGCCGATCGACAGGCGGATAGTCGATTCGAGCACGCCGATCCGGCGCCGCACCTCGATCGGCACGCCCGAATGAGTCATCGCCGCCGGGTGGCTCGCAAGGGATTCCGTGCCCCCGAGGCTGACGGCGAGCTTGAAGATCTGCAGGGCGTTCAAGAAACGGAAGGCTGCCTCCTGGCCGCCGGCGATGTCGAAGGAGAAGGTCGAGCCGGCGCCGGTGCATTGCGCGGCAAAGGTCCGCCCGACCGGCGAGGCTTCGTCGTGGAAGGGCAGATAGTGGATCCCTTCGACCTTCGGGTGGTCGCGCAGGAACTCGGCGACGATCCGGGCATTCTCGTTCGCCTTCTCCATCCGGACCGACAGCGTTTCGAGCGACCGGCCGAGCATCCAGCAGGAATGCGGGTCGAGCTGCGTGCCGATCGAGCCGCGCAGCGCCTTCACCTGTTTGATCAGCGCCTTCGAGCCGAGCACGGCGCCGGCGATCAGGTCGGAGTGGCCGCCGACATACTTGGTGAGCGAATAGAGCGACAGGTCCGCGCCGTGGTCGATCGGGTGCTGGAAGACCGGGCCGAGCAGGGTGTTGTCGCAGGCGACGATCGGCCTTTGCCCCTGTCTTTCGCCGATCTTTTCGGCAATGCGGCGGATCATCGCGACGTCGACGAGGCTGTTGGTGGGATTGGCCGGCGTTTCGACGAGGACCGCGGCGACCCGGCCCCTGCTCATGGCCTCCTCGGCGGCGGCGCTGACGGCCGCTTCATCGACGCCGTCGGCAAAGCCGACTGCGTGGATGCCGAGATTGAGAAAGGTCTTGGCGAGCAGCGTCTCGGTGCCGCCGTATAGCGGCTGTGAATGCAGGATTGCGTCGCCGGGCCGCACGAAGGCAAGCAGGGTCGTGGCGATTGCCGACATGCCGGAGGAGAAGAGCGCGCCGGCCTCGGCGCGTTCGTATATGGCAAGCCGATCCTCGACGATCTCGCTGTTCGGGTGATTGAAACGGGAATAGACGAGCCCGGCACCGACGCCCGCCGGCGGTTCGCGCCGTCCCGAGACGAAATCGAAGAAGTCGCGGCCTTCCTCGGCGGAGTGGAACACGAAGGTGGAAGTCAGGAACACCGGGGGCTTGACGGCGCCTTCCGAGAGCTCGGGATCGTAACCGTAGTTCAGCATCAGCGTCTCGGGATGCAGTTTGTGGTTGCCGATATGGGTCTTCGACGGATGCGGCGCGGTCATGGTTTCTCTCCCTGGGCGCTAGCGGACTCCACTATCCGCCAATTTATATCAAACGGCCGGGGCTGATCCTTGCTATTTGCGATCACTTCGTTTTGATGAGCGCAAGTTTTTGCCGAGGTTACAGCAAGATGACGCAGAAAATTGCCGACGAGATGGATCGCCGCATCCTGAAGGAACTGGTCGCCGATGCCCGGATCACCAACAACGAACTGGCCGAGCGCGTCGGCCTTTCTGCGTCTCCCTGCCTCAGGCGGATCAGGCGTCTGGAGGAAACCGGCGTCATCCGCGGCTATACGGCGCTCGTCGATCCGGTCATCGAAGGCTGGACGATGACGGCGATCGCCACGGTCCGCCTCAGCCGCCAGCACGAGGACGAGATCGTCATGTTCGAAGAGGCGATCCGCGACTGGGACGAGGTGCTCGAATGCCACCTCGTCACCGGCTCGCGCGACTACGTGCTGAAGGTGATGAGTTCCGGCCTCGATCACTATGAGCGCTTCATCAAGGAGAAGATCGCCCGGCTGAAATGCGTCGCCTCGATCGAGACGAGCTTCGTGATGAACACGATCAAGGAAAGGAGGATCTAGCGCGTGACTGCCGCTCATCGTCGGGTTGTGCCGATTGACTGTGCGGGAGCGGAAGGCGACATTGCCGTAATGCGTCGCTTGGCTATCGCGCGACAAAGTGACAATGCCGCAGCGTGGAGGCCCGCCATGGAACACCTTCAACAGACGGACCTGTCGACGGCGACGCGGCCTGCCCCGCGCTATCTGGCAAACCTCTTGCGGTCCTTTTCGACGAGCGGCCTGCTTGTCGGCGTGATCTTTTTCGCGGTCTCGTTGACCCCGAGCCTCATTCCTCATCCCTATCTGATTCAGGCGGTGATTTCCGGCGCTTCGCTCGCCGCCGGCTACGCAATCGGGACATTCCTGCGCTGGCTCTGGTCCTTTTTCGAACTGCCCGAGCCAACGACGCGGCGGGCGCGCACGCTGAAGATCGCTGCCGCCATCGTCTGCATAGCGGCAGCTGCCGTGTTTCTCTGGCAGGCAGCCGGGTGGCAAAATACCGTCCGTGGCATCATGGGGCTTGAGCGCATCGAAAGCGCCGAGCCCATCAAACTCGGCCTCATAGCCTCCATGGTGTTCGCCGCTCTCATCTTCCTGGCACGGCTCTTCCGGTTCACCTTCAGCGTTCTTTCTCGCTGGCTGCAAGTTTTCCTGACGCGACCGATCGCCAACGCCCTTGGTGGGCTGGTCGCCCTCGCGCTCTTTTGGTCGCTGGCAAATGGCGTGATCTTCGAGTTAGCGCTTCGTGCCGCCGACAGTTCGTTCCAGCAGCTCGATGCGCTGATCGATCCCGACGTCGCGCCCCCGACCGATCCCGCCAAGACCGGCAGCGACGCGTCGCTGGTGCGCTGGGACGAGCTTGGGCGGCAGGGGCGGCAGTTTGTCGCCTCGGGGCCGACAGGCGCCCAGATCGGCGACTTCTACGACGGCGCGGCGTCAAACCCCGTGCGCGTCTATGTCGGGCTGAACTCCGCCGACACGGCGCCGGAAAGAGCGAAGCTGGCTTTGGAAGAACTGAAGCGCGCCGGAGGCTTCGAGCGCAAGTCGCTGATCGTCGTCGTTCCGACGGGCACCGGCTGGATCGATCCGGCAGCGCTCGATCCGCTCGAATATCTGCTGCATGGTGACGTTGCGAGCGTCGCGGTGCAATATTCCTACCTCACGAGTTGGCTGTCGCTGCTCGTCGAGCCGGGCTATGGCGCCGATGCGGCGAACGCGCTCTTCGACGAGGTCTACCGCTACTGGACCACGCTGCCGAAGGACCGGCGCCCCAAGCTCTATCTGCATGGATTGAGTCTCGGGGCAATGAATTCACAAGGGTCTGTCGATCTCTTCGATGTCATCAGCGACCCGTTCCAGGGTGCGCTCTGGAGCGGCCCGCCGTTTCAGAGCGGGCTGTGGCGCTCGGTAACGGCGGACCGCGTCGCCGGTTCGCCCGCCTGGCTTCCGCGCTACCGGGACAGTTCCATCATCCGCTTCACCAACCAGGAGAACGCGCTCGATATTCCCGGTGCGCACTGGGGCGCGATGCGGATCGTCTATCTGCAATATGCCAGCGATCCGGTGACCTTCTTCGATCCGCACGCCTTGTACCGCGAGCCGGACTGGATGAAGGCGCCGCGCGGGCCGGATGTTTCTCCGGCCTTGAATTGGTTTCCCGTCGTCACCGGCCTGCAGCTCCTCGCCGACATGGCTTTGGCCACGACCTCGCCGATCGGTTACGGCCACGTCTACGCGCCGGAACATTATATCGACGCCTGGGTGGCGGTGACCGATCCGCAAGGGGTGTCGGGAGAGGATGTCGCGCGGTTGAAGGCGGAGTTCAAGGGCAGGTTCTGATCTGCATTACGGCGTCGCCGAATTGGCGAGCAGCCCTTCCATCGCGCCGATGATCTTGCGGTGCTGGTGCGCGTGGCGGGTGCGAAGGCTCGTTGCGGCGTAGATGGCCTGCGGGATGACCGGCGCATCGGCGACCACGACCGCGGCCCCGTCGTTGGAAAGCCGCTCGGCTGTGGCGATTGTCAGATAGGCGGCGCCCCCGAGAGTGCGCAGCAGCCCGGTGATCGCCATGCTCTGCCCGGCGGCGAGCGAGGCAGCCGAGAGGTGCGGCAGCGCCAGCCGATGGGCGCGGTCGAAGGCGGGCGAATAGCTGGAGCGGATATAGGTCTCGGGCTTCACGCCGGCCAGGTCGCCGGCCTCGGTGCTGACCAGCACGTAATGCAGTTCGCCGATCCGTTCGTAATGAAGGTCAGGCAAATAATGCGGTGTAAAGAGAAGCGCCAGGTCGAGTTCCCCGGCGGCAAGATCGCGATTCATCTGGTTCGAGTAATCCGCCTCCATATAGATTTCCGTTGCAGGCAATTCGCGCCGGATGGCCGCCACCCATTGGCCGGCAAATGCTTCCGCGAGATCGTGCTGGATGCCGAGCCGCATCGAGCGCTCCAAGGCGCCGGCGCTCGCGACTGCGCGCGTTGCCTCATGCCATTGATTCTGCAGGGCCTTCGCATAGTCGAGAAAGCGCAGGCCCGAGGCGGTCGGGACCGTGCCGCCCTTGTTGCGGGTAAAGAGCTTGCGGCTGAACTGGGCCTCGAGCGCCTTGATGCGGTGGGAAACCGTCGACTGGGTGATGTTCAGCCGCTCGGCGGTGCGGTTGAAATTCCGCGTCTCCATCAGATCCAGAAAGGTTTCGATCAGATCGACTTGCATCTTGGGGCTGCTCCTCACGCATGCTGCAATCAATCTAATCGAAAATGTCAATTAATAAAGCCGATTCTCCCTGCTTGATGGCCTCGGACTCCTCGTCAAATATCCGGTCAAAAGAGGGAATTACGCATGTCGAATTTGCCGTCTCACGCGCGTGTCGTCATTATAGGCGGAGGAGCGGTCGGCGCGTCCTCGCTTTACCATCTTGCCAGGGCCGGCTGGACCGATTGCGTGCTGCTGGAGAAGAACGAGCTCACCGCCGGCTCGACCTGGCATGCGGCCGGAAATGTTCCGACCTTCTCCTCCTCCTGGTCGATCATGAACATGCAGCGCTATTCGGCGTCGCTCTATCGCGAGCTTGGGCAGCTGATCGACTACCCGATGAACTACCACGTCACCGGGTCGATCCGTCTCGGTCATTCGAAGGAGCGGTTGCAGGAATTCAAGCGCGTCGTCGGCATGGGCCGCTACCAGGGCATGGACCTCGACATCCTGACGCCCGATGAGATGCGCAGCCGCTATCCCTTCCTCGAGACGCACCAACTGACGGGGGCGCTCTATGATCCCTATGACGGTGATATCGACCCGGCGCAGCTTACCCAGGCGCTGGCCAAGGGTGCGCGCGACATGGGCGCGAAAATCATCCGCTTCTGTCCGGCGACGGCGGCACGGCGCGAGAGCGACGAATGGGTGATCACCACGCCGCAAGGAGAAATCCGCTGCGAATATGTGGTGAACGCTGCCGGCTACTACGCGCGCGAGGTCGGCAAAATGTTCGGCCGCGACGTGCCTATGATGGTGATGAGCCATCAGTACATCCTCTTCGACGAGATCCCGGAACTTGCCGCCTGGTCGAAGGAGGCCGGGCGCAAGCTGCCGCTGCTCCGCGACGTCGACTCCTCCTACTATCTCCGGCAGGAGAAATTCGGCATGAATCTAGGGCCTTACGAGCGGAATTGCCGTGCCCACTGGACGGCGCCCGACGATCCGATGCCGGAGGATTTTTCCTTCCAGCTCTTCCCGGACGATCTGGAAAGGTTGGAATGGTATCTGAACGATGCGGTCGAGCGAGTGCCGATCCTCGGGACCGCCGGGCTTTCCCGGGTGATCAACGGACCGATCCCCTATGCGCCGGACGGAAATCCGCTGATCGGGCCGATGCCGGGCGTGCCGAACGCCTTCGAGGCCTGCGTCTTCACTTTCGGCATCTGCCAGGCGGGCGGCGCCGGCAAGGTGCTGGCCGAATGGGTGACGGAGGGCCAGACGGAATGGGACATGTGGTCCTGCGATCCGCGGCGCTACACCGACTATACCGATCAAGACTATTGCATCGCCAAGGGCAAGGAGATCTACGGCCATGAATACGCGATGCATTTCCCAAAACACTACTGGCAGGCCGGGCGTAACAAGAAGCTGTCGCCTATCCACGACCGCATCGCCGCGCTTGGCGCGCAGTTCAAGCCCTATAACGGCTGGGAGCGGGCCATGTGGTACGCGAAGCCCGGCGACGATATCTCCGACGCGGCGACGCAGACCTGGGGCCGCGAGGGCCCCTGGGCGAAGCGCATCGAGGAGGAGTGTTTGGCGGTGCGCGATGCTGCGGGTATTCTCGACCTGCCGGGTTTCTCGCGCTTTCGGCTGAAAGGTGAGGGTGCCCGCAAGTGGCTGTCCGAGCTCATCACCGGCCGCGTGCCGAAACCGGGGCGCATCGGCCTTGCCTATTTCGCCGATGAGAAGGGCCGCATCATCACGGAAATGTCGGTGATGGCGATCGAGGAGGATTTCTTCTTCCTGATCACCGCGGCGACGGCGCAGTGGCATGATTTCGAGTGGCTGCAGAAGCACCGTTCGGCCGATGCCCCCTTCGCGCTTGACGATGTGACCGCGAATTTCTCCTGCCAGATCCTCACCGGTCCGAAATCGCGCGACATCCTTGCCGAGGTTTCCGGTGGCGACCTTTCGAAGGGATGGCTGACGCATCAGACGGCTGAGATCGCCGGGCGCTATTGCCAACTCGTGCGAGTCTCCTTTGCCGGCGAGCTCGGCTGGGAAATCCACACCAAGGTCGAGGACACCGCAGCGATCTTCAATGCCGTCTGGGAGGCCGGCCAGAAACACGGCCTCAAGCCCTTCGGCATGGAGGCGCTCGACAGCCTACGCATCGAAAAGGGCTACCGCGCCTGGAAGGGCGACCTTTCGACCGACTACACCGTCCTTCAGGGCGGGCTCGAACGCTTCGTCGACTGGTCGAAGCCGAGCTTCAAGGGCAAGGCGGCGCTCGAGCGCGAGAAGCAGCGGGGTGCCACCAAGCGCTTCGTCACGCTGACGGTCGAGGCCAGCGAGTGCGATGCGCCCTATATGTCGTCGCTCTGGTCGGGCGGCGAAGTGGTCGGCGAGACCACTTCCGGAAACTGGGGCTATCGCGTCAGCAAATCGATCGCGCTCGGCATGCTGCGTGCCGATCTAGCCGCGCCCGGCCAGGAAATCGAGGTCGAGATTTTCGGAGAGCGTTTCAAGGCAATCGTTCAGCCGGATCAGCCGCTCTGGGATCCCTCGAATGAAAGACTGAAAGCATGACGAAGCCCATCCCTGAAAAGGCCCGCGTGGTCATAATCGGCGGCGGCGTTTCCGGCTGTTCGGTCGCCTATCACCTGTCGAAGCTCGGCTGGACGGACGTCGTGCTGCTCGAACGCAAGCAGCTGACCTCGGGCACAACCTGGCACGCAGCCGGGCTGATCGGCCAGCTTCGCGCCTCGCAAAACATGACGCGGCTCGCGAAATATTCGGCCGACCTTTACGTCAAGCTGGAGGCAGAAACGGGCATCGCCACCGGCATGCGCCAGAACGGCTCTATCACCGTGGCGCTCACCGATGAGCGCAAGGAAGAAATCTACCGCCAGGCTTCGCTCGCCCGCGCCTTCGACGTCGATGTTCGCGAGATCACGTCCAGAGAGGTGAAGGAGATGTATCCTCACCTCAACGTTTCCGACATCAAGGCGGCGGTGCACCTTCCGCTCGACGGGCAGTGCGACCCGGCCAACATCGCCATGGCGCTGGCCAAAGGCGCGCGGCAGCACGGCGCGACGATCATCGAAGGCGTGAAGGTCACGTCGGTGACGACGAAGGATGGCCGTGTGACCGGCGTCACCTGCGAGCAGAACGGCGAGAGCTTCACGATCGAGACGGAAACTGTCGTCAACTGCGGCGGAATGTGGGGCAGGGAACTGGCCCGCCAATTGGGCGTCACCGTTCCGCTGCACGCCTGCGAGCATTTCTACATCGTCACCGAGGCCATTCCGGGCCTCGCTCGCCTGCCGGTCCTGCGCGTCCCGGACGAGTGCACCTATTACAAGGAGGACGCCGGCAAGATGCTGGTCGGTGCCTTCGAGCTCAAGGCAAAGCCCTGGGGCATGGACGGCATCCGCGAGGACTTCTGCTTCGACCAGTTGCCGGAGGATTTCGACCATTTTGCCCCTATCCTCGAAATGGCCGTCAACCGGATGCCGATGCTGGAGACCGCGGGCATTCACACCTTCTTCAACGGTCCGGAGAGCTTTACGCCCGACGACCGCTACTATCTCGGCGAGGCGCCGGAGCTTAAAGGCTATTGGGTGGCCGCGGGCTACAACTCGATCGGCATCGTTTCGTCCGGCGGCGCCGGCATGGCGCTGGCGCAATGGATGAACGACGGCGAGCCGCCCTTTGATCTCTGGGAGGTCGATATCCGCCGCGCCCAGCCATTCCAGAAAAACCGCGCCTATCTCAAGGAGCGGGTGTCGGAGACGCTCGGGCTGCTCTATGCCGATCACTTCCCCTATCGGCAGATGGCGACGGCGCGCGGTGTCCGCCGCTCGCCGCTGCACGAGCATCTGAAGGCGCGCGGCGCCGTCTTCGGCGAGGTTGCCGGATGGGAGCGCGCCAATTGGTTTGCGAAAGACGGCCAGGAGCGCGAGTATCGCTATTCCTGGAAACGGCAGAACTGGTTCGATAACCAGCGGGCCGAGCATCTCGCCGTCCGCAATGGAGTCGGTCTCTTCGACATGACGTCGTTCGGCAAGATCCGGGTGGAGGGCCGTGATGCGCTTTCGTTCCTGCAGCGCCTCTGCGCCAATGAGCTGAATGTCGAAGCCGGTCGCATCATCTACACGCAGATGCTCAACGCCCGCGGCGGCATCGAGAGCGACCTGACCGTCACCCGGCTTTCGGAAACCGCCTTCCTGCTCGTCGTACCGGGCTCGACGCTGCAGCGCGATCTCGCCTGGCTGCGCAGGCATCTTCGCGACGAGTTCGTGGTTATTACCGATGTGACGGCTGCCGAATGCGTGCTCTGTATCATGGGGCCGAAAGCGCGCGAACTGATGCAGAAGGTGAGCCCGAACGATTTCTCCAATCAGGCGCATCCTTTCGGAACGGCGCGCGAGATCGAGATCGGCATGGGCCTCGCCCGCGCCCACCGCGTCACCTATGTCGGCGAGCTTGGCTGGGAGCTCTACGTGTCGACCGATCAGGCGGCCCATGCCTTCGAGGCGTTGGAGGCCGCGGGGCAAGATGTCGGCCTTAAGCTCTGTGGCCTTCACACGCTCGACAGCTGCCGCATCGAGAAGGCGTTCCGTCATTTCGGCCATGACATCACCGACGAGGATCATGTGCTCGAAGCCGGTCTCGGCTTTGCCGTGAAGGCCGACAAGGGCGAATTCATCGGCCGTGAGGCGGTGCTCGCCAAGCAGGAGAAGGGCCTATCCCGCCGGCTGGTGCAATTCCGGCTCGCCGAACCGGAGCCGCTTCTCTTCCACAACGAAGCGATCGTTCGCGATGGCGAGATTGCCGGGACGATCACGTCCGGCAATTACGGCCACCACCTCGGCGGCGCGGTCGGCCTTGGTTACGTGCCCTGTAGCGGCGAGAGCGCCGCGGATGTGCTGGCGTCCAATTACGAGATCGAGATCGCTGGAACGCGGGTGAAAGCCGAGGCGTCGCTGAAGCCGATGTACGATCCGAAGGCGGAGCGGGTGCGGATGTAAGCGGCTTACTGCTAGATCAGGCGAAAAAGGATGGCCCCTTATCCGCCTGCTGGCACCTTCTCCCCGTCGTGACGGGGAGAAGGGACAAGCCGCGACGCCTCACCCTGACCCTCTCCCCGCGTGCGGGGAGAGGGTCAGGGTGAGGCGCAACGAGTAAGACGACGAACGCCATTGGGAGATGATGATGGCTGACGAATGCGCAGTTGCGGTTTCGAGACGGTCCGGCGGACGGGCGGCGCGTGTGGCGCTGCGCTCGTCACCGCTTGCGGAAAACATCCGACCGGTGCGCCCGGGTCTTTCCGGCGGCCAGTACAAACCGCTGACCGAGGCGGGTGTGAAGCGCATTCATGAGGCGGCGCTCGATGCGCTGGAGCAGATCGGCCTGGCCAATGCGCCGAAATCCGGCATCGAGATCATGACCGGCGCCGGCGCCATTCTCGGCGACGACGGGCGCATCCGCTTCCCGCGTGCGCTGGTCGAGGACATGCTGGCGATTGCCGCGCGTGACATTACGCTATACGCCCGCGATCCGAAGCAGGATCTCGAGCTCACCGGCACGCGTGTCTATTACGGCACGGCCGGGGCGGCGGTGCACGTTGTCGATGTCGAAAAGCGCGAATATCGCGAGTCGACCACCAAGGACCTCTTGAACGCCGCCCAACTCGTCCATCATCTCGACAATGTGCACTTCTTCCAGCGCGCCATGGTCTGCCGGGACATTCCCGACAATTTCCTGATGGACATCAACACGCTCTATGCCTGCTGCGCCGGCACCACCAAGCATGTCGGTACCAGCTTTTCCGATCCGTCGCATGTGGAGGGCTGCTTCGATCTGATCCACATGATCGCCGGCGGAGAGGACAAGTGGCGCGCGCGGCCCTTCGTCTCGAATTCCAACTGCTTCGTCGTGCCGCCGATGAAATTTGCGGAAGAGAGCTGCACCACGATGGAGAAGTGCATCCGCGGCGGCATGCCCATCCTACTGCTTTCGGCCGGGCAGGCGGGGGCAACCGCGCCGGCACCGCTCGCAACCGCGATCGTCCAGGCGGTCGCCGAATGCCTGGCGGGCGTCGTCTATGTCAATGCAATGTCGCCCGGTCATCCGGCCGTCTTCGGAACCTGGCCGTTCGTTTCAGACTTGAGAACGGGTGCGATGTCCGGCGGCTCCGGCGAGCAGGCGCTGCTGACGGCCGGCTGCGCCCAGATGCACCAGTTCTATCGCTTGCCGGGCGGCGCCGCCGCCGGCATTGCGGATGCGAAGCTTCCCGACATGCAGGCTGGCTGGGAACAGGCGATCTCCAACGTCATGGCGGGGCTCTCGGGCCTCAATATGGTCTATGAAGCGGTCGGCATGCATGCTTCGCTGCTCGGCTTCTGCCTGGAATCGCTGGTCCTCGGCGACGATCTGCTCGGCCAGGTGCAGCGCTGCATCCGCGGCATAGATGTGACCGAGGATTCCGTCTCGCTCGACACCATGCGTTCCGTCTGCCTCGACGGCCCAGGCCACTATCTCGGTCATTCCCAGACGCTGGGGCTGATGCAGACGGAGTACATCTATCCGGCGGTGGCCGACCGAACGAGCCCGAAGGAATGGGTGGAGATCGGCCGACCGGATCTCGTCGCCCGCGCCATCGAGAGGAAGAATCGCATTCTCGGCGAGGCCGCGCCGTCCGTCATTGCGCCCGAAATTGACCGTGCCATCCGCGAAAAATTCAGGATCTATTGCTGAAGAAGGCTCAGCCGCGCCGGTCGAAGTGCGTCCTGAGCGTCACATGTGTCTGGACGGTTGCGACACCCGGAATGATGGCGATCCGCCGCCGGATCATGTCGAGGTCATCGTTCGAATCGCATTCGACGAGCAGCATCAGGTCCGTCGCGCCGGCAAGTGACCAGCAACTGACGACGTGCGGCATGCCCGAAAGGTGCGGCACGACATGGTCGCAATTCTTACCGGGATGGAAGGCGACGGCAACAAGTGCGCGCACCATCGGGGCCTTCTGCTCTGCGCCGAGCCGGATCGTATAGGCGGCGATGGCGCCCCTGGTTTCAAGCCGGCGCAGCCGTTCATGCGTCGCACTGCGCGAAAGGCCGGCATGACGGGCAAGCGCCACCAGGCTCTGGCGAGAATCCTTGTGCAATGCCGCAAGCAGCAGGCGATCCTTCTCATCAAGTTCGGTCAATTCGTCGTCCTCGGCCGCCTGTGCCGGACAAATGTCCGGCGGGACGGCATCATGCCCAATGAAACCGCACGATAAGGCAGTTAGCGTCTCCGGACAACGAAGGAGCCGATCTCATGAACAGCTTGAAACTGCCGGAAAATGCCGTCCTGATCCCGATCGACATGCAGCGCGCCTTTGATGCGGTGCCCTGGCCGCCGCGCTGGAATGGACGCGTCGATGAAAACGGGCTGACAGTTCTCGCCGCCTGGCGCGCGGCGAAGCGGCCGATCATTCATGTGCGGCACGACAGCATCAAGGAAGGCTCGACGTTGCATCCAGAGCAGCCGGGCAACGCCTTTCGCCCAGGCTTCGGCCCGATGGGAGGGGAAAGCCTCGTCACCAAGAGCGTCAACGCGGCCTTCATCGGCACGGATCTCGATCTGAGGCTCAGGCGCCTTGGAGCCGATACCGTCGTGATGTTCGGCATCTCGACCGACATGTGTGTCTCGACCTCGGTGCGGGTCGCTGCCAATCTCGGCTATCGCGTGTTCCTCGTCGAAGACGCTTGCGATTGTTTCGATGTGGCGGATGGCGCGGGCGGCGTGATTGCGGCGCGGGAAATCCACCGTGCGCATGTGGCGACACTCAGGGCCGAGTTTGCCGACGTCGTGACGACTGGCGAATTGCTGAGCGCGCTCGGAGCTATAAAGGCGGCGTGATCATCGCGCCGTAGCACTCTTCGCCTCCACGATCCGATAGCTCCATCTGGGTGCCTTTGGGATCTCGTCCGGGCGGAAGGGAAAGGTGAGAAACGTCTCGAAGGGGCGGGTCTCGCCGCCGGGCACGCGCACCAGCACCAGCGCCGTGTCGTCGCCGACCCGCCTGCAGGCGCCTGCCGAGCAATCCTCGAGCGTGACCGTCAGGCGGAAATATTCCAGCGTGATTGCCGAGGTGTTTCTGGCCGTCCCATGCAGTCGATAGCTGCGCTCCGACTGGTTTCGCTCGAAGGCGAGGTTCTCGAGGACGATGTCTGAAGGAACGATCCCGGCCGGGGGCGGGGAGGGGGCGGGTGCAGCCGGTTCGGGTGTGCTTTCACTCAGCCAGATCAGAAAGGCGGCGGCAAGCCCCACGGCGACCGCAATGGAGAGGACGGGCTCTACCCAACTCCGAAAGCGGCCATAGCGGGCCGCGAGATACACGATCACCAGGCCCAGGAGTAACGCAATCACCCACAGCATAAAGACCCTCCTACAGCGGCGGCCGTCCACCAGGACGCGCAAGGGGTCGCTGTAGCGCTTTGAATTACTGCATGCTTTTTCCGCTAAATCGAATCCGATTTACATACTGTTCGAGCAAAGCTGGCATTGCCGCCCCGACCGAGCGGGGAAATCGCTACGACGCGCCTGCGTTCGTTCATTTCTTCAGGCTGATCCAGTAGGCCCCGTCGAAGGGAACAGCCGCAAAGCGCATCTTTTCGTTGCACCAGGCATGCGGACCGGCAAAGGCCGCCGACAGGCCCTTCGCCCCCGCGGCCTCCGGCATGCTGATGGAGCTGCCCGTCGTCACGGCGTCACCCGTCGTGGCGCCGTGAGCTTATCCATTGGGCGCTCGATGTCGCGCTTTTAGAAGCAGCGGTGGTTGGCTTGGCTGGGCATTGCAACTGCAGCCTTCTGGACAGTGAGCTTGTAAGATGAGCTATTCACTCATGATTATTGCGCGCGCAACAGGATTTTGTGAGAATCCACTCATGTTTTTGCGCTTGTGGGAAATGTGCAACAACACGCTGCGCGGGTGGCAAAGACGCTACCGCAGGGTACGGGCAATTAGCCGATCGGGGAAAACGCCCGCCGCCGGAGAGTGGCGACGGGCGGCGAGCATTTTCATCTGGTCTTGCTTGCCTACGACACGGGCGACAAGCGGCCTTATCCGTGGTTGATCATGATATGCCGAACGGCGGTGTAGTCCTCCAGCGCGTAAACCGACATGTCCTTGCCATAGCCTGACTGCTTGACGCCTCCATGCGGCATCTCGTTGGTCAGCATGAAATGCGTGTTGATCCAGGTGCAGCCATATTGCAGGCGGGAGGCGGCCCTCATCGCCTTGCTGATATCCTTCGTCCAGACGGAGGAGGCGAGGCCGTAATCGCTGTCGTTTGCCCAGGCGACGACATCGTCCGTGCCGGAGAAACGGGTGACCGACACGACCGGACCAAAAACCTCGCGGCGAACGATCTCGTCCTCCTGGGTGGCACCGGCGACGACCGTCGGCTGAAAGAAGAAACCGTCGTCGCTGCCCGTGCCGCCGCCGGTGGTGATCTCGATATGCTTCTGGTCTGATGCCCGCTCGACGAAGCTCGCGACGCGATCGCGTTGCCGCTTGGAGATCAGCGGTCCGATCTCGTTCTCGGTATCGTCGGCAAGGTTGTAGCGGATGGTCGATACGGCAGATGTCAGATCGGCGACGAGCTTGTCGTAGATACCGGCCTCCGCATAGATGCGGCAGGCGGCGGTGCAGTCCTGGCCGGCATTGTAATAGCCGAAGGTGCGGATGCCGTTCACGACCGCTTCCAGATCGGCGTCGTCATAGACGATGACCGGCGCCTTGCCGCCGAGTTCGAGATGGGTGCGCTTGACCGTCTTGGCGGCGGCGGTGAGCACCTTCTTGCCGGTGGCGATATCGCCGGTGATCGACACCATCGAGATCTTGGGATGGTTGATCAGCGCATTGCCGACCGTCTCGCCGCGGCCAGCGATGACATTGACGACACCCTCGGGAAGAATATCGGCCAGCAGCCGCGCAAGCTTCAGCGCCGTCAGCGGCGTCTGTTCCGACGGCTTGAAGACGACGGTGTTGCCACCGCCGATTGCCGGCGCCAACTTCCAGGCCATCATCATCAGCGGATAGTTCCAGGGGGCGATCGAGCCGACGATGCCGATTGGGTCGCGGCGGATCATCGAGGTATGGCCCGGAAGATATTCACCCGCCGTGGGCGCGTGCAGGTTGCGAACCGCGCCCGCGAAGAATCGCCAGCAATCGATGATCGCCGGTAGTTCGTCATTCTTCACCGCGTTGATCGGCTTGCCGCAGTTCAAGGCTTCGAGTGCTGCGAAGTCGTCGGCGTTCCTCTCGATCGCGTCGGCGATCTTCAGCAGATGGTTCGAGCGTTCCGCAGGCGTCGTCTGCGACCAGGTAACGAAGGCGCGTTCGGCCGCGTCGACGGCGGCGTCGATCTGCGCATGGGAGGCTTCGGCGAGGTCGATGATCCTGGCGCCCGTCCGCGGGTTCAGGATGTGCTCCTCGGCCTCGGTCCCGGCTTCGAAACGAGATCCGATCAGGAGTTGGGTGTCCATGTCTGTTCTCCCTTTATGTTCGATATTATTTGCCGGCGCCGGCGATCTGGTCGCCGTCGCGGGTGAGGTAATAGGCGCCGAGGATCGGCAGGAAGGTGACGATGACGACGATCATCGCGACGACGTTGGTCACCGGCCGCTGGCGCGGGCGGATCAGCTCTTCGAGCATCCAGATCGGCAGGGTTGATTGCTGGCCGGCGGTGAAGGTCGTCACGATCACCTCGTCGAAGGAAAGCGCGAAGGCGAGCATGCCGCCGGCAAGCAGCGCCGTGCCGATGTTCGGCAGGATCACGTAGCGGAACGTCTGGAAGCCGTCGGCGCCGAGATCCATCGAGGCCTCGATCAGCGAGCCGGAAATCCGCCGGAAGCGGGCGATCGCGTTGTTGTAAACGACGACGATGCAGAAGGTGGCGTGGCCGAGCACGATCGTCCAGAACGAGAACGGGATGTCCGCGATCGAGAAGGCCGAGCGCAGCGCAATGCCGGTGATGATGCCGGGAAGCGCGATCGGCAGGATGACCAGCAGCGACACGGTTTCGCGGCCGAAGAAGCGCGTCTGGCTGACCGCGGCGGCGCAAAGGGTGCCGAGGACGAGTGCCGCGGCGGTGGCGACCGCGGCGACCTTGACGGAGAGGGTGAGAGCCGCCCAGACATCCGGCCGGTTCCAGGCGACGGCAAACCATTGCGTCGTCAGCCCCGGCGGCGGGAACTGATAGGTCTTTTCTTCCGTCGTGAAGGCATAGAGGAAGATCAACAGGATCGGCAGGTGCATGAAGGCAAGGCCGGCGGCTGCGGCAATCTTCAGGCCAAGGGGCGCGCGATTCATCTTCTCAGAGCGCATCGAAGGCCCCCATGCGTCTGGCCATCCAGAGATAGGCGCCCATGATGACGATCGGCACGACCGTGAAGGCGGCGGCGAGGGGGATGTTGCCGGCCGTGCCCTGCTGGGCGTAGACCGCCTGGCCGATGAAGAGCCGCGACGAACCGACGATCTGCGGGATGATGTAGTCGCCGAGAGTCAGCGAGAAGGTGAAGATGGAGCCGGCGACTATGCCTGGCAGTGCCAGCGGAAAGAGCACATGGCGGAAAGTCTGCGCCGGCGTACCGCCGAGGTCGGACGAGGCTTCGACTAGGTTGGCCGGCACGCGCTCCAGCGCCGCCTGGATCGGCAGGATCATGAAAGGCATCCAGACATAGACGAAGACGATGAAGGTGCCCGTGTAACTGACCGACAGCGAATTGCCGCCGACGACCGGCAGCGAAAGCCAGGCATCGAGCAGCCAGAGAAGGTTCAGCTTCTCGAAAAACCAGGTGAGGATACCTTCTTTCGCAAGGATCAGCTTCCAGGCGTAGACCTTTACGAGATAGCTCGACCAGAGCGGCAGCATGACCGCCAGATAGAAAAGCGCCTTCCATTTGCCGCGCGCGTAGCGGGCCGCATAATAGGCGATTGGAAAAGCGATGAACGCCGAGACGAGCGTCACCAGTGCCGCCATCGAAACGGTGCGCAGGATGATGTCGAGATTGGCTTCGCTGAACAGCTGCCGGTAGGTCGCAAGCGTGAACTCGTAATTGATGAGTCCGGAAAACTCGTCGATCGAGAAGAAGCTCTGGAGAAGCAGCGCGAAAAGCGAGCCGAGATAGCCGATGCCGAGCCACAGCAAAGGCGGCCCGAGCAGCACCGTCAGGAGCAGAGGCGGGTGCCGCCAGAAGAAGTCCGAGAGACGGCCGGTTGTGCTGCGGCGCTCCGGAAGGACGAAGCTTTCGGCAACAATCGTCATGCGTCCTCCATCGGGTGAAGGTCGCGGGCGGCGAAGCTGATCGTGACCGGGCTGCCCATCGCGGGCACGCTCTGCGCCGCGGGACTGGCGACGGCAATGCGGTTGCCGTCGACATCGACGACAATCCGGTTGGTCGCGCCGAGAAAGCTGCGGCCGGCGACGATGCCGGAGAGGCTGAGGGCGCCGTCCGCCGCCGGCGCGAGCGCAACCGACTCCGGCCGAAGGCTCGCGAAGGAGGATTTCAGACCGAGCCTCTGGCAGAGCTTGGCAGAGAGCACGTTCGACGAGCCGACGAAATCGGCGACGAAGCGGGTCTTCGGCTGGTTGTAGACCTCTTCCGGCCGCCCGAGCTGCTGGATCCGGCCTTCGTTGAAGACGGCGATCCGATCGGCCATCGACAATGCCTCGCCCTGGTCGTGGGTGACGAAGACGAAGGTGATGCCGAGCGATTTCTGCAGGCTCTTCAACTCCTCCTGCATCTGCTCGCGCAGCTTCAGATCGAGCGCGCCGAGCGGCTCGTCGAGAAGCAGCACCTTGGGGTTGTTGACGAGGGCGCGGGCGAGTGCCACCCGCTGGCGCTGGCCTCCGGAAAGCTGACCGGACCGGCGCGCGCCGTAGCCGGGCAGCTTGACCATGGCGAGCGCATCTTCCGCGGCTTTGCGTCTTTCCTCGCGGCCGACTCCTTTGACCATCAGCCCGTAGGCGACGTTGTCGAGAATCGAGAGATGCGGGAAGAGGGCATAGTCCTGGAAGACGGTATTGACGCTGCGGCGGTAGGGCGGCACGCCCTCGGCGGTTTCGCCGAAGATCTCGATATGGCCCGTCTTCGGCTGCTCGAAGCCGGCCATCAGTCTCAGGCAGGTCGTCTTGCCCGAGCCGGAGGGCCCGAGCATCGCGAAGAATTCGCCCTCGGCGATCGAGAGGTTGACGCAATCGACGGCGCGCACCGCACCAAAATGGCGGGAAACATTGTCGAAGAGAACGGCGGTGGTCATGGAAATGCTCCGGGATTCTGGCCCCTCATCCCGCTGCCGCGACCTTCTCCCCCGCGAGCGGGGAGAAGGGACCTGCGGTCGGTGCGGCATGCAGGATCGACTCCCTCCCCCTTGTGGGGAGAGTTGGGGAGGGGACTTTGAGACGAACCTCTCCCGGCCCTTTGGGCCACCCTCCCCACAAGGGGGAGGGAAAGCGGCGGTTTACCGGCCGCCGATCACGCCGATATAGTCGGACACCCAGCGGTGATAGGGCACGCATTCGCTCTGGCTTGCGCACCTGGCCACGGGCGTCTTCCAGAACTTGACCTTCTCAAAGTCGTTGTAGCCGTTGGTGGCGCAGCCCTCGTCGGTCAGGAGCTCGTTGCCCTTGCAGGCGGCGCCAACGGAGGGGTTGGCGCCGAACCAGGCGGACACGTCGCCCTGGACCTTCGGCGAGAGCGTGTGCTCCATCCACATATAGGCGCAGTTCGGATGCTCGCTCTCGGCATGCAGCATGGTCGTATCCGCCCAGCCGGTTACTCCTTCTTCCGGAATGACCGAGGAGATCGGCAGCTTCTCGGCCTGCATCAGGTTGACCTGGAACGGCCAGGAGCCGGACGCGACCACGCCTTCGTTCTTGAAGTCGTCTATCTGGATCATCGCATCGTGCCAATAGCGGCCGACTAGCGTGCGCTGCACGCGAAGCAGGTCGAGGGCCGCCTTGTACTGGTCCTCATTGAGCTCATAGGGATCCTTGATGCCGAGCTCCGGCTTGTGGGCCATCAAGTAGTTGGCCGCGTCGGCGACGTGGATCGGACCGTCATAGGCCTGGATGCGGCCCTTGTTGGACTTGCCGTCAGGCAGCGTCATCTCCTCGAAGACGACATTCCAGCTTTTCGGCGGCTGACCCTTGAAGGCTTCCGTGTTGTACATCAGCACGTTCGGGCCCCAGACATAGGGCGTGCCGTAATGGACGTCGTTGACCGTGTGCCAGGGCGCGTTCTGCATGCGCTCGTCGATGGTCTTCCAGCTCGGAATGAGGCTGGTATTGATCGGCTGGACGCGCTTGCCGGCCACCAGCCGAAGCGAGGCGTCGCCGGAGGCGGTGACGAGGTCAAAGCCGCCCTCGTTCATCAGCGCCACCATTTCGTCGGAAGTGGCGGCGGTCTTGACGCTGACCTTGCAGCCGGTCTTCTTCTCGAATTCGGTGACCCAGTCGAAGTTCTTGTCGGTCTCGCCGCGCTCGATATAGCCGGGCCAGGCTACGATAGAGAGCTCGCCCTCACCCTGGCCGAGCTCCTTTTGCGGCTCCAGGGCAAGTGCCGGGGCAACGAGGCCGAGCGTAAGGGTAAGCGCCGTGCAGGATTTCAACATCTGCTTCATTGAAGTCTCCCCAGTTATGCCGCGTCCGCGGCCTTGTTCCCTGGGATGAAGCGTGCCTCTATTTCTCCGTATTCGCAAATTCATTAATCAGAATGGCGTTATCGGTTTTCCCGATATCAATTCACCGTGGACGGGCACTGCGAAGGGCTTCGGCGATGCCGACGAAATCGCGCGCCGATTGCGGCAGGCTTGACCCTTTGCGCCACACCATGCCGACCTGCACGACCGGCAAGGCGCCGGAAACGTCGCGGCTCTCGATACGGTCTCCTTCGAGCGACCAGGGGCGATAGACGAGGTCCGGCAAAAGCGCGATGCCGGCGCCGGTGGCGACCAGGCTTCTGACCGCCTCGACCGAGCGGGTGCGGAAGGCGACATGCGGCCGGGCGCCGAGCGCCGTCAGCAGCTTGCCGGTGTTTTCCTCGATTTCGTCGACCGTCAGCATGATCAGCGGCTCCCTGGCGATATCCTCGACCGAGATGATGTCGGCGCTGACGAGCGGATGGCCGATCGGCAGCCAGAGCCGGTAAGGCGAGGTTTCGAGGATTTCCGCCTGCAGCGCCATCCGGTCGCGCAGGTTGGAGATCACCATCACGGCGACATCCAGCTCGCCGCCGACCAGCAGGTGCTCGAGATAGGAGCCGTTGTCCTCGATGGCACTCACCTCGACTCCGGGGCAGGCGCGGCGATAGCGGGCCAGCAGGTCGGAGAGCACGTAGCCGGCGACGAGCGAGGTGACGCCGAGATTAAGCCTGCCGCCGCGCTCCTCGCGGCTATCGGAGAAGCTGCGCCGCGCATCGGACACATCGGCGAGAATCTTCGTCGCATGACGGAGGAACTGGTGACCGTTATGGGTGATCGACAGGCCGCGCGGATGCCGGTCGAAGAGCTCGACGCCAAGATCTGTCTCCAACTCCTTGATCGCTTCGGTGATCGATGACTGCGAGATCGACAGGTTCTGCGCTGCGCGGGTGACCGTGCCCTGTTCGGCGACAGCGACGAAATATTGCAATTGCCTGAGTGTGAATGCCATGAGCGAATTAACACCGGGCGACAAGCGGATGGCAAGCCGGCCGATGCAGCGCCACGATTTGGCGCAGCTGGTCGTGCATGGCGGCAGGCCGGTGCTAAGGTGGGCTCAAGGGAGCGCAGGATGGATTCGAGACGATCAAGACCGATGCCGACGGAGCGCGAAATCCTGGCATTCCACGAGCGCTGTGAGGCGTTCTACCCGGCCGATGCCGTGACCGCTTCGATCTCACAACAGCGACAATGGTACGACGCTCTGTGTGCGGAGTTCGACGCGCCGTCGCCGGAGGGGCTGACAAGGCGCGATGCGCTTGTAGCCAGGCGGATTCCGATCCGGCACTATCGGCCGGCGGAGGTCGCGACCGCGGTGCGCGTGCTCTATATCCATGGTGGCGGCTTTGTCGTCGGCTCGCTCGAGAGCCATGATGCGATCTGTGCCGAGCTTGCGCATGGAGTGCGGGCTGAGCTGATTTCGGTGGACTATCGGCTCGCGCCGGAGCATGTCTGGCCGGCGGCTTTCGATGACTGTTCCGCCGTGCTCGAAAGCCTGCTTGCCGATGGTCGGCCGCTCGTCGCTGTCGGCGACAGCGCCGGCGGCAATCTGGTTGCGGGCATCGTGCTCAAGGCGAGGGCCAGAGGGCTATCCGGCATTATCGGCCAGGCGCTGGTCTATCCCGGCCTCGGCGGCGATCTCGTTAGCGGTTCCTATGCCGAGATGGCGGAGGCGCCGGGCCTGTCGACGACCGACGTGGCCTATTATCGCGAGGTACTGAAGGCCCCGGCCGACGATGTGTTCGCCTACCCGTTGAAAGCGGCCGAACTGTTCGATCTGCCGCCCACCTATATCACCGGGGCGCACTTCGATCCCTTGCGGGACGATGCGCGAGGCTATGCGGTGCGCCTTGCGCAGGCAGGCGTGGACGTCACCTATCGCGAAGAGCCGCAGATGATCCATGCCTGGCTCCGGGCACGGCACATGAGTCCAGGCGCCCGCGAAGGGTTTGACCATCTGGTTCGTGGTGTGGCACGGCTGGTTGGGGCCCCTCTGAGGCAACCATGAGCGGAGACACCGATCTGCGGCACCTGCTCGGCGGGATGAACCCGATCCTGGGCGAAGGCGAGTATGTCTACTGCACGGTCGAGGGCGATGCCGCGTTCTGGTTTGCCCTTGAACCGATCGGCACCTTCCGCGAGGTGGAGGGGTTGACGCTGATACTCGAACGCTCGAAGGCCGATGCGGCCAGACTTTCCTACGGCCCGGTGCTGCGACAGATAACGCTCAGCGTTCATTCCGCACTTGAGGCGGTGGGTTTGACGGCGGCTGTTTCAGCGGCACTCACTCGGGCCGGCATCAGTGCCAATGTCGTGGCCGCGTATTATCACGACCACATCTTCGTGCCGGCGGCGGATGCGGAGCGGGCGCTGGAGGCGTTGCAGGAATTGAGCCGCGAGACCAACGGAATTCAGTGACTTTGCCCCTCACCCGAGCCCGGTCACGACGGGGGAGGAGACACCGTCGCGGGCGCCGCACTTTCCATCTTCACAGGCGCGGAATGGTGGTCGAGCGATCTGCGAGTCCCTTCTCTTCGCGTGCGGGGAGAAAGTCGCGGCAGCAGGATGATGGCCGCATGCGCTCAGCGGTCCCTTACATGAAATCCCGCTTAATCCGCTTCTCGAAGATCTTCTCGAAGATCTTCTCTTCGCCCTCGAAAGCCTCGATCTTGGCCGATGTGACCCACTCGCTTTCCGTGCAGCCGAGCCGGGAGGTCGAAACGGTCTTCAGCGACTGCTCGCCGCGCCTGGCGATGCAGGTCCAGGTCGAGAGGCCCGTCATCGAATGCGGATCACTGGGGGCGATCGACCAAACCTCGTCGCGGATGTCACGCGTGGCGTTGCCGGTATCGGGGTGTTCGACGAGGCCGGTGTCTTCGTAGATCCGATAATGCGTTACACCCTTGGCCATATCGCGCTCGACGCTGCGGCGGGTTTGCGCCGGCGAATGCTCGATATAGGTGGGTAGAGGGTTGGGATTGGTCGGCTGCGGCACGACGATCTCGCGGTGCTCGCCGAGGAGCGGCAGCGACAGCGAGAGGCTCGCGGTATCGATGGTCAGGCCGGGATCGGTGGGCGGCGGCAGGATCATCGGCCAGTAGGATGTCGAGAGCGACAGGCGGATGCGATGACCCGCGCGAAAGCGATAGCCGCAGGCATCGAGCACCAGCGTGATGCGTGTCTTGTGGTTCTTTTGCATCGGCATCGGCTTTGCGTTGCCGTTGCGGTGGGCCAGGTTGAGGACGCCGAAGGCGACGCGGGTTGCCGTGCCGTCCGGATGAATGTCGACGAGACGGGCGACAAGATTGGCCGTCTCCGCGCTGCAGGCGACCTCCAGAGTGAGGGCCGGTTCTCCGAGGTAGTCCTCCGCTTCGAGCAGGGGATGGCTATCGAAGGTGAGGGAACCCGCATCGTCGATACGCTGGTCGCCGGCCATCTCGGCATCCGGCTTCAAGGTGAAATATTCGCCGGCGGCCGTGCCGGTATCGAGCGGCGAGCGGAGATAGATGTCGCCGATCCCCTTCTTGGCAGCGGCCCCGGTCACGAGGCTGCCGTCGCTCGATACCGTGAAGCTGCGCGCGTCGGGGGTGTTCCAGACGTCCTTGGCAATCCAGCGGCCGGGATCTTCGTTGCGTCTCAGCGCCGGCTTCGGGCCATCGAGAATATAGGCGCGGATCTGCGGTAACCTTTCGGCACCGTTTCTCTCATCGCGCAGCCAGCGGTTCCACCAGCGGATCGCCTCGCTGTGAAAATCCGCCCGCGGCTTCGGCCAGGCGAAATGCGGGTATTTGTGAACCCATGGTCCGATCAGCGCCTTGGCCCTGTCGCCGAGCCCCTCGATCGCCTTGATCGGCGTATTGCGGTAGCCGTCGGCCCAGCCGGCGATCACGAGAGCGGGTACCGGGAAGCCTTCGAAATCCTCGGCTATGGAGCCGTGGCGCCAAAAATCGTCGCGGCGCTGGTGCTCGAGCCATTCCTCCAGGAAGAAGGGCTCGTTCTCCAGCCGCTCCAGCCACATTTCCTTCCAGCGCTCGCCGACGAGCTCCGGATCGGGCGAGCGCGACTGGTAGGCGAGCATGGTCGCGGCCCAGGAAAGCTGCGCCGAAAGATGGCAGCCGTTCTTGTAGTGGATGTCGTCATTGTAGCGGTCGACGGTCGAGGCGATCGAGATGACGGCCTTGAGCGCCGGCGGTTTCAGAGCGGCCACCTGCAGGCAGTTGAAGCCGCCCCAGGAGATGCCCATCATGCCGACCTTGCCGTTTGACCAGGGCTGCGTCGCGATCCATTCGATGATTTCGCAGCCGTCGGAGAGTTCGCGCGGCGTATATTCGCCGTCGATCACCCCTTCGGATTCGCCGCAGCCGCGGATGTCGACGCGAACGCCGGCAATGCCGGCCGCGGCGAAGACCGGATAGGTGGATTCGTCGCGGGCGCAGGTGCCGTCGCGCTTGCGATAGGGCAGGTATTCGAGCACCGCCGGGACCGGATTCTGCTCGGTTCCCTCCGGCATCCAGATGCGCGCCGCCAGCCGGGTCCCGTCCTTGAGGGTGATCCATTCGTTTTCGATGACGGTGAAGTTGCGATCGGACACGTTTATATTCTCCCGATTTTCTGCGCGTGAGCGATCTACAGCGGATCGGAGTGAGTGTGCGGGACGGAGGCGCCCCGCTCTCCGGGTCAATTCCCCGCACTCTCCATGCGTCTGGTCTTAAGCACCCGTTCGAGCCAGCCGATTTCCATTTCCGGCACCGACTTCAGGAGGAGGTCGGTGTAGTCGTCGAAGGGCGCCGAGAGCACCTTCGACTTCGGCCCGAAGCGCACCAGCCGGCCGCGATGCATCACGGCCACGCTGTCGGCGATCGCCCGGACGATGGCGATGTCGTGGGTGATAAACAGATAGGAAACAGCGGTTTCCTCCTGAAGCTTCATAAGCAGATTCAGGATGCCTTCGGCGACCAGCGGGTCGAGCGCCGAGGTCGGCTCGTCGCAGAGGATGAGCTCCGGCCTGGCGGCGAGCGCCCGGGCAATCGCGACGCGTTGCTTCTGGCCACCGGAGAGTTCGGCCGGGTAGCGATCGAGGAAGCGTGAGCCCATCTCGATCTGATCGAGCAGTTCCCCGACGCGCTCGGTCTTCTTCGCACCGTGCATGCCGAAATAGAAGGAGAGCGGCCGGCCGACGATGTCGCGCACCGTCTGGCGCGGATTCATGGCCGTGTCCGCCATCTGGTAGATCATCTGGATACGGCGCAGTTCCTCGTTCCTGCGGCCCTTCAGCGCCTTCGGCAGTTCCTTGCCGTCGAAGGTGATGCGGCCCTCCGTCGGCGGCAACAGCCCGGTGATGACGCGGGCGAGGGTGGATTTGCCTGAGCCGGATTCGCCGACGATCGCCAGCGTCTGGCCCTTCGACAGGTGCATCGAGACGTCGTGCAGCACCTTAAAGCCGTTGCCGTAAGCGGCATGGACATGCTCGATCTTGAGCAGCGTGCCGGTCTGGTCCGGAGCTTCGTCGCGTTTTGCCTGCCGGACGCTGACGAGCGCTCTCGTATAGTCCTCCTTCGGCGCCTCGATCACCTGCTTGGTCGTGCCGTATTCGACGGTCTTGCCGTGGCGGAGCACCATGATGTCGTCGGAGATTTGGGCGACCACGGCGAGATCGTGGGTGATATAGAGCGCCGCCGTATGGGTCTCTTCGATGGCGTGCTTGATCGCCGCGAGAACGTCGATCTGGGTCGTCACGTCGAGCGCCGTCGTCGGCTCGTCGAAGACGATCAGTTCCGGATTGGGGCAGAGGGCCATGGCGGTCATGGCGCGCTGCAATTGTCCGCCCGACACCTGATGCGGGTAGCGCTCGCCGAAACTCTCGGGATTGGGAAGTCCCAGCACCCGGAAGAGATAGAGTGCGCGTTTCTTCGCGTCCTCTTTCGACATGATGCCGTGGCGGAGCGACGCCTCGATCACCTGGTCGCCGAGCTTGTGCGCCGGGTTGAAGGCAGCCGCGGCGGATTGAGCGACATAGCAGACATGGCATCCGCGAACCGAATTGATGCCGCTGCGGTCGAGCTTCAGGATATCTCGGCCATTGAGCAGCACCTCGCCGCCGGTGATCCGCACGCCGCCGCGGCCATAGGCAAGCGCCGAAAGGCCGATCGTCGATTTGCCGGCGCCGGACTCTCCGATGAGGCCCAGCACCTTGCCCTTTTCGAGATTGAAGGAGACGCCCTCGACGAGCGTCACCACCTTCGGCGGCTCGCCCGGCGGATAGCTTGTCGCCTCGATCTTCAGGTTCTTGACGGAAAGCAGATCAGGCATCGCCGCGCCCTCCTTTCAGGCTCGAGGTGCGCTTCATCAGCCAGTCGACGACGAGGTTGACGCAGATGGCGAGCGTTGCGATCGCGGCGCCCGGCACGAGAGCGGCCGAGATGCCGAAGATGATCCCGTCCTTGTTGTCCTTGACCATGCCGCCCCAGTCGGCAGCCGGCGGCTGAATGCCGAGACCCAGGAAGGAGAGGGTGGAGAGGAACAGGATCGAGAAGGCGAAGCGCAGGCCGAATTCGGCCAAGAGCGGCGACAGCGTGTTCGGCAGGATTTCCCGGAAGATGATCCACAGCGAGCCCTCCCCGCGAAGCCTGGCCGCCTCGACGAATTCCATCACCGCGACGTCGAGAGCGACGGCGCGGCCGATGCGGAAGACGCGGGTGGAATCGAGCACCGCCATTACCAGGATCAGGATCCAGAGATGCTGCGGCAGGACCGCGAGCACGACGAGTGCGAAGATCAGCGTCGGGACTGCCATCATCAGGTCGTTGAAGCGCGAGAACAGCTGGTCGACGAAGCCGCCGGTGACGGCCGCCGTGAAGCTCAGGATCATGCCGAGTGCGAAGGAGATCAGGGTCGCCGCCAGCGCCACAAAGATGGTGGTGCGGGCGCCATAGATCAGACGCGACAGCAGGTCGCGTCCGAGATTGTCGGTGCCGAGCAGGAAATCGCCGCCGGCCGGCATCCAGATCTCGCCGACAACGTCGCGTTCGCCGAAGGGGGCAAGAATGGGGGCAAAGAGCGCGCAGACAATTGCCAGCGCAATGCCGGCGATGCCGATCCAGGCGCTGATGGGGATAGATCTGAAATTCATCGCGGGTGCCTCAGTCTCGGGTTGGCGAGAATGGCGAGGATGTCGGCCGCCATGTTGAGGAAGATGTAGAAGGCCGCGAAGATCAGCCCGCAGGCCTGCACGACGGGCATGTCGCGCACCGTCACCGCGTCCACCATGTACTGCCCCATGCCGGGATAGACGAAGACGACCTCGACGACGACGACGCCGACGACCAGATAGGCGAGGTTCAGCGCGATGACGTTGATGACCGGTGCCACGGCGTTGGGTGCCGCATGGCGGGCGATGATGCGGAAAGTGCCGAGACCCTTGAGCTCGGCGGTCTCGACATAGGCCGAGGACATGACGTTGAGGATCGCCGCCCGCGTCATGCGCATCATGTGGGCGAGAACGACGAGCACGAGGGTTGCGACGGGCAGGGCGATCGCCGAGAGCCGTTCGCTGAAGGTCATGCTGTCATAGACCGTCGCCGGGAATGTGGCGACCCCCAGTTGGACCGCGAAGAACATGATCAGCAGATAGCCGATGAAGAATTCCGGCAGCGATATCGCCGCCAGCGATATCACATTGATGATCTTGTCCGGCAGTCGATTGCGGAACTGCACCGCGAGCATGCCGAGACCGACGGCGAGCGGCACGGAGATGAGAGCCGCGAAAAAGGCGAGGAAGAGCGAATTGCCGAGCCTATTGCCGATCTGCTCGCTGACCGAATTCTTGCTCGCCCAGGAGGTGCCGAAATCGCCCTTCACCGCGCCGCCGAGCCAGTTCAGATAGCGCTCGCTCCAGGGCCGGTCGAGGCCGAGATCCTTGCGGATGTTCTCGACCGCCTGCGGCGTCGCCGACTGGCCGAGATAGGTGGTGGCGAAATCGCCGGGCAGCGCCTCGATGCCGCCGAAAATCATCAGCGACACGGCAAAAAGCAGGCCGACGCTGAGGCCGAGGCGCTGAAGGATCAGCGCCGCGAGAGGGCGGCGAAACACGAAACGCCGCCAGAACGATCCACCGATCTCGCCCGTGGCGGCGGCGGGGTTGGGCTTTGCTGGCACTCCGGAAAGATCGGCGGAGCGCGGGACTGTTTCACCCGCGACCCCATCGGTCAGGACCGGACCAGTGATCGGTCCGCTCTCCATGGTCAGGCGTCCAGCCAGACCCGGGTTGCGACATAGCCGTTCGACATGTCGTTGCCGATGTCGTGGACGTAGCCCTTCACCTGTTTAGTCGATGCGTTCACGAAATCGTTGAACATCGGCAGGATAACGCCACCTTCGTCCCGCACCATCATCGCTAGGGTACGATACATGTCCTTGCGCTTGGCCTCGTCTAGTTCGGAACGCGCTTCGAGCAGGAGCTTGTCGAAGTCCTCACGCTGGAAGCGGGTGTCGTTCCAGTCGGCGTTCGACAGATAAGCCGTCGAATACATCTGATCCTGGGTCGGACGGCCGCCCCAATACGACGTGCAGAACGGTTGGGCGTTCCAGACATTGGTCCAGTAGCCGTCGCCCGGCTCGCGCTTGACCTCGATCTCGATGCCGGCCTTCTTGGCACTCTCCTGGTAGAGGACCGCCGCATCCACCGCGCCTGGGAAGGCGACGTCGGAGGTGCGCAGCAATACCGGCCCGCTGTGGCCGGACTTCTTGTAATGGAAGGCTGCCTTGTCCGGATCATAGACGCGCTGCTCGATACCCTCCGGGAAGAGCGCATACGTGTCGTTGATCGGGAAGTCGTTGCCGATCTTGCCGTAACCGCCGAGGATGCGCTGGACCATGGTCTCGCGGTCCATGGCCAGCTTCAGCGCCATCCGAAGGTCGTTGTTGTCGAACGGCGCGGTGTTGCAATGCATGATGAAGACGTAATGGCCGCGGCCGGACGTGTTGAGGATTTCGACGGTCGGCGCGCGCTTCAAGAGGTTGACTGTCTTCGGATCGACGCGGTTGATGAAATGCACCTGACCCGAGGAGAGCGCCGCGATGCGTGCAGTCGCATCGTTCATGGCGATCAGTTCGATCGAATCCACATAACCTCTGTCCGTACGCCAGTCGTCCTGGTTCCTTTCGAAAGTGGCGCGCACGCCCGGTTCGAAGCTGGCGACTTTATAGGGGCCGGTGCCGATCATGGCGTCGGGGTTGTCCATGCCGCCGTTCGGTTGGATGACGAGGTGATAATCCGAAAGCAGCAGCGGCAGGTCGGCGTTGCCTTCCGTCAGCGTCAGCACGAGCTTGCCGCCGTCGGCCTTGATTTCCTTGATGGATTTCATCACGCCAAGGGCGCCCGACTCCGACTTATCGTCCGTGTGTCGCTGCAGCGTCTTGACGACGTCCTCTACCGTCAGTTCCTTGCCATCATGGAATTTGACGCCCTTGCGGATCGTGAAGGTCCAAGTGGCCGCGTCGGCGGAAGGCTCCCAGGACTCGGCAAGCGCCGGTACGGCCGCGCCGGTCGTCGGATGGCTCTCCACCAGCAGGTCGCCCCAGGTCCGAACGACGACGAACAGAAATTGCGAGAGTGCCTTTGCCGGGTCTTTCGAATCGGTTGCGGCCGCGCCTTCGAGACCGAGTTTCAGATGGCCGCCGCGCTTCGGCTCTTGCGCCGCGGCACTCGCCGCAAACAGCGTGTTGGCCGTCGATGCGGCAATGCCGAGGGCGGCAGCGCGCCCGAGAAATTCGCGGCGGTTCATTTTGCCCAGCATGATCTGTCGTGTCAGATAATCCTTGTAATCGCTCATTCCCCTGTTCCCTTTCGTTGCCGGCATTCGCCGTTCATTGTGGTTGGTAGAGACTGCGTATCGCCATCGTGAGATGGCCCAAGGCACTGTTCCGCTTGATGTCCTTCCTCCGTCCTCCCTCACCTGGGGGCGCTATGAGCTTCAACCATAAGGCTATCCTCTCGGCCGAAGCTTGTAACGTCCTAAATCATCATTTCCTTCCGCCGGTAAGCTATCGCCCCTTCCAGATGGGATCGCGCTTTTCGGAGAAGGCGCGCGCGCCCTCCAATTGGTCCTCGCTGGAATAGAGCACGTCGACCGTCTTGAGCTGGCGACGGGTGATCTTGTTCATCGTGGTCTGGAAGTCGCGGCCCTCGGCTTCGCGCACGACCTCCTTGATTGCCGCATAGACGAGCGGCGGGCCGCTCTCGAGAAGGCGCGCCAGTTCCCAGGCACGCTCCATCAGCCGGCCTGCGGGCAGGATCTCGTTGACGAAGCCCCAGCGATGGGCCTCCGCGGCCTCGAGCCAGCGCCCGGTCAGGAGCATGTCCATGGCAATGTGGTAGGGGATACGCTTCGGCAGCTTGATCGAGGCGGCGTCGGCAACGGTGCCCGAGCGGATCTCCGGCAGCGCGAAGGTCGCGTGTTCGGCGGCGAGGATGAGGTCGGTCGAAAGGGCGATCTCCAACCCGCCGCCGCAGCAGATGCCGTTGACGGCGGCAATGATCGGCTTGTTGAGGTCGCGAAGCTCCTGCATGCCGCCGAACCCCCCGACACCATAGTCGCCGTCGACCGGATCGCCGTCCGCCGCCGCCTTCAGGTCCCAGCCGGGACAGAAGAATTTTTCGCCGGCGCCGGTGACGATCGCGACCCGGAGCGCCGGATCGTCGCGAAAATCGCGGAAGATCTCACCCATCAGCCGGCTGGTCTTCAGGTCGATGGCGTTCGCCTTCGGCCGGTCGATCGTGACTTCGAGAATGCCACCTTCGCGGCGGGTGAGGATCGGTCCGGTCATAGGCGTCATTTCCTCCGGCGGATCAAGGCATCGGCGGCGACAACTCCATGGCCGTCCGGCAATACCATAATAGGATTGATATCGAGTTCTTCGAGTTTGGAAGCGTTTGCAACGACATAGGATGCCGCGGCTGCGACAGTCCTTGTCAACGCCGCGACATCGCCCTTCGGGCTGCCGCGGTAGCCGCCGAGCAGCTTCCTGACCTTCAGACCGTCGATCGCTGCTTCGATCATCTCTTCGGTGGCGGGTAGCGTCACGATCGCGGAATCATCGAGCAGTTCCACGAGAATACCGCCGGCGCCAATGGTCAGCACCGGACCGGCCACGGGATCGCGCATGGCGCCGATGATCACTTCGGCGACCGGCTTGGCGATCATTTTCTCCACCAGATAGCCGGAGGCGACGGAGGCCATCCCTTCCGCGGCGGCGACGACCTCTTCCCTTTTTGCGAGATTGAGCCTGACGGCACCGGCTTCGGTCTTGTGGGCAACACCGAGGCCCTTGAGCGCGACCGGGAAGCCAAGGGTTTCGGCGACTTCCGCCGCTTCTTTAGGCGTCCGGGCGGTCTTGCCGTTCGGGACCGACACGCCGGCCGCGGCGAGCTCCGCCTTCGCTTCGGCCTCCGTCAACGTCTCGGGATCTCCGCCGCCCATTGCCATCTTGACGAGCGGCGGTGGCGCCGGATTTGCCCAGACGGTGCCGATCGCGGCGGCCGTTTCGGCCGCCGCGAGGGCCTCGTCCAAGCCGAAGAAGGGCACGACGCCGGCTGCCATCAGGGAGAGAGCCGTTTCTTCCGGCATGTTCTCGCCGAGGCTGGCGACGATGCCGGCGACGGCGCCCGTCGCATTGGCGGAGTCGATGACCGCATCGCAGGTCGTTACCCAGTCGGCGGCATCGCAGCGGTCGAGGCGGGGGAAATCGAGCACGACCAGGTTCAGCGCGTAGCCGCCCTGCATCATGGCGGTGAAGGCGGCGGTCTGCTTTTCGCGGTTGCCCCAGACGAAGGTGTGGTAGTCGAGCGGATTGGCGATCGTCACCATCTCGCCGAGGCTTTCCCTGAGCGGCTGGCGCTGCTCCTCCTTGAGCGGTCGGAAGTTCACCCTGCGCCGGACGCCGGCATCCGCCATCAGCGACGCTTCGCCGCCGGAGCAGCTCATCGACGAAATGTCGGCGCTGGGGAGGGTGCCGTGGAGATGCAGGAGCTTCAATGTTTCGAGCAGCTCCGGCAGGGTATCGACGCGGCCGATGCCGAGGCGGGCAAGCAACGCCGAAGAGACGCGGTCGTTACCGGCAAGCGAAGCGGTGTGGGAGACCGTTGCCAGACGAGCGGCCTCCGACTTGCCGACCTTCAGCGTCACGACCGGCTTACGAAGTTCGCGGGCGCGGTGTGCGAGCCTTTCCAAGGCCTCGATGCTGTCGAAGCCTTCGATATGCAGCCCGACGGCGGTGACGCGCGGATCCTCGAGAACGGCGCAGGCGATGTCCGAAAGGCCGGTCTGCGCCTGGTTGCCGGCGGTCATCACATAGGCGAGCGGCAGGCCGCGCTTCTGCATCGAGATGTTGCAGGCGATGTTCGAGGATTGGGTAAGGATCGCGACGCCGCGTTCGACGCGGAGCATGCCGTGCTGATCCGGCCAGAGCAGCGCGCCGTCCAACATGTTGATGAAGCCGTAACAATTGGGTCCGACGATCGGCATGTCGCCGGCCGCCGCGACCAGCGCCTCCTGGAGGTCGTTGCCATCGGCAAGTTCGCTCGCCGCCTCGCGGAAACCGGAGGCGTAGCAGACGGTGCCACCGGCGCCACGCGCCGCGAGATCGCGGATGATCTCTATGGTGAGCGCCCGGTTGACGCCGACGAAGGAAGCATCCGGCGCTTCCGGCAGGTCGGCGACGGAGCGGTAGCAGCGGCGGCCGAGGATTTCATCCTCGCGCGGATGGACCGGCCAGATCTTGCCGGCGAAGCCCATCCTGTCGCATTGCTCGATGACGCGCCGCGCTTCCTTGCCGCCGAAGACGGCGATGGATTGCGGGCGGATGAGGCGATCGAGAGAGCGGGGAGAGGTGGTCATGCGGCGCCCTCGTTGAACGCCTCAAGGGTGCGCGATCCGCGGAATACCCCCCTCTGCCCTGCCGGGCATCTCCCCCGCAAGGGGGGAGATTGGACGGCGCAATGTTTTCGCGAGTCAGTGGCCGTCGAGGAGTGCTTATAGACTATCAATGGGCGGCGGGTCGCCCAGACGGTTGTCTGAAAAAGAAACGGGGTGGTCGCGTCTTGCCGATCTCCCCCCTTGTGGGGGAGATGCCCGGCAGGGCAGAGGGGGGTGACTTGCGGAACGACGACCATTCCCTCACGCCCCCAGCGGCCGCAGCAGATCGCGGCTGATAATGTGCCGCTGAATTTCGGATGTGCCGTCCCAGATGCGCTCGACGCGGGCGTCGCGCCAGAAGCGGGCGAGCGGCAGGTCGTCCATCAGGCCCATGCCGCCATAGATCTGGATCGCCTCGTCGGTGACGCGGGCAAGCATTTCCGTCGCAAAAACCTTGGCTGAGGCGATTTCGCGGTTCGACGGCAGGCCCTGGTCGAGACGCCAGGCGGCAGACAAAGTCAGTAGGTCCGCGGCATCGATCTCGGTTATCATGTCGGCGAGCTTAAAGGAGACGCCCTGATTGGCGCCGATCGGCTTGCCGAACTGCTTGCGCTCGGCGGCGTAGGAGCGCGCGTAGTCGAAGGCGCGGCGGGCCCGGCCGACGGAGGTGGCGGCAACCGTCAGACGGGTGGCATAGAGCCAGTCATTGGCGAGATCGAAGCCCTTGTGGAGTTCGCCGAGAATCTGGGAGGAGGGCAGGCGGCAGTCGTCGAAAGTGAGGATGCAGTTCTTGTAGCCGCGATGTGAAACGGAATTGTAACCGTCGCGGATTTCGAAACCGGGCGTGCCGCGGTCGACGAGGAAGCAGGTGATCTTCTTCTTCGGCCCGCGCGGCGTCTGCTCCTCGCCGGTGGCGATGAAGACGATGACAAAATCGGCGATGTCGGCATGGCTGATGAAGTGCTTGGTGCCATTCACGATCCAGTCGTCGCCGTCGTGCCGGGCGAAGCATTTCATGCCGCGCACATCGGAGCCCGCATCCGGCTCGGTCATCGCAAGCGCATCGAACTTGTCGCCGCGCACGGCGGGCAGCAGATAGCGCTGGCGCTGTTCCTCGTTGCAGGCCATCAGGATGCCGGAGGGGCGGCCAAAGAAGACGGTAAGGCCCATCGAGCCGCGGCCGAGCTCGCGCTCGACGAGCGTGAAGGTGAGGTGATCAAGACCGGCGCCGCCGACCTCTTCGGGAAAATTGCAGGCGAAAAAGCCGAGCTCCTTGCATTTGCGGGCGATCTCCTGGCCGAGCTCGCGCGGTACGGTGCCGGTACGCTCGACCTCGTTTTCATGCGGATAGATCTCGGTCTCGACGAAGCCGCGGACCGTGTCGACGATCATCTGCTGTTCTTCGGTCAGTGCGAAATTCATTGTTCTCCCTCGTCATTTTAGTCCGCCTGTCATCCGGCCGATCTCCCCATCGATCCGCAGGCTTCCCCGGTGCGGCTTTGCCCCTCACCCTAACCCTCTCCCCGCATGCGGGGAGAGGGGACTTTGGCTACCAGCATCCTCCGCCAGCAAAAAGCAGGCCGTTGCGGCATGTCCCTTCTCCCCGTCAGAACCGGGAGAAGGTGCCGGCAGGCGGATGAGGGGCAATCGTCCGCTCTCATCACCTTTACCGCTTCTGCCCCACATGCCGCCCGGCGCCCCCCGGCACCTCAAGCCTCGCATGCCCTTCCGCGATCGGCTTCAGCTTCGCCAGCACATCGGCCGGCGCCGGCGCCGACTTGCCGGCCTTGGCATCGACATGCAGCATTATCTGCTCGGCGGTGGCGATCACGTCGTCCGAGGCGGCATCGTGGATCCGCGTGAAGAAGTGGATGCGCTTTTCGTCGGAGGCGAGAATTTGCAGGGTCGTATAGAGCGCCTGGCCAAGCTTCGCCTCACCGAGATGGCGGATATGGGTCTCCACCGTGTAGTAGCTGTGGCCGGCCTCGACATAGGCGAAGTCGACGCCGATCAATCGCAGCAGCGCATCCGACGTATCGCCGAAGAGCTGCAGATAGCGGTGCTCGGTCATGTGGCCGTTATAGTCGACCCAGGCGGCGTTGACCTTGGTTTCGACGAGGCGCAGCGGGCCGGAGGCGTCATAAGACTTCGATTGATTGCCGCCCTTTGCCCAGAGGCGCGCCTCGAAATCGGCGAGCAGCTTGCCGGCACCCCAGCCTTCACCGCCATTGCCGGCTTTCAGCGCCTGCATGATGCCAACGAGGTTTTCGTCGCGGATGCGTTCCAGTTCGCGGATCGAGCGGCCGGCGGCCTGGGCGTCGGACTGCGCGCCGATCTTCTCGACCAGCGCGTCGTCGAGATCGACGACATCAGTGAACTTCGTCCAGGGCCATTTGAGGCAGGGGCCGAACTGGGCGAGGAAGTGGCGCATGCCGGCTTCGCCGCCGGCGATGCGATAGGTCTCGAAGAGACCCATCTGCGCCCAGCGCATGCCGAAGGAATAGCGCATGACATTATCGAGCGTCTCGGTATCGCAGATGTCGTCCTGGATCAGCCAGAGCGCTTCGCGCCAGAGCGCTTCGAGCAGGCGGTCGCCGACGAAGGCCTCGATCTCCTTGGCGATGACGACGCCCTTCATGCCGATCTCTGCGATGGCTTCCTCGGCGCGCCTGATCGTCTCGGGGGATGTCTTCCTGCCGCCGACGAGCTCGACCAGTGGCAGCAGGTAGACCGGGTTATAAGGGTGGGCGACGAACATGCGCTCGGGATGCTTCATCTCGGCCTGGAGGTCGGACGGCAGCAGGCCCGAGGTCGACGAGCCGATCAACGCGTCGGGGCGGGCGGCTGCGTCGATCTCGGTGATGACGCCGCGCTTCAGCGGCAGCCGTTCGGGCACGCTTTCCTGAATCCAGTCAACATCGTGGACGGCTTCCTCAATGCTCTTGCAGAAGGTGAGATTGCCGCGCGGCGGCAGCGGCGCCATGGTTAGCATGCCATAGGCGCGCTCTGCATTGGCCATGACCTCGCCGATGATGCGCTCGGCTTCTGGATGCGGATCGAAAATGTTGACGTCGATGCCGGCGAGCGCGAAACGCGCCGCCCAGGCCCCGCCGATGACGCCGCCGCCAACGCAGGCGGCCTTGGTGATGATGGTCATTGCCTCTCCATCCAAATCGTTCCGTGGGAGCCCCTCCCGGCCCTTTGGGCCACCCTCCCCACAAGGGGGAGGGGTGGGTGGCTCCGGATCCTCTGCGGCCCTCTCTCCGGCGACTAACCGCGCCGGGGGCCGGCCTTCTTGCGAACATCTCCGCGGAAACATGCGCTTCGTTCGGAGTTCGGCGCCGACGCATGTCGAGCCCTCCCCTTGTGGGGAGGGTTGGGAGGGGTCTTATCTCTTCGTCAGCTTCAGCTTCTCGCGAACCTCCTTGGGCCCGATGATCTTCGCCCCCATGCCCTCGATCACCGACACCGCCTTTTCGACGAGCTGGCCGTTGGTCGCGAGCTGGCCCTTGCCGACATAGAGGTTGTCCTCCAGTCCGACGCGGACATTGCCGCCGGCAAGGATCGCCGCCGCCGGATATGCGAGCGCGTTGCGGCCGATCGAGAAGGCCGAGAAGGTCCAGTTCGCCGGCACGTTGTTGACCATCGCCATGAAGGTGTTGAGGTCGTCGGGTGCGCCCCAGGGAATGCCCATGCAGAGCTGGATCAGCACCGGATCCTCGATCAGACCTTCCTCGACGAGCTGTTTGGCGAACCAGAGATGGCCGGTGTCGAAGGCCTCGATCTCGGGACGCACGCCGAGTGCGGTCATCTGGCGCGCCATCTCGCGCAGCATAGACGGCGTGTTGGTCATCACGTAGTCGCCGAGCGAGAAGTTCATCGTGCCGCAGTCGAGCGTGCAGATCTCCGGCAGACATTCGGCGACATGGGCGACGCGCTCGGTGGCGCCGGCCATGTCGGTGCCTTTCTCGTTGAGCGGGAGAGGGCTTTCGACATTGCCGAAGATCAGGTCTCCGCCCATGCCGGCGGTCAGGTTGAGAACGACGTCGATATCGGCGGAGCGAATGCGGTCGGTCACTTCCCTGTAGAGGTCGAGGCGGCGGGCCGGCGCGCCGGTCTCCGGGTCGCGGACATGGCAATGGACGATCGCAGCACCCGCCTTGGCCGCTTCGACTGCCGCTTCGGCGATCTGTTTCGGCGTGATCGGAACATGGCTGGATTTCGAAACGGTGTCTCCGGAGCCGGTGACGGCGCAGGTGACGAAAACCTCGCGGTTCATGCTGAGCGGCATGGCTGTCTCCCTTTTCGTTGGACCCATTACGAGCCAGAAACGGCGAGGCTGCTTTCCAAAAGTGGAACGATCCTATACATTCTCGGAGACAGCCGGGGGAAGTTTCGCGATGGACGGCAGTGTTTCGCAGGCGCAGCATATCGATTTGCTGATCCTGCCGGAGACCAATCTCATTCTGGTCGCCTCGGTTATCGAGCCGCTGCGCGCCGCCAACCGCATCGTCGGGCGAACGCTCTACAGCTGGACAATGTTCAGCCCGGACGGCGAGGCGATCGAGACGAAAAGCGGCATCCCGATTCCGGTGTCCGGCCCCTTCCGGCCGCAACGCGAAACGGCGCCGCTCTTCGTGCTGTCGAGCTACAACTGGCGGCGCAGCGCTACCTCACAGCTCAAGATGCTGCTGTCGCAGACGGCCCGGCACCGGGAGGCGATGGCCGGCATCGAATCGGGGTCCTGGCTTCTGGCGGAGACGAGCCTGCTCGACGATTTTTCCGCCACGACCCACTGGGAAGACTTCGAGGATTTCGCCAGCGCCTATCCGCAGGTGACGATGGTTCGGGAGCGCTTCGTCATCGATGGCAAGCGCATCACCACCGGCGGCTCGCTGCCCACGCTCGACCTGATGTTGGAAGTGATCCGCCGCGCGCACGGCTATTCGCTGGCGCTCGAAGTCTCGCGTCTCTTCATCTACGAGCAGGAGCGCACGCGCGGCGACCTCTTACAGGTGCCGGCAATCGGCAATATGCGCATCCTTGACGAGCGGGTCGGTGCGGCGGTCAAGCTGATGGAGGAGACGGTCGAGGCGCCGTTGACGCTTGCACGGCTCGCGCGCCGGGTCGGCGTCAGCGCCCGCCACCTGCAGGACCTCTTCAAGGACACCATGGGCGTGGCGCCGCACGAACACTATCTGGCGCTGCGGCTCAATGCGGCGCGCCGCAAGGTGATCGAGACGCGGATGGAGTTCGCCGACATCGCGGCAATTTCCGGCTTCAACTCGTCGTCGTCGTTTTCGCGAAGCTATCGCGCACACTATCGCGAGAGCCCGAGCGAGACACGCCGGCGGCTGAAGCTCAAGAGTTGATTGAACCACTTCAAAGGGCGATTCAGCAGCGGCGTTTTGATGAATCGAATCAGCGATCTATCGCCGGCTCGTGGGAAGGTGATTCAGGCACGCGCCGCCCTGCGGCACAAGAAGGAGGAAGACGACCCATGCGCGACACGGGACTGGAGGAATTGGTAAGGCAAGAACTCGGCGACCGGCCGGGGCTTTCCGAGAAACCGATGTTCGGCGGCCTGGCTTTTCTCGTGAACGGCAATCTCGTCTGCGGCGCACGCGATGACGGGATGCTGGTGCGGCTCGGCAAGGGGAGTGACGACTGGGCGCTGGCGCTGCCCGGCGTCGCCCAGATGGTGATGGGCGAGCGGAGGATGCATGGATGGGTGCGTGCCGGCGCCGAGGCCTATGGCGACGACGCGCTGCGCAAGCGCCTGCTCGATGCGGCGCTCGGCTACGTGCTCTCGCTGCCACCGAAGTGAAAGCTCGCGCAGTTTCTTCTCATCTGCTACCGGAGCAGGATGCCAGTAGCTCAGACGACTGTCTCGCCGCCGTCGACCACAAGGACCTGGCCGGTCATATAAGAGGAACGGTCGGAGACAAGGAAGAGGATCGCTTCGGCGATCTCGTCGACGCTTGCCCACCGTCCGAGCGGCACCTTCTCGCGGATATAGGCCTCGATTGCCTTCCGACCGCCCATCTGCTTGATGAAAGGTTCGTTGAACGGCGTGTCGACCCAGCCGGGGCAGAGTGCGTTTATTCGCACCCCATGTTTCGCGTAGTCGCCGGCCATCTGCCGCGTCATGGCGATGACGGCGTGCTTTGTCGTGGTGTAGGCGATCATCTCACGGTCGTAGAGGACGCCGGAAGAGGACGAGGTGTTGACGACCACGCCGCGCCCCGCCGCCCTCATCGACGGCACGACGAGGCGAGCCGCCATGAAGTGCGCGCGAACGTTCAGGTTCCACGAGCGATCGAAACCCGCCACCTCGACTTGTTCCAGGTCGCCGGCCACCTGGGCGCCGGCATGGTTGTGCAGAATATCGATGCGGCCATGCCGTCGAAGGACGTCGGCAATGCCGTTCGACAGCGCTCCGTCGTCGGTGACGTCGATCGCTAGAGGTTCGGCGCTGCCGCCCTTGGCGGCGATCGATGTCACGGTCTCTTCCGAAGCCTTCGCGCTACGGTCGACGACCACCACATGGGCGCCTTCGCGCGCCATGATGGCGGCACCCGCCTGACCGATTCCGGAGCCGCCGCCGGTCACGATCGCGATCCGGTCTTTCAGGATCATGGTTTCACTCCCCGGATTTGCTTTTCGTCTCGCGCATCAGCACGCGCGCAGTCAGGATCAGGAGAAGCGACGCGACGAGAACCAAGGTTGCGATCGCATTGATCTCCGGCGTCACGCCGCGACGGATCGAGGCGAAGACATAGATAGGCAAGGTGGTCTTCGAGCCTGCGACGAAGAAGGCGATGATGAAATCGTCGAAGGAGAAGGTGAAGGCGAGCAGGAAGCCGGCAAGAATCGAGGGAAGGATCTGCGGCAGCACAATCAGTCGGAAGGTGGTGAGCGGCGTCGCGTAGAGATCGCTGGACGCCTCGACGATGTCACGGCCGAGACTGGCGATCCGCGCCTTCACGATCATGGCGACGAGTGCCATCGAGAACAGCCCATGGGCGGCGATGATAGAGCCGTAGCCAAGACCGAGTTGTGGCGGGTGATCGCCCGGCCAGATCGTCGCGAGCGCTGGATTAACGAAGGAGAAGACGGCGACCAGCGCCACGAGCGTGGCGATTCCGATGACGACACCCGGAACGACGATGGCAGCGGCGAAGAGGGCATCGAAGAAGGCTCGCATGCGCGGCCCGAGGCGCTCCATGCCAAGCGCCGCCATGGTCCCGAAGACCGCCGCAAGCGCAGCGCTCGTGAAGGCGATCATTAGGCTGTTCTGCAGTGCTGAAACCAGGAAGGTGTTGCTGAGAGCCTTGCCGTACCAGGCAGCGGAGAAGCCGGTGAACTCGCTCGCATTGCGCCCCGCATTGAAGGAGAACAGAACGACGAGCGCGATCGGCGCATAGAGGAAGAGATAGACGGAGGAGACGAGGGCACGCATCAGACGAGATCCACCTGTCTTGTTCCGGCGACCTTCCAGGCGATGCGCATCGCCACCATGAGCACGACGACGACGACGGCAACCAGCGTGACGGCGATCGCCGAGCCGAAGGGCCAGTTGCGTGATTGCAGGAAGAGATCGACCAGCGCGTTGCCGATGAAGAAGACCTTGCCGCCGCCGAGAAGCTGGGGGATCAGATATTCGCCGAGGAGCAGGATCGTCACCAGCGCGATGCCGGTCATGACGCCCGGGAGCGATAGCGGCAGGGTGACGCCGAGGAAGCTGGAAACCGGCTTGGCGCCAAGATCGGCGGAAGCCTCAAGAAGCCGCCGGTCGAGTTTCTCGAGGCTCACATAGATCGGCATGATCATCAGCGGCAGCTAGCCGTAGACGATACCGAGCAGCACGGCGCCGGGCGTGTTGAGCATGCGCACGTCCTCGATGCCGATCATCGCGAGCAGATTGGGAATGCCGCGCGAGCCGAGGATGTACATCCAGGCATAGGTGCGCACCAGAAGGCTCGTCCAGAACGGCACGACGACCAGCGATACGAGGATCAGGCGATAGCGCGGGTTTGCCCTGACGGCGAGGTAGTAGGCGACAGGATAGGCCACCAGAAGGCAGAGCAGAGCGCCGGCTGGCGCAAGCATCAGCGTGTTCCAGAAGGCTGCGGCGCGCGTCGGCAGGTTTGCGAACTGGGCGAAGGTGAAAGCCGCCTGATAGCCGCCTTCCGGCGCCCGCTCGCCGAAAGCGAAGACGAGCATGGCGATGAAGGGGAGAACGAGAAAGACACAAAGCCACGCCGCCGCCGGCGCTACCAGCGCCGCCGTCACCAGGTTCCTCTTCGTGTTCTTTGCCGCACGCATGTCAGTCCGTTGAAACGTGTATTGAACTGGGCCCTCATCCAGCCCGCCGGCCACCTTCTCCCCTTCGAACGGGGAGAGGGAACCCGCGGCGCCCGTCCCCTCTCCCGCTGGCGGGGAAGGCTAGGGTGAGAGGCGAACTTTCGACCTCACGCCGACTTGAAGCGGGCCATCAGTTCGGCGCGACCGGGATCTGTCAGCGTCACCGCGGCGCCGAATTCGAGCGGCGTCAGCGCCGCCTCGTCCGGATAGACGATCTTGTTCGACGTCACCTCCGGTGGCAGCAACTTCAAGACGCGGCTGTCGGTCGTCGGCGCGCCGTTGGCGATGTGCTCCTTGACGGCGTTTTCGGGCATCATCAGATAGTTGAGCAGCGCATAGCCGGCGGGCTTGTTGGCCGCACTCTTCGGGATCGCGTAGAAATCCGACCAGATTTCGCCGCCATCCTTGCCGAGCACGAATTGGATTTCCGGCATGTCGCGGTTGAGCTGGGCGCCGTCATTGGTCCAGCACATTGTCATCCAGGCGTCCGTCGCCCGCATCGCCGGCTGGTAGTCGCTGTTGATCGCGTAGAGATGCGGCTTGACCTTGATCAGCAGCTCCTCGGCCTTGGCGAGTTCCTCCGGCTTGATTGAGTTAAAGGAAAATCCAAGCGAGACGAGTGCGTTGCCGATGGTGGTGAGCTGGTAGTCATGCACCATGGCGCGACCGTCGGCCTCGGCCATCGCCACCTCGAAGAACTCCTTCCAGCTCGTAACCGGCTTTTTGATCTTGTCGCTGTTCACGGCAATGCCGGTCGTGCCCCAGTTCTTCGGCACCGCATAGGTCTTGCCGTCGATGACGCCTTCATTGGTGAAGCGGGCGTTTTCCGTCGAGGCGTCGTAGTTCGGGAGCTTCGACAGGTCGAGCTCATCGATGAGGCCGAGCTTTGCATAGGTCGAAATCGTGTAATTGGTCGGGACGAAGAGGTCCCAACCGGTGCCGCCTGCCTGCAGCTTCGCAAGCATTTCCTCGTTCGAGCCGAAAACGTTGACTTCTACGGCGACGCCAGTCGCGGCCCTGAAGGCTTCGAAGGTGGCGGGATCATGATAGTTCGGCCAGGTCGCGAGCGACATCTGCGTGCCGAGGTCTTCGGCAAAAGCCGTCGCGTTGAAGAGGCCGGGCGCGCGCGCCAGGACGGCAGTGGCAAGCCCGAGGCCGGTGACGCCGAGAAAATGGCGGCGGGTCACCGAGCCGCGTTTCAGGCGCATCACCTCGTCCGCAAGCTTTTCCGCGGTGATCGGGGCATTCTCTCTGTACCACTTGGTCATGATGCTGTTCCCTTGTCGTTGGCATGCATTTGATGGCAGAGCGTCGGCCCGTTCAGGCCGGAAAGACATGCATTGCGTTGGGATCGAAGCGGAGTCCGATCCTTTCTCCAGGTTCTGCGAGGTCGGACTCATCCAGGCTGCGGCGGTCGGCGGTCACCAGAAAATCGCCAAGCCCGTCAACCTCGACGGAGTATTCGACCGATGAGCCGAGGAAGATGCGGTGGGTCACCGTGCCATGCAGCGTGGCGGTATCGTCACGCACAAGGCTTATCGATTCCGGACGGAGCGCCACCATGGCCGCACCCGCGGTTCCATTGGCACGCGCGGGCTTTGCCAAACCGACGCCATTTGCCAGCCGCACCGCATTCGCGCCGGGCTCGACCGTCGCTTCGATGCGATTGGTCTTGCCGACGAAATCGGCGACGAAAAGATTCGCCGGGCGATCGTAGATTTCCTGCGGCGGCCCGATCTGGACCACTCGCCCGGCATTCATAACGCAGACGAGATCGCTCATCGACAGCGCTTCTTCCTGGTCGTGCGTGACGAGCATGAAGGTGATGCCGAGCTCGCGCTGGAGGCTCTGGAGTTCGATCTGCATCGCTGTGCGCAGCTTCTTGTCGAGCGCGGCAAGAGGCTCATCGAGGAGCAACACCTTCGGCTTGTTGACGATGGCGCGGGCAAGCGCCACGCGCTGTTGCTGTCCGCCCGACATCTCGTGAATGCGGCGCTTGCCGAAGCCGGCAAGACGGACCATCTCCAGCGCCTCCCGGGCGCGGCGGCTGATTTCGGCCGCCGCAATGCGCGGGCGCATTTGCTTCAGCCCGTAGGCGACGTTCTGCTCGACATCAAGATGGGGGAACAGCGCGTATTGCTGGAAGACCATATTGACCGGGCGCCGATAGGCCGGCACGCCGTTCATAGGCTGGCCACCGATATAGACCATCCCCGCGCTTGGCTGTTCGAAGCCGCCGATCATTCGCAGGCAGGTGGTCTTGCCGCAGCCGGACGGGCCGAGCAGCGCGACGAAAGCCCCCTTGGGCACCCCGAGGCTGATATCCGACACCGCCGTCACGCTGCCATAGCGTTTGGCGACCGAACGGAATTCGATGTCGTTTGAATCGGATGTCACGTCTGTTCCCTGCGGCGCTATTATAGGAATCGGACGCGGTCCTTGCGCCTCCTGTTCCCACCGTCATTGCTGACAGCCTAGTCACCGGAAGCCGCGTCGGTATATACCCCGAGAGAGGTATTCCCGCCGGAATTTGCTTGTGAAAGGAGTATACCCTGGTTAAGCCGTCCAAGTGGCAGCGCAGGGGACTGGGGAGGGCGGTTTGGGCGTCGACTTCGAGAAGCTTTTCCAGGCCCTGGCGCCGTTGATGAATGGTTCGGCGATGGGCGACGAGGCCGTCGGCACTGCGTTCCGCCGGCTGATGTCGAGCCTGATAGCCTTCGACTATGTCGTCGTCTTCGCCTATCGTGGCAAGGAGCGTCCGCTTGATCTCTACAGTACTTTCGATGCCAAGGACCATGTGCTCTTCGTGAGCCTCTACCAGGCGGGTCCATACCTGCTCGATCCCTTCTATCATGCCGCCTGTGCGCCCCGACCTGGCGTGTGGCGGATGCGGGAGCTGGCGCCCGATCGCTTTTTCTCCAGCGAATATTACCGCACCTATTATGTGCAGACCGGGCTTGCGGAGGAGGTGGGTTTCTTCGTTCCGATCAGCGAACAGGTCACCGTCGTGCTATCGCTGATGCGGCGGGAGGCGACCGGCCCTTTCGGCGCCGCCGAGTTTGCCCTGCTCAAGAGGGCCGAGCCCTTGGTGGCCGCACTCGCTCGCCATCATTGGGCCGACCTCGACCACCGATTCGACGCGGCGCTCGCGAAAACCGGTCGCAGCCGCCGCAAGGCTTTGCATCCGCCCGCGGACGGGGTCTGGCAACATCTCAACCTCACCGATCGAGAAGCGGCAATCATCGAACTGGTCCTGCAGGGGCATTCATCGGAGTCGATCGGATTAAGGCTCGGCATCTCGACCGGGACCGTCAAAGTCCATCGGCGCAACGTTTATCGCAAGCTCGGAATTTCCTCGCAAACGCAGCTGCTGTCGCTCTACATCAAGAATCTCGGCCACTGACACCTGTCGGTAGCCGCATTATTGGCGAGGCAAAAAAGGGCGCGCCAGCCGGCTGCGCCCTCTCCTTTGCGTCGATTTGTAGTCCGTCAGGCGTTGACCAGCGCCAACTTGGCGCGCGCGTCGAGAATTTGTGCGCAGGCATTCGCAGCTTCTTCGCCCTTGACGACGAAATGGTCGCGGAAGAAGGCGATCAGCGGCTCGCTTTCCTGGAAGTTGTGCGGCGTCAACACTGCGGAGAGCACCGGCACGTCCGTGTCGAGCTGGACGCGCATCATGCCGTCCAGCACGATTCCGGCGACGAAGTCGTGGCGATAGATGCCGCCGTTGACGACGAAGGCGGTGCCGAGGATCGCCGAATAGCGTCCGGTCTTGGCGAGCTTCTGCGTATGCAGCGGAATTTCCAGCGCTCCCGGCACGTCGAAGATCTCGATGTCGGCCGCGTTGCCGCCGAGCTTCGACCACTGGGCGACGAAGGCGTCGACGCACTGGTCGACGATGTCGGCGTGCCAGCGGGCACGGACGATCGCGATCTTGGTGGAGGGGTGGGAAAGAATGGTCATGGTCTCAAGCCTTTCAGGGTTGGCGTTTGTTCCAATGATCCCGTCGGGCGAACATGCATGCACGACAACCCCGCAAAGGGTTCGCACTGCTTGCTCTCTTCCATCCGGACTGTGACCGTCGGCTCCGGAATCTGACCGGATCTGCTGACCTTCAGACACTGCACAGTTCCTTAAATCGAGATCGATTTAAGGACAGAATCATGCAGCAACTCAAAGTGCTACAGCGACCTTTGCGCGTCCATGGACGCGCGGAGCTGCATTGCCTGAAGCGCTCGCGGGCTTCGATCATCAGACCGCTGGTCCGCCGATCGCTACCGCCGGTGGGGAATTTCACCCCGCCCTGAGAACGCGTGCGACTATATACGGAGAGCAGCGCCCGTCAAACGCAGGCTCCGACGAAAATGCGAGAAATCACGACAGATTTTTCCGGGAAAGATCGAGGCCGGAACGAAATTGTTCCGGCCATCACTACTCGCGGATGACCAACAGGTCCTTGGCGGCGAAGCGCAGGCTGACATTCTCGCCGGCAACAGGCGGTGTAATGCCCGGATCGTTGAACATGTCGAACGAGATGACATCATCGCCAACCCGCAGCTTGGTGCGGATGACCGAGCCGAGGAAGCTCGTCGAGACGACTTCGCCGGGCAGCGCGGTATCGCCTTTGGAGCCCTCGGCGATCGAACCCGCCTCCGGCCGAAGCGCCAGCGAAATGCTGTCCCCGCCCTTGAGGCCGGCAATCGGCTCTTTCAGGGCAATCCGCTGCCCGCCGATGGTGACCGCACCGGTGGCGGGATCGGCGACCTTGCCCTCGATGATATTGAGCGTTCCGACGAAGGAAGCCACGAAGCGGGTCGCCGGCGTGTTGTAGATCTCGAACGGGGTGCCGATCTGGTCGGCGCGGCCGGCATTCATCACCACGATCCGGTCGGAGATCGACAGCGCCTCCTCCTGGTCGTGGGTGACGAACACCGTGGTGATGCCGAGCTGCTGCTGGATCTGCCGGATCTCTTCGCGCAGCGAGATGCGAATCTTCGCATCGAGCGCCGAGAGCGGCTCGTCGAGCAGCAGCACTTGCGGCTTCACGGCAAGCGCGCGGGCGAGCGCCACACGCTGCTGCTGGCCGCCGGACAGTTGATAGGGGAAGCGGTCCGCCAGGTGCTCGAGCTTGATGAGCCCGAGCATCTGCTTCACCCGGATATCGATGTCCGTTTTGGTGCCGCCGGCGACCTTCAGGCCGAAGGCGACATTGTCATGGACGTTCATGTTGGGAAACAGCGCATAGGCCTGGAAGACCATGCCGATATTGCGCTGGTTCGGCTTCAGAGCGCCCTGGTCCTGGCCGTTGATGACGATCGAGCCGCCGGACGGCGTCTCGAAACCGGCGATCATGCGCAGGATCGTGGTCTTGCCGCAGCCGGACGGGCCGAGGAAGGAGACGAACTCGCCCTTTTCGATGCCCATGTTGAAATTATGAACGACCTGAACCGGGCCGAAGGATTTCTGAATATTGGTCAGTGTCAGGAAAGCCATGTGATCAAGCCTTGGGCGAAGCGGATTTCTGGAAGCGGGAGACGAGCTGGATCAGCCCCATGCTCAACCACGTGATTGCGAAAGCGATGACGGCGAGCGCCGAAGGCTCATAGGCCTTATTGGCGCCGACGAGCTGCAGATAGGGACCGAAAGCCGGGCGGTTGAGCAGCGCCGCCATGGTGAATTCGCCCATGACGATGGCGAAGGTGATGAAGGCGCCGGAAAGCACGCCGCTCATCACATTCGGGAAGATGCAGCGGAAAAGGATCGTCGGCCATTTGGCGCCGAGGCTTTCGGCGGCCTCCGTCAAAGTCCTGACGTCGATCGCCCGCATCGCCGTGTCGACGGCGCGGTACATGTAGGGAAGCGACAGGGTCATGTAGGAGAACATCAACAGCGCGTTGGTGCCGGAGGTCGAACCGGTGAGCGGCAGGATCGACGAGGAATTGTAGAGCCTCAGATAGCCGAAGACGATAACGATAGCCGGAATGACGAGCGGCAGCAGCGTGACGAACTCGACGATCGGCCGCACCTGCGGCAGGCGTAGCCGCACCCAGTACGCCGTCGGCACGACGAGCAGCATGCCGAAGACGATCGTCAGTACGGCCATCAGCATCGAATAGCCGAAGGTCTCGCGAAACTGGATGTCGGAGAAAACCGACTGGTAGGCGTCGAAGGAATAGGCGCCGCGTCGCATGCGCAGCGAGAACTCCAGCGTGCCGAGCAGCGGAATGATGAAATAGCTGGCTCCGATGGCGATGGCGATCCAGGCGCCGAGGCGTTGTGCTTTCATTTCTGCCACCGTTCGGCGCGCATGCGCAGCCAGATATAGAGAATGTTGGAAATGCCGGTGATGACGATCATGCCGAGGGCGAGCGCATAGCCGAGATTGGGGTTGTGCAACACGTCGCCGCGGATCTGCGCGTAGAGCAGGATCGGCACGATGTTGAGCGAACTGCCGGTCAGCGCGTAAGCCGTGGCGATGGCGCCGAAGGCATTGGCGAAGAGCAGGAGAGTCGTGCCGAGCAGGCTCGGCCAGAGGATCGGCAGCGCCACCATGCGCCAATATTGCCAGGTGGAGGCGCCGAGGATTTCGGCCGCCTCGCGCCACTCTTTCTTGAGGCCGTCCAGCGCCGGGGTGAGGATCAGCACCATCAGCGGGATCTGGAAATACATATAGGTGATGGTGAGGCCGAAGAAGCTCAGGAGATTGAAGCCGGTTCCGTAAAGATTGAAGCCGAACCAGTCGCGCAAAAAGACGGTGAGGAGCCCGGTGCGGCCGAGCGTCGAAAGAAACGCGAAAGCGAGCGGCACGCCCGCGAAATTGGAGGCGACGCCGGAGAAGGTCAGCAGGCCGGAGCGGATCCAGTTCGGAACTCCGCCGAGCACGACCGCCCAGGCGAGGAAGAAGCCGATCAGCGCGCCGCCGAGCGAGGAGGCGACCGACACGCGGATCGAGATCCAGTAGGCGCTCATGATCGTCGGCGTGAAGAGATCGGCGAGATTCTTGAAGGTGAAGGTTCCTTCGGGCGTCAGAAAGGCGCCGGTGACGAGGTAGAGCGTCGGAACGATCAGGAACATCAGCGCAAAAATCGCGAACGGGGCTATCCCGAGCCAATCGATGACCGCTCGTTTGTTGATCAGGGGTGCGGTTGCTGTTGTCGTGGTCATGAAGGCTTCGATGTTCCTCAGTCAAATGAAACAGCCTCCCCGCCGATCGAGCGGGGAGGCATGGCAATGATTACTGAACGTTGGCGCCGACCACGCTGTCCCACTTGGTGGTGATCGCTTCCTTGCCCTTGGCCTGTTCCTCGAGCGTCGGGAATACGGCCTTTTCATAGGCAGCTGCCGGCGGCAGCTTGTCCAGCATTTCCTGCGGGATCTTGCCGTTCTTGGCGAGATCGTTGAAGCGGATCGGGTGGCAATAGCCCTTCAGCCAACCGAGCTGGCCTTCGTCCGAGTAGAGATATTCCATCCACAGCTTGGCGGCGTTCGGATGCGGGGCGAAGGCCGAGATCGCCTGCACATAGACGCCGGCGACGACGCCCGAGGCCGGAACGACGACTTCGACCGGCGGGTTGCCGTTCAGGCTGTCGCGCCAGGAGAGACCGTTATAGTCCCAGGCGATGATGATCGGGGTCGAGCCCTGTGCGAGCGAAGCGGACTTGCCGATGACCGGAACGAAATTGCCGGCCTTGTTGACTTCCGCGAAGAAGGCGAGGCCTGCTTCACCGGCCTTGGCCGCATCCTTTTCGCCAGCGGCGAGACCAGCGGCGTAGACGGCCTGCACGGCCTGGTTCGAGGCGCGCGGGTCGCCGGCGAGAGCGACCGCGTTCGCGTAGTCCGACTTCTTGAGGTCGGCCCAGTCCTTCGGCACTTCCTTGACGATATCGGTGTTCACGACGAAGGAGAGAACACCGTAATAGTCGCCGTACCAGAACCCTTCCGAATCCTTGGCGCTATCCGGGATCGTATCCCAGGTCGAGACCTTGTAGGGCTGGATCAGGCCTTCGGCCTTGGCAGAGGGGCCGAAGGACAGGCCGACGTCGATCACGTCGGGTGCCTGCGGGCCGGTATTGCCCTTGTTGGCCTTGATGGCTTCGATCTCGTCGCCGGAACCGGCGTCGGGGTTCAGCTCGTTGACCTCGATCCCGTACTTCGCCTTGAAACCGGCGATGAGATCGCCATAACCGCACCAGGTGTGCGGCAGCGCAATGGTGGTGAGCGTGCCTTCCTTCTTGGCGGCGGCGATGAGCTCTTCGCTCGGCTCGGCAGCGGCCACGGCCGTGGTTGCCAGCAGGATGGCGGTCGAGAGCGAGAGCAGGCGTTGAGTCTTTGAAATCACTGGCGTTCTCCTTATCGGTTTTCAGTCAATTTCGGCGATGCTGTTAAAGCGGCGCGATGAAACTTGTGTGACAGGCCATTTTCCCGTTTGCGGCGAGAACGCCGCCTCGGGAGGTGGGTGTTCCAAGCGGTGCACGGCGCGCCTTGCACCCCCATTTCTTCCTCCGGACATTCAGTCTTCGACCGGTACCTCCTAACCTGGCTTGCGAAAGATGCGGGTCGAATCGAAGAGCCCTTCGAGCGTCCTCATCCGGTCCCTGGTTTCGTCCCAATTCGAGCTCTGCACCGCTTCGATCAGCGCCTCGACGAGGAACAGCAGCATGACCGAACTATCCCAGGCCGAGGGGACTTCGATCTGAGCGCGGAAGACCTTGGAAGCCGACTTAGCGACGGGCGAACCCCATTGGTCGGTGAAAAGGATGATCTCGACGCCGCGGTTGCGGGCGGAGCGGGCGAGGGTCTCCATTTCCTGTTCATAGCGACGGATGTCGAACAGGATCAGAACGTCGCCCTGTTTCATATCGAGCACGTAGTGCGGCCACGAGCTCGGATTGGCGGCAATCTGGGTGACGCCCGTGCGGATGACCTGGAGATGGGTGAAGAGGTAATCGGCCGTCGAGCGGGTGATGCGGCCGCCGACAAGATAGAGGTTGCGCTTGCGGTCGGCGATGAGGGCGGCCGCCTGGTCGAATTCGACCGGCTCCAGCTGGGACAGTGTCTGGCGCATATTGCCCATGATGGCATCGGCAAAGCGGTTGAGGATGTGGGTGCCCGGTGCGCTGGCCGCCCAGCGATCGTGCTTGGCTATCGGATTGGAGATCGTCGCCTCCAGCTCCTGGTGGAGCCTCGCCTGGAAATCGGGAAAGCCGCGAAAGCCGAGCTTCTGCACCATGCGCGCCACGGTCGGCGTGGAAACGCCGGCGTTCTCGGCGACCGTTGTGATCGAGCCGAGGCCGGAAACCGGATAGTTGTCGAGAAGTGTCTCCGCCAAACGTTTCTCGGCGCGCGTCAGCACCGCGAAATGCGCCTTGATCACATCCGACACCGTCATGGATGCCGTGTTGCCGTTCAATGTCGTGCCCCTCAGCCGGTCTTTGCCAGCTTGAAGGAAATTAAACATCGCGGCCGTAACCGAAGTCAATGGGAAACTGAAAAGATCGTTTCAAATTTTGATTGACACCCGTCGATTCGTGAAGAATTCTTTTCAGCAACATCGTCTGACGAGGCAAAGGGGAGCCGGTTTTGACGGGGCTTTTGACCCAGGCAGAGGGCGGTCCGGTCGCCATCGAGAGTGCCGATGCGAAGGGAGATTTTCTCTTCGTCTGCGAACACGCGTCGAGCCGTCTGCCCGAGCGCCTCGGAACGCTCGGCCTTTCCGAGGAAGCGCTCGCCAGCCACATCGCCTGGGATCCGGGAGCGCTGGCGGTTTCCAAGCTCCTTGCGGGGAAGGTGGATGGAACGCTCATCTATCAGCGTTTTTCACGCCTCGTCTATGACTGCAACAGACCGCCGGAGTCCGACGCCGCAACGCCGGTCGTCAGCGAGGTCTACGAGGTTCCGGGAAACCGGGTGATGTCGGCGTCGGAGCGCCAGGCGCGCGTCGACGAGATCTATCAGCCGTTCCGCGACGCGGTGTCCGCGTTCATCGCCGGTCGCAAGGCGGCGGGGCGGCTTCCGATACTCGTCACCATGCACAGCTTTACGCCGGTCTATTTCGGCAAACGCCGCAGCGTCGAGATCGGCATCCTGCACGATGCCGACGGCCGGCTCGCCGACCGCATGCTGGCGGTCGCGACGAGCGGGGAGGTTGCATACGACATCCGTCGCAACGAGCCCTACGGGCCGACTGACGGCGTAACCCATAGCTTGATAGAATACGGCGTCCGTTACGGGCTGCCGAACGTGATGATCGAGATCAGGAACGATCTCATTCGCACCGAAGCCGGCCAGAGGGTCATGGCCGACTATCTGGAAGGGCTGCTCGCAAAAAGCGTAGCCGCCCTTCCGAAACAATAAAAGACCCAGGGGAGCGGCAAAGCCGCGGTCCTGTTCCGGTGCCGGAACAGGTGGTGACGTGACCTTTCGCAATGGCGCGCCGGGTCAGGAGAAACAGGGGAAAGAGATGTCAGACTATACCGAAACCGATAAGAAGCAGGATATGCACATCCTGCATTCGATGGGCTATGCCCAGGAACTCGAGCGGCGAATGAGCCAGTTCTCGAATTTCGCCGTATCCTTCTCGATCATCTGCATTCTGTCGGGGGGCATCAATTCGCTGGCGCAGGCGACCGCAGGTGCGGGCGGAGCGGCGATCGGCATCGGCTGGCCGCTCGGATGCTTCATCTCGCTGGTCTTTGCCGTGGCTATGGCGCAGATCAGCTCGGCCTATCCAACCGCCGGCGGCCTCTATCATTGGGGATCGATCCTCGGGAACCGCTTCACCGGCTGGCTCACGGCCTGGTTCAACCTCCTCGGCCTGGTGACCGTTCTCGGGGCCATCAACGTCGGCACCTATTACTTCTTCATGGGCTCATTCGGGACACCCTATTTCGGCCTGGAAGATACGACGACGACCCGCATCGTGTTCCTGGCGATCATCACCGGCGGGCAGGCGCTGGTGAACCACATGGGAATCGGCCTAACCGCGAAGCTCACCGACTTTTCCGGCTATCTGATCTTCGCCACCGCGATCCTGCTGGCGATCGTCTGCCTCGCGGCGGCCGACAGCTATGAGATCGGCAGGCTGTTCACCTTCTCGAATTATTCCGGCGAGGCGGGCGGCAATGTCTGGCCTGAGACCTCCGGAACCTGGGTGTTCCTGCTCGGCCTGCTGCTGCCGATCTACACGATCACCGGCTATGACGCTTCGGCGCATACGTCGGAGGAGACCGTCAAGGCGGCGGAATCGGTGCCGCGCGGCATGGTCTCCTCCGTGCTTTGGTCGGCGCTCTTCGGCTATATCATGCTATGCGCCTTCGTGCTGATGATCCCGAACATGGACGAAGCCGCCAAGCAGGGCTGGAACGTGTTCTTCTGGGCAATGGACGCGCAGGTCCATCCGCTCATCAAGGACATTCTCTACCTTGCCATCTTCGTCAGCCAGTGGCTGTGCGGCCTGGCGACGGTGACCTCGGTTTCGCGCATGATCTTCGCCTTCTCGCGTGATGGCGGTCTACCTGCCTCAAAGGCACTCTCGAAGGTAAGCCCCACCTATCGCTCGCCGGTTGCAGCGATCTGGACGGGCTCGATCCTTTCGGTGCTGTTCGTCTGGGGTTCGTCGCTCGTCTCGATCGGCGAAACGCCGGTCTATACGATCGTCGTCTCCTGCACGGTCATCTTCCTGTTCTTCTCCTTCGCAATCCCGATCACGCTCGGCCTGTTCGCCTGGGGAACGTCGAAGTGGGACAAGATGGGGCCGTGGAACCTCGGCGAAGGGATGTTCAAGCTGTTCGCCATCCTGTCGATCATAGCCATGGTCCTGATCTTCGTGCTCGGCATTCAGCCGCCAAACGACTGGGCGCTCTACATCACCGTCGGCTTCCTCGTCGTCACCGGCATCATCTGGTTCGGTTTCGAGAGCCGCCGCTTCCGCGGGCCGCCGATCGGTGACGAGGTCGAGCGCCGCCAGGCGGAGATCGCTGCCGCCGAGAAGGCCGTCGGCGAAGTCTGAGAAGATGGAAAGAGGGCGGAGATCGCGCTTGCGATCTCCGCTTCGTATTAGCGGCTATGGGAACGGCCGCGCCGAAACATGGGATTGTACTTTCATGAGCTACTCGTTCGAGGAACTGAAAGAGGATGTCGCCAACGGGCGTATCGACACGGTGCTCGCCTGCCAGGTGGACATGCAAGGCCGCCTAATGGGCAAGCGTTTTCACGCCCAATATTTCGTCGATAGTGCTTGGAAGGAAACGCATAGCTGCAACTACCTGCTGGCGACCGACATCGAAATGGAAACCGTGCCCGGCTACAAGGCGACGAGCTGGGAGAAGGGCTACGGCGACTACACGATGAAGCCGGATCTTGCGACGCTTCGGCGCATCCCCTGGCTGGAAGGCACGGCGCTGGTTCTCTGCGACGTGCTCGATCATCATACGCATGAGGAAGTGCCGCATTCGCCGCGTGCCATCCTCAAGAGGCAGATCGCACGACTCGAGGCCATGGGCCTCAAGGCCTTCATGGCGAGCGAGCTCGAATTCTTCCTGTTCGATCAGTCCTACGAGGATGCGCGGCTTTCCGGATACCGCGACCTGCATCTCGCCAGCGGCTACAACGAGGACTACCACATCTTCCAGACGACCAAGGAAGAGGATGTGATGCGGGCGATCCGCAACGGCCTTCAGGGTGCGGACATTCCGGTCGAGAATTCCAAGGGCGAAGCATCCGCCGGCCAGGAGGAAATCAACGTGCGCTATGCCGATGCGCTGACCATGGCCGACCGGCACGCCATCATCAAGAATGGCTGCAAAGAAATTGCCTGGTCTCGGGGCAAGGCGATCACCTTCCTCGCCAAGTGGAACTATTCCGCCGCCGGCTCGTCGTCGCATGTCCACCAGTCTCTGTGGAGCGTCGACGGCAAGACGCCGCTGTTCTACGATAAGGAGGGGCAATACGGCATGTCCGAGCTGATGCGGCAGTACGTGGCCGGATTGCTCGCCCATGCGAGCGAGATCACTTATTTCCTGGCGCCCTACATCAATTCCTACAAGCGCTTCATGGCCGGCACCTTCGCGCCCACAAAGGCGATCTGGAGCAAGGACAACCGCACCGCCGGCTATCGCCTGTGCGGCGAAGATACCAAGGCGATCCGCATCGAATGCCGCGTCGGCGGCTCCGACCTCAACCCCTATCTCGCCTTCGCCGCCTTGGTCGCGGCCGGCATATCCGGCATCGAGAACAAGATGCAACTGGAGGCGCCCTTCGTCGGCGATGCCTATCAGGGCAAGGAGGTGCGCGAAATTCCGCATACGCTCAGGGCGGCAACCGAAGCGCTGACGGGTTCGAAAATGCTGCGGGAAGCGTTCGGCGAAGAGGTCATCGACCACTATGCCCGTGCGGCGCGGTGGGAGCAGGAGGAATATGACCGGCGGGTGACGGATTGGGAGGTCGCGCGCGGATTCGAGAGGGCGTAGGGAATCCCCTCCGTACGAGGGTCTACCCCTCCCCAACCCCTCCCCACAAGGGGGAGGGGCTTCGCGGCGGCACCGTGTTGCCCACCCCGGCGTTTTCGCGAGTTGCGACGCTTCAGGCCAGCGAGGCGAGGGTGCGGCAGTGTAGTCCCTCCCCCTTGTGGGGAGGGGTTGGGGAGGGGTCATTATTTTGAAAGCAGAAACAGGAAGACGATCATGACCGTGATCAGATGCATTTCGCCGGTGAATGGCGAGGTCTTTGCCGAGCGGCCCGCACTGCCGCTGGAGCTCGCCAGACAGGCGGTGGCGCAGGCCCGGCTCGCGCAGAAGAGCTGGGCGAAGCGGCCGCTCGACGAGCGCGTCAAATTGGTGCTCGCCGGTGTGGCCCGACTCAACGAGATGGTCGACGACGTGGTGCCCGAACTTGCCTGGCAGATGGGCCGGCCGGTCCGCTACGGCGGCGAGTTCAAGGGTTTCAACGAGCGCTCGAATTACGTGGCCTCCATCGCCGCAGATGCGCTGAGGCCGCTTGTCGTCGAGGAGAGCGACCGCTTCGAGCGGCGCATCGAGCGCGAGCCGCATGGCGTCGTCTTCGTCATCGCGCCCTGGAACTATCCCTACATGACGGCGATCAATACGGTGGCGCCGGCGCTGATGGCCGGCAACACGGTGATCCTCAAGCATGCCAGCCAGACGATCCTCGTCGGCGAGCGCATGGTGCGCGCCTTCGTCGAGGCGGGCGTGCCGGCGGATGTCTTCCAGAACCTTTTCCTCGACCACGACACGACCGCGGCGCTGATTGCCGCGAAAAGCTTCGATTTCATCAACTTCACCGGCTCGGTCGAAGGCGGGCGCTCGATCGAGCGCGCGGCGGCCGGCACCTTCACCGGGCTCGGCCTGGAGCTTGGCGGCAAGGATCCCGGCTACGTGATGAAGGACGCCGATCTCGATGCGGCTGTCGATACGCTGATGGACGGCGCCACCTACAATTCCGGCCAGTGCTGCTGCGGAATCGAGCGCATCTACGTGCATGAGTCGCTCTACATTGCCTTCGTCGAGAAGTCGGTTGCCTGGGTCTCCAACTACAAGCTCGGCAACCCGCTCGATCCGGAAACGACGCTCGGACCCATGGCCAACAAGCGCTTTGCCGCGACCGTTCGCAACCAGATCGCCGACGCCGTGTCGAAGGGCGCCAAGGCGCTGATCGATCCGAAGCTTTTTCCTGAGGACGACGGCGGCGCCTATCTCGCGCCGCAGATACTCGTCGATGTCGATCACTCGATGGAGTTCATGCGCGAGGAGACCTTCGGTCCAGCCGTCGGCATCATGAAGGTGAAGAACGATGCCGAGGCGATCGAACTGATGAACGACAGTCAGTATGGTCTCACCGTCTCGCTCTGGACCAGGGACGCCGAGCGCGCCGCCCGCATCGGCCGGGAGCTCGAAACCGGCACGGTCTTCATGAACCGCGCCGACTATCTCGATCCGGCACTCTGCTGGACCGGGGTCAAGGAGACGGGCCGCGGCGGCTCGCTTTCGGTCCTCGGCTTCCACAATCTCACCCGTCCGAAATCCTTCCATCTGAAGAAAGTCACAGCATGACGATCACCGCCAACTGGAGCTATCCGACCGCCGTCAAGTTCGGCGCCGGCCGGATCAAGGAGCTTGCCGACCATTGCAAGGCCGTCGGCATGAAGAGGCCGCTGCTGATCACCGACCGCGGTCTGGCGCCGATGGCGATCACGCAGGGTGCGCTGGATATCCTGGAAGCCGGCGGTCTCGGGCGTGCCATCTTCGCCGATGTCGACCCGAATCCGAACGACATCAATCTCGAGGCGGGGATCAGGGCCTTCAAGGATGGCGGCCATGACGGTGTCGTTGCCTTCGGCGGCGGCTCGGGCCTCGACCTCGGCAAATGCGTCGCCTTCATGGTCGGTCAGACGCGGCCGGTCTGGGACTTCGAGGACGTCGGCGACTGGTGGACGCGCGCCAGCGTCGAAGGCATTGCGCCGATCATCGCCGTGCCTACAACGGCGGGAACCGGCTCGGAAGTCGGGCGCGCCAGCGTCATCACCAATTCGGCGAGCCATGTGAAGAAGGTGATCTTCCACCCGAAGTTCCTGCCGGCCGTGACGATCTGCGACCCGGAACTGACGGTCGGCATGCCGAAGGTGATCACGGCAGGCACCGGCATGGACGCCTTTGTCCATTGCCTGGAGGCCTATTCTTCGCCCTTCTATCATCCGATGTCTGCCGGCATCGCGCTCGAAGGCATGCGGCTCGTCAAGGAATACCTGCCGCGCGCCTACAAGGACGGCACGGATATCGAGGCGCGCGCCAACATGATGAGCGCGGCGGCAATGGGCGCAGTCGCCTTCCAGAAGGGGCTTGGTGCGATCCACTCGCTCTCGCACCCGGTCGGCGCCATCTACAACACCCATCATGGGATGACCAATGCGGTGGTGATGCCGCCGGTGCTGCGCTTCAATCGGCCGGCAATCGAGGAGAAGATCGCGCGGGCCGCGGCCTATCTCGGCATCGCCGGCGGGTTTGACGGCTTCTATGACTATGTGCTGCAACTGCGCGAGGAACTCGGCGTGCCGGACAAGCTCTCCGCGCTCGGCGTCGGCACTGACCGAATAGGCGAGATGGCGGAAATGGCGATCGTAGACCCGACCGCCAGCGGCAATCCGGTGAAACTGACGCTCGACGCCGCGAAGAAGCTCTTTGCCGAGTGCATCTGAGCCATCGCGTTAATTTTTCCAAGGCCCAGGGAAGCGTTGATTTCCCGGGCTTTTTTGTTGGGAAGCCGCAAGCCGTCGGCTGCGCCGGTTAATCTTTGCCAGCCAAAGTTTCCATTTTGTTAACCATCTTCTGAAAGGTTCTGTTAACCGAACCTGCACCCGAGCCCAGGCGACGGGGGCACTGAGAGAATGAGGTGACAAGATGGCGGTCATTACTTTGGCCAACGCAAAGGGCGGCGCCGGCAAGACGACGGCCGCCCTGATCCTGGCGACGGAACTGGCCCGGCAGGGCAACCGCGTGGTGATCCTGGATGCGGATCCGCAGCGATGGATCACCAGCTGGTCGGAAGCCTCCGGTCACATCGCCAATCTCGAGGTGATCTCGCACATTACGCCCGCCTCGTTGCCCTGCCATATCCGCGAACTGAAAGACGAGGCCGATTACATCGTGGTCGATCTCGCCGGTGCCAGGGACGCGATCGTCGCGCTGGCACTCGGGCTATCAGATCAGGTGCTGATCCCGGTGCAGGGCTGTGCCATGGACGCGCGCGGCGCAGTCCAGATCCTGGAGCTCATTCGCCAGATCGAACAGAAGGCCAGGGTTTGCATCAACCACTCGGTGGTCCTGACGCGCGTCAATTCCCTGGTGACGACGCGGGCGCTGCAGGCGATCAAGGCGCTGCTCGCCTCGCGCGGCGTTTCTGTCCTCGACACGCCGATTATCGAACGCGCCGCCTATCGGGAGATCTTCGAACTGGGCGGCACCTTGGAGACCATGGACCCAAACCGCGTCAGCAATCTCGACAAAGCGCGCGAAAACGCGTTCGCGCTCGCCAGCGAGGTGCAAAGCCTGCTGCCGGTAACGCCACGCCGTGCCCTTATGTCTCGCTTGCGCTCGGCCCTGCCTCGCGCGGCCTGAAGCGGGCGGTCCCTATTGCCTCCCAAGGCCGGCCGGAACTGGCCTACAGCGCCGCGCGTCTTATCAGACGCGCAAAGGTCGTTGTAGCACTTAGAATTGCTGCATGTCTTTGTCCTTGAATCGAGGTCGATTCAAGGAGAGATGCAGTAGGCCGTTCCGGTCGAAATCTTCCGTCAGAACCGCCTGTCGATGAAATGCTTGGCCTGGGCGCCGGCATGATAGAAGGCGGATTTGAGGTTCCGCCAGGGATCCGGCGTGATCGGGGTCTCGGCGAGCGGGATCGCCGAGACGTCGCCCGTGACATGCCGGGCAAGGGCGCGGCCGAAGACCGTGCCGGGGGCGATGCCGCGGCCGTTGTAACCGCTGACGGAAACGACATTCGGCGCCAGCGCGTGCATGACCGGCAGGTGATTGGTCGTCATGCCGATCCGGCCGTCCCACCAATATTCGAAGCGGAAATCGCCGATATAGGGGAAGAGCTTGCGCACCGAGCGCGCCGCGAAGGCGCGATGCGTCCCCGCGGCCATGGCGTCGAGGCGGCCGATCGAGCCGAAGATCAGCCGGTTCTGCCGATCCATGCGGAACGACGTCATGACGAGGCCCGTGTCCCAGGCGCCCTGGCGCTCGGGGAGGATGCGGCCCGCGACATCGTCAGGCAGCGGATTGGTCGCGAATTGAAAATAGGGAAGGACCGTGAGTTCCTGCGTCTGTGTCCTCCATGGCGCGCCGTTCACGAGCGCGCCATAGGCCTCGGTGGCGACGATGACATGCCGGGCCGTCAGCGTGCCGCGGCCGGCCGAAAGCTTCCAGGCGTCGCCGCTGCGCTCGGCGGCAACCAGCGGCGTTTCCGTGAAGATCTGGGCACCTGCCTTCAGCGCCGCCCGAGCCAGGCCGCGCGCATAGGCGAGAGGCTGGATCGTGCCGGCCCGCCGGTCGAGCAATGCGCCAGTAAATCCTTCGGCGCCTGAAAGCATCTTGGCCTTTTCCGCCGAAAGCGCTTCGACCGGGGCGCCCAGCTTCTGCCATTGCGCCTCGCGCGCGGTGATCTCCTTGAGCCCCTCGGGTCCGACCGCCATGTGCAGCGTTCCGTTGCGGACCGCTTCGCAAGCGATGCCATGACGCTCGACAAGGTCATAGACAAGCGAGGGGCCGTTCCCGAGCTCGCTCAACAGGCGGCCGCCGGCCTCCGCGCCGAGCGTGGCAATGAGGTCGTCCGGCTTCACCCACATGCCGGCATTGACCAGGCCTACATTGCGGCCGGAACCGCCGAAGCCGATCATGCGCGCCTCGATCACAACGGCCTTGACGCCCATTTCGGCGAGGTGAAGGGCGGCCGAGAGCCCGGTAAAGCCTCCGCCGATAATGGCCACATCTGCAGCCATGTCACCGCTGAGGCGGCCTGTTTCGGGTGCGGCTGGAGCCGTTGCATGCCAGAGGTTGGGAAGAGGGCGCTCCGTCGCCATTGCGGGCCATTCCTTTGCGGTAATCGAGGGATTCCTTTGCCTTTGATAGAACCAGCGGGGCAAAGTTCTTCATGACAATGTTTCATAAAGTCATGAAGTCCGACAATGCCGGGCAAAGCGAACAGAAACGGGCGCGGATGACCGCGCGGCTCCGCCTGACTCAGCCCATCAGACAGCTCTCAATAAGGATTCAAGACATCCTCAGAAACCGGAGCGCCCGGCTCGTCGATGAACTCGACGGTCACGCCAACGCTGACCATTTTTCCGAGTTCGGTGGCGTCCCAATTGGTGAGCCGGATGCAGCCGTGGCTCTGCGTTTTGCCGATCTTCGATGGATCCGGCGTCCCGTGAATGCCGTAGGTCGGCCTCGAAAGCGCTATCCAGACGGTGCCCACCGGGCCGTTCGGTCCAGGCTGCAGCGTCAGGATCTTGTCATTGGCGCCCTGCTGGAAATTGATCTTCGGATTGTAGGTGTAACCTGGATTGAAGGCTATCCGCTCGACCGAGACCGTGCCCGACGGTGAAGGCGTATCGGCAGAACCGATGGTAGCGGGGTAGGCGGCGATGAGCTTGCCGGCATCGTCATAGGCGAAGACCTGCTTGCGCCCCTTGTCGGCGATGATCCGTGCCACCTTTCCGGACTTGTTCGCTCCGGGATTGATGACCTTGATCGTCGTGCCAGGGATGGAGAAGTCGACGCCCGGGTTGAGTTCGCGCAGGTAGTTCTCGTCCATATGGAATTTCTCGCCCAGCATCTCGGCCGTGGAGGTGAAGGAGAGATGCGGGAGCTGCGCCTTGTGGGCATAGTCTTCCGGGATCGCGGCGACATAGGGCCCGGCTGCGTCGGCAGCGGTGATCGTGTAAGTGGTGATAGGCAGGCCGCCATTGAAGCGCAGCCGCTCGAGAATGTCCTCGGTATTGTTCGGGTCGAGCTTTTCGCCGGTCGCCTGCTGAAAGGCCTCTATCGCCTTGGTGACGTTGGAGCCCATCTTGCCGTCGATGACGCCCGGCGAGAAGCCTTCGCGGTCGAGGAAGACCTGGAGGGCGGTGATTTCGGCCCGCGATTTGCCCTTCATCTCGATCGCCGGCGGCATCGGCTGGCCGAGTGGATCCTGATACTGCGGATCGTAGGCGGCCTGTTCTTCGCCAAGGCTCGGAAGGCTGTTCGGCAGTTCCTCGCGTTCGACCGGGGCGGGCGTCGCGTCGCGATAGTCGGGAACGGTGCCGGTGTATTCACCGGGCTCTGAATAGCCGTAGCCGCGCTCCCGCTCGTTGGAATACCCGTCATCGCCGTATTGTCGGCGGCGCACGCCGTAGCCGTCATTCGGGACGACGGTGGCGACGATATTTCCCCAGGGATCCACGAGCACCGTACGGCCGCGGCGGTCGCGCATCGCCTGGACCTCGTCCGGTCCGGGCATGTAGTCGAGAATATCGCCCTCGGGAGTGACCAGCATCACATCGCCGCCGCCCCAATAGCCGCCATAGCCATCCTGGGCGCGGGCGGGCACGAGCTCCACTGCGAGAAGGCCGAGTGCGGCGAGAAGCGAAAGGCCGGTGCGGGTCGCTGACAAGTTGGAACCTATTTTCATGGTGGCTGCTTTGCGGCGGTACATACCGATTCCGACGTTAATGTGAAAAAAATGAATTCATCATGAACGATCCCTTAAAATCTAGTTAGGCGAGCTTCCGAGCGGTTGCAACACGGGAACTCTGTCACAGGACGGGAATGCCCTCCAATCGCGTTGAATTTATAACGTTTTTCCTCGCGGAAGGTTCAATCCAAAAGACCGGCCACTTCAGTGGGGCGACTGCGCTATCATACCCTCACGATTCGTGATTCTGAGTGCGGCCGGGAGGCGAGAATGGGGACCATCTTGAGCGCCGACAATGGCCTGGAGAGCCATCTCCTGTTCGACCGTTCCTCGGCGCTCGATATCGCCGCTTTCGTCACAGAGGGCACAGATCTGTCGCCGGGAGAGGCGATCCCCTCCGACGGCGACCCGCGGATCGACCGGGCTCTGGCCGGCTTCCTGTTCACCTGCGGTCCCGACCATATCCGCCATCCGGAGCCGATCGCGGGAGGTGACGATCAGGTATGCTACCCACTGCACGGGTCGCTTGCCGGTACGCCGGTCAGCCGGACGGAGATGTCCGCCGATGGTTCGCGCTGCTCGGCGGTTACGGAAGTCGATCTTGCCTGCGGCGGCAGAGCGGCGGTCGAGCGCGTTTGGCAGGTCCACGGGAATGGGCATGGGGTGGTGCTCAAGGACCGTGTCGTCAATATCGGCGCCTCCGCCTTCGCGCCGATGATGATGTACCACATGAATATCGGCGGCCGGCTGCTTGGTGATGAAACGCGGATCGACAGTGCCTCGGTGGAGGGCGGGTCAATTGCCTGGCGGTTCGGGGAAGGCGAGAGCGCGCATTTCTGCCGGACCGCAGTCGCCGGCGAAGACCGCTGGGCGGAGGTTACGCTGTCCGCTCTGCCCGGGCTTCAAGGGCGCGCCTTAAATGTGCAATTCCTGGCCGACACGCTGCCTTTCCTGCAGATGTGGCGCTGCCAACGCGGCGGTGCGAATGTCCTCAGCATCGAGCCCGCGTCGCACCGAATTGCCAAGCGGGTGGAACTCTCGGCCGCCGGCGAGCTTGATCTGCTTAAGCCCGGACAGTCACGCGACTACGCGCTTACCTTCGGCGTCGTCTGAGATCGCTTCGCGATTGACGCCGCCGGGCCTGCGGCCTACACCAAGGCAACGCAGTCTTGAGGAAGCGACATCATGGACATTCGCCAGATCAACGATGAATACTCGGTCTCCGGTCAGATCACGGTCGAGGACCTCGACGAGATCAAGGCGCTCGGTTTCAAGTCCATCGTCTGCCACCGTCCGGATTTCGAGGCTCCCGACCAGCCGACCTTCGACGCGATTGCCGCGCGTGCCCAGGAACTCGGGCTGGACATCGCCCATATCCCGGTCGGCCCGATGGGCGTGACCGCCGATGCGGTGACCCGCATGGTCGACGCGCTCGACGAATTCGAGCGCCCGATGCTTGGCTATTGCCGCTCCGGCGCCCGCTCGACGGCCGTCTACCAGCAGACGCAACATATTCGCAGCTAGACCCGCGATCGTGCGTTCGGCGGCAAAGGTCGGACGGGCGAACGACCGCTTTTCACTGTTTCCAGCCGGTATTCGGTGCTATATTGGATTTGTTCGATCGAGGGTGCCGGCGCCCTTTGAAGATCGTTCGCTTGGAGCGCGCTTGGCCCAAACAAGCGCGCTTTCGCGTTTCTGACGCCGTTCCTGCTGGCCGCGAAATTGTTAGACATCGCCGTCTCGTCGGGCGCGCGAGGGTCTCGGCGGACAGCTTTAAAGAGGCGACCGGCCATGGATCCGTTCAATAGTTTCAGAGACTATCCGATTCTTCCCGGCCACGTGGCGATCCTCGAAGGCGTTTGGCACCGCGCGCTGGAAGAGCGAAACCTGTCGATCGGCAGCGAGGAGGCCGACCAACTCGCCAGGAAGATTGCCAAGCTTTATCAGGCCGGCGTGAAAGTGCCGGACCAGCTTTGGGAAATGATTCGGACGGTTTGAAAGCGCAAGGACTTGCCGACGCCCGCTCCCGGCCGGGCTCTCATTCAGGCGCCGTCTTTTCCCTCAGCCCTTGCGTATTTCGCTCAGCGTCCGTGCCGGCGTGATCGCCTCCGGGTCGAGCTTGATCTCGATGATCGCCGGCTTGCGGCTGGCACGCGCTCTGAGAAATGCATTGGCAAACTCTTCCGTCCGCTCGACCGTCTCGCCATGGCCGCCATAGGCGCGGGCAAGCGCCGCAAAATCCGGATTTGTCAAATCCGTGGCGCTGACGCGGCCGGGATATTCCCGCTCCTGATGCATGCGGATGGTGCCGTAGATGCCGTTGTTGATGACCAGCACGATAATCGGCAGGGCGTAACGAACCGCCGTGGCGAATTCCTGCCCATGCATCAGGAAACAGCCGTCGCCGGCAAAGCAGATGACCTCACGGTTTGGGTGAAGGCGTTTCGCCGCGACCGCCGCCGGCAGGCCGTAGCCCATCGAGCCTGAGGCGGGCGCGGCTTGCGTGCCGTAGCGGCGGAAGCGGTGAAAGCGGTGCAGCCAGGTGGCGTAGTTGCCGGCGCCGTTGGTGAAGATTGCGTCCGGCGCCGTGTTCGCCTCGATCCAGTTCATGATCGGTCCCATCCGCACGTCGCCCGGCCCGGTCTCCGGCGGCGTCGACCATCTGAGATAAGTCTCGTGCATGGCGGCCGTGCGCGGCGCCCAGCCAGGCGTTCCGGTGGGCTCAATCCCCGCTAGCGCGGCTACAAAGTCGCGCGGGCTCGCGGCGATCGCCAGATCCGGCCTATAGACGCGGCCGAGTTCCGACGGATCCGGATGGACATGCACCAGTCTCTGCTTCGGATAGGGGACATCGAGGAGGGTATAAGAGGAGGAGGGCATTTCCGAGAAGCGACCGCCCAGAAGCAGGACGAGATCCGCTTCCTTGATTTCCTTTGCCAACGCCGGGTTGACGCCGATGCCGACGTCGCCGGCATAGCTGGGATGCAGGTGATCGAAGAGCATTTGGCGCCGGAAGGAGCAGCCGACCGGCAGATGCCAGCGTTCGGCGAATTGCTCAAAATCGGCAACGCTTTCCGCGGACCAGCGGGTGCCGCCGAGAATGGCAATTGGGCGCTTCGCTTCCGTGAGGAGATCGGCGAGCCGAGCGATCTGGCTCGGTCCCGGATGGCTTTCGACCGGCTGGTAAGGGCGGGCGGCCGGAGCTTCCGTTCGCTCCGTCAGCATGTCTTCCGGCAGTGTCAGAACCACCGGTCCGGGACGGCCGGAGGTCGCGACGGCAAAGGCGCGGGTGACGAATTCAGCAATCCGCGCCGGATCGTCGATCTCGCCCACCCATTTGGCGACCTCGGTGAGGGCGCGGCGATATTCGATCTCCTGGAAGGCCTCGCGTTCGCGGGCGTCACGCTGCACCTGGCCGATGAAGAGGATCATCGGGATCGAATCCTGGCGGGCGACGTGAAGCCCGGCGGAGGCATTGGTGGCGCCGGGGCCGCGCGTGACCATGCAGATGCCGGGCTCGCCGGTCAGCCGGCCCCAGGCATCCGCCATCATCGCCGCACCGCCTTCCTGGCGGCAGACGACGACGTCGATGTCGGTGTCGTGGAGCGCATCCAAAACGGCCAGGTAGCTTTCGCCCGGCACGCAGGAGATGCGCTCGACGCCGTTTGCGATGAGCGCCTCGACCACCAGTTGCCCGCCCGTCTTCATGTCGGCACCTCCCAATGCTATCGTCCGTTTCGATCAGATCGCCGGCTTGCGGGATCTGTCATGTTGTTTCGTCTATGCGGTTCCTCACCCCGACGGCTTTCAGGCACCAGCGGGCGAAATCTTCCGTCGCGGTTTCGCGGCCGATTTCGTTGAGCGTCTCGTGGCGCATTCCCTCATATATCGTGATCGTCACGTCGGCCATGCCGCGCGCCTTCATGCGTCGGCCGAGCCAGTCGATGACGTCGCCGTTCAAGGTTGAGGGGTCGGCGCTGCCGCCGACCAGGTGGACCGGCAGCGTCGCCGGCAAGCGGGCGAGCCGGTCGGACCGCGCACCGGCAAAGGCAAGTTCGAAGACGTCGATCCAGAGTGAGACGCTGGTCTCGAAGCCGCAGAGCGGATCGGCGATATACTTTGCAACTTCGTCCTCGTCGCGCGACAGCCAGTCGAATTCGGTCTTCCGAGCGGCAATGGCTTTGCTCCAGGCGCCGAAGGTGAGTTGCGAAAGCAGCGGGCTCGGGACGTCCGAACCCTTCAGCATTCGTTCGATCGCGAGGATCAGTTGGCCGCCGCGGCCGGCGGGACCGGGGCGAAAATTGGAGTTCCAGACGGCGAGCGCGTCATAAAGTTCCGGATCGGTCTCGGCAGCGTTCAGGGCGATCAGCCCACCCATCGAGTGGCCGAACAGCACGACCGGCAGCCCGGGATGGTTGGCGGCGGCCATCTGCCGCACGGCGCGCAGATCGGCAATCACCTTTTCGGAGCCACCGCGCTTAGAGAAGAGACCGAGCTGCGCATCGGCCGCGCGGCTCTCGCCGTGGCCACGATGATCGTGTGCGTAGACATGGAAGCCATGCTGGGCCATGGCTTCGGCAAAGCGGGCGTAGCGGCCGGAATGTTCGGCAAGCCCATGGCTGACCAGCAATATGCCTCGCGGCGCATCGGAAGCCGTCCGATGGCGCCATGCGAGCGTCGCACCCGTCGGGCTTTGAAGTGTCCTTACCTGCCCGAACATGCCTCACTCCAATCAAATCCAATAGCCGCAGAGCAGCTATTGCGATGGAGGCTGATCCACCATCCGCCCAACACTCCCCGCGATATCAAATCGATTTGGCGGTCAAAGGCAATCGCTGCTTGTTGCTTCTTGCGCATGAGATCAGAACCGATTCGAAGAGACATATTGGGGGTTGCAACTTTCCCGCTTTTGTTGTTAGTTTGTTCTCGTTTTGTATTTACTGGAGGCCGTTATGGCAGTGCGAGCTATCGTACAGGTGGTAAGAGTTGCAGCGCTTGCTCTTGGGTTGGGGATGTCGTCTCTGGCCGCCGCAGAGGAGTCGCCGGGTGAAGAGATGAAGACGGTACCGGATGGGGCAAGGACGGAATATGTGCTGGCGGTCAGTTGGCAGCCCGGTTTTTGCGAGACGCGGCCCACGCGCAAGGAATGCGTCGACCAGACCTCGGACCGGTTCGATGCGACGCATTTCTCGCTCCACGGCCTTTGGCCCTTGAAGAAGAGCTATTGCGGCGTGGAGACGGAACTGAAGGCGCAAGACCGCAAGGGGGAGTGGCTCGAGCTGCCGAAACTCGCCATGGCAGACGAGACCGCCGCGCGTCTCATCGTCGCCATGCCGGGGGTGAAATCCGGCCTCGACCGGCACCAATGGCTGCGAAGCGGCACCTGCCAGGCCGACAACGCCGACGACTATTTCACGCTCCAGCTTCGTCTTCTCGACGAGCTGAACGCATCGGCGGTGCGTGCCCTGTTTGCCGACAGGATCGGTTCGGAGATTGGCGAAAAGCAGATCAAGGCGGCCTTCGAACAGAGTTTCGGAGCAGGGGCCGGTGATCGGGTGCGCATGCGCTGCCAGACCGTCGAGGGCCGCAGCGTAATCACCGGTTTCACCATTGGGCTTTCCGGCGATCTCTCGGGCCAAGCGGGTCTCGCGGGCCTCATAAAGGCGGCCGGGCCGACCGAGTTCAAATGCGCCAAGGGGATCGCCGACGCCGCCGGGCGGGGCTGAACTGGAAGGCTTATCGCAGCAAGGGAACGGCGCGGGCAGGGCCCTTTGGCGATTGCCCCGCCACCATAATTCGCCTACATAGCGGGCAAATTTCCCCTTCCGATGCGGAGCATTCCTTTATGGCACGTCAGTTTATCTACCACATGGCCGGGCTCAACAAGGCCTATGGCAACAAGAAGGTCCTGGAGAACATCCATCTGTCGTTCTATCCGGACGCTAAGATCGGCATTCTCGGCCCCAACGGCGCCGGCAAGTCCACGGTTCTGCGGATCATGGCCGGGCTCGACCACGAATATACCGGCGAGGCCTGGGTCGCCGAAGGCGCGACCGTCGGCTACCTGCCGCAGGAGCCGCAGCTCGATGCGCAGAAGAACGTGCTCGAGAACGTCATGGAAGGCGTGGCCGCGAAGAAGGCGATCATCGACCGCTACAACGAGCTGATGATGAACTATTCCGACGAGACGGCGGAAGAGGGCGCCAAGCTTCAGGACATCATCGATAGCCAGAACCTCTGGGATCTCGACAGCCAAGTCGAAATGGCGATGGACGCGCTCCGCTGCCCGCCGGGCGACGCCGAGGTCACCAATCTGTCCGGCGGCGAGAAGCGCCGCGTGGCACTCTGCAAGCTGCTCTTGTCGCAGCCGGACCTGCTGCTTCTCGACGAACCGACCAACCATCTCGACGCCGAGACGATCGCCTGGCTCGAAAAGCACCTGCGCGAATATCCGGGCGCCGTGCTGATGATCACCCACGACCGCTACTTCCTCGACAACGTCACCGGCTGGATTCTCGAGCTCGATCGTGGCCGCGGCATTCCCTATGAAGGCAACTATTCCGCCTATCTGCAGGCAAAGGCCAAGCGTATGGCCCAGGAAGGGCGTGAAGAGGCGACCCGCCAGAAGGCCATCAGCCGCGAGCAGGAGTGGATCGCCTCGAGCCCGAAGGCCCGCCAGGCGAAGTCGAAGGCGCGTATCCGCGCCTATGACGAGTTGGTAAAGGCGGCGGCCGACAGGCGTCCGGGCGACGCCCAGATCATCATTCCGGTCGGCGAGCGGCTCGGCCAGGTGGTCATCGAAGCGGAGAACATCTCCAAGGGCTATGACGACCAGTTGCTGATCGAGGGCCTGAGCTTCAAGCTGCCGCCGGGCGGCATCGTCGGCGTCATCGGCCCGAACGGCGCCGGTAAGACGACGCTGTTCCGGATGATCACCGGCCAGGAGCAGCCCGAAGAGGGCGCGATCCGCATCGGCGACAGCGTGCAGCTCGGCTATGTCGACCAGAGCCGCGACGCGCTCGACGGCAACAAGACGGTGTGGGAGGAAATCTCCGGCGGCAACGACGTCATCAGGCTCGGCAAGCACGAGGTCAATTCGCGGGCCTATTGCTCGTCCTTCAATTTCAAGGGCGGTGACCAGCAGCAGAAGGTCGGCACGCTTTCCGGCGGCCAGCGCAACCGCGTGCACCTCGCCAAGATGCTCAAGGCCGGCGGCAACGTCATCCTGCTCGACGAGCCGACCAACGACCTCGACACCGAGACGCTTGCCGCACTCGAGGATGCGCTCGAAAACTTCGCCGGCTGCGCGGTGATCATCAGCCACGACCGCATGTTCCTCGATCGCCTGGCGACCCATATCCTCGCCTTCGAGGGCGACAGCCATGTCGAATGGTTCGAAGGCAACTTCGAGGATTACGAGAAGGACAAGATCCGCCGGCTCGGTCCCGACTCGGTCAACCCGAAGCGGGTGACGTACAAACGCCTGACGCGGTAATCAACCACTCGGGGGCGCCGCACACGCCGTCGGATGTCCCGGTGTGCTTCGGCGCATTTGCCGCGCGGATGTGGCAACTTGTGCGACGGGACGGGAGCCGCGCTTGAGCAGCCCCGCCGCTCCTGTCCGCGGCTGCCGCGTCCAACTCGTAACATCGCTGCGCGGGCGGATCGTAAGGTCTGCCCGCTTTCATGTCCGGGAAGCGTCATCTCCTTGCCTTTCCGCGCAAATCCCGCTTGCGCGCCGTCTTCAAATCACATAAACATATCTTTATGTGTTGATGAGGATCGCGATGACGAACCGTGGAACGCTTGGCTTGGATGCCTTGGTCGACGTCCTGAAGGCGGCGGGCGAGCCGACGCGTATGCGTCTTCTGGCGCTGCTTGCGGCCGGCGATCTGACCGTGACCGATCTTACCGAAATTCTCGGCCAGTCGCAGCCTCGCATTTCCCGGCACCTGAAACTGCTTGCGGAAGTGGCGCTGATCGATCGCTACCAGGAGGGCGCCTGGGCCTATTTCCGTCTACGGCAGGAGGGCGGGCGGGTCGCGCTTGTCCGCGAGCTTCTCGCGGCGTCGGCACCGGACGATGCGATCCTTGCCAGAGATTCCATTCGGCTTGCGACCCTGAAGAAGGCGCGCGCCGAGAAGGCCCAGGCCTATTTCAGCCGCAACGCTGCCGAGTGGGACGAGCTGAGGCGCCTGCATGTCAGCGAAGGCGACGTCGAGGCAGCCTTGAAGACGATGGTCGGCGACGAACCGGTCGACAGCCTGCTCGATCTCGGAACCGGCACGGGCCGCATCCTGCAGCTCTTCGAGGGGCTCTACCGGCGCGGTATCGGCGTCGACGCCAGCCGTGACATGCTGGCGGTGGCACGTTCCAATCTCGACCGGGCCGGCATCACCAAGGCTTCGATCCGCCACGGCGACATCTTCAACCTGCCGCTGGACGGCCAGTCCTTCGACCTCGTGACGATCCATCAGGTGCTCCACTTCCTCGAAGATCCGGAGGCGGCGATCGCCGAGGCGGCGCGCATGCTCGTGCCCGGAGGGCGGCTCGTGATCATCGATTTTGCCCCGCACGGCCTCGAATATCTGCGCAACGAGCACGCTCACGCCCGCCTTGGCTTTGCCCATCAGACGATGGCCGATTGGCTGCAGAAGGCCGGACTGACACTCGAGAAGACGACGGATCTTGCCCCGGAAGGCGGGGAAGAGGGGAAACTGACGGTCACGATCTGGCTGGCGCGCGACGAGCGGGCTGCCGCTGTGGCCGATATGCCGCGACAGCGCCTACAGGCGGGGGGAATTTGAGAATGAACGCACGGACGCTTTATCCCGCGGAGCGCGGCAATCTCAGACTTTCCTTCGAATACTTTCCGCCGAAGAACGAAGAGATGGAAATCCAGCTCTTCCAGACCATATCGGATCTCTCGGTCTTCGCGCCGGCATTTCAGACGGTGACCTACGGAGCCGGCGGCTCGACCAAGGCGCGTTCGTTGACCACGGTCAAGCGGATGATTGGGGAGATGGGGCTGAACAACACGGCGGCCCACCTGACCTGCGTCGGCGCGCCGAAAGCCGAAGTCGATGCGGTGATCGACGAGTTCGTCGCCTGTGGCGTCCGGCATTTCGTAGCGCTGAGGGGTGATCCGCAAGGCGGTATCGGCAGCGCCTACGAGCCCTTTCCGGGCGGATATGAAAGCTCGGCGTCGCTCGTCAAGGCGCTTCGTGCCCGCGGCGATTTCGAGATTTCCGTCTCCGCCTATCCGGAAAAGCACCCGGAGAGCGCTGATGTCGCGGCCGATATCGACATGCTGAAGCGCAAGGTCGACAGCGGCGCCACGCGCGCGATCACCCAGTTCTTCTTCGACAATGACGATTTCGAACGATATCTCGAGCGGGTGCGGCGCGCCGGCGTGCAGATCCCGGTCGTCCCGGGCATCCTGCCGATCAACAATCTGACGCAGGTCATCCGTTTCGCCGGACTTTGCGGCTCGAAGGTACCGGAGGCGATCATCTCGCGGCTTGCTCATCTCGACGACCAGCCGGAGGAGCGGTTCAAGGAGGCGAGCCATATCGCTGCCGAACAGATCGTCGATTTGGCGCGTCGGGGTCTACGCGACTTCCACCTTTATACGATGAACCGGTCGCCGCTCATCGCGGCCGTCTGTGAACTGGTCGGCTATCAGCGCCGACCGCTCAGGCCCGCCGCCGCACCCTCCTATCCGGCGGTCGCTACGGCTTAGCGCATCGGCGCGAAAATCGGAATGGATTTTCGGAAAGCACGATGCGTAGATTCAAAGTGTTACAGCGTCCTTCGCGCGTCTGAAAAGACGCGCGGCGCTGTAGGCCTGAATCCGACTCCAAGAGAAGCGAAAGCCCATGAACGGTTCGTCGTTCATGGGCTTTTCTGATGTCGCAGCTCTGGCCGGGTGCTCTCGGAGCGGCCTTCGTTACCTCTTCTGCTGAAAATTGGAGTTTCCGGAAATTTAAGTCCCTCGGTTTGGACTTTCAGCGGCCTTTCGTCAGACGAAGAGCATAACCGCCACGAATGCGAACGCTGCACTGATCATGAGGACATTCAACGAATGTGTAAGTCCCATAGGATCCTCCCTGCGTTGACGGGTAAAACATAGGGCCAAAAAGCGGCGCATAAAAGCGAAACTTGTGCTGCAGCGCGAAAACCGTGTATCCCAGCTCCGATATTCACAGCCCTAAGTGTCTGAATCGTTTTATGAATCAAATGCCACATTATTTTCACAATTGCTGCCGGAAGGTTAATGTGAACGCTTGTAACGGTCTGTGAAGCGTCTCAAAGCCGTACCCGGCAGCTGTTTTTGATTCCCCTCAGGTCGACGAGCGCGGCCGCAACATGCGCCCATCGAGGACGGCGAGGCCCGCCGCGATCAGCGCCATCCCGGCGAGGTCGGTGACCTGCAGCGTCTCGCCAAGGAAGAGATAGCCGAGAAGAATCGCGCTTGGCGGCACGAGAAGCGTGACCAGCGACGTGTTGGTGGCACCGGCCTCCGCCATGATGCGGAAGAACAGAATATAGGCATAGGCGGTCGAGACGAGCGCCAGGCCGAGGATCGCCAGCACGGCGGAGAGCGGCGGCATCGGGAGGATCCATGGGGTGTCCACGAAGGCGGCGACCGGCAGCATGACGATGGTCGAGGCCGTCAGTTGTCCGGCGGCCGTCACCGGCGGCGCCAGATTGCGAAAGCGCTTGCCGTAGGTGGCGGACAGGCCATAGCTCACGGCCGCGAGAACCGGCAGGACGAGGGCCCAGAGCGGTACGTCCCCCGCGTCCCCGAAAAGGCCTGCTAACGCGCTCGGGCCGATGAGCACCACGGTGCCGGTGAGCCCGAGCAGACAGCCGCTGATCTTGGCCGCGGTCAAGCGCTCGTCTTCCGTTGCGACATTGGCAATGAGCACCGTCCAGACGGGCGTCGTCGCGTTCAGAATGGCGGCCAGCCCGGCACCGATATGGGTCTGGCCGAGAAAGATGAAAGCATGCGGAATGGCGTTGTTGACGAGGCCCATGACCAGAAATTCCCGCCAGCGTCCAACGAGCGCCGGGTAGAGGCCATGATTGCCGCGCAAGTAGATGTGCAGGGCGATCGCGGCGAGGCTGAGGCGCAGCAGCACGAGCGTGAAGGGCGGGACATGGGCAACCGCCACGCGGGCGAAAAAGAAAGACCCGCCCCAGATCAGGCCGAGCAGCATCAGCAGCAGCCAAAGCCGCAGGGTCATGTGGGTGGTGGCGGTTCTGCCGGATGATAGCATTTGGGCCCTGCTGCGATCGAAGCCGGATTGGATTCGCCGGGCGTATCCAATCCAGCAATTTGCGATTGCGCAAGCGATAATGCGAAGAAGCGGGCGTTGCCACCCGCTTCTTGCGAAATTGCTCAGGGGTTTCGATTTTGGCGTCAGAGCGCCTGGAGCAGATCCGGCGTCGCCCAACCGTCGGCCGGCAGGCCGAGTTTCAGCTGCTCCTTCTGCAGGGCCGTGCGTGTGCCCGAGCCGAGAATACCGTCGATCTTGCCGACGTCGTGGCCGAGCGCCTGCAGCTTCGTCTGCAGTGCCTTCATCTCCGCATCGCCGAGGCCCGGTTCCGGATTGCCGGCCTGGTAGGGCGGGGCGCCGGCGAGGCGGGTGGCGAAATAGGCGGCCGACGTCGTATAGATGAACGACTGGTTCCATTCGAGATAGATCTTGAAGTTCGGGTAGGTCAGGAAGGCTACGCCCTTTCGCCCCTGGGGCAGCACCAGCGAGGCCTCAAGCGACCCATGCGAGGTATTGCCGTCGCGCGGAGTGACGCCAAGAGCGAACCAGTCGCCCGCCGTCATGCCCGCCTGCAGGCCCGTCTTTTCCCAGGGCAGTTCATCCGGCACGCTGACTTCCTGGATCCAGGGCTGTCCCGCGGTGAAGCCGAGGCTCTGGATAAACTTCGCCGCGGTCAGAATTGAATCCGGCGCGCTCTTCTTCAGATTTACGTGCCCATCGCCGTCGCCATCGATGCCATAGGCGATGATGTCCTCCGGCAGCATCTGCACCTGACCGATCTCGCCGGCCCAGGCGCCCGTGGTCACCGCCGGGTCGAGATCGCCGTGCTGGACCATTTCGATGGCGGCAAGGAGCTGCGGCCGGAACATTTCCGGCCGGCGGCAGTCATGCGCCAGCGTCACCAGCGCATTGCGTGTGTTGAAATCGCCCTGAACGGCGCCGAAATCGGTTTCCATCGCCCAGAACGCCGTGATCACCGGCGCCGGCACGCCGAACTCACTCTCCGCGCGGGCGAAGACGTCGGCATATTCCTTCATCTTCTGGGCGCCGATGTCGAGCCGCGCCTTGCTGACGGTGCGCTTGGAAAACTCGGTGAAGGTCTGCTTGAACACGCCCTGGGCGCGGTCGCGACTCAATACCTTCTGGTCGATGGCCGCCCCGGCGAGCGCCCGGTCCGCGACATCGGCGGGGATGCCCTTGCCGATCGCCTCGGCCTTGACGCCCTCCAGAAAGGCAGCGAGATCGCCGCCGCAGGCAACGGGGGTCTGCGGTTGGGGCTGCGTCTGAGCCAGCGCCGAGGTGCTGGAGAGGGCGAGCAGGCCAAGGGTGAGGAACGCGTTGCGAGCCTTGCCAATCATCATAATTCCTTTCGAGGGCCCGCGTGGCCTGGCGCGGCCGTCGGGCTTGCGAAATTGCGCAGATCAATATGCCGGTGCTTTCTCAGAGCATTATGACCGAATGAAGAAATCGGTCCGCCAGGCGTCGGTGCGGGCGGCATTCTCGCCTATTGCGAAACCGCCGCCACCCATTTCTTCCAATTCTTGGCGGAGCCCGCGAAGGCGTTGATGTCGGTATGGCCTTCGATGCCCGGAATGACTCCGGTGCTGGTGTATTGCCAGAAGGCCCAGCGTCGGTCGACGTAAATGTCCTTGGGGTGCTTGGCGACGGAACGCACCCAGAAGTGATAGTCGTTGAAGGCGCCGACGAGATTGTCGCGGTGGAAATCGACGGAGGTGTAGATGATCGGCCGCTTGCCGTAATGCGCTTCCAAGCGGTCCATGAACCGCTTCATCTCGGAGCGCACGGTGTCCGGCGACGGGCGGTAGCGGCAGGTCTTCGATTCGCCGTTCCACTCGACATCGAGAACCGGCGGCAGATGGACAGCGCTCCTCGGTACATTGGCGATGAACCAGTCGGCCTGCGCGTCCGCGCTCGAGCAGAAATAGTAGAAATGGTAGGGGGCATAGGCGAGCCCGGCGGCGCGCGCGCGCGGCCAATATTCGTGGAAGCGCGAATCGACGCGGTCCTTGCCCTCGGTTGCCTTGATGAAGGCGAAGGAAACGCCGGAGTTCTTGACCCTCATCCAGTCGATGTCGCCGTTCCATTTGGAAACGTCGATGCCGTGGACGCTGTGATGGTGCGGTGTGCGATCGCCGAAATCCTGCGGATCGGTGTCCTGGAAGCGCGGCGGTATGGAGGCCGTGCGCACGAGGTCGTAGTCGGTGGACGTGCAGGCGGAGAGAATGGTGGCGATGGGCAGCAAAGCCAGGAGGAGCCGGCGCATGAGGGTTCCGTTTGCAGACGAACGACGATCCTGCCTCACGCGATGGTTTCCATGATGGTGATGTCCCCAGGGAGGCTTGACCTCCTTTTCACCATAACATCGTAAAATTTGAGTTAGCTCAAGCGGCAATTGCATTGCTGTCGCGCTGGCCGATCACGGAGCCTGCACGTCCGCCGGACGGCGGTAGACAGCGATCCATGCATAGCCTCTGCCGATCGTCCTGAGCTCCAGTGCGGCGCCGTCCCGCTCGGCCCTGGCGCGCATGACGTCGAACAGCGATTCGCGTGGCGTGACGTGAAAGCGCTTCAGCCAGCCCTGGAGGAGGCGGCGGAAGCCGCCCGGCCATCCCTCCTGCTGGCCGAAATCGGCGACATGCAGCGAGCCGCCCGGATGGAGGGCGTCGATCGCCGCGTCGACCGCCTTCTGCCAGTCGGGAATCATCGACAGCGCATAGGAGATGACGATTCGGTCAAAGCCCGCCTCACCGAAAGAGGCGGCAGTGAAGTTCGTCGCGTCGGCTATGCGCAGGTTTGCATCCGGCCGTCCGTGGCGCCGAAGCTTCGCCTTGGCGGTTGCGAGCATCTCGGCGGAGATGTCGAGACCGAAAAGGCGTGCCGTTGGATAGAGATCGCCGATCATCGCCAGGTTACGCCCGGTGCCGCAGCCGATCTCGAGCACCGAACCGCCCGGCGGCGCGTCCAGTTCGCGGATCAGCGTGTCGCGGGCGAAGAGGTAATATTTCCTGGTAAAATCATAGATGTAGCGCTGGTAGCGGTACATCCGGTCCATGAGCCGGGCATGGCTGTTGCCAACGGACGGCGGGCCGCTCATGCTCTCTTCCGGTAAATGTGGAAGCCACCATAGATGGCCGAACGGTCCTCGGCACCGAGCTTCGACGAAGTCTCCGCATCGTAGTGCCACTGGTCGAGCAGGGCTTCGGAGAGACGTCCCGGCAGGATGCTCGCTTCTGCAGCGGTGCGGAAGATCACCACGGCGCCCGGCGCGGCGGTGCGGGTGATTTCGCTCCAGAGGTCGTTCAGCTGCCGGTCGGCCATCCAGTCCTGCGCATCGAGGAGCACATAGCGATCGACGGAAGAGGCCGGCTTGCGGCCGAGCAAATCGGTGAAGCTCTCGTGATGGACCGTGACCCGGTCCGTGTGGTTGCGGATAGTTTCGTAATTGGATGTCTGCAGATAGGGCGGCAACTCGCCCTCGTGCGGGAGCGGATAGCGCCGGCCGAAAGCCTGCCAGGCGAAGTAGTTCTCGCGCAGCGGAAAGTGGCACGTCAGCTTTTCGAGACGATGGCGCAGCACTTGGGCCAGCGATTTCTCCTGGCTGAGGCTGGCGAGTTCGTCGAACTGCTGCGGCGGGATGCCGAGGCCGAAAAGCGAACTCTTGCGGCCGGTGATCCAGCGGATGATCGGCCGGTCGAAGAGCGGTGCGAGCTTGTCGTCGAAGAATTGCCGCTGCTCGCGCATGGAGCGTGCCTCGACGAAATCCGCGGGATTGACGCCGTGGAGCCGCGCCAGAAGGTGGCTGGCGGCGATGAAGCGGCCGAGAAGGCCGGTGTGATAGATATTGCGGCCGAAGACGCCGATGCGGCGGCGACCCGCCATGTCGCGGCCGTTCCAGTAGGTGCGAGTGGCTTGATCGAGCTTGGGCGCTATGAAGAGATCGAAGGCCTGGATGTTCGAACGCGTGCCGGCACTGCCCAGGAACCGTACGACATCCTTGTGACTCGGCAGGTGACGGAGGGCGGCAAGCTTCAGCCGGTTCAAGGCGATATGGTGGGGATTGAGGTCGACCACGTCGATGTGCGCCGGGCCGGCGGACAGATAGGTCAGCATGTTGCAGCCGCCGGAGCCGATAGTCACGATATGGTGGCCGGGCTCGATCTGCATTGCTTCCATGTCGACAATCGGATCTTCCCAGATCTGGGGGTAGACCAGGCCGGAGAAGAGCAGCCCGAACACGCGTTCCGACAGTCCGGCGAGGGAAAGGGCCCGGTGCTGGAGAAGCGCGCTCTTCAGCTTGGCGTTCTTTCCGCCAAAGCCGGCATCGTGGGCGAGTTCTGTCATTTGCCTGCCATCCAGTTGAAACTAAGGCGCTTCTAGAGCGACTCGACTACACTTTGATGACGGGATTCCCACAGGCCGGCGGCACTCCGCCGAGACCTCTAAGAGCGAAAGGCGGCCGGAACGGGCGTTCTTCAACAGAGTTCCCGATCATGGTAAATCCACTTTTCCTTTCCCTGAAAACCTGATCTCCTGTGGCCCAGGAGGCGGCTATGAAGGGTTTATTGCGGAAATCCGGTGCCTTGTTAATTGCGATCGCCGCGGCGGCCGTCGGCTGGTTGGCCCTCTTTCCACCGGAACTGCTCAAGGTCGGGGACGGCTATGCCGCCAAGATCGTCTGTTCCAACGTCTTCCTGGCGGGACGAGACCCGCAGGCGGTGCTCGCCGAAGACGTGCAGGCGCCCGGTCATCCGTTGCTCAAGTTCGTCAGCGTGTCGGTCGACCGCGATCAGCATGCGGTGACGGCAAGGATCTTCGGCTTCGCGGCCCCGGCACGGGCTGTCTATCGCCCGGGACTTGGCTGCACGGTAACCGCGGAGGGGACCATGCAGGCGCTGGCCGCGCCGGCGCTCGATAACGCCACTGGGGCTGCCGCGGCTGCAAAGAGCCCGGACCTTGCCTGGCCCGTCGGCAACAAGGCGGAGATCGACCCGGCATTCCAGAAACTGGCAGAAGATCCCGAATTGGCCGGTTCAGGCATGCGGGCCGTCCTTGTCGTCAAGGATGGGCATCTCGTCGGCGAAGCGTATGGCCAGGGTTTCGACCGCGAGACGCGTCTGCTTGGCTGGTCGATGACGAAATCGGTCACCGCGGCCCTGGTCGGCATGCGTATCGCCGAAGGGCGCATGGATCTGGAGAAGGCCAACCTTCTGCCGGAATGGAGCGGGGATGAACGAGCGCGGATCAAGCTTGCCGATCTCCTGGCGATGCAGAGCGGGCTTGCCTTCAACGAGGATTACGGCGACGTCACCGATGTCACGCGGATGCTCTTTCTCGAAAGCGACATGGCCGGGTTCGCCGCTTCGAAGCCGCTCGAAGCGGCACCGGGTGCCCGGTTCAACTATTCGACCGGAACGACGAACGTCCTGTCGCGCCTGTGGATGCAGACTTTCGACAGCCCCGCTCAGGCGCTCGCCTATCCCCGCCGGGTGCTGTTCGAGCCGCTTGGGATGACCAGCGCCGTCATGGAGACGGATGCGCAGGGCACTTTCGTCGGCTCCTCATACATGTACGCCACGGCGCAGGATTGGGCGCGGTTTGCCCAATTTCTGCTGGATGATGGCCGTTGGCAGGGCAGAGCCCTGCTGCCCGAGGGATTTGTGAAGTTCATGCGAATCCCGACTGCCGCATCCGGTGGCGACTACGGCGCCGGCCAGATCTGGCTTATCGAGAACGGCACGCGCGCCGGAACGGGTAATTTCCCGCCCGACACGTTCTGGATGCTCGGGCATGACGGGCAATCGATCATGCTCGTTCCGTCGCTCCGACTCGCTGTCGTTCGGCTTGGTCTCACCCCCGGAGGCGGCGGTTATGATGTACGGAAGCTGCAAACCGCGGTGATTGCTGCGCTCGATTGAGCGCGGCGCCGATCAGCAATGTCATAGGCTGGGAGGGACGGAAGCGGCCCGTTACTGCATGTCCAGCATGTCGAGCATGCCCTTGCGCTTGGCGTGGTAATAATAGCCGCTGGCATAGAGCTTCACCGCGCCGTCGTGCTGGTTGTCGGCGACCATCCAGGCACCACGCAGATACTTGGTCGCATATTTGAGGTTGGTTTCCGCGTCGAAGAGGCCCTCGGGCGGGCCTTCATAGCCGAGGCCCCGCGCGGTATTGTACCGGATCTGCATCAGGCCGTAATTGCCCCTGCTGTAGGCGTGCGGATTGTAGTTGCTCTCGCGCTTGACGACCCGATGCACGAGTTCCAGGGGAAGGCCGTTGAGCTCGGCGTAATGCTTGATCAGTCGGTCGAGTTCCGGCTTGGAACTGGTCGGGGCTTTCGTCAGCTTCAACGAATCGGGGATGACGCTCGCAACCGCGCCGACCGCCGAGCCGATGACGCCGGTCTTGGGCCGCTCCGTCGGAACGATCATGCGCTTGGCCACCAGGGTTTCAAGGCCGACCGGCTCCCCGGTGTCGAAATCCGACTCCCATGAGGCGGCAATCGTGAGAGAGGACGTCGCGGGCGCCTCGGCGCTTTTTTCAACGGCCGGCGTAGCCGCGGCAGCCGGGAGAGTGGCCGATGCGGGCGTTGCCATCGCCGCGTCGAAGGCCTGGCCCGGCTTGGCGGTGGGCACCGCAACCGCCTGGGGAGCCGCGAAGGCGAGCGTCGCATCCGTCGCCGGCATCATGCTGGGCTGAGCGGCGGAGGCGGCAGCGATCGCGCCTTGCGGAGCTGGTGCCACGTCCGCCGGTGCCGAGGCCGTCTGCGTGTTCAGCGCGGCGGAGGTGCTCGACGCCACGCCGATTGGCGCCGGCAGAGCGTAAGCCGTCATTTCCGTTCCGGGCTTCGCAATGGGGGTAACCGTTTGCACGGCCGTCAGTTCTTCGAGAGAGGTGTGCTCGACCGTGGAGCAACCCGAAGCAATTGCCGATGTTAGCGCGATGGCGGTAAATGCCTGTTTCGGAAGGGAAATACGGATCTTCGCCATGCGGTCACTTTCGTGCTTCTGGGCCCCGTAGCCCCTGCAAATCAGCAGCTGCCAACCGCTGCGCTTGAATCTTCCTTAACCTATGCCGCCGGTTGCGGCAAGCGCGGGGCGAATGTCACGCCGTTGCACGCTTCAGGCTGAGCGAAAGTAGCCCGGCGCCGATGAGCAAAGAGCCGCCGGTGCGGTTCACGACCCGCCGGACGCTGGGCTTGCGAATCGCGCCTCCCGCGGCGGAGGCAAGAAACCCATAGAGCATCGCGTTAGCGGCGGCGAGGGCGAGGAATGTCGCTTCGAAGATCGCCATCTGCGCAAGAAGTGGCCGCGAGAGGTCAAGGAACTGCGGCAGGAAGGCGACAAAGAACATGATGCTTTTCGGGTTGAGCGCGGTCACGGCATAGGCGTGGAGGAATACCCGCAGCGGCCGTTGCGTTGCGGGCGCTTCACCGTCATTCGCGCCGCTGACACCCAGAGGGGTCTTCCAGAGCTTGATTCCGAGCCAGACGAGATAGGCGGCGCCGATCCATTTGAGGATCGTGCAAATCGTCGCCGAGGCGGCGAGCAACGCGCCCAGTCCAAGCATGGACGCGGTCATCGCCGTGAAATCGCCAAGCGCCACGCCTGCGACGGTTGCGCCCGCTGCCTTGCGCCCGCGACTGATCGCATAGGAGATCACGAGCAGGATAGTCGGGCCGGGAATGGCGAGCAACACGGCCGAGGCGGCGACGAAGGCAAACCAGTGTTCGAAAGACATGAAAGAGCTCCGCGTTTGAACGGCGTCCAGCCGAGAAATCGGAGGGAGCCATTCAAACGCGGAGCCGTCAACTGCTATTGAGCGTGCGAAAGAAGCTCAGATCAGTCCGCTGCCTGCCACTTCTGGCCGATCGCATCCATGGCGTCGCCGAACCACTTGGCGGACGTATCGAAATGCTTGCCGCCCTTGATGCGGGGGAACTCGATGGTGCGCAGCCTGCCGCCCTGGTCCTCATCGTGGCCGGTGACGCCGGAGACCTTGTTGAGTGCGCTCTCCACCGCAAGGTCGACCATGCTCTGGATCAGTCGCAGGTCGTCGCCGTTCGCCGGTGCGGAGCGGGCGTAATAGCCGGACTTCTGGACCATCGAGCGCTCGGCGCCGAGCAGGGCGGCGAACTGTTTCGAGAACCAGTTGCCGACATTGATCGTGTCGATCTTCACATGGCCGAAGGCATCGCGCTTGATCGTTTCGCCGGCGGCTTCGCGCTCGGCGACGATTGCGTCGAGGCAGGCACCTTCGCTGACGAACAGGGTAACATAGCCGTTCCGGTCCATGGTCTGGCGCAGGCGTTCGGCTTCGGCTTCGAGGTCGAACTTCACCTCGGGCAAATAGAGGCCGTCGATGTTCTTCAGTTGCTCGTTCATCATGAAGCCGTCGACATAGTCCTTGTCGGCGGCCAGCTGAATGTAAGCGCGCGCTGTCGCTGCCGTCAGCCAGCCGCAGTGGCGGCCCATTACCTCGTGGACCACGAGCGTGCGCGGCGCAGCGCTCTGCTCGTTGCTGACATTGTCGAAGAAGCGTGCGCCGTATTCGGCGGCCGTCCAGGCGCCGAGGGTCTGGCGGATCGGCACCACATCGTTGTCGACGGTCTTCGGCAGGCCGACGACGGTCAGGTCATAGCCGTTGGCGCCGAGATACGCGGCCAGGTCGGCAGCGGTCGTGTTGGTGTCGTCGCCGCCGATCGTGTGCAGGATGCTGATGCCATCGGCAGCCAATCTTTCGGCCGCGACGCGAAGCGGGTTTTCGCCTTCCTTCACTAGGCCGCGCTTGACGCAATCGGCCGTATTGGTGAGCTTCACGCGGCTGTTGCCGATCGGCGATCCGCCGTGGCGGTGAAGAATATGCGCCCGCTCGCGCATTTCCTTGGTGATCTCGATGCGGTCGGCGAGAAGCAGGCCCTGATAGCCCGAACGGTAGGCCACGAGTTCGTAGTCGGGGGCGATATCCGTATAGCGTTCGATGAGCCCGCCGACAGCGGATGAAAGACAGGGTGCGAGCCCGCCCGCCGTCAGCATTGCGACTTTCTTCTTGGCCATGTTTCCTCCTCGGATTCGGCATCAGGCGATCGTTCGAAAGATCGACCGCCCTGTCACTATTGCGCAGGTCAAAGACCGGGAAGGTGGTCTAACGCAATTCCGATGGAAATAAAATGACAGGACTGTGGATGTCTGAAAAGGGCGGCATCAGCGCGGCAAAACGCAGGATCAGTGCAATTCACTTGAGATTCACGGCGAGCTGATTTATTGAGGGGCCATCACAATTCCGTCATCGGTGACGTTTGGCACAGACGGCCGCTTGCAATATGCCACCACATCGGGCCATGCTCGGTCGTGGATAGGGGAAAAATCGCGCTTATGTCATTCTGGGACAGCCTGCTGAAGATCGTAACGGCCACCGGCAATGCGCTCGCCGGTGTGGTCGAGGCGGTCCGTACACTTTTCGAAGGGGATCCGGAGACACGCCGCAAAGTGGCTTTCTCGGTGGCGATGATCGCCTTGTCTGCGAAGATGGCGAAGGCTGACGGCATCGTCAACGAAGCCGAAGTCGCGGCTTTTCGGGATATCTTCAAGTTTCCTGCGGACCAGGCGAAGAACGTCGCTCGGCTCTACAACCTCGCACGCCAGGATGTGGCGGGCTATGAGGCCTATGCGGAGAAGATGGCGTCGCTCTGCTCGTCCTGCGAGCGCAACTGCCCAATTCTCGAGGACATCGTCGACGGGCTCTTCCATATCGCGAAGTCGGACGGCGCTGTGCACGACAAGGAACTCGCCTATCTGATGCGGGTTGCGGAAATCTTCAACATGGACGAGGCGCAGTTCGAACGCATCATGGCGCGCCATGTCCATGGCGACGACCGCGATCCGTATCAGGTTCTCGGTGTTTCGCCGAAGGACGATTTCTCCGACATCCGCCGGCGCTATCGGGTGCTCGTCTCCGAGAATCACCCGGACATGCTGGTGGCGCGCGGCGTGCCGGAGGAATTTCATGCGATAGCCAATGACCGCATGGCCGCGTTGAACGCAGCCTACGAGGCGATCGAGAGAGAACGCCGCGCCGCATGACCGCCAGCACCTGCGACTTTCCGGGGGCCCGCTTCGTACCGTCACCTAATCATGGCGAACGGGCCGGCGGGCGCCGGCCGGACATGATCGTGCTGCACTATACCGGCATGGAAACGGCGCTCTCGGCGCTCGACTGGCTCTGTCGCGAGGAAAGTCAGGTTTCCAGCCACTATTTCGTTCACGAGGACGGCCGCATCGATCAGCTCGTGCCGGAGGAGCGCCGCGCCTGGCATGCCGGCAAGAGCTTCTGGAAAGGCGAGACGGACATCAATTCCTGCTCGATCGGCGTCGAGATCGCCAATGCAGGCCATCCGGCGGGACTGCCGGACTTCCCTGAAGCGCAGATCAACGCGGTCGCCGAATTATGTCGGGACTGTGGCGAACGCTGGCAAATCGCACCCGAAAGGGTGCTCGCACATAGCGACGTGGCCCCGATTCGCAAGGTCGATCCGGGAGAAAATTTTCCCTGGATTGGGCTATTTCGCCGCGGGGTTGGTCACTGGGTTGAACCGGCGCCTGTCGGGGGCGGGCGCTTTTTTCAGCGCGGCGACCGCGGACAGCCGGTCGAAGCCCTCCAGTCGATGCTGTCCCTCTACGGCTACAACATTGAAGTTACTGGAGATTTCTGCGAACGGACGGAAGGCGTGGTGGCCGCTTTCCAGCGGCATTTTCGCCAATCGCGGGTAGACGGCATCGCCGACATTTCCACCATTGATACGCTTCACCGGTTGCTCTCGGAACTACGGAATTTCGGTGCCTAGGCGGCGATTTTCGAGCGCGCTGATTTAGCGGCCTCGATGCTTTGCTGCGCGATTTTTTCGCGTTTGCCACATGTTTACCATGTTAGGCCCTTCATTTCCGGTCCATCAACGCAGGAGATGCGGCGTTTAAGTCCCGTGCTCCTGTCAAGGAAAACGATCAGGAAATCGGTCGTGACGGTGGGGTGCGCCGTCCGGCCAGTTCCCCAGACCGGAGACTTCAAACTACATGAGAATAGCGTTTGTTGCTGCGGCGGCGGCATGCTTTGGCATGTTCGTTGCCGGGATGGGTACGTCGTATGCAGGGGGTGTCGACAAGACCATCAAGACTTCCGCAATCCCCTCGGTGACGAGAACCACAGGCTATCCGGCTCCCCAATTCGACCTGACGCGCGGATCGCAATACACGATCCTCATCCAGAGCTACGCCAAGCAGTATGGCGTTCCCGTCGATCTCGCCCATGCCATCGTCCAGGTCGAAAGCAATTTCGATGCGAGTGCGCGGGGCAGCGCGGGTGAAGTTGGTCTCATGCAGATCAAGCCGGCCACGGCGCGCATGATGGGCTATTCCGGTTCGACCAAGGGCCTCTACGATCCGGCCACCAATATCAAGTTCGGCATGCTGTATCTGGCGAAGGCCCAGGAGCTTTCGGATGGGACGACCTGCGGAACCATCCTCAAATACAATGCCGGCCATGGCGCCAAGCGCATGAACCCGGTGTCCAAGCGCTATTGCGGCAAGGTCAAGAGCATCCTGAATTGACGCGAGGCACGAGCCGCCACTCCGCGAGCAGCGGTTGACGATCGATCCTTGGACCATTCGCTGATCCAGGGGGCAGCCGGATAGGTATCGCGTTCCGGCGAAATAATTCTCAGAGAGAGCTCGGTGCCATTGCCCGGGTGGCATGCTATTCCCGCAGCGAAGCGTCGAGGGATATTCATGTCGGAAAGCTTTGATTTCGTTGTCGTCGGCAAGGGCATGATGGGGGCCGCGGCGGCGCGCCACCTGAGCCTGGCAGGGGCCCGTGCCGCACTTGTCGGGCCGGACGAGCCGGAAGACCGGGTGAACCACCGGGGCGTTTTCGCCAGCCACTACGACAATGCCCGCATCACCCGCACGATCGACAACAATCCCGTTTGGGCGCGTCTCGCCCGCCGCTCGATCGAGCGCTACCGGCAAATCGCCGAGACAAGCGGGATCGAATTCTACCACGAGGTCGGCTGCCTGATTGCCGGACCGGCGCCGGGCGGCGATTTCGACTATATCGAGAGAGTTGCGCTTGCACGGGACGGACTCGGTGTCGAAGCACCCTTGATCGTCGGCGAGCAGCTCGCCGAGCGCTTTCCATGGTTCGACTTCCCACGGCACTATGCCGGCATTCATGAGGCGCGCGGCGCCGGCTATATCAATCCTCGCGCCTTGGTTCGTGCGCAGACGGTTGCGGCAGAGAGACTGGGTGCGCGGGTGATCCGCTCCGAAGTCGTTGCCGTCGACGCGGGGACCGGTTCGGTCGAGGTTTCGACCATCGACGGACACAGGCTTCGCGGCGGGCGCGTCCTCGTCGCTGCCGGCGGTTTTTCGCTCTCCGAAGCGCTGCTGCCGAGGCCACTCGACTTGACGGTGAAGGCCCGCACCGTGCTTTTTTCCGAGGTCGGCGCCGACGATCTCGCCCGATTCGGCGGCATGCCGTCGCTGATCTCTGCGGCCTCCGACCAGCACCAAAGCTATTATCTCCTGCCGCCGGTTGCCTACGCCGACGGCAAACACTACATCAAGATCGGCGGTGACCCGATCGATAGGGTCCTTGCCCACGAGGCTTCGGTTCGCGAATGGTTTCGCGGCAGCGCGAGCGCCGAGGCGGCAGCGCATATGCGTGGCTTGCTTGCCGGTGTGATGCCGGGCTTCGAGCCGAAATCGACGCATTTTTCGCCATGCGTCACCACGTTCACGCGGCACGGCTATCCTTATATCGGCTTTGCCGGCGACCGGATCGCCGTTCTCACCGGCGGCAACGGCCAGGCGGCGAAGAGTTCCGACGAGATCGGGCGGCTCGGGACGGTGCTGGCGCTGAACGGCCGCCTTGATGCCGGTGAGTACGAGACCGATTTTGCCGTCGCTTATCGATAGGCGGATGAGCATGTCGAGGTGAGGGCGCCGATTTTTTGTAGCGCTTCTCGCTCCGGTCGGTTAATGAGCCTCTGCCAGTTGGCCGGGCAGCCGCGCCTCGCAGGTGCCGAAAGGCCGCGGGGTGAGGAAAGTCCGGGCTCCACGGAAACACGGTGCCGGATAACGTCCGGCGGGGGCGACCCCAGGGAAAGTGCCACAGAAAGCAAACCGCTCCGCCTGCGGAGTAAGGGTGAAAGGGTGGGGTAAGAGCCCACCGCGGACATGGCGACATGGACGGCACGGTAAACCCCACCGGGAGCAAGACCGAATAGGGATGACACGGGCGCGCGAGCGCCCAGCCGGTTTCCAGGCCCGTCATCCGGGTGGGTTGCACGAGGCTGTGCGCAAGCGCAGTCCCAGATGAATGGCTGCCACGTTTCGCCTCTTCGGAGGTGGAGCCATACAGAACCCGGCTTACAGGCCAACTGGCGATTCTTCTCTGAATCAAATTGGCGGATGATTCCGGCGGAAGAGCCACGCCCTCAACGTGGCTGGAAAGGTGCCTATTTGCGCGATTCCAAAGCCGTTAGGGGTGCGATCGTAACCCTTCGTTAAACTTAACAACCTATCAATATTTGATCATCCGCGAGGCTGTTTCCAGGCTTCTCCCATTGACGCCCATATGGTCCCATGTTATCCCATAATGGTACTGCGCAAGGGCCGCGTCGTGGCCCATCATCTCGAAATTCCAGGGTGCCTTCCTCGGGAGGTTCAGGCGGACATGCTCGTGTCCGGCGGGGGTCTTTTGTGCGCGCAGGCGAGTGTTCTTTCGGGCCGATGACCAGGGTCCGTCAGTCGGGGGCGGCCGTTTCGCGTCATGAACCGCTTCTTGTCACATGCTACGAACCGGATCGATGCGAAGGGGCGGGTTTCCGTGCCTTCGTCGTTTCGCGCCGTGCTTACGGAGGCGGGCGCGAGGGAGTTATACTGCTTCCAGGACTTCGTCTTTCCGGCGATCAGCGTCGGCGGGCCGGAGCTTCTGGACCGGTTCGAGAGGCAGATGGCCTCCGAGGATCCGTTCTCGGATGCGGCCAACCAGATGTCGCTCCTCGTTCATGGGGGCGGCGTCTTCGTGAAGCTCGACCCGGAGGGTCGGTTGATGGTGACGGATTTCATCCGCGACTTCACCGGCATTTCGACCGACGTGACTTTCGTGGGGCGTGGCGATCATTTTCAGCTCTGGGAGCCGCAGGCGTTTGCGAGGGCGCAGGCGGAGGCCCGGGAAGGGCGCAAGCAACGGGGGCTGCGTCCGGAATAGAGGGGAGAGGCGGAATGGTGACGGATCAAGGCGGCAGAGCTTCTGAAGCCGACGGCGGACCGGTTCGTCACATTCCCGTCATGCTCGCCGAGGTCGTTGCGGCTCTCGATCCGGCGCCCGGCAAGGTCGTTCTCGATGGCACCTTCGGTGCCGGCGGCTACACGTCTGCGATCCTCGATGCCGGTGCCGAAGTGATCGCTCTCGACCGGGACCCGACGGCAATCGCTGCAGGGCAGCCGATGGTCGTCGCTGCCGGCGGAAGACTCAAGCTCATCAATTCCCGTTTTTCCGAGTTGGCGGACCATACGCCGGACGGCGGGCTCGACGGCGTCGTGCTCGACATCGGCGTTTCGTCCATGCAGATCGATGAGGCGGAGCGCGGCTTCTCCTTCCAGAAGCAGGGGCCGCTCGACATGCGCATGTCGGCAAGCGGCGTGACGGCTGCCGATGTGGTCAATCGGGCCAAGGTCTCCGATCTGATCCGCATCTTCGGCTTCCTGGGCGAGGAGAAGCAGGCGGGCCGAATCGCGCGTGCGATCGAGAAACGCCGTGCCGAGCAGCCTTTCGAGACCACCCGCGACCTTGCCGGCCTCATCGAGATCGTCACGCCCCGAAAGGCCAAGGACAAGATCCATCCGGCAACGCGCGTCTTCCAGGCGCTGCGGATTTTCGTCAACGACGAACTCGGCGAACTCGCCAATGCGCTCTTTGCTGCGGAGCGGGTGCTGAAGCCCGGGGGGCGGCTCGTCGTCGTCACCTTTCATTCTCTCGAAGACAGGGTCGTCAAGACGTTTTTCCAGGACCGCTCGGGCAAGGCCGGCGGCTCGCGTCACCTTCCGCTGGTCGCGGCACGGGACGCAACCTTCACGCCAGTCGGCAAGCCTATGATTGCGGCGAGCGAGGAAGAAGCGTCCCGCAATCCGCGCGCCCGGTCGGCGAAACTCAGGGCCGGTATCCGTACAGAGGCTCCGTCGCCGGGAAACGATCTGTCCATTTTCAACCTGCCGGAGCTGGCGAGCCTTGCCAGACTAGGGGGCTAAGAAACGATGCTCAGAACGCTGGATATCGTGCTGATTGTCATCATGACGGGGGCCGCCACGGTCACCTACACGATCAAGCACCAGGCCGAGAACAAGCTCGAGGAGGTCCGCAGGCTCGACGCCGCGATCAAGCTCGAGGAGGACACGATCGACCTGCTCAAAGCCGACTGGGCGCTCCTCACCCAGCCGAACCGGCTGGAGCGGCTCGTCGGCGCCTTCGCGGCCGACCTGCAACTCGTGCCGACGCCCTCGACGCAACTCGCTAGGCCCGAGGAACTGCCGATGCTGAAGGCGGATGTGCCGCCGCCGGAGGAAGGCAAGGATAAGAAGGGCAAAGTCAAGACGGACGACGGCATCGCCGCCGTCATCAATGCCGATAACATCGCAACAGGGTCGGTGGCGCGCTGATGTCGTTTCTCTCCCGTATCATGGTGCTGAAGAGCAAGGCGCATTTCTCTGCCGGCGGCAACAACCGCCCTGCGGAGGCGAGCGTCAACGTCACGTTTCAAGGGACGCGCAAGAAGAGCGCCAGTCAGGCGAAGAGCCGCGTTGCGATCGTCATCGCAAGCTTCGGCATCGCCTATGCGGTGATCGGAGGCCGGCTAGTGCAATACGGCATGGCGCAGCCGGAGACGGTTTCCTCGATCGGTCGCGCCGACAACCTCATGGCGTCGCGCCCCGACATTCTCGACCGCAACGGCGAGATCCTCGCGACCGACATCCGCACCGTCTCGCTCTATGCCGAGCCGCACAAGATCGTCGATGCGGACGAGGCGGTTGAGCGTCTGGCCACGGTTCTGCCCGACCTCAACGCCCGGGAGATCTACAACAAGCTCAAGTCGAACTCGCGTTTCCAGTGGCTGCGCCGGCAATTGACGCCGAAGCAGCAGAGCGAAATCCTGGCGCTCGGCATTCCGGGAATCGGCTTCCGCCCCGAGAAACGCCGCTTCTATCCCGGCGGGCCGACAGCCGCCCATATCCTTGGCCACGTGAATATCGACAACCGCGGCGTCGCCGGCATGGAGCGCTACATCGACAGCCAGGGGCTTGCCGACCTCGCGGCGATCGGCATGACCAGCGATGCGAAGCTCGAGCCGGTCAAGCTGTCGATCGACGTGCGCGTCCAGAACATCGTACGCGACGTCATCGCTTCCGGCATGAAGAACTATGAGGCGATCGCCGCCGGCGCCGTCGTCATGGACGTCCATACCGGCGAGGTGCTGGCGATGGCGTCGGTGCCGGACTACGACCCCAACAAGCCGGCCGAAGGCGCCGAAGAGGGCTGGATGAACCGCATGTCGAACGGCACGTTCGAGATGGGCTCCACCTTCAAGACCTTCACCATCGCCATGGGCCTCGATTCCGGCAAGGTGACGCTCAACGACAGCTTCGACGCGACGGCGCCGATCCGCATCGGCGGCTTCACCATCAAAGACTTCCACGGCAAGCGGCGGGTTCTGACCGTTCCGGAAATCTTCCAGTATTCGTCGAACATCGGCACGGCGAAGATCGCCGACCTCGTCGGCATACCGGGGCACAAGGAATTCCTCACCCGCCTCGGCCTGCTTTCCAAGCTGCCGACGGAACTGCCCGAGGTCAAATCGCCGTCCCAGCCGCGCGAATGGAAGAAGATCAACTCGATCACCATCTCCTTCGGCCACGGCGTCTCGACCACGCCGCTGCAGACTGCGGTCGCCGGTGCAGCACTCGTGAACGGCGGCAAGCTGATACCGCCGACCTTCCTGCCGCGCACGGAAGAGCAGGCGAACGAGCTTGCGACCGCGGTCGTCAAGAAAAGCACCAGCGAAGACATGCGGTTCCTGCTTCGCTGGAACGGCATTGCCGGTTCTGGCAAGCGAGCGCTCGTGCCGGGCTTCAACGTCGGCGGCAAGACCGGCACGGCCGATAAGGTGGTCAATGGCCGTTATTCGAACGACCTGAACTTCAACGCCTTTCTGGCGGCCTTTCCGATCGACGATCCGAAATATATTGTGCTGACCTTCATCGACGCGCCGAAGACCGGCGAAGGTGGCGGGCGCACCGCCGGCTCCAACGCGGCGCCGATGGTGCGCGACATCATCAGCCGCTCGGCGCCGCTCCTCGGCGTCGAACCGAAATTCGGAGAAGACGGTTCTGCCTTGCTTGTGTCTTATTGACCGTGAAATGAGAATGCGGGCGATTCGTCATAGCGGATCGGTATCGAAGTGAGACATGCAGTTCATGAAGATCAAGGACCTGGCGGGAGCAGATTTCCCGGAACTCTCGGCGCAATTGAACGGTGATTCCGCGAATGCGGAAATCTCCGGCCTCACGGCCGACAGCCGGCAGGTCAAACCCGGCGATCTTTTCGTGGCTGTCGCCGGGACAAAGGCGAACGGCGCCGCCTATATCGCCGATGCGATCGCGCGCGGCGCTGCGGCTATCGTGGCTGCCGATTCCCACCCGGACGCGCGTGCGCCGGTGTTCCTGCTTTCAGATCCGCGTCGCTTCCTCGCCAAGGCGGCCGCCGCCTTTTACGGGCGTCAGCCGGCGACGATGGTGGCGGTGACCGGGACCGCTGGCAAGACGTCCGTCGCCTCCTTCACGCGGCAGATCTGGGCACATTCCGGGCTTTCGGCGGCGATGATCGGCACCACCGGGATCACGGCGCCGGGCCGCAACGATTACGGCTCCCTCACCACTCCGGATCCGGTATCGCTGCACAAGCTGCTCGCCGAACTCGCCGACGAGGGCGTCACCCACGCGGCGATGGAGGCTTCCAGCCACGGTCTCGACCAGAGCCGGCTCGATGGCGTCCGATTGGCCGCTGCCGCCTTCACCAATCTCGGCCGCGATCACATGGACTACCATCCGACCGTCGAGCACTACATGGCCTCGAAGATGCGCCTCTTTGGCGCGCTTCTGCCGAAGGGCGCGCCAGCGGTGATCTTTGCCGACGACCAGTGGTCGGCCGAGGCGATCACTGCTGCCAGCAAGGCCGGACACGATGTGCGCACCGTCGGCCGCAACGGCGACTTCATCAGCTTGAAGAGGGTCGAGCACTTCCGCCACAAGCAGTCGGCCGAGGTGCATGTCGGGGACGACATATTCGAAATCCACGTGCCGCTCGCCGGCGATTTCCAAGTGGCCAATGCGCTTGTCGCGGCGGGCCTTGCCATGTCCACGGGAATCGAAGCGAAAGCAGCCTTCTCGGCGCTCGATAAACTGCAGGGCGCCTCCGGCCGGCTGGAACTGGTCGGGCAGACAAAGGACGGCGCGCTCGCCTATGTGGACTATGCCCACAAGCCCGACGCGCTCGAAAACGTGCTGGAATCGGTGCGCCCGTTCACCACCGGCCGGGTGATCGTCGTCTTCGGCTGCGGCGGCGACCGCGACAAGGGCAAGCGGCCGATCATGGGTGAAGTTGCAACGCGGCTAGCCGATGTCGTGATCGTCACCGACGACAATCCCCGATCGGAAATCCCCGAAGTGATCCGCTCGGAGATCATGGCCGGTGCCAGGGGGGCCACCGAAATCGCCGATCGCGCCGACGCGATCCGGACTGCCGTCGGCATGCTGAAGGCCGGCGATACGCTGATCGTTGCCGGCAAGGGACATGAGGAGGGGCAGACGATCGGCTCCGTGACGCTGCCGTTCTCCGATCATGCGGAAATACGCAAGGCGTTGGGAGGGCTTTGACTTGAGCTGGCTCTGGACAAGCAGCGACCTGCTGGCCGCCATGAACGGCCGCCCGGTCGGCAACCTGCCCGAAGGGATCATCGGCATCTCGATCGACAGCCGCACGATTGAAAAGGGCGAGGCTTTTTTCGCCATCCGGGGCGATCGCGTCGACGGCCATGACTATGCCGGCATCGCGCTTGCCAACGGAGCCTCCCTGCTCGTCGTCAGCGAAGGAAAGCTTCCCGCACTCGGGCGATTGATCGCGCCGATGATCGTCGTCGACGACGTCCTGGAGGCGATGATCCGCCTCGGCTGCGCTGCGCGCGACCGGAGTGCCGCAAAGGTCATCGCGGTCACCGGCTCGGTCGGCAAGACGACGACGAAGGAGATGCTGAGGCATGTCCTGTCGCCGCTCGGGCGCGTCCACGCTTCCGTCGCCTCCTTCAACAATCATTGGGGTGTGCCGCTGACATTGGCGCGCATGCCGGAGACGACCGATTTCGGCATCTTCGAGATCGGCATGAACCATCCGGGCGAGATCCGGCCGCTGTCCGCCATGGTGCGCCCGCATGTGGCCGTCGTCACCAGCATCGCCGCCGCTCATCTCGGCAATTTTGCGAGCCTCGACGAGATCGCCGCGGCGAAGGCGGAGATCTTCGAAGGTGTGGTCAAGGGTGGGCATGCGGTCATCAACCGCGACAGTCCGCAGTTCGAGCTTCTTGAACGGGCTGCCGCGGCGGCGGGCATCAGCCATATCCATTCCTTCGGCGCCAATCCCAAATCGGAATATCGGCTGATCGAGTTCGCCGGCGGCGCCGATCGATCCGTGCTATGGGCCGGCATCGGCGGCAGGACGCTGGAGGTGACGATCGGGGCTCCGGGACGGCACATTGCCGAGAATGCCCTCGCGGTGATTGCCGCCGCACAGCTTGCGGGCGCGGATATCGACCGCGTCCTTGCCTCGCTCGCTACCATGCAGCCGGAAAAGGGCAGGGGCTTGCGGCACCGTCTGAAGATCGGCGGGGGTCACCTGACACTGATCGACGAAAGCTACAATGCCAACCCGGCATCAATGCGGGCGGCGATCGCCCTGTTGCGCGACGCCGAGCCGCCGGCCGGCGGGCGCCGTATCGCAATTCTCGGCGACATGCTCGAGATGGGGGAGCATGCTGCCGCCGTACATGCCGCCCTTGCAAACCCGATCGTTGAAGCGGGCATAACCGATGTCTGGCTCGCCGGCCCCGACATGGCGCATCTGCGCGACGCGCTGCCGGTCGAGGTTGCGGTTGTCCACCGCGAGGCGATCGGCGATCTCACCTCCTACGCGCTCGGCGCGATTGCTGCCGGTGACGTGGTGATGGTCAAATCGTCGAAGGGCACCGGTTGCGCCAAGATCGTTCAGGCTCTTCTCGATGCATATCCCGAAGAGACGGCCGAAGCGGGGCAAGTATAGAGGGCAGCGCCACCAAGGCTGGTGGATAAGGCCCGGGCCAGGGGAATTGGCCTAACATGGACAAGTGCAAGTGGATATCGTTCATCAGATGATTCTGTTGGGCGATGTCCGATTCTAAACCTTTGGGGAAAGGTCCCTTATGCTCATCTGGCTCGTGGAACTGGCGGACCACTTTCAATTCTTCAATCTCTTCCGCTACATCACCTTCCGCACGGGTGCAGCTCTCTTCACCTCCGCCCTGATCGTCTTTCTGTTCGGTCCGGCGATCATCTCGTCGCTGCGCATCCGCCAGGGCAAGGGCCAGCCGATCCGCGCCGACGGGCCGCAGACGCATTTCAAGAAGGCTGGCACGCCGACCATGGGCGGGCTGATGATCCTCGCCGGCATTGTCGGCTCGGCGCTGCTCTGGGCTGATCTTTCGAGCATCTATGTCGTGTCGACGCTGTTGGTAACCCTCGGCTTCGGCGCCATCGGCTTCTACGACGACTATCTCAAGGTCACCAAGCAGTCGGACAAGGGCTTCTCCGGCAAGGCACGCCTTGGCATCGAATTCGTCATCGCCGCCATCGCGGTCTTCTTCATGATGCAGGCGGCGCTGTCTGCCGGCAGCGCTGGCTCGACCTTCGGTTCGTCGGTGACCTTTCCGTTCTTCAAGGACCTGATGCTCAATCTCGGCTATTTCTTCGTGCTGTTCGGCGGTTTCGTCATCGTCGGGGCGGGCAATGCCGTGAACCTGACCGACGGACTCGATGGTCTCGCCATCGGGCCGGTGATGATCGCCTCGGCGGCCTTCGGGCTGATCGCCTATCTCGCCGGCAACGCGGTCTTCGCCAACTACCTGCAGATCCATTTCGTGCCGGGCACCGGCGAACTCGCGGTGATCCTCGGCGCAGTGATCGGCGCCGGACTCGGCTTCCTCTGGTTCAATGCGCCGCCGGCGGCGATTTTCATGGGCGACACGGGATCGCTTGCGCTCGGCGGCCTGATCGGCACCGTTGCCGTCGCCACCAAGCATGAGATCGTCATGATCATCATCGGCGGCCTCTTCGTCATCGAAACGCTGTCGGTCATCATCCAGGTCTTCTGGTTCAAACGCACCGGCCGTCGCGTCTTCCTGATGGCGCCGATCCACCATCACTTCGAGAAAAAGGGATGGACGGAGAGCCAGGTGGTGATCCGCTTCTGGATCGTTGCGGTCATCCTGGCGATGGTCGGCCTCTCGACCCTCAAGCTGCGGTAATCGAGATGATACCGGTCACCACATTCAAGGGAAGGAAGGTCGCACTCTTCGGCCTCGGCGGTTCGGGTCTGGCGACGGCTGAGGCGCTGGTTGCGGGCGGGGCGGTGGTCACCGCCTGGGACGACAATCCGGAGAGCGTCGCGAAGGCCGACGCCGCTGGCCTCGCGACGGCGGACTTGCGCCACGTCGACTGGACTGCCTTTGCAGCCTTCGTCCTCTCGCCCGGCGTGCCGCTCACTCACCCGAAGCCGCATTGGGCGGTCGATCTTGCGCATCAGGCCGGCGTCGAGATCATCGGCGATGTCGAGCTTTTCGTGCGCGAGCGCCGCGCCCATGCCCCCGAATGCCCCTTCATTGCCATCACAGGTACGAACGGCAAATCGACGACGACGGCGCTGATCGCCCACATCCTCAAGACCAGCGGGCGGGACACGCAACTCGGCGGCAACATCGGCACGGCCGTGCTGACGCTCGATCCGCCGAAAGCGGGTCGTTTCTATGTGGTCGAATGCTCGTCCTACCAGATCGACCTGGCGCCGACGCTCGACCCCACGGCCGGCATTCTCCTCAACCTGACGCCGGACCATTTGGACCGGCACGGTACGATGCAGCACTATGCCGACATCAAGGAACGCTTGGTGGCGGGAAGCGGTACCGCCGTCGTCGGCGTCGACGACAGCTTCTCCAGCCTGATCGGGAACCGCGTGGAGCGGGCGGGAACCAGGGTCGTGCGCATCTCGCGCCGTCATGTGCTGGCGGACGGGATCTATGCCGAGGGATCGTCGCTCATGCGGGCCGAGGGCGGATCGTCGTCGCTCTTTAGCGATCTCGCCGGCATCCAGACGCTGAGAGGCGGGCACAATGCCCAGAATGCGGCGGCGGCCGTTGCCGCCTGCCTTGCCGTCGGCGTCAGCGAAGATGAGATCATCAACGGGCTCAAGAGTTTTCCGGGCCTCAAGCACCGAATGCAGCCGGTCGCCAAAAAGGACGAGATCGTCTTCGTCAATGACAGCAAGGCGACCAATGCCGATGCGGCTGCCCCCGCGCTTTCGAGCTACGAGCGGATCTATTGGATTGCCGGCGGCCTGCCAAAGGAAGGCGGCATCGCCTCGCTGACGCCGTTCTTTCCGAAGATCGTCAAGGCCTATCTGATCGGCGAGGCGGCGCCCGCCTTCGCGGCTACGCTCGGTGAGGCGGTGCCCTACGAGATTTCCGGCACCTTGGAAAAGGCGGTCGCGCACGCGGCGGCGGATGCGGCGCGGGATCGCCAGGGTCCTGCCGCGGTGATGCTTTCCCCGGCTTGCGCAAGTTTCGACCAGTACAAGAATTTCGAAGTGCGGGGCGATGCCTTCGTCGGCCATGTGGCGGCCCTCGAAGGCGTGACCATGCTCATCTGATGCGTGAGTCCTGGACGCGCGGCGGAGCGGGATTCGGAAGTTGGCGTATAGTGCGCCGGAAAAGGGGACAGACAGATGGTAAGCCGAGCCGAACGTGGCCCTGTGGCCGACTGGTTCTGGACGATAGACAGGTTCTTCCTGGCGACCTTCATCCTCCTGATGGGCGTCGGCTTCATGCTTTCCTTCGCCGCAAGCCCGCCGGTCGCCGAGCGGCTCGGGCTCGACAGCTTCCACTTCGTCAAGCGTCACGCGGTCTTCCTCCTGCCGTCGCTCGTGGTGATGGTGGGCATATCCTTTCTGTCGCCGCGGCAAGTCAGGCGCGCGGCGATCATCCTGCTCGCCGCATCGCTCGGCATGATGGTTCTCGTTCTCTTCGTCGGCGAGGAGGTCAAGGGGTCGCTCCGCTGGATCTCGATCGCCGGCATTTCGATCCAGCCGTCCGAGTTCATGAAACCTGCCTTCGTCGTCGTCTGCGCCTGGCTATTCGCCGAGCACGCCAAGCAGCCGGAGATCCCCGGCAACCTGCTGTCGATCCTGCTCTTCGGCATCGTCGGCGCGTTGCTCGTCGCCCAGCCGGACCTCGGCCAGACCATCCTTACCGCCGCGGTATGGGGCGGCATGTTCTTCATGGCCGGTATGCCTTGGCTCTGGATCATCGTGCTGGCCGGGGCGGCCGCGGGCGGCTTCTTCGTCGCCTATACGATGCTGCCGCACGTCGCCGGACGTATCGACCGCTTCATGACCGGCGAGGGTGACACGTTCCAGGTGGATACGGCGCGCGACGCCATCATCCGCGGCGACTGGTTCGGCCGCGGCCCGGGCGAGGGCATCGTCAAGCGCATCATTCCCGATAGCCACACCGACTTCGTCTTCTCGGTGGCCGCAGAAGAGTTCGGCATCGTCTTCTGCATGGTGATCGTGCTGATCTTCGCCTTCCTGGTCATGCGCGGCCTTAATCACGCCTTCCGGGAGCGCAACGATTTCAACCGCTTTGCCGTCGCTGGCCTGGTGCTGCAGATCGGCATTCAGTCGATGATCAACATCGGCGTGAACCTCGAATTGCTGCCGGCCAAGGGCATGACCCTGCCGCTGATTTCCTATGGCGGCTCGTCGATGGTGGCGATCTGCGTGACCGCCGGCTTCGTCCTGGCACTCACCCGTCATCGGCCGGAGAAACGTGCGGTCGAGCGCAGCCTCTTTCGATCCGGCGTCGGCGTGCCGGCGGAGTAAGACATGGACAAGGGCATCATTTTTCTTGCCGCCGGAGGGACCGGCGGACACCTCTTTCCCGCCGAGGCGCTTGCGCACGAACTGAAGGCGTCCGGCTATGCGGTTCATCTCGTAACCGATAGCCGTGCCGAGCGCTATGCCGGAAAGTTCCCGGCCGACGAGGTGCATGTCGTGCCCTCCGCCACGATCGGGTCGAAGAACCCAGTCAAGCTGGCGCAATCGGTCTGGAAACTTTGGACCGGCCTGCGCGCCGCGCGTCGCCTGATTGCCCGCTACAGGCCCAGGGCGGTGATCGGCTTTGGCGGCTACCCCACGGTGCCGCCGCTCCTCGCTGCCACCGGCATGGGGGTTCCGTCGCTCATTCACGAGCAGAATGCAGTGATGGGGCGGGCCAACAGGATGCTGGCTTCGCGGGTGCAAGCAATTGCCGGCGGCTTTCTTCCCGAGAGCGCCGGAAGCTTCGCGGCAAAGACCGTGGCGACCGGAAATCCGGTCCGCCCTGCCGTATTGGAGGCGGCCGGCGTACCCTATCGGGCGCCGGACGGCGGCCCGTTCCATCTCGTCGTCTTCGGCGGCAGCCAGGGCGCACAATTCTTCTCGAAGGCAGTGCCGCAGGCCGTTTGCCGTCTCGACGACGCTCAGCGCCAGCGGCTCAAGGTGACGCAGCAGGCGCGGCCGGAAGACAGGGAAGGCGTCATTGCCGCTTACGACAAGCTTGGGATACCGGCCGAGGTCTCGCCCTTCTTCAACGACATGGCCGCCCGCATCGCTTCGGCGCATCTGGTTATCTGCCGCTCCGGGGCCTCGACGGTATCCGAGGTCTCTGTGATCGGCCGCCCGGCCATCCTCGTTCCCTATCCTTACGCGCTCGATCACGACCAGGCGGCGAATGCCGCAGCACTTGCCGACAAGGGCGGGGCCCGTGTCATCGCCCAGGCGGAGCTCAGCGCCGAACGGCTCGCCGGCATTCTTGCCGACGCCATGAACACCCCCGAAGCGCTGGCGCAGATGGCGGCGAACGCTCGCGAAACCGGCAAACCGGATGCCGCGCGCTTGCTTGCATCCCTGGTAGAGGCTATTGCCAGCGGCTCGACAGTCGCCAAGTTCAAGGAAGCACGCTCATGAAAATGCCGAAGACGATCGGCCTCGTACATTTCATTGGGATCGGCGGCATCGGCATGAGCGGCATCGCCGAGGTGCTGCACAATCTTGGTCACCGGGTCCAGGGCTCCGACCAGTCGGACAGCGCCAATGTGCAGCGCCTGCGCGAAAAGGGCATCAAGATCTCGGTCGGCCACAAGGCCGAAAATCTCGGCGACGCCGAGGTGGTGGTCGTCTCGACGGCGATCAAGAAGGACAATCCCGAACTGATTGCAGCGCGCGAAAAATTCCTTCCGGTGGTACGCCGCGCCGAGATGCTGGCCGAACTGATGCGCTTCCGCAATGCGATCGCCATCGGCGGCACGCACGGCAAGACGACGACGACGTCGATGGTGGCGGCGCTGCTCGACGCCGGCGGCCTCGATCCGACGGTCATCAACGGCGGCATCATCAATGCCTATGGCACCAATGCCCGCATGGGCGCCGGCGAGTGGATGGTCGTCGAGGCGGACGAATCCGACGGCACCTTCCTCAAGCTCCCGGCCGATATAGCCATCGTCACCAACATAGACCCGGAGCACCTCGATCATTACGGCAATTTCGACGCCGTGCGCGCGGCCTTCCGCCAGTTCGTCGAAAACGTGCCCTTCTATGGGTTCGGCGTTCTCTGCCTCGATCATCCGGAAGTCCAGTCCATGGTCGGCAAGATCGAGGACCGCAAGGTCGTGACCTATGGCGAGAATCCGCAGGCCGACGTGCGCTACCACAATATCCGCATGGACGGCGCGACCTCTGTCTTTGATGTCGAGATTCGCCGGCGCCGCACCGGCCAGGTGATAAAGCTCAACGACCTGCGCCTGCCGATGCCCGGCCGGCACAACGTTTCGAACGCCACGGCCGCAGTCGCCGTCGCGCAGCGTCTCGGCATTGCGCCGGAGGCGATCGCCAAGGGACTCGCCTCCTTCGGCGGCGTGAAGCGCCGCTTCACGCTCACCGGCGAATGGAACGGCGCGCACATTTTCGACGATTACGGCCACCATCCGGTCGAGATCAAGGCTGTCCTGAGAGCGGCGCGCGAGGCCTGCCAGGGGCGGATCGTCGCCGTTCACCAGCCGCACCGCTATTCGCGCCTGTCGAGCCTGTTCGAGGATTTCTCCGCCTGCTTCAACGATGCGGATACTATCCTGATCGCGCCGGTCTATGCGGCAGGCGAGGACGCGATCGACGGCGTGAATTCCGAAGCGCTCGTCAACAGCATCAAGGCCGCCGGCCATCGCGATGCCCGCTACCTCGCCGGCCCGGAAGCGCTCGCCCCGGTCGTCTCGAAGATTGCGCAGCCGGGCGACTTTGTGGTTCTCTTGGGGGCTGGCAGCATCACCTATTGGGCCGCGGCGCTTCCCAAGGAACTCGCGGAAATTTCAGGAAGTTGAAGCATGAAGCAGGTTAACGGTCAGAAACTCCTGGACGCGCTCGGAAGCGGCGTCAGTGCAATCCGCGGCCGCCTCACGCCCGATGCCCCGATGGACCGGGTGACCTGGTTTCGCGCCGGCGGGCTTGCCGAGCTCATGTTCCAGCCGCACGACACCGACGATCTCGTCGCCTTCCTGAAGCTCGTGCCACAGGAAGTGCCGGTGATGGTGATCGGCGTCGGCTCGAACCTGCTGGTGCGCGACGGAGGCATCCCGGGCGTGGTCATTCGCCTCTCCGCCAAGGGCTTCGGCGATCTGGAGATCGTCGGCGAGAACCGCATCAAGGCGGGGGCGATCTGCCCGGACAAGAACATCGCGGCCATGGCGCTCGACCACGGCATCGGCGGCTTCTACTTCTACTACGGCATTCCGGGCTCGATCGGCGGGGCGCTGAGGATGAATGCCGGCGCCAATGGCGGCGAAACGCGGGAGCGCGTCGTCGAGGTCCACGCGGTCGACCGCAAGGGCGACAGGCACGTCTTGAGCAATGCTGACATGGGCTATGCCTATCGGTATGCTGCCGCCGCCAAGGATCTGATCTTCACGCATGCGATCTTCGAAGGCTTTCCGGAGGACAAGGCGAAGATCCGCCACGACATGGATGCGGTCCGCCAGCATCGCGAGACGGTGCAGCCGATTCGCGAGAAGACCGGCGGCTCCACCTTCAAGAACCCGGAAGGCCATTCGGCCTGGAAGCTGATCGACGAGGCCGGTGGCCGCGGCATGATGATCGGCGGCGCCCAGATGTCGCCGCTCCACTGCAACTTCATGATCAATACGGGTCAGGCGAGCGGCTACGAGCTCGAATATCTCGGCGAGACCGTGAGGGCGCAAGTGATGGAGAATTCCGGTATCAAGCTCGAATGGGAGATCAAGCGGATCGGCAATTTCATGCCGGGCTACGAGATCAAGGAATTCCTCGGCCGCGCCACGGCCTGAGACGAGAAGAACGGAATGAACACGAGCCGCGACGGGAAACCGCCGCGGCTTTTTTCTTGTTTCTCGAACCTTCGACACAAGGCTCGCCGGACTTGCGGACCATTTCTCGCGCCCGCCTTACAAAGCGCCGATTCAGCGTGGAAGCCCTGTGTATGGTCGATTCTGGCCCGCGGCGTCTGCGGTCGCCGCAAGAAGAGTTAACCAAAGTAAACGATTCATTAACCATAATGTCGTTGTAGTGGCCCGACGCGGAGATCTCGCGACTCGGGGCTGATGGAAACAGCCAGACGCAAGCAAGCTTTGCGATAGTGGCGTACTGTTTGGGGGTCTGAATGAGCGGCAGGCATGTTGCTGTCCTGATGGGCGGATTTTCCTCGGAGAGGCCGGTGAGCCTGTCTTCCGGGGCGGCTTGCGCGGATGCCTTGGAGGCCGAGGGTTACCGCGTCACCCGCGTCGATGTCGGGCGTGAGGTCGCCGCCGTGCTCGCCGATTTGCGTCCCGACGTCGTCTTCAACGCCTTGCATGGACCCTTCGGCGAAGACGGGACCATCCAGGGCATTCTGGAATATCTCGAGATTCCCTATACCCATTCGGGCGTGCTTGCCTCGGCGCTCGCCATGGACAAGGCGCAGGCGAAGCACGTCGCTAAGGCCGCCGGAATTCCGGTTGCCGACGCCCTGATCATGGACCGGCGCGACTTCGGCAGCGTCCATCCGATGAAGCCGCCCTATGTGGTGAAGCCGGTCCGGGAAGGGTCGAGCTTCGGCGTGGTCATCGTCAAGGAAGACCAGTCGCATCCGCCGCAGGTCATTACCTCCAGCGAATGGCGCTACGGCGACCGCGTGATGGTTGAGCGCTATATTGCCGGACGCGAACTCACCTGCGGCGTTATGGGCGACGTGGCGCTCGGCGTTACCGAGATCATCCCGCAGGGGCATGCCTTCTACGACTATGATTCGAAATACGTAAAAGGTGGTTCGAGGCACGTTATTCCGGCGCAGATTTCACCAAATATTTACCAAAAAATACAATCCTTGGCGGTGAAGGCGCATCAGGCGATCGGTTGCCGCGGCGTCAGCCGATCCGACTTCCGTTTCGATGATCGTGGAGATGGCGAGGGCGAGTTGATCTGGCTGGAGATCAACACGCAGCCCGGCATGACCCCGACCTCCCTGGTTCCCGAAATGGCGCAGCATGCGGGCCTTCAGTTTGGTGAGTTTCTAAAGTGGATGGTGGAGGACGCATCGTGCTTGCGTTGAGGGGCAAAAGGGGCAGAAGGGTTCGTCACTCGCTCGGCGTCGCCGCCGAGGGTGATGATGCTTTCGTATTGCCGCGGCCGCTGCGCAAGGGCGTCCGCTTCCTGGTCAGCCTCGGCGCAGGCCGCGTCCGCTTTCCCGCCCATACCGGCACCATCTCCGCCGCCGCTTTCCTTCTGGCGACCGGCCTCTACGGCATGTCCCTCGGCGGCCACACGCAGAACTTCGCACAGGCCTCGACGACGGCTGCCGGCTTTGCCATCGAAGACGTCCGGGTCTCCGGCAACGAGCAGACCTCCGAGATCGATATTCTCCAGCAGCTCGGTCTCGACGGGACGACGTCTTTGGTCGCGCTCGATATCGGCGAGGCACGCCGCCTGATCGGCGAGTTGCCCTGGGTGGAGAGCGTGACCGTGCGCAAGATCTATCCGGCAACCATCGAGGTGAACCTGAAGGAGCGCCAGGCCTTCGGCATTTGGCAGCACGGTTCGGATCTGTCGCTCATCGAGCGCAGCGGCAGCGTGATCGCGCCTTTGCGCGACAACAAGTTTGCCGAGCTGCCGCTCTTCGTCGGGCGCGATGCCGAGACGGCGGCCGCTGCCTTCTACGACGAGTTTTCCCGCTGGCCGGAGTTCCGCTCGCGCGTCAAGGCTTTCGTGCGGGTCGCCGGACGGCGCTGGGACTTGCGCCTCGACAACGGCATCGTCGTCAAGCTTCCAGAGAAGGATGTCGCCCGGGCGATGCGGGTTCTGGCCGAGATGGAAGAAGGTCATCAGCTTCTGGAGCGCGATATCGCTGCCGTCGATCTGAGGCTTGAGGACCGCACGACCGTACAACTCACACCGGAAGCGGTTGCGCGCCGCGAAGTGGCGCTGAAGGCGAGGGAGAAGATGCTGAAGGCCCAGGAGAAGCGGATATGAGTCTATTCGGTTCCGCCAGTTTCGGTCTGCCGCGCCTGAAGCCGCTTTCCTCGAAGCGGTCGCATGTCGTTTCGGTGCTCGACATCGGTTCGACCAAGGTCGTCTGCATGATCGGCCGGCTGACGCCGCGCGCCGAGAGCCAGATCCTGCCGGGCCGCACCCACAATATCGAGATCATCGGTATCGGCCACCAGAAGTCGCGCGGCGTCAAGAATGGGGTGATCGCCGACCTGGACGCGGCGGAAAGCGTCGTGCGGCTCGCCGTCGACGCCGCCGAGCGGATGGCCGGGCTGACGATCGACAGCCTGATCGTCAACGTGTCGGCCGGCCGGCTGCAGAGCGACGTCTATACGGCGACAATCGATCTCGGCGGCCAGGAAGTCGACGCGAACGACCTCAAGAAGGTGCTTGCCGCTGCCGGCCAGCAGTCGCTCAGGAGCGACCGGGCCATCCTGCATTCGCTGCCGACCGGCTTCTCGCTCGATGGAGAGCGCGGCATCCGCGACCCGTTGGCGATGTTCGGCGACGTCCTCGGCGTCGACATGCATGTGCTGACCGTCGAACGGGCGGCGCTGAAGAATCTCGAGCTTTGCGTCAATCGCGCCCATTTGTCGGTCGAAGGCATCGTCGCTACGCCCTATGCCAGCGGTCTCGCCGCGCTCGTCGACGACGAGGTCGAGCTCGGCTGTGCGGCGATCGATATGGGTGGCGGCACGACGACGATCTCCGTCTTCGCCGAAGGCAAGCTGGTGCATTCGGATGCCGTCAGCCTCGGCGGCCATCATGTGACGACCGATCTGGCGCGCGGGCTTTCGACGCGAATCGAGGATGCGGAGCGTCTGAAAGTCGTGCACGGTTCGGCGCTTCCGAACAGCGCCGACGAGCGCGACATCGTCTCGGTTCCGCCGATCGGCGAGGACGACCGTGACCAGCCGACCCATGTGCCGCGCGCGCTTGTCTCGCGCATAGTCCGGGCCCGCATCGAGGAAACGCTTGAACTCATCCGTGATCGCATCCAGCGCTCCGGCTTCAGCCCGATCGTCGGCAAGCGGATCGTGCTGACCGGCGGCGCCAGCCAGTTGACCGGCCTGCCGGAAGCAGCGCGGCGGATCCTGGCGCGCAACGTCCGCATCGGCCGGCCGCTCGGCGTCTCCGGCCTGCCGGCGGCCGCCAAGGGCCCCGCATTCTCCACGGCCGTCGGGCTGATGATCTATCCGCAGGTCGCCGATCTCGAGACGCATGCCAGCCAGGGCGGCATGTTCTCCTTCGGCGGCGGCAACAGCCGGATCGCCCGCATGGGCCAGTGGTTGAAAGAGAGTTTCTGAGTTTCACCGGCGCGGGTCTGGCGCCGGGCAAGACGGGTTTTGAGTTTTAAGGATTTGGCCGGCTCGGCAAGGCGGCCAGAAAAAGAGAAGGAACGGTACTATGGCCATCAACTTGCAAAAGCCGGACATTACCGAGCTGAAGCCCCGCATCACGGTCTTCGGCGTCGGCGGCGGCGGCGGCAACGCCGTCAACAACATGATCACCGCGGGCCTGCAGGGCGTCGATTTCGTCGTCGCCAACACGGACGCGCAGGCGCTCACCATGACCAAGGCCGAACGGATCATCCAGATGGGTGTCGCCGTCACCGAGGGTCTCGGCGCCGGCTCGCAGCCGGAAGTCGGCCGCGCCGCTGCGGAAGAGTGCATCGATGAAATCATCGATCACCTGCAGGGCACGCATATGTGCTTCGTGACCGCCGGCATGGGCGGCGGCACCGGCACGGGCGCTGCCCCGATCGTGGCCCAGGCCGCTCGCAACAAGGGCATCCTGACCGTCGGCGTCGTCACCAAGCCCTTCCACTTCGAAGGCGGGCGCCGCATGCGCATCGCCGATCAGGGCATTGCCGATCTGCAGAAGTCGGTCGACACGCTGATCGTCATCCCGAACCAGAATCTCTTCCGGATCGCCAACGACAAGACGACCTTCGCGGACGCCTTCGCCATGGCCGACCAGGTTCTCTATTCGGGCGTTGCCTGCATCACCGACCTCATGGTCAAGGAAGGCCTCATCAACCTCGACTTCGCCGACGTCCGCTCGGTGATGCGCGAAATGGGCCGCGCCATGATGGGAACCGGCGAGGCATCCGGCGAAGGCCGCGCCATGGCCGCTGCGGAAGCGGCGATCGCCAACCCGCTGCTCGACGAAACTTCGATGAAGGGCGCGCAAGGTCTGCTGATCTCGATCACCGGCGGCCGCGACCTCACCCTCTTCGAGGTGGACGAGGCGGCAACGCGCATCCGCGAGGAAGTGGATCCGGACGCCAACATCATTCTCGGCGCCACCTTCGACGAAGACCTCGAAGGCCTGATCCGGGTTTCGGTGGTCGCAACCGGTATCGACCGTGGAGCCGCAGAGGTGCCCGGCCGCTCCGCCGACTTTCGTCCGGTAGCGCCGAAGCCGATCGTCCGCCCGTCGGCCGCCGTTCCCGCCCCGCAGCAGCCCGTCCTGCAGCAGCCGGTTCAGCAACAGCCGGTCCAGCAGATCGCGCCGCAGCCGGTCCAACAGCCGGTTCAGCAGGTCGATCAGATCGCACTTGCGATCCGCGAGGCCGAAATGGAGCGTGAACTCGACATTGCAACCCGGGCACAGGTCGCTGCACCGGCTCCGCAGGTCCAGGAAGAGGCCTTTCGCCCGCAGAGCAAGCTCTTTGCCGGCGCCGCTCCGGTGGAAGCCGCTCCTGTAGCCCGCGCGCCGCAGCCGATGCCGCGGCCCGTCGAAGCGCCGATCCAGGCTCAGGTTCAGCCGCAGGTGCAACCGCAGCCGGTCCGCCAGGAGCCGGCGCCGGTCGTCCGCCAGCATGCCGAGCCGGTGCGTATGCCGAAGGTCGAGGACTTTCCGCCCGTCGTGAAGGCCGAGATCGACCATCGCGCACAACCCACTGCGGCGCTTCAGGAAGAGCGTGGTCCGATGGGCCTCCTCAACCGGATCACCAGCTCGCTCGGACTGCGTGAGCGCGAGAGCCAGAATGTCTCGTCCGATATGACCTCGGCAGCGCCGAGCGCCGCTTCCCAGCAGCGCCGCCCGCTGTCGCCGGAGGCGAGCCTTTATGCTCCGCGTCGCGGCCAGCTCGACGATCAGGGCCGCGCCACGCCGCAGATGCGCTCGCACGAGGACGATCAACTCGAGATTCCGGCGTTCCTGCGCCGTCAATCTAACTGATTTCCAACGCGTTCCTTCACCTTGCCGGTGCCCGGGCGAAAGCCCGGGCATTTTCACTTTGTCAGGCATTTTCAATGGGTTGTTCGTTCGATTGCACGCATATGAATTGCGTAACAAAGCGAAACGAACAGTGATTTGGAATGGTGCCTCAGAACTCTTATTTTCAGCATCGGATAGGGACGCACGCGATTCGATCGAACGCTGTCAGTTCAAACGTGGCTTCGGCTGACAGCCGTCGGGTCACGACTGGTAGGTCTGTGCTGAAAGTCGCCCGCGTGCCGCAAGAGTTTGGCTCCGGCCAATTGTCCGGCCTAATTGATTGAAAGTGACGAGAGAATGGGAATCGAACTGCTCGGGTTTCAGACGACGATCGCAAGCCCGATAACCCTCAAGGGAATTGGCGTTCACTCCGGCGCCGAGGTGGAAATCACCTTCCATCCGGCTGAGGCGGATGCCGGCATCGTCTTCCAGCGGGTTCTCGCCGGCGGACGGGTGAGCGAGTTCAGAGCCGTTTCGTCGCAGGTCGGCAATACCGATCTTTGCACCGTGCTCGGACTTTCGCCAGCAACATCGATCGCCACCATCGAGCATGTCATGGCGGCGATCTATGCGCTTGGCCTCGACAATCTGCTGATCGAAGTCAATGGCGCGGAAATGCCGATCATGGACGGCAGTTCGGAGCCTTTCATCGACGCCATCGAGCAGACGGGGATCCGCGCGCTTGCGGTGAAGCGCCGCTATATCCGTATTCTCAAGCCGGTTCGCATCGAATCGGGCGCTTCCTGGTCGGAGTTCACTCCCTATGACGGCATGCGCTTCGAAGTCGAGATCGATTTCGATTGCCCGCTGATCGGCCGTCAGTCCTGGAAGGGCGACATGACGCCGGCCGTCTTCAAGCGGGAACTGTCGCGGGCGCGGACCTTCGGCTTCATGCGCGACGTCGAGCGGCTGTGGGCTGCCGGCTTTGCGCTGGGCTCGTCGCTCGAAAACTCGGTGGTGATTTCGGACGACGACACGATCGTCAATGTCGAGGGCCTTCGTTACGCGGACGAGTTCGTCCGCCACAAGGCGCTCGACGCGGTGGGCGACCTTTCGCTCGCCGGCGCACCGTTCCTCGGCTGCTATCGTTCCTATCGCGGCGGCCACAAGATGAACGCCAATGCGCTGAAAGCCCTCCTGAGCGACCCGACCGCCTATGAGGTCGTGGAAACCGCATCCCAGCGCCAGCGCACGCGCTCCCGCGAATTGGTCGCGGTTGCCGCTCCGGGTTCTGCGCCCTGGTCGGCATAAAGAAACACAGTTCATTTTTCTCCAGTAGCCGGCCGAAAGGCCGGCGTTTTTCATGGTGGCTAGAGTAAAGCGCGGCGAAATGCGGTGGAAAAATGAAGAACATCGCGCGGATATCCGACGAATGTCACAAATTTGCATGAATCGCCGCTCATGACGTTGCGGTCTTGAGGCAACTTGCTCTAAAACGCGCAAGTCTGGCGGATGCCAACCGCTACTGCATGTCTCCTTAAATCGAGCTCGAGCTAAGGAGCAAAGACATGCAGCAATCTAGAGTGCTACAGCGACCTTTGCGCGTGTGATAAGACGCGCGGCGGTGTAAGTGAAACGGGAATATCCGATGGTCCTTGCAGTTTCTGTTGACATGAGAAAATCAGCGCGCGTCGTCGCCGTCGTCCTTGCGGCAGTCGCCGGCTCGAGCCTGATCACCGCCTGCCAGAACGATCCGGATATCGACATCACCAAGCTGACCGCGGAGACTGATCCGCCGGAAGTGCTCTACAATCAGGGCCTCGCCAATTTGAATGCCGGCAAGACGACGGAAGCGGGACGCAAGTTCGAGGCGATCGACCGGCAGCATCCGTTCTCCGAATATGCCCGCAAGGCACTGGTGATGAATGCCTTCGTCGCCTACCGCAACGGCCAGTACCAGGACGCGATCAACTCCACGAGCCGGTACCTCAATCTCTATCCGCAGTCCGAAGACGCGGCCTATGCGCAATATATCCAGGGCCTCGCCTATACGAAGCAGATCCCCTCGGTGACGCAGGACCAGAAGCCTGCCCAGAAGGCGATCGATGCGATGCAGGTGGTCGTCGACAAATATCCCGATTCGGAATACGTCGATGACGCGCAGGCAAAAATCCGCTTTGCCCGCGACCAGCTCGCCGGCAAGGAGATGCAGGTCGGGCGCTATTACCTCGAGCGTAAGGAATATCTTGCCGCGATTTCCCGTTTCCGCGTCGTCGTCGAGCAATATCCGAACACAAACCAGGTCGAGGAAGCGCTGGCGCGTCTCGTCGAGGCCTATTTCTCCATGGGCGTGACCGCGGAGGCACAGACGGCGGCGGCGGTTCTCGGGCATAACTACCCGGACAGCCAGTGGTACGCCGATTCCTACAAGCTGCTGCAGTCGGGCGGTCTCGAACCGCGCGAAAGCGGCACGTCCTGGATCGCGCGCGCGGGCAAGAAACTCATCGGCGCCTGATAACCTCGGCGCTCCAACGAAGATATGACACCGGATGCTCGCCCAGCTCTCGATCCGCGATATCGTCCTGATCGAACGGCTTGACCTCAGCTTCGACGCGGGGCTCTCGGTGCTGACCGGCGAAACCGGCGCGGGCAAATCCATCCTTCTCGACAGCTTGTCGCTGGCGCTCGGCGGCCGCGGCGATGGTTCGCTGGTGCGCCACGGCGAGGACAAGGGGCAGGTGACTGCCGTCTTCGACGTGCCGCCCGGCCATGCGGCGCGGCTTCTGCTGCACGAAAACGGCATCGACGACGACGGCGACCTGATCTTCCGCCGGGTGCAGTCGGCGGACGGCCGTACCAAGGCCTATATCAACGACCAGCCGGTAAGCGTGCAGCTGATGCGCCAGGCCGGCCAGGTGCTCGTCGAAATACACGGCCAGCACGATGATCGGGCGCTTGTCGACATCGACGCGCACCGCGCGCTGCTCGACGCCTTCGGCGGCACCACCGAGGCGGCGGAAGAGGTGGGCGCGCTCTATCGCGGCTGGCGGGACGCCGAGCGGGGGCTGAAGAAGCACCGCGAGCGCGTCGAGGCGGCAGCGCGCGAGGCGGATTATCTGCGCTCCTCCGTCGAGGAACTCGAGGCACTGGCGCCCCGGGACGGCCAGGAAGAGGAACTCGCCGAAAGCCGGGCGCGCATGATGAAGGTCGAGCGGATCGCCGGCGACATCAGCGAAGCGTCCGAATTCCTGAACGGCAATGCGTCGCCGGTGCCGCTAATCGCCTCGCTGGTGCGACGGCTCGAGCGCAAGAGCCACGAGGCGCCGGGCCTGCTGGAAGAGACGGTCGAGCTTCTGGACGGGGCGCTGAACCAGCTTTCCGACGCGCAGATGGCGGTCGAGCGGGCGCTGCGCAACACTGAGTTCGATCCGAAGGAATTGGAGCGCGTCGAGGAGCGGCTCTTCGCCCTGCGTGCCGCCAGCCGCAAATATTCGGTTCCGGTCACCGAACTGCGGGCGCTTGCCGTCCGGATGATCGCCGATCTCGCCGATCTCGACGCCGGCGAGGAGAAGCTGAAGCAGCTCGAAAAGCAGTTGGCCGAGGCGAGGGCGGCCTTCGATGCCGCGGCCCGGTCGCTATCGGAAAAGCGTCACAATACGGCCAGCGCGCTCTCGGCAGCGGTGATGGCAGAACTGCCGGCGCTGAAGCTCGAGCGCGCCCGCTTCATGGTCGAGGTCGCCACGGACCCCAATTCACCCTCGGCCGAGGGCATCGACATCATCGAGTTCCATGTGCAGACGAACCCCGGCACGCGGCCGGGACCGATCATGAAGGTCGCCTCGGGCGGCGAGCTTTCTCGCTTCCTCCTGGCGCTGAAGGTGGCGCTTGCCGATCGCGGCTCGGCGCCGACGCTCGTCTTCGACGAAATCGACACCGGCGTCGGAGGTGCAGTGGCGGATGCCATCGGCCAGCGGCTGAAGCGGCTTTCGAAAACCGTCCAGGTGCTTTCCGTCACCCATGCCCCGCAGGTTGCGGCGCGCGCCGCAACGCATCTGCTGATCTCCAAAGGTCCATCGGCGCAGAAGGCCGAAATGATCGCCACCCGCGTCGCGCGCATGGACGACGAAGCCCGCACCGAAGAAATCGCCCGCATGCTCGCCGGCGCCTCGATCACCGAGGAGGCGAGGGCGGCGGCGGCGCGGTTGCTGGCGGGCGGCGGCTGAACGCGCCACGTTCTTTGCTGTAGGTTGCTCAACAGCACCGCGTGCAATCACACACTACGACAGCAGTCTATTGGGGCTTGGTCGGTTGCTGTACGGCAGGGCCCCTCCTCGGGCGGAAAAGCATCCGCCAAGCCTCTGAAGCACTTTGAAACGCTGAATTATTCTGTCCTCAAATCGATTCCGATTTAAAGAATCATGCAGTAAAAACGACTCCCAATCCGGAGTCGCCATCCATGCTGAACGAGAACAAGCCCGTCGAGCAACTGACCGAAAGCGAAGCGGCGGAGGAACTTGCCTTCCTCGCGGCTGAACTCGCCCGCCACGATGCGCTCTATCACGGGCAGGATGCGCCGGAGATCTCGGACGCGGATTACGACGCGCTGAAGCGTCGAAATGATCTGATCGAGCAGCGCTTTCCGGCGCTGGTCCGCGAGGATAGTCCCTCGAAGAAGGTCGGCGCGGCGCCTTCGCTGACCTTCCAGGCGGTCGTCCATGCCCGGCCGATGCTCTCGCTCGACAACACCTTTTCCGACGAGGATGCGCGCGATTTCGTAGCCGGCATCTACCGCTTCCTGGGCAAGCTCCCCGACCATTCCATCGCCTTCACCGCCGAGCCGAAGATCGACGGGCTCTCAATGTCGCTGCGCTACGAGAACCGCCGGCTGGTCACGGCAGCGACGCGCGGCGACGGCACGACGGGAGAGAACGTCACCGCCAATATCCGCACGATCCGCATGATCCCCCAGGCCTTGCCGGCCGATGCGCCGGACGTCGTCGAGGTCCGCGGCGAGATCTATATGGCGAAATCCGATTTTGCCGCTCTCAATGCCGAAATGGCGGCCCAGGGCAGGCCGCTCTACGTCAATCCACGCAACACGGCGTCCGGATCGCTGCGCCAGCTCGACGCGAAGGTGACGGCGAGCCGCAAGCTGCGCTTCTTCGCCTATGCCTGGGGCGAGATGTCGGCAATGCCCGCGGATACGCAGTTCGGCATGGTCGAGACCTTCAAGGCCTGGGGCTTCCCGGTCAATCCGCTGATGCAGCGGTTCTCCTCCGCCGACGAATTGCTGGAGCACTATCACTATATCGAGCGCGAGCGGCCGGATCTCGATTATGATATCGACGGCGTTGTCTACAAGGTCGATCGTCTCGACCTGCAGGCACGGCTCGGCTTCCGCTCACGGAGCCCGCGCTGGGCGACGGCGCACAAGTTCCCGGCCGAACAGGCCTTCACGCGGCTCAAGGGGATCGACATCCAGGTCGGCCGGACCGGCGCATTGACCCCGGTCGCGCGGCTGGAGCCGGTCACCGTCGGAGGCGTCGTCGTCACCAATGCGACGCTCCACAACGAGGACTATGTCCGCGGCCTCGGCAACAGCGGTGAGCCGATCCGCGAGGGGCGCGACATCCGCATCGGCGACATGGTGATCGTCCAGCGGGCAGGCGACGTCATCCCGCAGATCGTCGACGTGGTGATGGATGAGCGGGCAGAGGGGGCGGAGCCCTACAGGTTTCCGACCACATGCCCGGTCTGCGGCAGCCATGCCGTGCGCGATATCAACGAGAAGACCGGCAAGGTGGACGCCGTGCGCCGCTGCACCGGCGGCTTCGTCTGCCGGGCGCAGGCGGTCGAGCACCTGAAGCACTTCGTCTCGCGCCACGCTTTCGATATCGAGGGGCTGGGATCGAAACAGATCGAATTCTTCTTCGAAAGCGAGGATCCGACGCTGTCGATCCGGACCGCGCCCGACATCTTCACGCTGGAGCGCCGTCAGGCGGCGTCGCTCACTAAGCTCGAAAACATAGAAGGTTTCGGCAAGGTCAGCGTTCGCAAGCTCTATGAGGCGATCAACGCCCGCCGTTCGATCGCCCTGCATCGCTTCATCTACTCGCTCGGCATCCGCCATGTCGGCGAGACGACCGCCAAGCTGCTCGCGCGCTCTTACGGAACTTACGAGCACTTCGGCGCCGCAATGGTGGAGGCGGGCAGCCTCGCCGGGGATGCCTGGAATGAGCTCAACAGCATTGAGGGCATTGGCGAAGTCGTCGCGCGTGCCATCGTCGAGTTCTACAAGGAGCCGCGCAACCTGAAAGTCGTTGCCGATCTTCTCGAAGAGGTGACGCCGGAGAGCGCGGAAACACGGGTGGCGACGGACAGCCCGGTCGCCGGCAAGACCGTGGTCTTCACCGGTTCGCTCGAAAAGATGACCCGCGACGAGGCGAAGGCGAAGGCCGAAAGCCTTGGCGCTAAGGTGGCGGGTTCCGTCTCGAAGAAGACCGACATCGTGGTGGCCGGTCCCGGCGCCGGCTCGAAGCTCGATAAGGCCCACGAGCTCGGCGTCCAGACGATGGACGAGGACGAGTGGCTGGCATTGATCGGCGGGTAATGCGGAGCGGGCGCCGCCTCTCACTCCTCATTCCTGTGCTTGTCACAGGAATCCAGCCGCACCGCGTCGGCGGTGCGGAGAGGGTCTCTTGCACCCTGTCGATCAGGCGGGCTGCTCGGCCGACATATCCATCCACATGAATTCCCAGACATGGCCGTCGAGGTCCTGGAAGCTCACGCCATACATCGAGCCGTAGTCGATCGCCGGCTTCCAGGGCTTGCCGCCGGCGGCGATCGCCTTGTCGAACATCTCGTCGCATTCGGCCCGGCTGCCGGCGGAAAGCGCGGTGATGACCTCCGTGGCGCGCGCGGTGTCGCTGATCTCGCCGACAATAAAGCTACGGAATTTCGGCTCGGTCAGAAGCATGGCGAAGATATTGTCGTCGATGACCATGCAGGCGGCCGTATCATCGGAGAATTGCTCGTTGAATGTGAAGCCGAGGGAGGAGAAGAAGGACCGCGAGGCTTTCAGGTCCTTGACGGGAAGGTTAACGAAAATCATGCGCATGGAAGCGTTCCTCGTGATGATGTTGACGGGCCAAGGACGAAGGCGGACGTCTTCTGCCGACAGGTAGGAAAGAGATTTATCTGGCGCCGGGAAAACGGCTTTCAAGGGCTGGCTTACCTCCGTCCGCGGTAACGGGCGCACACCAATTCCATTTGTATTTTTGCGCTGCACAAGATAGACCTTGCAGCCAAAATTTGTGCAATTGCCTTTTCGCGGGGCTGGCTTCTCGCCATATCAGCGAAGCGGGGCGCGTCTTTCCCGCCCCGGCGGATTGGAGGGTCCGGAGATGAAGACGATAGCGACTATCGCCGAGCTGCGCGCAGCCCTTGCCGAGCACCGGCGCGGCGGCAAGACGATCGGGCTGGTGCCCACCATGGGCTATCTTCATGTCGGCCATATGGAGCTCGTGCGCCGCGCCCGCAGCGAGAACGACGTGGTCGTCGCCAGCATCTTCGTCAACCCGCTGCAGTTCGGTCCGCACGAAGATCTCGCGAAATATCCGCGCGATCTCGCTCGCGATCAGGAGATGCTCGAGGAAGGCGGCGTCGATTTCCTCTTCGCGCCGGGTGTTGCCGACATGTATCCGCAGCCGATGGAGACGATCGTCGACCTGCCGAAGCTCGGCTCCGAGCTCGAAGGCTCGGTGCGGCCCGGGCACTTCGCCGGCGTCGCGACGGTGGTCACCAAGCTCTTCAATATCGTCCAGCCGGATCGCGCCTATTTCGGCGAGAAGGATTTTCAGCAGTTGCAGATTATCCGTCGCATGGTCGCGGATCTCGCTCAGCCCGTCACCGTTGTCGGCGTGCCGACAGTCCGGGAAGCCGATGGGCTTGCCTGTTCGTCCCGCAATGTCTACCTGACTGCCGATGAACGCCGGGCGGCGGCGGTCGTGCCGAAAGCGCTCGACGAGGCCGAGCAGCTGATCGCGAGCGGCGTCACCGATCCGGCCGTTGTCGAGAAGGGCGTCACCGATTTCCTGTCGAGCGAGCCGTTGGCATGCCCCGAGGTGGTGGCGCTACGCGATCCCGAGACGCTCGAGCCGGTCGGCGAGATCGGCGACAAGCCGGTGCTGCTCCTGCTTTTCGTCCGCTTCGGCGCGACCAAGCTGCTCGACAATCGCGTCATCGCTCCGAAATCCGCCCGTTTTGCAAAGGTTGCCTGACATGAGCGTCCAGACCACGAAACGGCGGCTCAGCCCCGCCAGTATCGAAGCCTTGAAGGGCGAACGTCCGATCGTCAGCCTCACAGCCTATACGACGCCGATCGCGCGGCTTCTCGACCCGCATGTCGATTTCCTGCTCGTCGGCGATTCGCTCGGCA